>BQMY01000078.1 GCA_022181065.1 Melioribacteraceae bacterium | reverse complement strand
TCCTTTGAAAAACGGAACCCCATCCTTGTAATCAAATGCCCAGTTACCGTCAGTGGCGATGAAAAGCTCACCATATACATTCGGACTAACAGACCGTGATTCGTCACTTAAAACCGTAAGATCACCTTCAAGGTTAAGTGATATTTCATCAAGTGAAAGGTTCTCGGTCTTAATATTTCCGGTCAGATTCATCTCGCCAATATTCTGAACATCCACTTCACCACCATTGCGCAAAGTAACATATTCAATCGCGATGCCATTTTCATTAAATGTGGATTTCGCATTCAGGATGTAATCAAGACCATTAAACTCACCGAGAAATTTACCATTTTCAATTTTTAATTCTCCATTGTAACTCGGTTCATTCAAATTCCCTCTAACCTCAACAATAGCTGTCAGAATACCCGATTGCTCCTTGATGTTCGGCAAACTGTTACCAAGAACCGATAGATCAAAGCGGTTGGAATAGAGTAGCAGATTGATCTCTTTATCCGGAATGATCCTCTCTGTAACGCCCACAAAACCAAGATCAACAGGTACTCCCCCCTCTAATTCAATCAAGGTGTCAATCTCTCCACCCGAAGTGAAAAATTGAAATTTCGAATCCAGCAATTTATCATTATACCTTAATTTACCGTCGAGAACTCCCAATAAAGATTCCCCGTATTTAAGGTTGCCCCACTCAAAATCAACTTCAATTTCAGGTTCAAATATTGTTCCTTCAATATTCGAGTTTATATTGATCAATCCATCAGGATAAATGGTTTCACCGGGCTCAGCAAACAAATTATTAAGTTGTTCTCCGTTCAGACCAGTCAGACTCAATGAAAAATCCTGGTCTCCTCCTGTTTTCAATAAACCTTCAAGAAGAAGTTCTGCTTCACCGTTTCGAATATTAAAATCGGAAATAATAAAATCATCACCCCTGTACATAATTCTTGCCGGTTTAGCATTTTCCCAAACATTTCCTTTGTAATCCAGAAGAAAATCTGTAAGATTCACCTCCTGAAATTCGTTCGATAGCTCCACATCACCGCTTAAAGAAGCGTTCAGATAATCCTCAAAATCACCCTTCATGTTGTAGAACAATTTGGATTGATTAAAAATTAAATCCAGTTCAATGTCATTTAAGTTCTGACCAAAATGAATTCTTTTTCCGGTAAGAGCAACGGCACCGAAGAGGTTCTCAAAAGATCGTACTCTGTTATCCCGGTTAAAATCCAGATTTAACTCAACATCTGAGAAATATAATATTTCCTCTTCATTCCGACGTATAAAATAATCCAGATTAAAATCAGAGGAGATTTCAAAGATATATCCTTTGTTCGAAACTCGTCCGTCTCCCTGTCCGGCTGCATCAAACTGCTCTTCACCTAAAAAAAGCGCTATCAGTGTTAAATCTTTCAACTGATAATCAAAATTAAAATTGATATCGGTATATGCAATTTCAGGTAACGCAAGTGAATCAAGATTTACATACTTTAGTGAATCTTCACCAATAGGATTGAACCCTTCCGCCTTCTGTCCGATAATATCAAGGATAGTTTCACTTTGGTAAGACAATAATGTAAGAGCTGTATCAATTGAAAAATCACCAGCAACATTAAAATCGAGGAAATCGCTCTTAAGTTTTATCGTCCTGTTTGTATCGGTTCTGTCAATTAAAAACTCCAAACCGGCATGATCGATATGTTCAGTTCTGAAGTTCGAATTTTCTAGAGCGATATTAAAATTCAGTAGCATACTATCAATTTCAAGATATCGTCCTGCAAGCAAAAAGCTCATATTGATATCTGACTGAAAATATTCATCTCGTATAACCTTACTCAGGTCTACATCCTGCAATGTACCGGTAAAATCGTACTCGGTCCTGTTCGTGTCACTAAAATCAAAATAACCGGAAATATCATATCGGGCACTATCAATTTCTGTTTTAATGTCAATATCAACCAAAGAATTTTGCGCGCTGGTATTCAGACTTAAATCCGCTATGTTAAAGACATCAATCTTCGAATCCAGTAGCTCTAATCTGAATTCTGTGATCATATCTGAAAAGTCTGTTCCGGCTCCGGTAATTCGGCCGGTAGAATTCAATACCGATTTTATTCCGGTAAATGGTTCTATATCAATATTTTCTGTTAAAAATTCCGCATTATAATTAAGTTTATTCCTCTGCATGTTCATTGAAGCGGTTAAATTTATATTCCCGTCTTCGGTATCAGCCAAGAGTCCGGTTCGGAATTTTGTAGGTTCGCCCTTCATCCACAAATCAAAATTTGTAAGTCGCGCTCCCGGATATCTTGGAAGCTGCAATTTCGGCAAGAGATAGTTTACGTCACTATAATCCGCCTTTGATTCATCGATTTTAACATCTATATACAACTCAGACGGGATATGCAGATTCTCTAACCGACCACTCATATTAAATCGGCTATTTCTGAATGACAAGTTTAGTTTATTTATGTTCAGGTCTGCGTAGTCACCCTCAGCCTCAAGCGCTAACTTCACAGTTCCATTCAGGATATCTGTGGCTTCAACAAATGAGGATAAATCGGCAAAGCAGAACTTTCTCGCGTCAAGTGAAACACGCGCTGGATAATCCCGGAAAAGTTCACTATTTAAATCACCAAATAGATTGAGATTCTCCAGCCTGGCGTCAATATCTAAATCGGTACTATCGGTCACGAGTGAAAAATCTCTTACCTCGGCATAATCATTTGAGATAAAAATTTTGGAGCTAAGTTCACGTAACTTAAATTTTCTTAAATTCGGCTCGGCGGAAAGGTGTTCAAGATTAAGGAAAATATTTTGTTTCCTGAAATTTGCGGCTAAAGTTGCCCTGAGATTCAAATTTTTCACCCATAAATCCGCGCTGTTCAACGAAGAATATTCTCTGTACTTCCCTTTGTTTTTGCTTAACTGGTTTCTAAACTCAAGGTTTTTAATTTCGAATGCAACCACCTCAATCTGCAAGGGGAAAGGTGATGACTCATCAGCCTCTTTTATCACTTTTTCAAAATCGGTAGAGTCCGCTTGTTCAGGTAAGGCGGTGTCTGGCGAAGCAAATATTTCGTCAAGATTTGATTTTCCGTTTTCACGGGCATAAATTCTGAAAGAAACATCCTGTAGTTCAATCTTACGCACGTATATTTTACGCAGAAGCACTTGAAGCGGACTTAATTTAATTTCAATTTTTTTTGCGGTCAGAAGTGTATCGGTTTCATCATACACTTTGATATCATTGAGGAAAAGAGAAGTAAATATTGTTCCATCTATACTACCAAGCTCAAAATTGCCGCTTATTGATTCAGAAACGATCTCGACGGCTTTATCGCGCAACAATTCCCTGAAAGTTGAAGTTTGCGAAAACCCCAACAATAGAACAAATATTAAAAAAACCGCTACGAAGAAGATAATGAAGCCATTTATTATCTTTCTGTAAAGCGGTCTTCTGAATTTTGGTTTTTCTTTTTTTTCCAAGCCTTTACTTATAACGCTCTAATACTGTTTCGATTATATTAGTAGTTGACTGCGGATTTACAAACTTGATTCTTTTAACTTCACCACCATTAGCTTCTACAATATCCCTGCCAACAATTTTATCAATTGCCCAGTCTTCCCCTTTTACAAGGATATCCGGAACAATATCACTGATTATTTCATGAGGTGTATCTTCGTCAAAAAAGGTGACAAAATCAACACATTTCAGATTCGCTATAATGAAAGCCCTCTCATCCTGAGGGACGATAGGTCTTTTTTCACCCTTTATACTCCTGACGGAGATATCAGAATTTAGCGCCACTATCAGTGCGTCACCCGCTTCCCGGGCCTTACTCAAATAATCAACATGTCCCGCGTGTAATATATCAAAACAGCCATTTGAAAACACCAACTTTTTGCCATCCGCTTTCAATCTTTTTCTTGTCTCAAGAAATTCATCTCTGTTTTTGAATATATTATCCATTTTTCAATTCCTTGCCAACAGTAGAAAACAAATGATCAATCTTTATAGGTACTATCCCAACTTCTTCGCAGACCAAACCGCCTGCATAATTGGCGAGATATGCCGCTTCCGATATTTCAGCGCCGGCAGCGAGTGCCATAGTAAGTGTTGAAATTACAGTATCTCCCGCACCCGAAACGTCAGATACCTTCCTGGCTTTAGTAGGAATTTTCTTTTCCGGTTGACCCGATTCAAACAATGCCAGACCTTCTTCCCCTAATGTTAAAAGCACATATTTGGCATTTAACCTTTCAAGTAATTCCTTCCCTGCCTGCGATAATTCTTCTGGAGTTTTTAAAATTGTTCCGAGAGCGTCTTCAGTCTCTTTCCGGTTCGGTTTGAACACAGTCACATTTTTATATTCGAAGAAGTTCAGCAATTTCGGATCTACCGTAACAACGATCTCTTTTTCTTCACACAGTGATATCACCCTTTCAATCAAATCTCTGGTAAGAACTCCCTTATTGTAATCCTCCAGAATAACCGCGTCGAGTGTATCTGCTTTGCTCTTTATAAAAGAATAAATTTTATTTTCTATATCAGCTGAAATATTCTCTTTGCTCTCTTTGTCAATCCTTACAACATGCTGTTGCGAAGCGATGACCCTTGTTTTTGCAGTTGTAGGTCGTGAGTTATCAACTATAATTCCTTCTGAGGATATTCCGGCCTCTTCCATCAATCTTTTGAAAGACTCACCATCACTATCATTACCTATTACACCAACCGGAAATGCTTTTCCGCCAAGTGTAACAATATTATAAGCAACATTCGCCGCACCACCAAATCGTACAAATTCGTCGTCAACCTCTACAACAGGTACAGGTGCTTCCGGACTAATACGTTTTACCGCTCCCCAAAAGTAGCAATCTATCATCAGGTCACCTATTACGGCAACATTTTTACCTGCAAAACCATTTTTTATTTCGTTTAATCTTTCAATAGAAATAATTTTCATCTCACAACCTGTTTAATTCCAATTAGCCAGTGTATTTGTCAAATCGAGCACATATACACCATTGTCACTTCCCAGCCACAAATTTGCGCCATCGTAATAGATGGAATAAATACTCGCGGGAAGTCGTTCATCATTAATATATATAACTTTTTCGGCAATACTGTCAATTACCGCCAATCCTCTCCCGTAAAATTCTTTTGTACGTTCCCCGAACTGATAGCAGGAAACCCAGATATAACTACCTGTCCGTTCAATATCATAAATGCCGTTTGCCGGAAGTCCGTTCGTAACGTCATACTTAATCCAGTCGTTACGCCTGTTGAATTTGTACAATCCACCGAGATTGAATTCAGGGCGTTCCTCGGTAATAAATTCATCCAGACCTATCCACATATTATTCTGCTCAAATATCATGGATGAGATTGAAACAGTCTCACCTTCACCCTGGAAATAATTTAACCGGTTATTGTAGAAGATCAATGATTCACCGTCATCAATCCTGCGGCTTTTATCATACTTGTGCATTCCGGCTTCCGTTCCAAACCATACAAGGCTGTCACCATCGACAGCAATTGCCTTGATCGTATTGGATTTGCGATTGCCGTCAACAGTTAAATCATAGTCATGAAATCTTCTGGTTCTTATATCAAACTTGGAAAGATACTTGAATCGCCCAATCCAGAGAACATCATCAACCTCGTCATAAACCACATCCCGGATCCAGTTGCTAAGCTGACCACCCTGCCCGAATTTCCGTTTCGACCAACGCTCACGCTTTTTATCCATGATAAACAGACCGTCAGTGGAACCGGCAAAAACATATCGGTCGTCGGTATCGATACAATAGAAAAAATCGTAGTTTATTTTGCCGTTATCGCTGGAATAGTTACTCCACTTCCCCGATTTTTTATCATATCTGAATACACCATTCCCGTTTGACGCGACCCATATTGAGGATTCGTCACCTGCAATATCAAATACCTTAATACCCTCAAGAAAATAATTTAGCTTTGGCAGCTCATCCTGGGCAGAGAGAACTGAAAATAGTATCGCGAAAAATAAAAATATACGGGATGTTTTCATAGATTGTTATTGCTTAATAACTCTCTTCTTCTGTAGGGAATTTTTGGCTTTTAACGTCATCGATATACGATTTTATTCCGGTAGTCATTCGATCGGCAACATCAGAATACTGCCTTACAAATCTCGGATGAAAATCTGTATTCAATCCCAGCATATCTGCCGTAACTAAAATCTGGCCATCACAATAAACACCTGCGCCAATCCCTATTGTAGGAATAGTTAGTGCCTCAGTGATTTTTTTAGCAAGCCTATGGGGAATTTTTTCCAGTACAATCGCGAATGCACCGGCTTCTTCGAGGGCTTTTGCGTCTTTTAATATCTGTATCGCTTCATCATCATCTTTACCACGTGCTTTATAACTGCCAAACTGATGAATTGACTGCGGTGTCAATCCAACATGACCCATAACGGGTATTCCGGCTTCGGTTATTTTCATAACTGATTCTGCAATTCTTTCTCCACCTTCCAGTTTTACAGCTCCTGCGTGAGTCTCTTTCATGATTCTACCGGAATTCCTAAAAGCCTCATTAACACTCGTCTGATAAGACATAAATGGCATATCAACGACAACCATCGCGCGTTCAACACCCTTGGTCACCGCTTTTGTGTGATAGATCATTTCATCCATCGTTACCGGAAGTGTAGTATCGTTTCCCTGAAAAACATTACTGAGAGAATCACCCACCAAAATCACGTCTATACCGGATTTATCCAAAATTGCCGCGGTAATAAAATCATACGCGGTCAACGCGGAAATTTTGATATCTTTTTTCTTAAATAACTGCAAAGTTTTTGTAGTTACTTTTCTGAACTCTTTACTGCTAACACTCATTGAAAACTCATTTCCGGTTTTTCTTCAAATTCAACTTCCCACATATCCTCAAATCCTTCTACAAGATTTTCAGCTAATCGATCATAATCCACGGGTTTGCCGAGAATAGTTTCAATTTCTGTGGTTTTCGCTTCCAACTCATGGTTTAATATCGCCAGGTTAGACTTATCACTCAAATATTCCGGAAGCTTGCGATGATAAGTTCCAACCAATATTGAACCGTGCTGAAGCACTACTTTATCCATTTTTCTTTGGGCGCTTCCAATCAGTTTTTTGCCATCATATTTAACTTCGCTTTTCGCGGTACTGGCAAAACATAACATCCCGGAAGGTTTTTTGAGTAAGTCAGGGAAATTCGGCTGAACATTTTCCAATTCGGCGCCGGCTAATCCCGAATCATATTTTCTCAATCCATTCACGAGGGCTAATGATATTTTCGTATAAATTTCTCTCGCCGATAGACCCTGATTTAATGGCATCACAACAGAATAAGTTAATTCTTCAGCATGCAAAATTGCTCTGCCGCCGGTGGGTCTTCTCGCGATATCAATATTGTCAGCTTTTGCTACCGCTTCATCAATGTCTTTAATACTCTGATTGGCACCGAGCGAAATACAATAGGGATTCCATCTGTAAAGCCTGAAAAATGCTTCATCCTCTCCACAATTCATTGCCAGACGGATATCCGTGTCCATATTAAACTTGCCCGTCTGAAAGCCGCTATAAATAAAATTCCATTTCATCATTTTATTCCGGGTCTGGTAATTCTTCCCAGAAAATCGAGAATAACGCCAACCACATCTTCTGATCCCGATTTTTCAGCCAGTTCAGCTTTTGCCTCACCAAGGTTTTTACCCGAATGAAACAAGGTTTTATAAGCTTCTTTAATTTTCGTGATCTGTTCGTTAGAGAAACCTCTTCTTCTCAAACCAACCAGATTAACTCCGGTATATTTCAGCGGCTCCTGTGCAGCTATCATATATGGCGGAACATCATATGGCACTCTCCAGCCGCCGCCGATCATTGTATGCTGTCCGATCTTTACGAACTGATGAATTGGTACTGAACCTCCAACAATCACCCAGTCTTCAATTTCCACATGTCCGCCGATCTGAACACTATTGGCTAAAATCACATTGTTGCCAAGGATACAATCGTGAGCAACATGCGCATAAGCCATTATCAGACAGTCTTTACCAATTTGGGAATACCCGTGAGCGTCTGTACCCCGATGAAGTGTAGCGAATTCGCGAATTACACTATTATCTCCAATCCTGAATTCTGTTGGCTCACCGCTAAATTTCAAATCCTGCGGATCATTGGAGACCGATGCGCCCTGGAAAATTTTCACATTGTTCCCCAAACGCGCACCATTATAGAGCACAGCGTTTGGTCCTATTTCACAATTATCCCCAATAATAACATCATCATAAATAACAGCATTATGAGCAATTTTTACATTTTCGCCAATTGAGGCTTTACTACTTACAACAGCTGTTTTTTCAATCATCGTCATCTGTTACCTGTATTAATCTTTTTTATCTTCCCTGTCCACTATAGCGGCCATCAACTCCGCTTCAGCGACAAGTTCGTTATCTACAAATGCCTGTGTTTCCATCATAACTATATTGCGTTTTTTCATCTTCATATTCGCTTCAAGAACCAGCTGATCACCGGGAACTACTGTTTTCCTGAACTTGGCGTTTTTGATTGAAGTGAAAAGCACAAGCTTCTCTTCCGGATTAAGATAACTATTGAGCAGCATAATACCACCCACCTGCGCCATCGCCTCAACAATTAGTACGCCCGGCATAACAGGCTGACCCGGGAAATGACCCTGGAAAAACGGCTCATTAATAGTTACCGATTTTACTCCTACAACCTTCTTCTCCATTTCGAGATGGGTGATCTTGTCAACCAAAAGGAATGGATATCTGTGAGGCAAAATTCTCTGAATTGCGTTAATATCAAAAACAACGCCTTCAGTTTTCTTGAACTGGTATTTTTTTACAAGTTTTTTCTGCTGGTATAACTTTCTGATTTTTTTGGCAAACTCAACATTTGCTTTATGACCCGGTCTGGCGGCTAATATCTGGGCTTTAATTGGAACCCCGATTAAAGCGAGATCACCAATCATATCAAGTAACTTATGACGAACCGGCTCATTTTTGAATCGTAAAGATTTATCATTCAAGAACCCGGTTGGACCAACAGACATTGGTGATTCCACACCAAGCTTTACACGAAGATCATCCAGTTCATTCTGATTCAAATCATGATCAACTATAACTACCGCGTTATCAATATTGCCACCCTTTATCAAGCCCTGTTTTGCCAGCATTTCCACTTCACTAAGGAAACAGAATGTACGACAGGGAGCAAACTCCTCAACAAATTCTTTCTCAAGATCAAATAAACCTGAATGTTGTGAACCTAATGCCGGATTGTGATAGTCAACCATGCATGTAATACGAAAACTATCAAGAGGAAGCGCCACAATATCAATACCCTTTTCTTCATCATGATGCATTACAGTATCTTCAATTACAAGGTAATCCTTAGGTGCTTTTTGAGCTTCAAAACCTGCTTCAAGAAGTTTTTCAACAAACAGCATTGAACTGCCGTCACCAACAGGAGGCTCAATTCCTTCAACTTCAATATTGATATTATCTATCTGTAAACCCGCAACCGCAGCTAATACATGCTCAACTGTATGAACTTTAACATCACCAATACCGAGGGTTGTTCCTCTGGAAACATCCACTACATAATCTACTGTCGCCGGAATTTCAGGATTTCCACCAAGATCGGTTCTGATAAATTTTATACCCGAGTTTTCAGGTGCCGGTTTGAAAGTTAGCTTACAAACTGTACCGGTATGCAATCCGGCACCGGAAACAGAAATTTCCTTAGCTATTGTCCTCTGTAGTTCTAACATCAGGGTTCCTTATCTATTTAATTTTTCTTCCAATTCTGATAATTTTTTTTCAAGTTCACTTATACGCTCGGCGTATTTAGGGAGTGAACGATAATGTCCTTCAAGTCTGTGCGATTGCGATACCTCTTTCGCCGGATAACCAAAATATCTGCCCGGTTTTTTGATCGATTTTGATACACCGGTCTGGGCACCCACGATTGTCTGATCGCAAATTTCTATATGTCCGGCAACACCAACCTGCCCGGCAAGAATAACATGATTACCGACCTTAGTACTACCCGACACTCCCGATTGTGCAGATATCGCAGTGTTTTTACCAATCTCGACATTATGAGCAATTTGCACGAGATTATCAAGTTTTGAACCGAATCCGATTATCGTGGAGCCAATCGCTGCTCTGTCAATCGACACATTGCTTCCTATCTCTACCTTGTCTTCGATAATCACATTACCCACCTGCGGAACTTTGTCAAACTCACCCAGCGCATTGGGATTATAGCCAAAACCGTCGGAACCAATTACACTTCCGGAGTGAATAATCACATCATTACCTATTATGCAATTTTCCCGTATAGTAACATTCGGGTAAATTAAGCAATTTTCTCCAATCTGAACATTATCCATGATTACGGTATTGTGAAATACTCTGGTTTTTTTACCAATTTTTCCATTTTTCCCGACAACAACATTTTTACCCAGCGCAGCACCATCAGATACCTCGGTCCCATCTCCCACAGAAGCGGAGGAATCAACTCCATCAAGTTCAAGCTCATAAGTGAAATATTTTTCAACAATCTTCTGCAAGGCTTTATCAGGATTATCAACGAGAATATAGGTTAGATCATCCCGTTTTCGTTCAAACTCGGGCTTTATCAGAACAACTTTTGCTTTAGTTGTATCGAGATGTTTGAGGTAATTGGGAAGGTACAGAAAAGTGAGGTCTTCACTACCGGCATCAAAAATTTTAGCGATCCCTCTAAAAGTGGAATCGCTATCACCAATAATCGAACCGCCGACTAAATCGGCGGCATCTTTAATTCTAATTTCCATACAAGATTACAGTTTTAATTTCTCCAGGACCAAATTAGTTACGTCGTAATCATCTTTTGCGAAAAGAAAAATAATATCACCGCTTCGGTCAAAGATGAAATCGAATTCTTCCTCTTCCGCTATTTCCTGAATAGCGTTGAAAACTTTATTTTGAACAGGTTTCATCAACTCTTCCTGCTTCTGGAACAACTCACCATTAACACCAAATTTCTTTTGGCGGTAATTGGCAATTTCGTCTTCCATTTTCACAAGTTCTTTTTCGGTCTCAACTCTTTTCTGATCACTCATAATCAGCTTCCGCTTTTCGTAATCATCATACAAGTCCTGCCAATCCTTCTCCATCTTGGAAAGTTCTTCCTGCCATTCCTGAATAAACGCGTCAATTTTTGTTTGAGCATCCTGAGCATCCGGCAAATTTGCCATTATAGCATCGGAATCAACATATCCGATATTAAGCTGCGCAAAGGAACTTCCAGTGATAATTAATAAAAAGAACGAAGTTAAAACTGCCAATTTTTTCATGTGAGTCACCTCTTAATTTATTTGCCTCTTTTTAATTTATTCAACACTTCAAAAGTGATGTCATATTGATCGTCGGCATGTAAAATTAAGGGAAGAGTTTCGGTTTTGTCAAATACAAAAGACATACCTTCTTTTTTGGAAACCGCTTTAATAGCTTCAATTATTTTAGCTCTGATTGGTTCAAACATCTGTTCCTGTCTGATAAATACTTCACCATTTGGCTGTGCAAATTTACTCTGTCTGTATTGTTCCAATCTCTGTTGTTTAAGCAAAATTTCCTGTTCGGTAGCTTGTCTTTTATCTTCCGGCATATTACCTGCCTGCTGCTGATAGCTTGCGTAAGCCTGCTGCAAATCTGTGTTCATGCTATCAAGTTTAGTCTGCCAATTTGCGATCATAGCGTCAAGATCGCTCTGTACTTTTATAGCTTCCGGAAGCTGTTCCAAAATAGTTTGCGAATTAACATATCCTATTTTCTGGGCAAATACGCTTCCTGTCATTAAAACAATAGCTAAAAGTAATACTGCTTTTTTCACTGTAACCTCTTGTATTTATTTAAGTTAAAATCCACGACCGAACTGGAAATGAAACTCCCACGACGGGTCATTACCGTCAACACTTTTTCTGTCAAATCCATAGCCGTAATCAAATCCAATCAACCCGATAGGATTAATCAACAATCTCGCACCAAATCCGGCGCTTCTTTTCAAATCAAAAAAGTCTGTTTCTGTTAAATCAAAAAATGTATTTCCGGCTTCTGCAAAACCAAGAACATATATCGGAATTGGGTCAAGCGCGAGTGCGGCTCGTAATTCCATAGTATATTTGCTCATAACACGACCACCGATGATGTTGCCGTTACTGCTTCTCGGTCCAACACTCCTGTCATCATAACCTCTGAGCGGGGTTGTCGCGATAACCAAACCATTACCACCCATGTAGAAAAATTCGAATGGCTGAATAGTCGTTCCTTTAACCAGTTCGTCGATATATCCCATATCCAGACCGGTGTAAAAAGCCAGACGGTTACTATTAAATAGTCTCTTGTACCATTCTGTTTTAAGTTCAATTTTGTAATAATCAACATCACCCGGCAATATTGGTCCACCTGAAAGCTCAGCATTTATTGAGAACTTTGAACCCTTCGATGGAAATATCGGATTGTCTATATCTGTCCTGCTAATGGTTGCGCCCACAGTATATTGACGAGAAACACCTTCAGCGTAAAACTCGCGACCGTCAATTACATCATTATACTGGAATCGGAACATTCCCTGAACATAAAAATAGTTATCAGGCCATTTTAGCCTTCTACCAACTTTAATGGTTCCACCCGACTGACGCAAGTCATAAACATATCTCTGACGAGTATCGAAAACATCAAAACCAACAAGTGTAGGAGTATCCATAAACCATGGCTCGGTAAAGCCGAGTGTGAATGTACGATAGAAGTTACCGACACCAAACTGCCAGTTGAAGTTCAGGATTTGACCACCACCCAACTGAAAGGGCTCGGTAATCGAGAAGTTTGTAAGAGTTACACCAACCGCTCCGCTAAACCCGAAACTACCGCTATATCCTATAGAAGCGTTAAGGTAATCGCTCGATTTTTCCTCAACGTTATATATTAAGCTAACAGTACTGTCATTAGCGGGACGATAATCAACACCCGTCTGATATAACTGCTCAACATTAAAATACTGCAAGTTCGCGAGCTGCTGAATACTTCTGAAAATATTATTTCTGCTGAAATAGTCACCGGGAACCGTGTATAGCTCACGACGAATAACTTTCTCTTTAGTTTTGTCGTTTCCTGTAATTCTCACATCACCAATTTTGAATCGGTTGTTTTCGGTAATATCTATAAATATATCAAGACTATCTTCACCAACTTTCACTTCTCTCGTTTGAAGATTGAATGTTAAATAACCCATGTCCTGGTATAGCGAGGAAACATCAGTCTGAGCTTCGTTAAATCTTAAATTCTGATTCCATTTTTCGTAATCGAAAATATCACCCTTCTCAAAATCGAGTCTTTCAAGAAGTCTGTCATCATCATAAACAGTATTGCCGTCAAAAACAATATTTCTCACTTTGTATTGAGGACCTTCATAAACATCTATAATTATTTTCAGGTCTTGTTTATCATTAAAATACTCTAGCGAGTCATTCAATACCTGAAAATCTCTAAACCCGTTTTTACGATAAAATGTTACAAGTCCCTCAAGGTCTGTATCAAACTCTTCACGATTAAAATTTGAACCGGTCCAGAACTTCCACCATCTTGCTTCAGAGGTTTCTTCAAGCTCATCTTTCAAATCATCGTCATCGTAATTTTGGTTACCATTGAATACTATTTCACGAACAACAACCTCGTCACCCTCTACAATCTCAAATACCAGTAAGATTCTGTTTTTAACTTTACCAATAATATTTGAGGGATAATCGGGATCGTAGTCGTAAACCGATTCATACTCATCTTCCGGATCGTTGATGTTTTTCCACAAAACAGTGATTTCATCATCCGAAGTATCAGCACTGGAGTAATTGAATTTTTTAGGTGTGATTTCCGCGTTTAGTAAACCTTCCTCGTCATATAGCTTTCTGATTTTAAGTTTATACTTAAAAACATCCTGCGCCTTTAATGTCTGACCCGGTATCAGGTTAATTTCTTTGAGAATATCATCTTCATCAATCTCATCTTCACCTTCGATGAAGACTTTTTCAACCCTCGGGAACTCCACAACTTTAATAAGGAGGAAGACACCATTTTCTATCTTCTTTTCTACAATGATCTGTACATCTTCGAAGATACCAAGTTTCCACAACCTGCGTATTGCCTTATTGGTAGCATCACTACCAGGTTGAATTTCATTCCCGACTCTCAGTCCGCTATTAGCTATAATTGTATTAGCGTCAGCCGATATATTACCTTCAACAGTAATACCAAGTATCTGCAAGGAAGCCGGTTTTACCTGGGAAAAACTGTCGATCGTTAAAAAAACGAGAAGAAATACAATTAAACTAAGCGATCTGATTTGAAAGTTTTTTAACATTCTGAATTTTTTTACGTTTATTCTGCAATTGTTCACTAACTAACCCAAACCTTCTTTCCCTGCCCTGAAAATCCTCAATCGCGAGCAACATATCTTTATACCTGAACTCTGGCCATAAAACATTTGTAACATACAATTCAGAATACGCAATTTGCCACAAAAGGAAATTACTAATTCTATACTCGCCGCCGCTTCGAATGAGGAGATCGGGATCGGGAATTTCACTGGTTGATAAATACCCCGAAAATAATTTTTCATCTATTTGTTCGATGTCTAGCTCACCATTTTTTACTTTCTCGGAAATCCCTTTAACAGCTTCAAGTATCTCCCACCTGCCGCTGTAACTAAGCGCAAGATTAAGAGTAAGTTTAGTGTTGTTTGCGGTTTTTTCCATCGCGGTACAAAGTTCTTTACGCACGATATCAGGAAGCATTGAAGTGTCACCGATTGTGGTAAGCCTTACATTATTTGAATGAAGTTCATTTGTTTCACTCTGAAGACTTCTTACAATCAGTCTCATAAGCGTGCTTACTTCATCCTTGGGGCGTTTCCAGTTTTCGGTGGAGAATGTATAAATGGTAAGATATTTAACACCAAGCAGCGCACAAGTTTCAACAATTTCCCTAACGGTTTCAACTCCGCGTCGGTGCCCTTCAACTCTGGGCAGGCCGCGTTTTTTAGCCCATCTCCCGTTACCGTCCATAATCATGGCAACATGGTTTGGGATATCTCCGCCGTAATCAAGGAACTCGTTGATTTTAAGCTTATCTTTTTCTGTTAATCTGCTTTGCAATTCGATCTCAATTGATTTTAAATTGACCTTTCAAATTAATTTACGCCGCTATAAATGTCAAGATTGATTATATAGCGGTATAAACACAAAAGTTCCAGCATGTAACTAATTTTACTTAATAATTACACTTAAAAACTTTGTAACTGCGAAAAATAAATAATTTTGAACAAAAAGATATGAAATAATCAGGAGTAATAAAAAATATTATCCCAAATATGAGTGATGTATTAAAAGCAGAGGGGAGAAGAAATTGTCAAAATCTATCTCCCCGTATTTTCATTAAGCGGAACAAGCTTGATATTCTTACTGTAAGTTGAACCCAACTCGGAAACAATGAATCTGGCTTTTGTCATCAGTTCGCGAGGAACACCAACAAAAAGCTTTACTGTATTATTGGTGTAACGTGTATGTCGGGACGACAAATAGCGTAATCTGGTAATTATATTGTCATCGAGCAATTCTTCTTTGGTCAATGTAACACCAATAGCCATTTTTTTCTTAAACTTGGCAACAACGTCAACTTCGTAATCACCAATCGGGTTCGGTTCCGGCAAGTATTTGCCGTACTTTCTGCTTATTGTAAGATAACCGCTTTTCCAGAATTGACTGATCAAAGCATCCACCCTTTCTCTTCTACCGTAATGTCCCATAACAGCCTCCTAATTATAGATTGGCAAAATTGGAATAATCGGAGAAAATCTGTGAGAAAAATTAATTTTTATATTATATATCTTGTCGAACTCGAAAACCTTTATAGCGTTGGAATTAGATTCCCTTCCATATATTACCTTTTTACCGGTTCTGTTTCTGGCAATCAAATAAGGTTCGAAAGTTATCGGCTGCAAATCGTACAAGAAAGTTAGAGGATATCGATTCGTAATTGCTGAGCTAAATAATTCAGTTTTCATATCTTTCCTCTCAATTATAAAAGCGGTAAACGCCTTTAACTACTCCTATTATCGTAAAATCTTCTCTATTCTTTACACTTATCAGCGGATAATTATCATTTTCCGGCATTAAATAGTAATCACCACCCTTGACGATAAACCTTTTAAGTGTCGCTTCATCAGCCAGCATTGCTACAATTATTTCTCCGTTTCTGGCGTTAGTCTGAGGTGAAACGATCACAACATCACCTTCAACTATACCTGCGTTGATCATACTGTCACCCCGTACTTTAAGAGCAAACGCGTCCGGCTTAACACTGAAGAGGTTGTGATCAATCGCAAGTTTGCCTTCTATATTTTGCTCTGCCAAAATCGGGAAACCCGCGGCGACTCTACCTACGAGGGGGATTGAATAAACATTCAGGTTTTCTTCCTCAGCTTTTTCAGCAGGGTCAACAAGAGAAATAGCCCGCGAAGCACTCCCCTCAACAATCAGATAACCCTTTTTTACAAGAGCGTCAATATGCCTTTTAACTCCGAATGTTGAAGCAATCTCAAATTCTTTACCAATTTCTCTTAAAGTTGGTGGATATCCATGAATTTGCACGAAATTTTCTATAAATTCATAAATACTTTTTTGTCTGTCTGTTAATTCTTTTTTCATATATAGTGCTCGTTTGTTCACCTCTAATATAGTGAACGCCTGTGCACTTGTCAAGGATTTTTCTTATAAATTTTCGGAGTTAATTATGTTGTGGACTATACTCATCGGGTTTATTGTTGGCGTTATAGCTAAAATTATTATGCCCGGAAAAGACCCGAAAGGTTGTATCATAACTATTCTGCTGGGAATTGGCGGCTCTGTTGTGGCTACTTATCTCGGACAGTATCTCGGCTTCTACTATCCGGGGGAACGCGCCGGATTTTTTGGCGCTATCATCGGTGCCGTAATTATTCTCGCTATTTACAGGGCTTTTACCGATAAGAACTAGTGATTTTATTAATACATTCTTAAAGAACCTGATGACGATTTATTATTATTTTCACAACTTATGGTTATATTGCCATATAATACTAATTTTGGATTTAACGCATGAATCATCCCAATATAATCAAGCAGGCAGAGGAATTTGTCACTCACCTCTTTAAAGAAAAATCGCCCGCTGAAAACATGTATCACGATACCACGCACACCACTGAAGTTGTAAATAACGCATTGGAAATAGGTAAAGCTTCCGGTCTATCGGAAATTGAACTTGAAATAGTAACTATCGCTGCCTGGTTTCATGATCTCGGCTACATTGAACAATGTGAGGAACATGAGAAGATCGGAGCTGATTATGCCCGTAATTTCCTCGCCGAGAACGATTATCCTCGTGAACAAATTGAAAAAGTTACCAATTGTATTTTGGCAACCAAAGTTCCGCAAAAACCGCAGAACCTTCTCGCGGAAGTTTTATGTGATGCCGATCTACTCCACTTTGGTAAAGAAAACTTTTTCGATAAAAATGAACTCTTCAGGATAGAATACGAGAGACGTTCTGATAAAATTTTTAATGAATTTGACTGGCTGAAAAACAATATCGACTTTTTGATCAGTCACAAATTTTTTACGAAGTATGCCCGCGAAAATTATGAAGAGCAAAAAAATCAGCATCTCCTCAAACTTCAGAAAAAGTTCAGAAAAAAATTGAAAAAAGCGGATAAATCGGAAATCAAGGATAAAGACATTAATAAGCAAAAAGGGATGCTCGACCCCGATAAAGATGAACTTAAAAAAGTTGAGCGGGGTGTGGAAACAATGTTCCGCAACGTAATGCGGACACATGTTAGTTTCAGTGCGATGGCTGATAACAAAGCCAATATAATGATCAGTGTAAACACTATTATAATCACTATCATTGTTTCGGTAATGATCAGGAAACTTGATACAAATCCGCACCTCATAATTCCAACAGTTATATTAACTATCGTCAGTCTTGTAACACTTACTTTTGCGATACTGGTGACCCGACCAAAAGTTACTGAAGGAACATTCACCCCGGAAGAAATTAAATCAAAAAATGTAAACCTTCTTTTCTTCGGAAATTTCTTCAATATGAACCTTGATGATTTCACCTGGGGAATGTGGGAAATGATCAAAGACAAGGATTATTTATACTCCAGCATGATTAAAGACTTCTATTTTCTTGGTCAGGTGCTTGGCAAAAAATATAAATACCTCAGGCTTTGCTACACCATTTTTATGTTCGGACTTATAATTTCGGTATTGGCTTTTGCCGTGGCTTTTGCGCTGTATCCCGAGGGCACCGATATCGGTACACTCATTGAATAATTACGGAGTAGGGAAATGAAAAAACTTTACCTGGTCAGACACGGTAAATCAAGCTGGAAATACAGGGAGTTATCAGACTTTGAACGCCCGCTGAATGACAGAGGCAGACGCGATGTACCTTTTATGGCGCAGCTTCTCGCCAAGCAGAATATTAAGCCCGATATAATTGTTTCGAGTCCGGCACTCAGAGCCTATTTTACCGCCAGAACTTTCGCTATGATACTCGATTATCCCCTTGAGAAGATAGTTTCATCTGAACTTATATACGAAGCGGGTTTAAACGAACTGATTGCAATGCTGAGTAAAATCGATAACTCCTGTCAATCTGTAATGCTCACAGGTCATAATCCCGGTCTTACTGTATTAAACAACACCTTATCTGAACAATATATTGACAATATCCCAACCAGCGGCATTGTCGCACTTGATCTGGAAATAGCCGGCTGGAATGACTTGAAAGCTGATTGCGCGAAAACCGAGTTTTTCGAATTCCCCAAAAAATACTTCTAAAAACGAAATGAGTTTATATGGATTTTACCCTTTTTAACAGAGAACTTAGCTGGCTTTCTTTTAATTACAGAGTGCTGCAGGAAGCCGCAGATAAATCTAATCCGCTTTACGAGAGAATTAAGTTTTTAGCTATATACTCATCAAACCTTGACGAATTTTTTCGTGTGAGAGTTGCTTCTCTCCGCAGTCTTCTCGCACTTAAAGAGAAATCACGAAAAGAACTCGATTTTGACCCTGATACTCTTCTTAACGATATTTTCAATACAGTTAATAGTCAGCAGGAATATTTCGGTCAGATATTTATCGAAGAAATTATTCCGGCTCTCAAAGAAGAAAAAATTTATCTCACAAACGAAGCCGGATTATCACCTCGTCAGGAAGAATGGATACTCGATTATTTCCGCGATTCAGTTCAGCAATATATTTCACCCATGCTGCTTATCAAGAATAGAATTCAACCATTTCTCAGAAACCAGCATCTTTATCTTGCGGTCAAATTGCGGGCAAAACCGAAACGTGAAAATATTTCCGGAAAAAAATCACGCGCTCAATACGCTTTGATCGAAATTCCCACTTCCGAACTCCCCCGCTTTGTTGAACTCCCCTCTGAAGATGGTGAATTTCCTGTAATGTTTCTCGATGATATAATCAAATTTAACCTCCCCTATTTATTCCCGGGATATGAGATCGAATCCTCTTACTCTATAAAACTTACACGTGACGCCGAATTATATATTGATGACGAATTCTCTGGAAATCTTCTCGCTAAAATAAAAAAAGGGATTGCGAAAAGAGATACAGGTGTGCCGAGCCGGTTTTTGTATGATTCGGATATGCCTGAAAGTTTCCTGAAATTCCTTAAGGAAGCACTCACCCTTTCAAAGGAAGATCTTTTCCCTGGTGGTAGATACCACAATTTTCATGACTTTTTCGCCTTCCCGAATCCGGGCAAACCGGAACTGGAAAACGAAAAACTTGAGACAATCAGAATTACTGCGTTGGATGAGTCAGCCTCATTTTTTGATAGTATCTCTAAACAGGATTATGGCTTGTACTATCCTTATCATACTTATGATTATGTTGTTCGCTTTCTCGAGGAAGCCGCTGAGGATGAATCAGTAACTTCAATAAAAGTGACTCAGTACAGGGTAGCAAAAGATTCAAAAGTTGTCAAAGCATTAATAAAAGCCGCAAAGAATGGTAAAGATGTGCTTGCATTCGTTGAGCTTAAAGCCAGATTCGATGAAGAGCTTAATATAAGGTGGGCTGAGGAAATGGAAAAAGCCGGAGTAAAAGTTTACTACAGCTTTCCCGGTCTGAAAGTACATGCCAAAATAGCACTAATCACCAGAAATGAAAATAACGGGTCAAGACAATACGCATATCTCGCTACCGGCAATTTCAACGAAAAAACAGCAAACATTTATACCGATCTGGGCATGTTCACTGCCAAAACTGAAATTACCGATGAAGTCGAAAACGTATTTAAATATCTATCCCGCATTGGCAGTGATTATAAATTCAAACATCTTCTTGTTGCACAATTCAACATGCGCAAAAAATTCAACAAACTTGTTGATAATGAAATATCCGCTGCCAAAGATGGTAATCCTTCGGGGATCACTCTGAAGATGAACAGCCTCGAAGACGGTAAAATGATCCGCAAGCTTTACGAAGCAAGTAACGCCGGTGTTAAAATAAACCTGATTATACGTGGTATATGCAAACTGGTTCCGGGAGTAAAAAGACAGAGCGAAAACATAAAAGTCATCAGCATTGTTGACCGTTATCTTGAGCACTCCAGATTATATATGTTCCATAACAACGGTGATCAGCTGATTTACGCTGCTTCTGCTGATTGGATGAAAAGGAATTTAAGCCGAAGAATTGAAGTGGCTTTTCCAATAGAAGATGAACAGATTAAAGAGACCATAAACAGAATTATCGCTCTGCAATTAGAAGATAATACAAAAGCTCGCGTAATCGATAAAAAGGATAAAAACGCTTACGTTCAATCCGAGGGAATGAATAAAATCCGGTCTCAAATGGAAGTGTATAAATATCTTAAGGGTTAATGAACCATTTTTTTACCCTTATGTGATCTGTAGCGCCCCCTTTTTACCGTTGTATTTATATTTTCAATTTGATAATATCATTTAACTATTAATTTCAATAACCGGGGAATGTAATGATTAAAATCATACGTTATGTGTTATTTCTTTTTCTCGTTTCAAGCATAATTATTGCTGCCGGCGAAGTAAAATTTGATGGCAAGAACTACTATTTTGCAAATAAATTGAGAGTCAAACTGGTACAAGCTCCAGTTTCTTCTTCTGAAGGGGCTGTTAATCTCCCTTCTGTACTAATGAAAGAACTGGAAAAATTTGGTGTCAATGAAGTCGCCAGAACGTTCAAAACCAAAAACACCAGAACTGAAGCCGCTGTTGAATTATCAAAGGTGGTTACTCTTACATATAATTCACCTTACAATGTAAAAGTACTCGCGGCAAAACTTTCGAAACTTAGTGAAGTTGAAATCGCCGAGCCGTTCTATCTCGATCAGCTTGCATACGAGCCAAACGACCCGAATATTACTCAGCAGTATCATATAACAATTATCAATGCCTTCGCCGCGTGGGATGTAACGAAAGGTGACGCGTCAACTATAATCGCGATAAATGACACAGGCGTTGACTGGGATCATCCCGATCTTGCTGCCAATATTTACGAAAATGAAACAGAAGCCAACGGTCAGCCCGGTGTTGATGACGACAACAATGGATTTATCGATGATATCCGTGGGTGGGATTTCGGTGGTTTGTCTGGTACTCCTGATAACAACCCGATGGAAGACAGACCTGATCACGGAACACACGTTGCAGGTGATGCCGCACAGGTAACTGACAACGGCGTTAACGGTGCTGGAATTGGCTTCAACTGTTCAATTCTTCCAGTAAAAACTTCGCAGGATAATATCCGTTCCAACAGCGGAACTGCCCTTATAGCTCATGGTTATGAAGGTATTGTTTACGCGGCTGATAATGGCGCCGATATTACAAATTGCTCCTGGGGTGGTTACTACTACTCAAGGATCAATCAGGATGTTATCAACTATGCGCTTGAGCAGAATATGCTCGTTGTGGCAGCAGCCGGCAATGACAATACAACAGATTCCCACTATCCATCAAGCTACGATGGTGTTTTATCTGTTGCGTCAACAACATCCGCCGACGCGAAATCGTCATTTTCCAACTATGGTCTTGAAATTGATGTTGCTGCCCCCGGCTCAGGTGTTTATTCTACATGGCAGAACGACACTTATATAACTCTTGGCGGTACATCCATGGCGAGTCCTATTGTAGCCGGACTTGCAGGATTGGTCGCGACACAATTCCCTGACTACAACGCTATGCAGATTGGTGAACAAATAAGAGTTACCACTGAAGATATTAGCTCAACCAACCCGAACTATAATTATTTGATCGGTACCGGAAGAATAGACGCTGCCGCGGCTGTATCAAACACAAATGCTATATCCGTAAGAGCTACAGCGTTTAATTTTGTTGACCAGAGCAATGGCAATGGTGTATTTGAGCCGGGTGAAACAATTGCTATGGAAGCAGATTTCACAAACTATCTTGGTGCCACCTCAAACCTCACAATCTCAATCGAACACAGTTCTGGTCTTATAACAGTAAATAATGGCTCTTTCTCGGCAGGCGCTAAAAACACCCTTGAAGAATTTAGCAATGCGGGCAATCTATTCACCTTTACTGTTAATCCAAACGCGCCCGCTAATAGTACCGCTAATATTTTGATTAAATATGAAGATGGTGCTTACTCTGATTATCAATGGGCAAAAGTTTCAATTAACCCGACTTACGCTACCCAGAGTGGAAATGAAATTCACCTTACTATCACCAGTCGTGGTGGTCTCGGATTTAATGATTTCAGCGACAACCAACAGGGTGATGGATTTAAATTTGGAGAAGGTGAAAACCTGGTGTTTGAAGGCGGACTTATGATAGGTACCTCCGATGCAAAAGTAATGGATATTATCCGAGGAGCTAATCCCGATTTTGCCGACAACGATTTCAAAACAGCTCAGGGATTTCTGATCGATACTCCGGGAGCAATTGCTGATCAACAGGGATATGGAATATTCACAGATGAAAACGCGGGCAGCGACAAAATTGGAGTGAAAGTAGATTTACATTCATTCTCATTCGCGTCAGAACCCAACGATAAATCATTAGTGCTTAAATATGTTATCCGTAATACTTCGGGAAGTACCATTACGGGTCTTCATGCGGGGCTATTCTTCGACTGGGATATTGACGAAGCTAACTACAACACAAACGTAGCCGCTTGGGATGGCGCCAACAACTTTGGTTATTCCTATAACCAGGATCAAAGCTCAATCAACACACATGTAGGAGTTGGACTTATCTCTTCTGATGATTACAATTACTACCCTATGGATAACCAGGGAACACTCGATATTTATTCCGATTTTACAACCGCCGAAAAATGGACTACACTTTCTTCCGGCACCTCTATCGCTACTGCCGGTCCGGCGGATATCTCCATGGTAGTTTCAGGCGGACCATTCACTATCGCGAATGATGATTTCATTGATGTCGCGTTTGTAATTGCAGCTGATAGCAATCTGGCAGGATTGCAGGCATCTGTCGCCGCAGCTAAAAGTCTTTACGGTGATCTGGTAACATCAGTAAGTGACAATAGCACTATTCCATCAGAATACGCTATATCTCAAAACTACCCGAATCCGTTCAACCCTGTTACAAATATCAAATATTCACTTCCTGAAGCCGCATATGTGAAGATTAAAGTATTTGATATTCTCGGACGTGAAGTATCAACACTTGTAAACAGTGAACAAAACGCGGGTTCATACTCTATTAAATTTGACGCTTCAAAATTATCGAGCGGAATATATTTCTACAGCATCGATACACCAAACTACACCAACATCAAAAAAATGATGCTTTTGAAGTAAAGTCCGCCTACCACATCAATTACGTTAAACAATGCCGAAAAAAAAGAATTTTTCGGCATTGTTTTAAAAATCCCGCACAACTATAAAAAAATCGATGTAAATTACTCTCAAACTTTTCATCCAATTGTACGTCTGTTTTTATATATAAAAAATCACTTAATTAAGGAGACTCAATGGAAGAGAACAACAACTATCTCAATGAAGAGGCTGAAGAGGTTGAAATATCCCATATGGATAAAATGGTCGGTGTTTTCACCGAACCGGGCGCGACCTTTAAAGCTATTGCCAGTGCTCCGGCAAAAATCACAGACTGGTTAATTCCTCTTATTATAGTAGTGGCACTTTCAATAGGCACACAATTTTTGGTGATGAGTAACCCCGTACTCAAAATGAAAGCTATTGAAAAACAAATGGGCGCAATCGAAGAACAGTTTCAAAAAGCAATTGACGAAGGGCAGATGAGTCAGGAGCAGGTTGATGCTCAAATTGAACAGATCCGCGGGCAAATGGAACAAAATATGTCAGCCGGACTCGTAATGAATTCGGTTATTGGGGTAATCGCAGGGTTCTTAATATTCTTCTTAATTGCTTCGATCTTTTTCGGAATTTTCAAAGTGGCCTACAAATCCCCGATGGATTATGGTCATGCTCTGGTGGCGTTCGGACTTCCGGGTTATATTACAATTCTGGAAGTTGTAGCTATGGTTGTTTATATGTTCGCTACAGATAATATTGTTGATGGCGCAAATGTGGCAGCATTTATGGGCATGGAAAAAACGACATTCACTGCTTTCTTGCTGGCAAAAGCAGCACCTATTAAAATTTGGGCATTTGCGGTAACCGGTATAGGTATGGCAAAAATATCCAATGATGATAACTCGATGAAATATATCCTCATGATGCTGGGTGTGTGGTTCGGTTGGGGTGTTATTATGTATTTCTTATCCTCAATGGTACCATTTTTAAGATACTTCATATAATTTTCATTTCATCTAAAACCCTCGCTCTTCGGCGGGGGTTTGTTTTTCCTGCAGCTTAAAATTATATCTTCGTTATACTCCCGATCCAACATTGCGGATTATTCCATAATGTTATAAGTTTGATGCTAATATTACGGAAATAATGATGCGATTTATTTTAATTTTTCTTTTTGCTGTTCTCTCGATCAACGCTCAAGGATTAAAACTTACAGCGAAAATTGGTTATGATTTTGCCGGTGAGTATAAAGTCGATACTAAATATGTTATCGGGTTTATTGATGAACGAGTTGAAAACTCATATTCCGGTGCACTCGAGGGTACCTGGACGGTTGGAGAGGTTTTTGATCTTGGAGCGGGAATAACTTACAGACCGGCTCGAAACGGGAAAGGTATTGAAAATCTGGAGCTAACCGTCATTCCTCTTTATTCCATAATAAAAATAAATCTTCTTACAGTCCCTTCTGTGAATCCGCAGTTTGTGGGGCACATTGGTTATTCGGCGTTCTCGACAAGTGACAGCTACAAAGATAATCGTGAAGCCGAAGGAGGTACTTATTTCGCATTGGGGCTGGGATTAAATCCGGTATCTGATTTTTACACCGAAATCTTGTTCTGCGCTTCCAACTTTTTTTATAATATACCTGGAGGCAGTGAAGAAACTGAACATAAATTACAATACACAAACATTTCGCTTTACGCGGGCTGGAGTTTTTAATGGCTTACGAAAGAAAATATTTTATACATAATTATGACTGCGATATTTCGGGCAGACTCTCAATTTCTTCCATGATCAAATATTTTGAAGATATCGCGCTTTTACACTCCGAGGATGTTGGGTTCGGCATGCAATATTACCTCACTGAACATGTTGCCTGGATTTTACACCAGTGGAATATTGAAATTTTTGATAAACCATTTTTTATGGATAACATAAAACTTGTTACTAACCCATATTCCTATAAAGCTTTTATGGCGAATCGAGAATTCGAAATTTACTCGGAAGATGATGATCTTCTGGTCAAAGCAGATTCAGTCTGGTTATTCACAGATAGTAAACTTCGTAAAACCAAACGAATTGATGCTGATGTGATGAAAGCTTATGGAATTGGCGAAAACGGACCCGAATTATTCACAAAACTTCCCGATCCAAAACCAGCGCTCAATTTTGAAGATTCTTATGAATATGTAGTTAGGAAAAGTGACATAGACATTAATAATCACCTCAACAATGTTAGATACATCGATTTGGCAATTGAAGCCCTTCCGGAAGATATTACTGATGAAATGGAACTTGGGAATATAGATGTAATCTTCAAAAAAGAATTACTCCTTGAAGACCTGGTGACTATAGGATATAAAAAACTGAATGAAGAAGCCCCGCTGACTTACATTCATTCAGTTTTAAATAGTAAACGTGAAGTTTGTGCAGTGATTAAAACCGAGTGGATTTAGGTAATTACAATTTTAAGTTTTTCATCAAGAAGCTGCTTACTTCTTTTAAATTCGATTTCATCCTGAAGTTTTGTCTCTTTTTTCGATTTTTCTAATGATTTGCCGGAATAAGGACATTCACCGGATTTATTTTTCATCTCTTTTTTAGAGGAATAAGGGCATTCAGAGCTTCCGGATTGAGCTTTTTGTTCCATTTTTTCCATGTATGGGCAAACAGGTTTTTCTTTTGTAGCAGGTTTGTTTTCAGCTAAAAGAATAATGCCGGTGAATAAAAACAGAACCAAAATTAAAGTTGTCAGGGTTTTCATAGCTACTCCTTTTTAATAATACCTTTCATCTACTTAACAGCAAGATAGTAAAAATCGTTTCAGATACAAATGCAATTTGACAGGAATTTAACTATTTTATTTTTAGTTCGAGGATGATGTATGAGTATAATCAGTAAGATATTAAGTTCCGCGAAAAAAATGAGGGATGTTACCATTCCAGCGGCGGCAGTTCCGATATTAAATCATTTGTATGGAGATTTTGGCGAAGTGTTAAATTTGAAAATTGATTCAGAGGAAAAAAAACTTTTTGTTGAGGTACTTCTCAAAGGGGAAAAAGAGACTGTCTGGCTGGAAGTAATTAATTATGAGCTTACTGAAGAAGAAGGAACCACTTTCCTGAAGTTTTCTGAAATTAAAGCCTCGCGTGAGTGGCTTGATTTATTGGTTAACGTCTTTGCAGAAAAAACAGATTATAAAGTAGAAGTGCCTGCTGACGCGGCAAAAATAGCCAAATTGCTTATATAATCTCGTAAGTGGTTTTGTTCACCCAGCCAACTTTGCCATCGGAAAGTTTAATTCTTGACCAGTCGCCAACATTATCTTCAATTCTGAATTTCACACCTTCGTGGAGTATAAACGCATCGTTGCTATTTTTGTCTGGTGAAACTTTCACAGAGACAACCTCTGATAGCAGAACTCCCTCAATCCTCGAAGTTTCTCGTGTATAATCTGCAAACAGAAAGAGACCAACTATAATTGTGAATGATAAAAATACGGCTCCGCTCCAAAACCCGATACGCTGTAAAACACCAGATTTGGCTGTGATAAATATAGCGACAGCAATGGTAAACAATACAAACCAGAGTAACAAGAATATGCCCCAGGTAGATACAGAAAAAGACGCAAGGAGTGTGTCCCACCATTCAACAAGAAATATTTGGGGAATCTCCTCTATTTTATCAACGGTTCTGGCTTTTGCTATCGCCAGATTATATTCAATATCTTCATCACCGGGTGATAGTTTAAGACCTTTTTCATAAAATAAAATTGCTTCACCCAGGTTACCACTACGGAAATGCGCATTTCCCAAATTGAAGTATAAAACCGGACTCTCAAAACCTTCGTTTAGCACGGCAGAGTATTTATTTAACGCGCCACTATAGTCCTCAGCTTTATAAAGTTCATTCCCCTCCCTAAGCAGTGTTTCAGGTTGAGCTGAAAGAATAGCTACCAGACTAATAAAAAGCGCAAAAATAAGATGTTTAATCATTTTCTTTTTCTGCCAAGTTCATTTTCCAATTTTACAATTATGTTTACCGTAGTATCATAAAGTTCTGTTTCTGCCTCAAAACCTTCTACTTTTGGCGCGAACCGGGCAAATTCACATTTATCGAAGACATCCTTGACATTTAGTGCGAGTTCATTTTCAATTCCCGTCTCGGTTATTTGTCCGATTGCTTTATCGATACTGAATTCTGATCTGCTGATATTCAGTTTGTCCTCAAGATATCCGTTCAACGCATTCGATATTTCATCATAAAACCCAGATTTATTTCCCGCATCAAGTTCTTTTTTGGCAAGTTTTAATCTGTTCCTTGCGGCTTTTTCAGCTTTACGGAACTTCACCAGTTCAACATTGCCAGCCAGTTTATCCTGACGTTTTTTGATCATAACAAACCCGAACAAACCAAATATCGGAATTACAAGTCCAACCCAGAACCAGAGTCCCAGAATTCTGTTATCACTTATTCTCTGCAGATTATAATCGGATGTTTTTATAAATCTGATGTCCTGATTGAGCAGTTTAACATCAGCTTTGCTAAATCCGGTGTTTCCTGCTGAATAGTCGATCCCCTGTCCGGGGTTTACTTTAATTTCATATCGCTCGGTAGCGAACGTGTGGTATTTTTTAGTCTGTGGGTCAAAATATGCAAATTCGAACGATGGGATGAATTTCTCTCCGGGTAGTCGAGGTACAATAAGATATTCAATATTTTTTGTGCCGGTAATTCTGTTATTTCTAGAAACATTTTCTGAAGTTTTAGGATCATAAACTTCAAAGCCTGCCGGCAATTCCGGTTTTGGTAATTCCAGCAGACTTATATTTCCAGCACCCGAGATATTTATTTTGAGTGTAACAGGCTCATTCACTTCTACTTCATTCTTGTCAATCGAGGAATTAAATCGGAAGTTACCAACAGCACCGTTAAAAGATTCCGGCTTGTCTGCTTCCGGCAGTTGTTTCACATTTATAGTAATACCGTTAGATTTTGCCCTAAAATTGATGGTTTGTGATCGTCCGAAAAAGGAATCGTTGAAGAAATCATCAAACAAATCCCTGCTTCTGTTTCTGCGCTGAATGATCACCGGTACATCCAGTTCGTAAGGAGTGATTTCAAGTTTACCTGATTTTGACGGGAACAACGCAACTTTATCGAGAGTGGCAACACGATATCGTTCACCCTGATACATTTCAATACGCCAGTTGCGCTCATTATCAAAATTCAGCTTCTCTACCCAAAAACCATTATAGGTTGGTGCTTTGGATGCAGTTGGATTTGAGATGTTGGTTTTTGTATAGAGCTTGAATTCTACAGTTACCTGTTCTCCCAAAAAAACATTCTTTTTATCGGTAGTCGCAAGAATAAATACTTTTTTGGCAAGCTCTTCATCTGAAATTCCGCCTGTTTTGCTGCCTTGAGGAGTAGGAGTACCACTTTTAACTACCTGAATTTTTATCGGGTTTGTGTTATATCGTTTTCCCTGAAAATCAACATATGCCTCTCCAATTGTAAAAACGCCCTGATTCACAGTTTGTAATATATAAGAATAAGTTACTGATCCTGACATGCGACCATTAACTATCTGCATGTTGGTGGATTGATTTGGTCCGCCAAGCACTTTAAGTCCAGCAATATCTGGTGCGCGGAAGTTACTCACCGAGTTTACATCCCCGCCTTCAAACGTAAAATAAACCTGAAATCGTTCGTTCTCACCAACCGTCGTTTTGTCAGCGGTTACGTTAAACTGCTGTGAATAGATAACTACGGGTAAAATAAACAGAAACAATATGTTAAATAAAGTTTTATTCAATTTAGTATCCTGCTTTTACCAATCTTTCGCTTTTGGTACAACTTTAGCTTTCCTCTTTCTCAATTCTTTCTGCAGATCAGCTTCATTATTTTTCATCGCTTCCAAAATACGCTGTGCCTCCTCTTTCGATATTTTCTGAGGCTGCTGCTGTTTTTGTTGCTGCTGATTCTGCTGTTGATCTTTTTGATCCTGTTTATTCTGGTCCTGGTTTTGCTGGTCTTGCTTCTGATCTTTATTTTGGTCCTGCTGATTTTGTTGATCCTGCTTATCCTGATCTTTGTTTTGCTTATCCTGATTCTGCTGTTGGTCTTTATTCTGTTGATTTTTATCCTGATTCTGATCCTGGTTCTGATCCTGATTTTGTTGCTGCTGTTCCTGTTGCTTTTTCATCTGCAACGCGTACGACAGGTTATATTTGGTTTCCAGATCAGAAGGATCTTTTTTTAGTGCTTGTTTATAAGCCTCAATACTTTCATCAAGTTTTTGAGATTTCAACAGTGTATTTCCAATATTATGAAATACTTTCGACTTTAAGTAATCATCTTTTGCAAATGCCATTGAATTTTTGAATTGTTTCAGCGCGTCTTCATATCTGCCTTGTTTGTATAAAGCGTCACCAAGATTAAAATTAGCCTCAAAACTTTCAAGGTTTTCTTCCAGGCCTTTCCTGAAATTTACTTCAGCATCTGCGAAATTCTCGTTTTTATACTTTTCAACCCCTTCATTAACATGACTTCTCAAACTTTGAGCATTCATGATTCCTGTGAGCAGGAGTAATATGATTATATATTTTTTCATAATGTATTTATTGTCTGTTTTCCAATTTTACGAAAAACCTGCTTTTTCTTGACGAAATTAATGTTTCCGACAATAAAATTAAAAAAGCGGGAATCAAAAACCAGTAATATCTGTCCTCATATTCAGTAACGCGTGTAGCCCCATATTCAGTTTCTTCAATCCTTGAAAGATCATTATATATTTTTTCAAGTTCATCAGAACTGTTCGTGGCACGATAATACGATCCATTACCCTGGCGTGTTAATTCCTGCAAGGTAGTTTCATCAAGTTTGGTAAGAACTACATTACCCTGTCGGTCTTTTTTGTATCCTTTTTGCTGACCTGATGCAGAATACAAGGGGATCGGGACACCGGAAGGAGAACCAAGCCCTATCGCGTAAATCGCAATTTCTTTTTCGTTAGCATCCTGAATCACCGCGTTAAGATCACCTTCGTGGTCTTCTCCATCAGTGATTACAACCATTGCCCGCTTTGCCTGACTCTCTTCAGGAAAAGAGCTCATCGCAAGCTGCAGAGCCGGACCAATAGCAGTTCCCGGCTGCGGTACTGAACTAACATCCACCGCTGATAGGAACAAGTTTGCAGCAGCGTAATCCGTGGTTAACGGAAACTGAACATACGCGTTCCCTGAAAATACAATCAATCCAATTCTATCTCCACGAAGTCGGTTAATCAGTTTGGATATTTCAAATTTAGCTTTTTCCAGTCTGCTTGGTTTTATATCCTCAGCTGTCATACTGAGTGAAACATCAAGGATAATAAAAACATCTATACCAACCTGCTTAACTTCCTCAATTTTTGCGCCTACCTGAGGATTTGCCAACGCAAATATTAGCAGAGTAACCGTCATCAATGTCAGGACGGATTTTGTCCAAAGTTTGGTGGTACTCCGGAATGGTGATAAAACCTTGTGCAATGCCTTATTAGCAAAACGATTCATAAGTTTTACCTGACGCGTATTGGCATACCATATCAATACAGCCAGAACCGGGATCAGATATAACAAGTTGAGATATTCTATGTGAGCAAATCGAAACATAATATTATGGTATTCTCCTCAACCAGGTTTTTACAAGGATAAGTTCAAGCAAGAGTAAAAAGAGAGCAGCCGCTACCCAGTTATAGAATAACTCTTTCGCCTGCCGATAAGATGTTATTTCAACTCTGGTTTTTTCCAACTCGTCAATTTCCTTATAGATATCTTCAAGTTTTTTATTACTGGTTGCTCGGTAATATTTCCCATCGGTGATGTTTGATATTTCCGTCAAAGTCTCTTCATCAATCTTGACAGGAACCTGCTGATAACGTGTACCAAAAGGTGTTTTAACAGGGTAAGGCGCTGTTCCGTTACTTCCCACACCAATAGCGTATATTCTAATACCAAATTCTTTAGCTATTTGAGCGGCGGTAATCGGGTCTATCTCACCGGCGTTATTTTCACCATCAGTCAGCAGGATGATCACCTTGCTTTTAGCGTCACTGTCCTTTAGTCGGTTGACACCATTCGCTATCGCGTTACCGATTGCCGTGCCGTCTTCGAGCATCCCGCTCTCAATATCACCCAGCAGATTTTTTAGCACTTGATAATCAATTGTAAGCGGGCATTGTGTAAAACTCTCTTTCGCGAAGATAACAAGACCAATTTTATCGGTGGTTCTCCCCGCGATAAATTTTTCAATTTCATCTTTTGCCGCGTCAAGTCTGTTTGGTTTAAAATCTTCCGCAAGCATACTACCGGATATATCGAGAAGCATAGCTACATCAATACCTTCTGTGTAAACATTTTCGCCGGTCGAAAAAGTTTGCGGACGGGCAAGAGCAACAATCATTAACGTTAATGCGAGCATACGAAGTATAAAAGGTAAATGTCGTAATCTTTCCTTTAATCCTGGTTTTAATCCTTCAAAAATCTTCAGGCTCGAAAAAGTGATATCCGGAGTTTGCTTGTTGAATGCTCTTATATACCTGAATACCAACAGAGGTATAAGCAGCATAAACCAGAACATCCAGCCATATGCAAAACTAACGTTAGTCAGCATTCTTAACCTCCGGAGTTACTTCTGCCGGTTTGGTTGAATTTACAAATTCGTAAGATTGCTGCATCATTTCTTCATTTACGCTTGGCATTGGTTCAAACTTGGCGAACTTCACCATATCGGCGTTACTCAGGAAATCACTCAATTTATCGTAAATACTTTGAAATTCTGTTTTATGTTTTAACATGTCGAGTAATTCGGAGGATGTAACTTCCATTGCCGGAATACTGAACCGCTTTTCTATATAATCGCGTATGATAAATGTTATTCTTGAATGATATTCTTTAATTTCACCTTGCTGCCACAACTTTTCTTCCTCAAGTTTACGTAAAAGCTGAAGCGCCTCCTTATGAGGTGGAATGGCTATTTTTTGTTTCACCGTCCCATCAACACTCTGTGTTTTCTTGTAATAGTGGTAAATAAAATATCCGATGACCGCTAAAATGATGACAGCCACAATAATGAGCAGGACAATAATAAAATTAAATGGAATCGTTACCGGTGCTTTTACATCCTGAATTTCACCTTCCGGGTCAACATCCATAGTACGAACAACAATATAAACGGGATCGGTATATACTACTTTTTTGTCAGAAGAATCGGCGGAATAATATTCAACAGGGAAAGGTCCGAGAGTTACATCTGTTGAATCAAAACCCATGAGATAGTAGATATATTCCTGACTGACCAAATCACCTTTTTTTGTCAACCTTCCCATATCCATTCTTTGAAGTTCAAGTTCTGTAAGGCTATCCGCGAGAATTGGAGAAATAACCTTTACTTCTTCTTTACGAGCAACTTCGATGGTATATTTGATTATATCACCAATAAGAAAATCGACACTATCAGTATAAGCTTTAACTTTGATCTCACCCTGAGCGAATGAAATACCGGATAAAAGTCCGAGTAATAATATTATATATAAAAATTGTTTTACCATCTTTTTTCGCGCAGTTTGAAAAAGTCAATCAATGGTTTAGTGTATGAAGCCCCTGTTTTTATCCTTATAGCATCGATACCACCTGAAAGGAAGAGGGAACGTAATTTTTCATTTCTGTCGCTAACTACCCGTTCAATCCAGTTTTGTACATTTTTACTCGATGTATCGAGATAGCGAATTTGTCCTGTTTCAGCATCCCGGAATTTTATTAATCCGAACTGAGGTAATTCCATCTCTCTCTGATCTTCGAGGGCTAGAGCAACGAGATCGTGCTTTTTGCCGACAATCTTGATTATTTTTTCATAGCCTTCATCCAGAAAATCAGTAATAAGGAAAGCAATCGATTTCCTTTTGATAGCATGATTAAAATATTCCAACGCACCTTTGATATTCGTGTTATTACCTCTCGGTTCGAATGAAAGGATTTCACGAATTAACCGTAAACCGTGACTGCGTCCTTTTCTTGGAGGAACGAATTTTTCGATTTGATCTGTAAACAATATCAGCCCGACCTTATCATTATTTTTCATAGCCGAAAACGCGAGGATTGCGCTCAGTTCCGCTGCAACCTGCTGTTTGGTTTTTTCTTCGGAACCAAAAATAAGAGAGCCACTCATATCTATCAGAAGCATTACTGTAAGTTCACGTTCCTCTTCGAAAATTTTCACAAATGGATGCCCGAACCTCGCGGTTACGTTCCAGTCGATTGTTCTGATATCATCACCCGGCTGATACTCGCGTACTTCCGAGAACTCCATTCCCCGACCCTTGAAAGCAGAGTGGTATTCCCCCGAAAAGACTTCGTTTACGAGTCCGCGAGTTTTAATCTCAATTTGTTTTACCTGTTTTAACAGTTCTTTTGTAATCATCTTAACCGGATATCTCTATTAAGGTACTTCAACTCTGTTAAGGATTTCAGTGATGATATTTTCAGATGTAATGTCTTCCGCTTCGGCTTCATAAGTAACGGCTATCCTGTGACGCAATACATCCATACAAATCCCGCGTACATCTTCAGGAATTACATAACCGCGTCGTTTCATGAATGCCATTGCTCTGGCACCAAGCGCGAGGTTAATGGTTGCGCGGGGTGATCCGCCATAACTGATAAGATCAGCGAGGTTGCCAAGTCCGTATTCGCGTGGTTCACGAGTAGCAAATACTATATCGAGAATATATTTTTCAATCTTTTCGTCAACATAAACTTCATGGATAAGTTTTCTTGCGTTGAGTATTTCCGTAGGATCAACTACCGGGGAAACTGTACCGGTGGTTTTTTCCACATTCTGCTTCATTATTTTTAATTCTTCGTCGCGTGAAGGATACGATATTTTAACCTTCAGCATAAACCTGTCAACCTGTGCTTCGGGAAGCGGATAAGTACCTTCCTGTTCGATAGGATTCTGAGTAGCAAGCACTAGGAAGGGCTCTTCGAGTTTAAATGTCTCTTCGCCTATAGTAACCTGACGTTCCTGCATAGCTTCGAGCAAGGCTGACTGAACTTTTGCGGGAGCTCGGTTGATCTCGTCAGCAAGAATAAAGTTCGCGAAAACCGGACCTTTTTTAATGGTGAAGTTCCCATCTTTCTGATTATAGATCATTGTACCAATCAAGTCGGCAGGGAGCAAGTCGGGAGTAAACTGAATTCTCTGGAATTTTGCTTTCATTGCGGAAGCAAGTGATTTAATTGCGAGCGTTTTCGCCAGGCCCGGAACACCTTCCAGCAGAACATGACCATTGGCAAGCAAACCAATTACGAGTCGATCAACCATTTCTTTTTGTCCGACTATCACTTTCCCAAGTTCATTAGTAAGAACTTCTATGAACCCGCTCTCACGTTTTATCTTTTCATTCAGTTCTGTAATTTCCAATCTCAGCCTCACGTTTATTTTATTAACTCTGCAATTTTACAACATCAGGAGTGAAAAGTTTCACCTCTGAATTGTTAAAAAATGTTAAATTTTAAGAAATTTAGACAAGTTCTAAAGATAAAAAAATTATAGTTTTGTATTCAATCATTTTCAGATTATGATTGTTATACATATTTATTGCATAAAATAGTTGGTAGTAATGACAAAGAATAAACAATATAACCGAATAAAACTTGTTCTGAGCATCGCAAGCAGCATATTTTCGTTTCTTTTGCTCTCGGCATTTGTTATTAGTGGCTACAGTGAAAAACTGCTTTCATTTGCATCAGCCTATTCAGATTCAGGTTATTTACAATTTATAATATATGTAGCGATCGCCGGAATTGCTTCATCAATCATCTCGTTTCCCTTAAGCTATTATTCTTCTTTCCATATCGAACATAAATTCGATTTATCAAACCAAACATTCTTCGCCTGGATGAAAGAAAACCTTAAGGGGGCAGCGGTTGGTTCAGTTATCGGATTACCGATTCTGATGGTGTTTTACTATTTCATTACCGAGTTTACAGAAACCTGGTGGCTCCCATTCGCGATAGCAATGTTTTTGTTTTCTGTAGTGCTCGCCCAGATCGTTCCTGTGGTAATTTTACCTTTGTTTTACAAAGTAACGCCTCTGGAAGATGAAGAGCTTACCGCAAGGATAAAAGCTCTGGCGGATAAATCGGGGCTGCGGATTAAAAATGTTTACAAGTTCGACATGAGTAAAAACACTAAAAAAGCCAACGCGGCATTCACCGGACTTGGGAAAACCAAACGAATAATCCTCGGAGATACTTTGCTCGAAGATTACACTCCGGATGAAATTGAAACTGTAATCGCTCATGAAATGGGACACTACGCGAAAAAGCATATAGTTAAAAATTTGATTTTCGGTACTCTGTCCAGCTTTCTAACGCTCTGGCTGATTGCCGAACTCTACAGAATATCACTTCCATGGTTTGGATTTGAAAGCATAACAAATATCGCGGCATTTCCAATTCTTTCAATTTGGGCTATGCTGATTGGAATAATACAAACACCTTTATCGAATTATTTATCGCGAAAATACGAATACGAAGCTGATAACTACGCAATTAAAATGACAAATAAAAAAGAGGCGTTTATTTCAACACTTACCAGATTAAATGAACAAAATCTTGGTGATGAAGAACCTCATCCCCTTGTTGAATGGTATTCATACAGCCATCCGTCAATTAAAAAGCGGATAGCATACATCGAATCCTTGTAAGCTTAATTAACGATTTATTTTCTCATTTAATCTTCGTATTATTCTTGTTGGAACTTTTTGACAAAATTGTAATTGATGCTGAAAAAATCTCTAACATATTTAATTCTATTATTGGCGGTTATCTCTTGCCAGTTCGATACGCCTACTGAATCAACATCGACCGATAAGGATGTACCTTCAAACCCGAATCCGTCGAGTGGAAGTATAGGAACCGAGATTAAAGTTACTTTATCATGGGCGGCACCCGATCTGGAAAGATTTGATGTCTTTTTCGGATATAACTCGCCACCAGACAGCGCTATCGCGAGAGATACAACAGTTACATCAATTGCAGTAGATTCTCTATTACTTGATACTCAATATTTCTGGAAAGTTGTTGGTAAATATGCAGACGGCACTTTGTCTGAAGGGCCAATCTGGGAATTTACAACTAAAACTACTCCTGCTCCTCTCGATGGATACGTGATGCAGAAATATTCCATCGAAACGGAACTCCCTAGCTACGTTAATATTCTATTTCAGGTACTTGATATTCAGGGTGGCGGAATTGAATTCCTCACCGAAGACGCGTTTGTCGTACTTGAAAATGATCAACAGATATCATCCCTCGAATCAGCACTCTCAATTCAGAAGAAAGAAGAGATTGATTATGTTTTTCGAACTGTTCTCATGCTCGATAATAGCGCCAGTTTAACAAACGATCTCGATGAAATCAAAACCGCTGCAATCGCGTTTGTAAACGAGATGACAACCAAGCAGGAAGTTGCACTCTTCAAGTTTTCCGATCAGCCGGAAGAGATACTTGATTTCACATCGAATAAATCCGCGTTAATTGCTGCGATTAACTCAATTGAAGTCGGGTTTAACACTACCAATTTGTATGGAGCAGTGATCGCCGGTTCCGAAAAATGGACAAACGCGTTTACCCTTAATGGCATTGTTCAGGGTGCGATCGTATTGTTCACAGATGGCAGCGATACACAAGGTTCCTACTCACTTGATGATGCGCTAACGGCTCTTGGTTCAAAAAGGTGTTATACTCTTGGTCTTGGTGATGATATTGACCCGATTGTACTGGAGATTCTCGGAAATTCAGGATTCTACTCTACAGATGATGTTAACCGTGTGGCTGAGCAATTTCTTGAAATTCAGGCTGAACTCGATAAATTCGCGAACAGTTTTTATATTTTGCGGTATCTTAGCCCTAAAAGAGGAAATGAAAAACATCTGCTCAGATTATACATTAAAGATAACAATTATACCGGGGCGAATTCTTTCATAACCGGTGAATTTAATTCCAACGGATTTTACTCTGTTTCACCGGGCTTGTATATTAATACTTCACCAGCTTTGCCCAACGGTATAAATGAAATTTCGTTAAATCAGAATGAAACTGTAACCGTTCAGGCGAAATCTTATCTGGTGTATAACACGCCCTACTATTTGTGGCAGAGTGGAAATACGTCGATTGCGGCAGTTGCACCCGATCCTGATGATAATTCCGTTGGTGTGATCACCGCAACCGGTACGTCAGGGCAGCAAACCACAATTGTGGTGATCGACTTTAATAATGATGTTTCAAAACTTTTAACCGTGAAGATAAAATAGAATGAGTGTTTCTGTTAAAGATGTTGAACATATCGCTAAACTTGCGCGATTAAGATTAACTGATGATGAAAAAATAGAATATACCGGACAGCTGAATAATATCCTCGAATATATGGAAAAGCTGAACGAACTGGATACCGATAATGTCTCTCCACTCACCCACCCGATGGAGAAAGAGAATGTATTCAGAGAAGATATTGTGAAAGAATCTCTTAACCGTGATAAAGCGTTGAAAAACGCGCCTAAATCGAATGATGAGCATTTTCTTGTTCCACGAGTCATAAAAGGGAGCGGTAAATGATTATTGGCGTAATCCCCGCGCGATTTGGTTCTTCACGTCTGATGGGTAAACCTCTCGCGGAAATTGGCGGCAAACCAATGATACAATGGACTTACGAATCTGCCTGCAGATCCAAACTGATTGATGAAGTTATCATCGCGGTGGATGATGAAAAGCTTTTCGAAAAGGTAAAAGAGTTTGGCGCGCGAGTTCATATGACACCCAATGATATCGCTACCGGCTCCGACAGAATAGCCCACGTTGCGAAAGACCTCTACAACGCTGAAATAATTGTAAACATCCAGGGTGATGAACCTTTCATTCCCGGTAGAATGATTGATGAAGCTATCGAACCATTACTTTTCGATCCGAAAGTTCAGGTTTCAACTTTAGCCAAAAAAATTGAAACCGTTGAAGAGTATAAATCAAATTCAATTCCCAAAGTAGTCTTTGATTATAACAACTTCGCGCTCTATTTTTCGCGCTCCTCAATACCGTTTGTACGTGATGCGAAAAGCAATCTTGCGAAAATCAAACAAGCTGATATCTACAAACATATCGGACTTTATGTTTACAGGCGCGATGCACTGCTCGATTTTACAAATCTCGAAAAAACCGATCTCGAGGAAGCAGAAAAACTTGAACAACTTAGAATGCTTGAACATGGCTACAAATTAAAAATTGTCATTACAGACTTCGAATCCATATCTGTAGATACTCCCGAAGACCTTGAACGTGTAAGAAAATATTACGAGCGCCACATTAAAGATAATTTATTTGCATAATTTAAACTTTGCACATCTTTTTTAGCCCCTAATTGGACTGTTAGTCTTATAAATCATTGTTATATATCTTCATATTTTATAAATTCAAAATGAACATTTGAAGAGGAAAAGATGGAACGCAAAATCAGGGTACTGGTTGCTAAAGCCGGACTTGACGGTCATGACAGAGGCGCGAAAGTTGTTGCCGCCGCTCTGAGAGATGCCGGTATGGAAGTGATTTATACAGGCCTCCGGCAAACCGCCAAAATGATTGTTGAAGCCGCGATTCAGGAAGATGTTGACGCGATTGGGATAAGTATTCTTTCAGGTGCCCACATGACAATATTTCCTAAAATCAAAAATCTTATGAATAAAGAAGGATTGGATGATGTACTGTTATTCGGTGGTGGAATTGTCCCCGAGCAGGACATAAAAAAACTTAAAGAAATGGGTGTAGGCGAGATATTCACTCCGGGAGCTCCAACAACCGAAATTATAAGTTTTCTTAAAAATTGGGTTGAGGTACATCCCAGAGTTGATATCAGTTAAAATTTACCGAATTTAAAATCCAGAAATAGTGAAGGGCCTGAAAAATCGGAATCTTCGAGACCGTATCTGTCCACTCCTGAAACATATAAATACGAAATGCCGGCACCTACCCTGAAAAAGCTGGTTACATTGAGATCGAGAGAAACTTCAGGTTCCAGAGCGAAAAATGAATCTGAATTATCAAATGTGCCTTCATTATCAAAATAGTCACCATCCGATATATTAGTTGCTCCGGCACCGATCAGCAATCCGATATTCACATGAACAATTTTATAAGGGTCAAAAAAGTGGGCGAGATAAACACCACCGTAACCATATTGAACGCGTCGCGTGCTTCCGTTAATATTTATATCCGTTTTAATATTGTTTGTTAGACCATATCCACCACCACCCAGAACAAAACTGTGATTTATCAGCCAGCCGCCTCTACCGCCTACAAGCAGACCAAACTCACCTTTAACCTGCGCGAATTTAACAACAGGACCACCAAAACCTCCATGCTCAATATGACCGTCTCTTAACAATGTTTCCTGTTGAGCAAACAGCATACTTGAAAAAAGAAAAACAATAAGTATTACAATTTTTTTCATATTCTATCCATATCTAAAAAATTCCGCGTCTGTTTTATTTAGCACAGATGCTGTATTAAATTTGGTTCTGTTCACCATGATTATTGATCCGATACCCTTATCGGGATAGATACGCATTTCAGATTTAAATCCGGCGCCCCCACCTTCTTTATAATAATATTTAAGTCCTTCCTCTTCTTTGATGTGCCAGCCGAGAGTCATGTTTATCGGACTGCCATCTTTAGTTTTCTGCTGTTCAAAAAAGAGTTTTTTCATATCAGATGAAAAAATAACAGGCTTATCCTGCAGCTGATCATACAAAAATCGGGATAGTGAGCGAGCTGAACCTATAAGTCCGCCAAACGCCGGACCATTAACATAATGGTTATTAAAGGTCGTCCATCTGCTTTCACCTTTACCGATTAATTTATTATCCAGGAGCAAAAACTTGAAAGCATTCATAAAACTTATTTTGGTAAGATAACCCTTTGCGTGTTTTGCATTATCATTAATAACAAAATCTATATCCGCGGAGAAAAGTCCTATCTGCTTCAGCAAGTTAAGCTTCATATATTCTGGGTAACTGAAACCGGATACTTTTTCTATTATTTTTCCAAGAAGCCAGTAGCCCAAATTTGAGTATAAGAATTTTTCCCCCGGCTTCGACTTGGTCAGCATATGTTTCGCCAATAGATTATCGAGTGCCGATTCTTCGTCAAACTCTGTGTGCTCTGAAGCTAAATGAGCCCATTTTAACGGAATCGGATTTGGTATTCCTGAAGTATGACTTAATAAATTTCGTGGTGTTATATGCCTGTCATACGGAAGCGCCGGGCAGTATTCTTCAACAGTTTTATCGAGCTCTACTTTTCCCTGTTCAACAAGTTGCAGAATCGCTGCAGCGGTAAAAGTTTTTGTGAGTGAATAACACATCATGGTGGTCTGACCATCCATCAGCTTCTGGTTTTTCACATCAGAAAATCCACCGGCATACTCAAAAATTGCTCTATCCTTGTTAACGACTACGTATTGCGCTCCGGGCACTTGTGAAATACTTAATTCATCAAGGTTAGCAGTAACTTTTTCTTCAATTTCAATAAAGTCTTTATCTAAAGACAATTTTACCTCATAATTCTCAATTAAATTTGAACTACTGGCAATTTAACTGTTTTAACAATTACTTAAAAGTTCTAACAACGAGAAAGAACAAATTATTAAGCCGGAGAAATTTCTCTCTCCGGCTACTTAAAATCAATTATTTTGCAGCAAATTAAAAGTGAGCGTATCACGAACCGCCGACGCGAAAACTCCAATTCCGTCACCTTCAAGGTGGAATGCCGGTTCTATAAAATTACCATCAGGTTGTTGAACCTGCTTGGCAGTTAACACAAAATCCTTGAAATTTTTATCACCCGCATAAACGATTACAGAATAGTTGCTGTAAAACCATGTATCAAGACCAAGTACTTCATACTCGAGAGGAACAGATGAATAAGAATCCACATTAATGAGCAGATTATACTGATATCTGAAATCATTAAATGTATCCTCCAGATCTTCTCTGGTGAGATCAGGGATAAATGGATTATCGTAAATAAAATTATCGAGAGTGGCATTTTCAGCCCTGATCGAAAACGCGTAAAAATCAGTTCCCGGAGAAGGAGTAAATTTGATATTCGCCGGATTTTCTCTGTAAATTAAATCCCCGAGATCATTATCGAGTAAATCAAAACCGGGGGAAGGAGTTGTTGTTACCGCGCTGGTTTCCAGATCAATTCCATCAATTCTGGCACTTACTTTCAGTTCATACGAAGTGTTATAATCACCAATAATATTTGTATAGTAGGTGAATGTTGAAGGATCAAATACAAGCGGTACACCATTTATTGTAGCGTTAACCTGATTAACATTAGGAAGCAGGAGAATTGCGGCGGTATCAATTGGCTGCTCAAGTTCAAAGTTTCTGGTTAATACAATATCTTTAATCTGCTCGCCGGGATATACATATGCCTCAACAGTGATCCTGGGTCTGTACTCAACCTCCTGAACATCAACTGCCGGGTCACCGCAGGCGGTTACGAATAGAGCTAATAATAAAAACAAAACTAACTTCTTCATTTTTTCACCTTAAAATTTTATAGTTACACCAAGTGACGGTAACAATGGCAGCATATTAACTTTTTCTATTTCCTGTTTTAGCGCGCCATTTTCAAATTCTTCATTATACTGGATAAACCAGGTATTTCCCCTGTTCCCTATATTGAATATCTGGAGATAAGGAGCAATAGACCAGCTGCCGTAATCTTTTTCATACGTTACACTAACATCCATTCTGATATAATCCGGGAGTCGGTAACTGTTAATAGCGGCAGGATATAATCCGTAACCGGGAGAACTGTCAGCACCGCCCGTGAGAGAATTCCAGTCAGGGAGTGTATTAATATAATAGGCTGAGCCGGGAACGGTAATAGGCTGACCTGAAGCATAAATAAAGTTCAGGCCTAAAGTCCATTTACTGTCATCCGTTTCAAACGCGTCACCCGAAAATTCATTCCACACATTATCCAGGTCAACATTCATAACACCATTCACGACATGCGATCTGTCATGACGCGGCACAAACGCATCACCCTGATTTTGTCTGCCGAATTCATATTCGGTTCTCGACAAGGCATAGGAGACCCATCCGGTCAGGGCGCCTTTGTCTTTTCTTAATAAAAACTCGATACCGTATGATTTACCATCACCACTTTTGAATACATTATTCGTTGTAGTGTAAACCGGACGACCGTTGTTATCGTAGTAGGATGGTTTGATATCAGTTGCCACATTTTCATTATACTGATATATGTTGTCATAATTCTTGAAGTAAGTTTCAATCTCAAATTCAAGATCACCGGCGATAGCTCTCTGATAACCGAGAATAAAGTGCCAGGATGAGGATTCGTCATTATATTTATTTGCGGTTGCCCAAATACTTGAGAAGAATAAACGCTGGATTCTGTTCAGATATTGATGATAATATCCTGTCGCGAATTTCAGATTTGAATTCTCTGTCAATCGGTATTTAAGAGAAAACCGGGGCTCAATATTTAAAAATGTTGTATCTGTGTTGAAATAATTCATCCGAACACCACCTTCAATATTCCAAACGGGAAGTGGTTTCCAGACCGCGCTGGCGTATGCCGTGGAATGTTGTCTGTTGTTTTCAATCTGAATTAACTGCTGATTACTAATCTGGTCATAACGTTCATGCAGCACTTTTTGTTCTGCGCCAAATTTGAATGTCATTTCAGTAGAGTAGTAGTACTCTGCAGCGGCCTTGAACGCATAATCGCTCAAATAATTTTCTTCGGCTAAACTAACCGCCTCAAAATCAAAGTTTGATTCAAATCTGCTACCTGTCACCCAAAAACTTGCGAAAAGTTTTGAGCTGAAAATATGCTTCCAGTTAACACTTGCGGTGGTGTTCCCCCAATCATAAAGGAAACTCAGTGACTCCTCCGCATCTTTATCGAGGGAAAAATCGAGATCATCGAGGCTATTAAAAAAACTTATCGTAAGCTTGTCCTTCTTTCCCAGATCAAAAAACGCCTTGAGGTTTGTATCGTAGAAATAATAATCAGGCACATCGTCAATAGCCTTCGCAAGAGTCTGGTCGATATAAGTTCTCCTGAACGAACCTGAAAGCGAGCCTATTGAGCCAATCGGGGTTTGCAACGTGGTTGATGCGGAGAGTAACGAAAGATTAAAAACACCTTCGAAATTATTTCTGTTACCATCAAGATTGGTTACATCGAGAACAGAGGATAATCGTCCACCATATTCAGCTCCGAATCCACCTTTCGAAATTTCAACTTTTTTTATGGCGTTTGTATTAAAAGTAGAAAATATCCCGAACGCATGTTCAGGATTATAGACATCTGTACCATCAATCAGATAAAGGTTCTGATCGGGTGTTCCTCCACGGACATACAGTGCGGAAGAGAAGTCGGAAAGGCTAACTATTCCGGGCATTGTCTGCAAGGCTCTGAGTAAATCTGCTTCTACTACTTTTGGTATCTGATTTATCTGAGCCGGTGTTAAATTTATTTTTGATACCGGTTTGATGAACAACTTGTCGATTGTGTTTATTGAATCGGCTGAAACAACAACTTCTTCAGTCTGGAGTGCCTCGGATTCAAGTTCAATGGTGATACAACCGTCACAGTTTTCAACCGTTTCATAAACTTTTGAGAAAGTTCGGAAACCGATATAGCTGCAAACCAAAGTATATTTACCTTTGGGAATATCAGGAATAACAAAATATCCACTGATATTTGTACTCCCACCGTAATTAAGTTCCTTGATAAAAACGTTGGCTCCTACTAACGCTTCACCGGTTTCCTTATCAAATACAAATCCGCTCATATCGATTGTATTATTCTGCCCTGAAACCGGTAAATGAAATAGTAAAAGCATGACAATCAAAATGCTTCCAAGTTTCATATTATACCTTGTATTATATTTTATATATTCATTTAAGTTCTAATCAAGAAAAATTTCACTAAACACTCTGATTTTGACGTAAAGGAATCTTTAATGTTCCTTATTTTTTGAACTAATTAAAAACTTAACATTCTGATAATAATGGGATACCCGGTTAAATATTTATTGATATATAGATTACAAATTCGTATATATTCAGATTGAGCATGGACTATTAACACGGAGCAGTATTGCACAATCATTCACATAATCATACTCATGGTTCCGATAATCTTAAAACTGCCTTCTTTTTGAACTTTGTTTTTTCGATACTGGAAATAGCAGGCGGAATTTTAACCAATAGTATGGCAATACTTTCGGATGCTCTTCACGATTTTGGTGATTCACTGGCAATAGCGATAGCATGGTATCTTCAAAAAAAAGCGGCATCGGGCAGTGATGAAAAATTCAGCTTCGGATATAAGAGATTTTCCCTGCTCGGAGCATTGATCAATAGCATAATACTTGTGGTGGGGTCTGTATTCATCCTGTCTGAATCTATTCCACGTATTTTATCTCCCGAAGAAACTCACGCACCCGGGATGTTGATATTTTCATTGCTTGGAATTACTATAAACGGTATCGCGGTTCTGAAACTAAAAGGCGCCAAAACTCTGAACGAAAAAGTTGTATCATGGCATCTTATAGAGGATGTACTCGGCTGGGCAGCAGTACTCGTTGTAAGCATCGTACTTCTATTTACAGATTTTTACATACTCGATCCCATATTATCTGCTGTCATAACACTTTATGTGCTTTATAATGTGGTTAAAAATCTAAAAGCAACCTCCTATCTATTCCTCCAGGGGGTACCATCAGAAATAAGTCTGAAAAAAGTAGAAAATCAATTAGGAAAAGCGACCGGTGTAAAATCAGTGCATCATACACATATCTGGTCACTTGATGGTGAAAATCATGTAATGTCTGTTCATGTAGTGGTTGATACAAAAACCAATGCCGAGAAAGTACTTGAAACTAAAAAATCTGTGAAGGAAATCGCAAAAAGTTTTGATATAAACCATGTGACCATCGAGATTGAATTCGAAAACGAAAACTGTTACATGAAACCTGATACCGCCTGACAATTTTCGATATATCAAAAAACAAATTTCAGGGAAGAAAAATGAACCCGGGGTAAATTTATCAACTGAAGAAAAAACTGAATATTTTAACGGACTTCTAACTTTATTGGCTAAAAACAGAATATTCACAAAAAGTGACGGTTCCTTTGTAAAATCTTTGTGCAGCATGCTGGATCTCCAAAAAGATTATTGTAACTCTGCTGTTAACCAGCTTGAAGCAAACGAATTTATCATTGAGTCACCTCCAAAATTTAATGATCAGGAAATAGCTGAGGCATTTATTAAGGATGCTATAAAAATAGGCTTCCCTGATAGAAATTTGCATCTTTTTGAACTGAACTGGCTTAAATTTGTAGCGGAAGCTAATAATCTTGACAAAAACTGGTGCATAATTCAGCTTCAAAACCATTTAAACCAGACTTCTGCTCAGGAAATGGATCCGAATGATTTGGAAATCAACCATTTATTAAATTTATAAATTCCGGGAATAGTATAAATAATGACCTATTATGAAGACAGAAATGTTCTGATAACCGGTGGCGCCGGAGGTATCGGGTTGCTAATGGCTGAACTGATCGGGAAAGCCGGAGGCAATATCATCATCTGGGATAATAACCAGCAAAACATGATCGACGCACAGAAAAGGTTAAATGAACTGAAAATAAATGCGGCGTTTTTTCATTGTGATCTTTCCTCCAGAGATGAGATAAATAAAGCTGCTGAAGAGACCTTAAAAAGACATCGTTATGTCGATATCCTTATAAATAACGCAGGGTATGTTTCCGGCAAAGAATTCGAGAAATGTACCGAAGAAGAGATGGAGTTCACATTCAAAGTCAACACACTTGCTCATTTTTATACTGTAAGAGCTTTCTTGCCGGGAATGGAGGATGCCGGATTCGGGCAAATTGTTACTATTGCATCTGCCGCCGCGCTAATTGGTACTTCCGGTCTGGCTGATTATTCAGCAAGTAAATTTGCCGTTGCGGGATTCACCGAATCACTCAGAGCCGAATTCAGGAGAAAGAAAAAGAATATTAAAACTACTCTTGTTTGCCCTTACTATATAAATACCGGAATGTTTGATGGTGTGAAAACAAGATTTTCGTTTTTGTTACCAATCCTGGAACCGGAAAAAGTAGCGAAAAAAGTGGTAAAGGCAATTGCCAAACAACGAGTGAGGATTTATATGCCCTGGATTGTTTATACAGTTCATCTAGTCAAGTTTTTACCTATGCCGATATTCGATTTTGTTGCCGGTTTACTCGGACTTCAACAAGCAATGAATAATTTCAAGGGTAGAAAATAGATGGCAGCAAATATTTCTGAAGAAACTAAAATTTATAATCCCGCTACCGGAGAAGAAATTGGCATTTCCCGCGTACATACAAAAGAAGAAGTTCTGGAAATTATATCCAACGCGAAAACCGCTCAGGTATCATGGGGAAATACCTCTCTGAAGATCAGGGTTCAAACGCTTCTTAAAGTTCGTGATTTCATTGTAAACAACGCTGACAGAATCGCATCAACCATAGCGCAGGATAATGGTAAAACATTAATTGACGCGCTAGCGACTGAAGTTATCGCGGCAGCAATGGCAGTTAATTATTATTGCAAAAAGAGTAAAAAATTCCTCAAGCCATATTCAACCGGTGTCGGCAACATCATGCTAATCAACAAGCGGGGAAAAATTTATCGTCGCCCTTATGGAGTGACAGGTATAATCTCTCCCTGGAATTACCCTTTTGCTATTCCCTTTTCCGAAGTTGTGATGTCACTTCTCGCAGGAAACGCGGTAGTGCTGAAAACGGCAGGAGAAACACAACTTACCGGACTAATATTAAAAGAAGCTTTCGATAACGCAGGTCTTCCTGAATATATTTTCAATTATGTTACTATGCCCGGAAAACTCGCAGGAGAAACATTTCTTGAAGGCAAGGTTGATAAACTGTTTTTTACCGGTTCAGTAGGCGTTGGGAAAATTCTGATGCGGCAGGCATCATATACCCTTACTCCGATTAACCTTGAACTTGGCGGGAACGACGCAATGATCGTCTGCGAGGATGCTGACCCTTATCGGGCAGCAAAAAGCGCTCTCTGGGGCGGTTTTCAAAATGCCGGACAGTCATGCGGAGGGGTTGAACGCATTTATGTTCATGAAAAAATTTATGACAGTTTTATGGAACACCTCAAGTTTAATATTGAAAATTTGAAAGTCGGAATCCCCGATCATTATGATATCGATATGGGATGTCTTACTACTCAAAAACAGGTCAATATTGTAAAAGAACATATTGAGGAGGCACTATCCAGGGGTGCCGAAATATTCGTGAAGTCATCCATTCCTGCATGTGGTCAAAATTTTCATCCCGCGGTTGTGCTTACGAACGTTAACCATGATATGTTAGTGATGAAGGATGAAACATTCGGACCAGTGGTTGGAGTTATGAAGTTTTCAGATTATGACGAGGCGATCGAGCTGGCGAATGACTCATATCTTGGTCTGACCGCATCTGTTTGTTCACGTGACACATCAAGAGCAAAAAATATCGCGTATCAGATTAAAGCCGGTGCTGTAATGATTAATGACCACCTTATGAGTCACGGGCTTCCGGATACACCATGGGGCGGATTCAAGGAGTCTGGCATTGGGCGAAGTCATGGTAAACTTGGATTTGATGAGATGACGCAGCCGCAAGTTATAATAAATGATATTCTTCCTGGAGTTAAAAACAATCTTTGGTGGCATCCATTTGATAAAAAGCTTTACGATGGACTTGGAGGAATATTAAAACTGCTCTATTCAGGGAAGGTTGATGAGAAAGTAGGCGGTTTTGCAAAATTATTAAAAATATTACCCAAAATATTCAGCAAATAGGAATTTTATGAATTATCGCAAATTTGGAAATACCGATCTGAAAGTCAGCGAAGTTGGTTTTGGAGCTTGGGGAATCGGTGGACCGGCTATGGCAGGAAAAACAGCCATAGGCTGGGGTGAAGTAGATGACAATGTTTCAAAAGAAGCGTTGAAAAAAGCTTATGATGAAGGAATTAACTTCTATGATACAGCCGACTTTTACGGTCTGGGGCATAGTGAGAAATTGATTGGAGAGGTTTTTGGCAATTCTGATAAGGTAATTATCGCTTCAAAAGTTGGACATGTTCAGCATCCCGATACCGGAGAACCATTGCTTGATTATACTCCCGAACATATTATCGAAGGTTGTGAAGCATCACTGAAAAGATTAAAAAGAGAAACAATTGATTATTATCAGCTTCACTCAGCGAGGGTAACCCATTTTCAGCAGGAAGATATAGCCGAGGCAATGGAAAAACTGCAGGCGCAGGGGAAAATACGTTACTGGGGATTATCCCTCATCACATTCAACCCGTTTCCGGAAGCCGATTATCTTTTAAAAAATAAATTGGGTTCAGGTTTTCAGCTTGTATTAAGTATTATAAACCAGAAAGCTATGCCGATCGTTGAAGACGCAAAAACTAGTGGATTTGGAGTTATTGCACGGATGGCTCTTCATTTTGGATTGTTAACCGGAAAGTTTAGCGGTGACTCGGATTTTGCTGCAAATGACCACAGAAAAGGAAGGCTTCCTGGCGACATTATCGAAGAATCAAATGAATTACTCAACGAAGTCTGGGAACTCGCAGAGAAACATAACATTAGCAAAACCGGTTTAGCCCTCTCGTTTGTGCTTTCCATACCGGGAGTTTCAACAGTAATACCAGGGATAAAAACACCTGAACAGGTAACTCTTAACACAAAGGATATTATTCAATTACCTGTCGAAGATGTTGATCTTCTGAAAAAGATGTATGAAAAGAAATTGATCCATCTTCTAAACAAAATGGAAAAACTGGGCTAAATATTTTTGTGCTTTTTATAATATTCTTCAGCAAGCATCCCGTATCGGATTATATCAAAATATTTTCCTGAAGAAAATTTAGCTTCCCGCAATCTTCCTTCGCTTGAAAAACCAAGTTCTTCGAGCAGGAGTCGGGAAGCTTTATTGTATTCAATCACTTCCGCTTCAAGACGATGCAGGTTCATTCTCTCAAACGCGTATCGTGCTGCTGCCGTAATAGCGTCACGTCCATATCCTTTACCTTGAACTTTTGGCGAAATAACGACGCTGATTTCAGCTTTTCTGTTGTACCAGCGAAGATTCCTTAACCTCACCTCGCCGATCAATTCATTATTCAGCTCTATCCTGAATGTGATTTCAGTAGGCATCTCTTTCGGGTAGAGCCTTACTTCAGACATTCCGGACAAATAATCTGCATCCTCAATCAACTTTGCCAACTCGGGATCAGCAGAATCTGTTTCCCTCAAGATCACTTTTTTACCCGTTACTATCATTCTTCCCCCATATTTTCCTTAAAATATAACTTTCTGTTGAAAAATGGAACCGCCGCGGTAATAATACCCATCCGATAAAGTTCGGTCCGGTCAATAAGATTTCCGGTGAGGTGTCCGATTGCCCCACCCTTTTTCTTGGTTTCATTTTCACCCGTGAGATTATCAATCACAACGCCAAGTTCATTCCCCTCATAAATTTTGTTCATAACTTTTTGTGGTAATTCAAATCCGGCAGATTCACCAAAACCAATTTTACCGGATTTATCACCAATACAAACAATACCTTTAGCTATGAATCGGTTATATATATGAAAAATTCCCCCTTCAATCCCAACGGCAAGGTCTTTTTCATCAAATTCGGTTCTGCCAATAATATCCATCACGCGGTTTCTTGCTCCGGTGAATGTATCCTCATCAAATGGTTGATCAGGAACCCCTGAGGAGCTATTAACACCAACTATTGATAAATTGCCCCATACTGATTGAAATGCTACTTTAACAGCATTAATCTTAACCGGATTAAGGGAGCCTACATAAATTCTCATTATTCTTTTCCAAACAAATATTTCAGTGCAATTGGTATTCTTTTCGCCCAGTCGCGTTCACTATGGGTATCTTCAGGGAAAATTTCATAATAGAGGTCATTACCCCGAGAAAACCCCTGTTTTTCCAGAGCGAGAATCATCTCATCGATTCCCGGCTGTAATTCAGCGTCAATTCCCACTCCACCGTTTATAATAAAAAGTTTCAGGTTTTTCTTTTCACCTGTGTAACTCTCAACCGGTTTCACATAATCAATAACAGATATTTTAAACGCCGGTGAAAAACAAAGAGCCCCGCCGAATACATCACTCCTTTCCCATGCTGTCATCAGACTTACAATTCCACCCATTGAAGAACCACCATTGTAAGTGTTTTCGGTTGAGGGCTTAGTGCGGTAAAGTGAATCGATCTTTGGTTTAAGATATTCAGCGAGAAATTCTACATAAACAAATCCGGTATCGATATTTCTGTAGTCACTCATTCTGGTTCGTGAATTATAAACACCAACGAGAATAAAAGGCTCAATTACACCTTGTCTTATAAGTGAATCGGCTGCTTCGTCCATCTGCCAGTCAACACCAAACGGTGTAGTTTTCGGGTCAACAATATTTTGCCCGTCGTGCATATAAAGAACCGGGTAACTTTCCTCCGAATCTTCATAACCGGGTGGAAGCCAAATAACAACATCTCTCGGTAATAGTATATCATACTGTAAATCTCGCAAATATTCCAGTTTACCTGTTACTCCCCCCTTGAATACTACCAGGTTTTCAACTTTATCCCGCCAGTCGTCAATGGTGATATTCATTGTAGTATCGTGTGTAACCACGAGATTATAGTTCGGGGGAACTTCACCATCAGCGGTCACAGCCTCAGCCTCCCAGCCACCCCTTGTAAACTTAAATTCGAGATTAGCTTTCGCTTCATCAATATTAAGGATTAACCTCCACTTGTTATCAGCGATTTTTTCAAGTGGAACTTTTGCGGGATGCCATCCTCCGAGATACTCTTGATTGCCGGCAATATAAACGGTATCCCCCTGAGGAACAGGAGGCGTATTAACAATTATTTCTACTTTTACACCACCGCTTAAATAGCAGAAAAGCCCAAGGAGACCCAATACAAAAACAATGAGATATTTAATCATGGTTTAAACAATTTCCTATTCATTTATCTTTTTTAAACTATCAAGATTTATAAACATTGTACAGACTTTTTTTAGCCTGGTTGGTCATCAGGAAAATCCTTTAAACAAACTGTTATTTTTATTAGTATGCAGACAAAATATAAAAGTGTATATATGTTAAGATTAGTATTTATCGGAATATTTGTCGTTAGTTCTTTATGCAGTGGTCAGAACTTCCTGTTTCAGGGAGAGTTCGGCTCCTTAAAAGGTCCCTCCTCCTTTGATATAAACGCTTCCTCCGGGATATTCGTTGTTGTCGAAAATGAAATAATAAAAATGGATACACTCGGCAGAGTGATAAAAAAAACCGGTGGATACGGTTGGGCTACCGCTACATTCGATGAGATCCCCGATATCCACGTTAATGCCCTGCAGGTTATTGCAGCTGATAAAAATAATGACAGAATTCAAATTTTTGATAAAGACCTGAACTTCCTTTCTGAATTTAAAACTCACGATTACGAGAATGAAGATTATCAATTCAGATACCCTACTGCCGTCGGGATATCAGGAATTGGCGATCTTTACATTCTCGATTCGGAAAACAGCCGAATTCTAAAGTATAATCTAAGGGGGGAATATCTTCTTGGTATCGGTGGTTATGACGCGGGAGACTATCAACTGAACCAGCCAAAAGATTTTGTCACAGATGCCAGAGGTTCTATTTATGTTCTCGACGAAAAACAACTTGTCATTTTTGATCAGTTTGGAGCAGGGATGAATAAAATAGATATCCCTTCAAAATATAAAAAGTTACGCGCTTATCGCTCCGGTATAATGGCTATCGCAGATGATGAAATATTATTTATCAACCTGTCCGAGAATAATAAATCTGTTGAAAAGTTTCCTGATACGGTTATTTTTGACGCAAAATTTAATCATGGTAAACTTTACATCCTGACTGATTCAGAGATTAAAGTATTCAGTAAGAAATAATGAAGCGCAGAATATTAGTTCTTCTTCTCCTGACACTTTTACTCTTGCTTAATTATCTTAATTTCTCGCAACTTGTAAGTACGGAGTATTTCCCGATAATAAATACTTTCGGTAAGTTTATTTTCTCCAATATCTGCCACCTGCACGAGCATAAACTGTTTATAATTGGCGAATTCTCATCAATATTGTGTTCCCGATGTTCCGGAATCTATCTGGGAGCAATGTTGACAAGCGTGCTTCTAATTTTCTTTGATATTCGTATAAAATTTAAATTGGCTTATCTATTTGGTGCTTTGCTTCCCAGCCTGACAGATATATTTTTATACAATCTGGGGATTTATTCATATAATATTTTTATTGCATTATTTACCGGAATATTGTTAGGTGTATTCGGATTTTATTATTTTTACTTAGGTATCCTTAATTATTACTTAGAAAAGAAAAAAGAATAACGTGAAAAAATATATAGCTACTTTTGTCGCGGGATTTGGTGCCGCGGCGCTCCAGGTGGTGCCGGGAGCAAAAGCACTGGGTTGCTGCCTTATCATTCCGCTTGCCGCATTTATTGCGTTATCACTCGACCAAAAAGCAAATAATGATTATAGCAGGATTAGCGTCAACAAGGCAATTTTATTTGGTGTTTTGACAGGTGTTGTATCCGCATTCTTCCTCTCTTTATTCGATGTGATGATTACTTTGATTACACACAATAATGAATTTGTTGATTCGATCTATAATCTGGATGAGGCATTCAGTGTATTGAATTTCCCCCCGGAACTCAAAAAGGAGGTTGGCGAACTCTTTTATTCAATGCGTGATGATATAGTTGAAGACGGTTTTTCATTTCTATATACCTTTTCAGTTTTTACAAGGAATTTTATAATCGATCCGATCTTCGGCTTGATTGGCGGATTGGTGAGTATGCAGATCATCAACAAAAAGAATGAAAAAAAAGAAGACTATTATGGTTAATGTTTTTCTATATGCCATTCACGCCATCTTTTTTATCTATATAGTTTACACTCGCATCAAGAGGGAATCACTTGCTGATGGTTTACTGAATGCTGCGTTAATGATAATCTTCTTTACCGTAGGATACGCGATCTTCGATTTTCTGACTAAGTTTTTTATGGAAACAGAAGGTTTTGGAAGGGATTTCACACGGGACACCATGAATCTTTTCCTACTAAGTATTGTAGAGTTCTTTTTCTATAAATTCTATTTTTTCGGTGAGCCTAACGAAGCCGGAACGGAAAAATAATAGTAACAGTCTGATCAACTTTCTTCTTATTACCGGTGAGTGGTTCAAATTTCCACTTCCTTAAAGAACTGATAGCTGTGTTCTCCAATCTTGAATCGACTTTTATCAACGGTATTATTCTTCCTACCGTACCATCGGGGAAAATTGTGAATCGCAATTTTAGATCGACCTCTTTGTTAACCCCCGGGGGATATTGCGGGATGTAGTAATTATAAATTTTTCTGATACCCATTCCACCCCAGTCAAGCTGAATTCCAAAGCCCTGCCCGCCAAAAGGATCTTCAAATTTTTCCTGGGTGAGCTTCTCATCCTTTTTATCCCTGCTTGATGAAGAGGATGAAACACTATTATCATCACTGTTTTTAACTTTGGGAACGGCAACATCTTTTTTAGGAGCCTTTCGCTCTTTTTTCTCTGCTTTCCTTGTTTTTTTATTGGTTCCGGGTACGTTGGAATTACCGAAAGTACCAAACCCTACGGTCAGATATTCGGTTTCTGTGGCGCCAATATCAAAACTCCAGAACATCATAAGAACGAGACCCAACGCGTGAACCCCGATTGATATAGCATAAGAATTGAATGTATTTCTATTTCGCTTTTTCAATAGAGTTCTTTTTCAGTTTCTATAGTAAATTTGGTTATACCAATTCCTTTGGCAGCATCTATCACCTTAATTACCATATCTACTTCAACAGACTTATCAGCTCTGATGATGAGATTTTGTTCTTTAGAATCAGCTACTTTTTCAGAAAGGCGCATCGCGAGTAAGTCAATTGAAGTTTCATCGTTACCAATAAAAACTCTTTTATCTTCATTTATACTAACGATAAGTTTGGATGGGGTACTCTGCTCATTATTCCTGGCGCCCGGTAATTTGACCTTCACACCGGTCTGAATTACGAACTGCGAGGAGAGTAGAAAGAAGATTAACAGCAGCATCACAATATCAGTCAGTGATGAGAAACTGAACATACTTTGCGGTTTATTTGTCGTTTCAAATTTCATCGTTATACTTCCGAATCATCTTTGAATTTTCTACCGCGCGCTAAATCTTCAATCGTATCGACAACATCATTTGATACAACTTCCATATCGTTAACAAGTTTTTTTATGCTCGAAACGAGAAAGTTATAAGCAGTCAGTGCAATAATACCAACCGCAAGCCCGAATGCTGTTGTAAGAAGCGCTTCCCAGATACCTCCTGCCAAATCACTCGGACTAACAGAATCCTGTAAATCTTCAATTTTACTAAAAGCGGCAATCATACCGGTAACTGTTCCGAGGAAGCCCAGTAGCGGCGCAACACCTGATATTGTGGCAAGGATCGAGATTCCTTTTTCAAGCTTGTTGATTTCCTGTTTTCCGGCAGTCTCAATCGCCTCTTTTACCCGTTCATGCCCGAAAGAAAACTTTTTCAAACCTTTACGGATGATGACGGCGAGTGGTGATTTTTCCTGCACACAAAAATCCATCGCTCCTTTAATATCATGCCGTCTAAGAAATCCTCTTATCTTTACCATAAACGCGGCGACATTTGTGCGCGATTTACGAATCACAATATATCTGTCAGCAATTATCGCGACCGCAACAATTGAGGACAAAAAAATAGGCAGCATTAACCAACCGCCTTTTAGCAAATTTGAAAACATGCTCATAATATTTCCCGGAAATTAACTTGTCATTTTAGTCCGGCTGAATAAGTTTCAGCCTCGCTTAATGAGTTAAACGGACCCCGCTTAACTCTGTAATAAGTAGCGTTTTTACTTTTTATGAATGACTCGGAAACATACGCGGTTTGCCCGAGTCTTCTTAATCTTTGTGCTTCCCTTTCCGCGCTTTTGGCATTTCGAACTGAAGCTACTTGCACATAGTATTCATTATTCAATCTGAATATTAAATGTTTAACCTGAGACGCCGCCGCAAAATCGAGGTATATTCCACCTGGCGTTACCTTGGGTTTTGTTTCTTCTACATTTGATACAGGCGGATTGTTTCTCACAGGAGGCTCTTCTACAGGAAGAGTTTCTTCAGGTTGACTCTGGTTTTCCTGTTCGGCTATGATATCATCCAGTTTCTGATCAACATTACCGTTGTTTTCGGTAAACTCTTCATCATCGGTCTGATTTTCTTCTACCCGGTTTTCGGTGACAGGTGTGGAACCGGGCTGATAACCTTCATCACTTTCGTAAAACAGATAGAAATAGATTGTAGCCAAAGCAAGGATCAGCAGCACAACAATTATTATCAACATATTTCTTGAATATAGTTTGTTGCCGACAGTTTTTGACTTTAGATTATTTAACTGATCCTTTTTTGAACCTTTTTTTATATCGTCAAACTCAAAATCTTTATAGATCTCTTCCCATGTTTTTTTATCAAAGTTACCTTCTCCTTCGGTCTCTTCTTCTGTATCATCCACATCATCTTTAGAAGGAAGGAATGGCTTTTCCTCTTCAATTTCTTCCTCTTTCGCTTCTTTATCGGGCGAATCATCCTCTTTTACTTCAATTATCGGTGGAAGATCAAATTCAGGTTCTTCTTTTTTATCATTTTCTTCATCATCATCTAATTCAGGTTCAAGACTTTCCTCTTCAACCGGTTCATCTTTAATCTCGGTTATCTCTCTTTCAAGAGTCTGAAATAACGAATCTTCATCTTCTCGGTGTTCCGATTCTTCTTCAATCTCATCCTCTTCGGCAGGTTCGATGATCTCAATTTTTTCCTGATCTTCATCCAGCTCATCACCCCAGTCCCACGCATCTTCATCGGGTATTGGTTTTTCCCCGGAATTTACTTCAGGTTCTTCAGATTCATCTTCATCTTTGATATCATCTTCCGGTTCATCAAAACTGAACCAGTCCTCATCAGATTCACTCTCTCCTTCGTCCTCTTCCAGATTAAACTCATCCAGCGAGATTGGTTCAAAAGAAGCTGGTACTTCCTTTACTTCATTTTTTATCTCCTGATCATCAGAGACAGGTGCTTCTTCATCTTCAACCTGGGTGCCAGAGTTCAATTTCTCAAAGTCGAAATCAATATCTATAGAGCTCTCAAGATAATCACTACCGGAATTTTCAGGTTCTTCGTGTTCGTCATCATCCGGTAAATTATCATCTTCATTTTCGAATGAAATTTCATTTTCATCAGTTTCAGAAGTACTGATATTCTCATCAAAATCATGGAATTCAATTTCGTCGGAATTCTCAATTTGAGTATTATCCTCCTCAGCATCAAAATCAACTTCTTCCTCGAAATCAAACTCACTTACCTCTGGAGAATCCTGCCCGCTATCGCTATTCTGATCAAGGTCTTCAAAAGAAAACTCTTCGGCTATTTCGTCAAAATTAATTTTATTGCTTTCTTCATTAGCAAAGCTGAATTCCGCGGTTTCCTCTTCATCACCGGTAAGATTATAATTCTTCCAGATATCAAAATCTTCTAGCTGTTCGGAATCAGCTAATATTTCATCAACTTTATCTTCGATATGTTTGCGGAGAGCTTCAGGACCGCCGGCTTTCTCAAGCGATTCATCGGGGGAAATGATCTTCTTACCTATTCCGGGACTAAAGAGATTCTCATCAAAGAGATCATTTGAATCTGTACGATTAACTTTAAGGGTGAGGTACATAAACTTTTTGCCGGGAGATTTGAGAGCACCCGCCGGCACAAAGAGTATAGAGTTTTGATCGACATTCCCCAGATCGTCTTTCCGAAACTGGAAAACACCCAGCCCCCTTACTTTAACAGCATCGAAGAACTCAAGTATATCAGCTGCTTTATTTAGCAAGATATCCAGAGCCATATCTCTTTCTGTTGAAGATACTCCCAGTAGCTGCCCTACTTTTTGCTTAAATTCTTCTGCTGACATAAGTTAACCGCTAATTTGTAGTTTTAAAAATTTACAAAAAAATAAGCTAAAATGTATTGATAAATTATTTCCAGCGATACTCGATTCCAGCCGAAATATCAAACGGTTTTTCCTGATATTTATACCAGTTTTCATCTTTTCTACCGAGCAGGTTTTCCAGAGAAGCATAAAAAGTTAAACCCGATAAATAGTTATATTTTATTCCCGCCAGTACGTTCACAACAGGATCGAGAGTTTTTGTACCTGCCTCATTAGCCCACACTTCCCCTCTGAAATTCAGACCAAGTTCCCCTGTGAAACCGGGAAGGAATTCATAACCGTATCTGCCATAGAAAGTCATATCTGGTTCGTATGGTAGTCGGTCAACACCATCCAGGTTATACATGAAATAATTTACTTCACCGTAGAAAATGCCAAACGGTCCGAGATGAAAATTCGTCTGAAAAAATAAGTGTGAAAACTTGTAATCATCTATTGAAGCAATCTCGAACTTGCCGTTGTTGTCTCCATCCATAAAGTAATGATGATTATCAATATTGGAAACTTCCAATCCGCTTATAATCTCAAAATACTTGTTGTAAGCGTATGATGCAGCTAGTTTTACACTTCCCGGCTTTCTTTCGAATATATTAGCCGGCATTCCATTTATATCAATAAACCTGTTTGTTCCGAGAAAATCTTTTGAAGTATAAAAGTTGGATTCTGTTGAATAAGCCCCCATTATTGATAATTCATCTGTCAGTTTTAACTTCAGATTCACGACCGGACCGATCATCGAATTCCCGGAAGTTCCGGAAAAAAAGACTCCCGCGCTGATGCTGAATCTTACGGTTGGTCTGTAATAAAGGAGTGATTTTGCCGCAAAATAATTGCTGCCACTTTTTCCCCCGGCAGCGCCACTTAAATTCTGGATAATATATTCAGCTTCACTCCGCACCGAGAAGGAACTCAGGGACAAATCAACATTTCCGTTTATATTAAGCAAATTATCGGAATATGATTCTCCATCTCCTTCATTAGGGAGACGGGTCATATCCATTCCGGCACCCGATTTAAACTTTATATGCGAATCCTTATGGTTTGCAAGGAACAATCCGAAGTTTATTTTTTCTTTTTTTCTAATTTCATCCGGGATTAATGCGCCATAAAACTTATAATCTTCTCTTGCGTAAAACGCGTCCAGACCAACCCTCAGTCCGGGAATAATGGGCGAATTATTACTCACGAAAAATTCGGTATTTACCGTCCCGCCCGAGTAGTTATATCCCGAGTTATCAACATGCGCTTTTTCGTTCCCCCCCCATACCTGAGTTGATACCAGAACATTTCCAAAAGATTTACTGTAGTGGAGCATACCTTCCGGCAAAGTATAGAAACCGGCACCAACCTTTACCTTTCCGTTGTTCGGGTTAGCCACAGCTTCTTCCTCGGCATGTTTAATATCCGGTTCTGAAATCGAGCCAAGGGTCAGTTCTTCAGGTGAAAACTCCGGATTAAAAAACTCCTTCGAAAGAGTAGAAATCACTTTAGGTCTTATTTTCGACATTTCCGGCATGTTAACAGATTGCATTCCGGTAATGACAAAATCGGGTAGTTCAATTCCCTGTTTCTCTTCCTTTTTTTCTTGTGCAAATACCACAGCACAAAGCAATAGATATATTAGTATTGTATTTCTCATAGTCGGTTCAATTTCTGTTTGGCTTCTTTACCTAATTCGTCATTATTATGTTTTATGGCAACTGCGCGATACATATCTCTCGCCTGCTTTTTATCTTTCAATTTCACGTAGCAGTCACCCAGTTTTATCAATGATTTACTATACCATTCATCGTAAATTGGAAAGACAGATCGAACTCTTACCAGTGCAGTGATGGCGTCTGTTATTTTACCTTGTTCATACAATGTTAATCCATAATAATATTGTGCTTTCGCGCCGAGGTCATCCGTTCTTCCTGTACCTACCTCACCGAACAACATTTCAGCGTTTTCAAAACTTTTTCTCTCAAGCTCCATAATACCAAGTTCAATTTTTGCCTTATCGGAGAAAAGGTTCTCAGCGTAATAAGTATTGATATAATTAAAAGACTCATATGCTTCCGGAAGCATATTATTATTTTTCTCGGCAACCCCGCGAAGGAATATAATTTCCGGCAATCGTTTGGAATCGGGTACTTCGTTAACAATCCTGTTATAAAGTTCTATCACATAATCATATTCTTCACGTTCCGAAAAAATTGCGCCAAGTTCTGTAATTGCGCTTATTCCGCTTTCTGTGTATATGTAATTGTCAATAACCAGCTTGTAATTATAAATCGCGTTCTCTTCCTTGCCCATATTTTGAGCGCTTTTTGCGATTCTGTAATACGCATCGGGTACCAGCTCGCTTTCGGGATATGTAGCGATAAGTTCTCTGTACCCTGTAATAGCTTTGTCGTACTGCCCGACATTAAAATAGGTTTCACCTTTTTTGAACAATATTTTATCACCAAGCTCGTTTGCAGGAAAATCGGAGATAAAACGGTCAATCACAGCAATGGCTTTTTCAACGTTATCAGAGGCTATACAGGAGTACTGCAATCCATTTATAGCGTCGAATACATACTCGGTTGCCGGAAATTGCTCAAGAATCTTTTCGTAATAAACATTTGCCGAATCATATTCAGAGATATTATAATATCCATCTCCTATTGAGTAGAAAGTAACAGGCAGTAACGGTGTACCCGGGAAATCAGCTATTATCTTTTTGTACTCTGTAATTGCGTTTTGGTACTCACCTGACTGGAAATGGATCCATCCAATAAGGTACTGACTATCATCAATATATCTTGATCGGGGAAATCTGTTTTGTAAACTTTTAAGAATATTTATAGCGGAATTATTATTTCCCGATTTAAAAAGAGTCTGCCCATACTGGAAATATGAGTAATCATCTTCAAAAAGATTTCCATTATCCCTGAAGGCGGTATTATATATTTCCGCAGCTCGATTAAAGTTTTTCGTACCGTAATAGCTATCCGCTAGTCTTAACCGGGCATCAAGAACTCTCTGGTCTTTCGGATTTCTGGAAATAAACTCGGTGAAGTAATAAACAGCATCGGCATAACTTTTAAGATTAAAGAGAGAATATGCCCTGCCATAAAGCGCCAGGGAACCAAGCTGAGCGTCATCAACATTAACTCTACTGAAATGTTTTACAGAGTTGGAGTAATCTTTTTTCTCAAAATAAGCCTCGGCGAGGTAGAAGTTTATCTTCTCCTTTTCGAACCGATTATTCTTTATCCGGATTTCATTCAGGTTTTTAATTGTACCATCATAGTCACCGATAGAATATAACGTAACTCCAAGTCCCAGTTTTGCTCTGAATCTCTCAGCATCAGGAATTTCCTTATTTTCCAATGCATTCTTGAAATAATTCTCCGCGCTTCGGAAGTCTTCGTTGTTCAGACTTATTTCACCAAGTAAACTGAATGCACTGGATTTTCCCGCGCCATCCCCGTCTTTAAGGGAAGTGATCAGATATCTTTCCGCGACAGAAATTTCACCTTTGTTGTAGTAGATAACACCGATCTTGAATCTTACAGTCGGAACCAGTTCGCTATCGGGATATTTTTGTAAAAACTCTTCATAAATTCCGAGAGCGAATTCAGTGTCGCCTGAATATCGTTTGGCTTCACCCGCTCTGAAAAAAGCTTTTGCGGCAATTTCAGGGTCTTTAGAGTTTGATAGTTTATCAAAAATCTCGTAAGCCTTGTCATACTCACCAAGTTGAAAATTCACCCATGCCAGTCCGAACCAAATGTCATTATTCTCCTCATTCTGAGGATAATTGGTTAAAATTTCGCTATATATTTTTGAAGCGTTTTCATAATCTTTCAGCCGGAAAAATGAGTTCGCCAGAATAAATTGTGCTTCAGCCTGTTTTTTCTGGGGAAGTGAAATTATCAGAGGATCGGATAACTCAAGTACAGCATTATCATATTCTTTCAGTTTGAAGTAACTGATTCCTATTCTAAACTGCGCTTCCGGAATCAACGGACTCTCTCTGTAATATGCCAGAAGTTCGTCGTAGTAAGTAACCGCTGAGGTGTAGTCACCGATATTTTCGTACAAAATGCCGAGAGAATAAATGGTATAATCAATTACCCTGTTATTCCGTCTGCCCGAAACAGCTTCGAGCAAATGTTCCTCTGCTTCATAATACTTTTCTTCACGCAGGAACGATTCACCAATCCAATATTTTGCAGACCAGATATATTCCGATTCAGGGTGTTCTGCAATCAGGGAATATAACTTCGTCCTGGAATTCAGGTACAATTTTTTTTCAAAATATATCTGTCCGAGCCGGTAGAGGGCAAAATCGTGAAAATTCGAATTTGGGAATCTATCAATAAATTCTTCTAGTTTTCCGGCAGCACCATCAAGTTCCTCCAGCTTATATAAACTTTCACCGGCGTAAAAACGAGCTGTCGCGACAAATGATTCGTCGATATCCATTTCATTTTCGATACGGGAAAATTTCTCATATGCAGCCATATAATTTTCACGGTGAAAATCTTCCATCGCGTCGTAATACTCTTCGGGAACATGTTGAGCAGATAAAAATCCCGCAATTAAAAAAATCAGTAAAAACACAAACCTCATAATTGTATAAGACCCCATATCAGGATAAAAAATAAACTACCAAATACTCCGGCGATCAAGTTTACCAAATCGTTATTAACGGCTTTGTTGCCCCGGAAGATATCCGAGTTTGCGCCACAATGATATTTGTTTTCGGTAATTTTCCCACAAACTTTGCAATTATACTGCACTTGTAATGTGGCACCGAGATAACTGTCAACAAAACTCCCAAATACTCCTGCGATCACCAAAAGAGAACTTACTAACCAAACCGAGTTTTCAAACCAGTAAAAACCGGAAGCGGTGACTATAATCGCTCCGATTATTCCACCTGTAGTTCCAGCTACTGATATACCACCTGACATACCCTGCGGAAGCGGTTTGAAGTTAAGAATGTTATATGTCTTGTTTTTCTTTAAAGTTCCTGTTTCCGTAGCCCATGTGTCCGCCGTTACGGCTGCCAATGAAGCAATATACGCAAAATACCAAATATCATTCGGGAAGAGGGCATTTACAATAACAAGTACGCCACCCACTCCTCCGTTAGCGAATACCTGTCCGAAATCTCTTGTCCCGGTTTTCTCAAAATAACTTTCTACTACAGCATTTTTCTTTTTCCTGACTTTCGATAAAAGACTGGACAAAACGAAAAATGTCATAATAGGTAAACTCCACTTCCATCCTCCCAGCCCAAAAATAAGTCCGGCGAGTATGAAGGTTGAGATAGAGCCATTTGCTGTTAAAAATGATACTTTATAGGAAATAAACGCTATAACACCGGCAAGAAACAAGCCTGGAACAAACATTTGCAGAAGTTCATCATTTTGTGCCCCAAGGAAAATTACGGAGAGAATCGTACCGAAAAGAGGGATGAGCAGGTTATCTATTCCTTTTGTGGATAAAGCTTCAATCAAAGTTAAAAGAACAGAGACAACAAAAGCGAAAATCAACAAATACGATTGGTCGAAAGATTCCAGACCGAATAATTCCGAAAAATAGACCGGAAATAACCATGAAATTATAAATGAAGAGACAAAAAATATAAATGAACCGAGATATGATTTTTCAACGGTCAGAATGTATTTCATTTTTTTTGTAGAACTTCCTGATAAAGCCGCTAATGAATCAGATACCGCTAAAATCAACAAGCCCACAGCAAGATATGGAAAAAAACCCGGTGGTAGAATAAACACAGAGACAGTATAAAAAAGCGCAAAATAGAGTATTCCCCAACTTTTGTCATCATCTTTCCGAATTGAATCAAGGGTACCGGAACTTACGGAAATAACAACCAGTATCGCGGAAATTAATGTAATAAGTTTGAGAAATATATATGTACTTAAAAGAAGGGGCACGACAGCAGAAACAGTAATGGCTACAAAATGAAGTAATTTTCTCATAACTTCTTTATTCACCTCACCTTTGACAATCGCCAATTCCGTTGCAACAGCAGTGAGTGCAATAATAATATCGGCCAGAATTAGAATTACCAGATCGCTGATTTTGTTTACCTGTTTACAAATTTCAAATGTGAAAATATAACTATAAGTAGAGGGAATAAAAAGGCATGCGGATGGGTAAAAAACAAAAAAGCCTTCCTGATCAGGAAGGCTTTAGAAACTTATCTCATTAGTTTGAGCTCGTATTCGCTGTTAGTTTTATACTGGGGGTCTTTTTTGGCGATTTCAAAATTCTCTCTTGCTTTGGCAAGATCTTTTTTGTTTTTAAATGCCAATCCTTTGAAATAATAAGGTCCGCCCTTTGGGATTGATTTGCGATAGTTTGCGGCTTTATCAGCGGCTTCAAGCGCGCTATCATACTCGCCCTGCTCAACATATACCTGAGCTAGCGCAAGATATGCGGCATCATAATCAAAATGTTCTACGGCTTTTTTAAGATAATCAATTGATTGCTTGAACTTACCGTCATTTTTAGCTGAAAGACCTAATTTGGCATAGCTGCGAGCGATATATTCGTCAGCCTTTTCTTTGTGTGATTTTTTTGTCGCCAATTCCTTGAATTTAAGGAAATTATCAATCGCTTCCTGGTATTTTCCATCAATAAAATAAGTGCCGCCTAGAGAATTGTAAGCCAGTGCAAATTCTGCGTTAGCCGTGATACATTTAGCAAATGCTTCTTCAGCTTCAGAATATTTATTTAATTTTTTAAGCACGATTCCTTTTTGGTAGTAAACACGATAATCCTGAACACTCTGCAATGCAAGATCGTATTTTTCAAGAGCTCCGGCATAGTTTCCGGCTTTACGTAAAGCATTTCCTTCGTTGTAAGCGGTTCCTGCTTCTTTATTATCTTCGAGAGTTTGAGCGGATGAGAGAGAAACTACAAAGAGGAAAAGAACCATAAAAAACCTGGTTATACATTTCATCATATATTCCCGTTTATTTTTGATTAAAAACGTAGTGCGGAAAGCGGGACTCGAACCCGCACGCCCGGTAGGGCACTACCCCCTCAAGATAGCGTGTATACCAATTTCACCACTTCCGCAAATAAGAATTTCAAAGATAGGCTTAATAAGAAAAAAATGCAACAATTCTTATCAGCCTTTTTTCATATTATTACTAACTGATAATACAAAAAATTCTCATACGGGTTCCATGGAGAAAATTATTTACCCTTCCTGCCTCTGCCGCGCTCATCCATTAAAATATTCCTTACCATTTGCCTGAATTTGCTTTCGAAAACGATATATTTAATTACATCCTCTTCTGAAAGGATTTCCTTCAATGAGTAAAGATATGCCTTTCGTTGCTCGGCGAGAGTTTTTTCATATCCAGCAAGTTTTTCCATGTAGCCGTTAAAAATCTCGGGCGTAAGTTCCTCATCCCCGGCTATAAACTTTTCATCAAGTTCCTTGATCAGATTTTCACGTTTTTCAAGTATTACCCGCTGCTCATCCTGATGGGAATCCCTTCTTGAAAAAAGTCTCAAAACTTGTTCTTCTTCGAGATCAAGGGCTTCGAGAAGTTTAATTTTTTCCAATTGCGAAATTCTGTCAAAATGTTTTTTATCACCGCGCGGAGGAGGTCCGTCATGGAATTGTCCCCATGTAGTTGCGGGAATAATTATAAAAAACACTAGCAGTAACAGTACCTTTTTCATATTGTCACCTATAAAATTTTTGTTTCCAAAAGAGTGTTGTAAAGTTGATCTATTTCTTCGGTGGATGCGTCGTTCAGCACATCATAGTTGTAGTTGTATGGTACACCATACTCATTAACACTATTATTACCTGCTTCTCCATCACCAGGTTCCAGCTCAAGTTCGGTTTCAAGATCACCATAATAGGAATAATGTGATACCATATCGCGCTTGATGAAATCGTTCAATTCATCATTTTCCACACTAAGAAGCGCTGAGTATAATTCATCGGTAAATAAATTTTCATTAATCAAAATATTCTCCTCTAAAGGAGCGCTTAAAAAGAAGAATAGAATAACTGCGGCAAAAGACACCGCCGACAATGCCGGGATCAATCTTCTTCTTTTAGGACTATCGGCTGACCGCGTTTTCATTTTGGCGAGTGATGAAGCGAAATAGCGGTTATCATATTTCACATCAGCGGTTGCTTTCAATGATTTTAACCCTGACGAAATTTTTTCATATTCCGCGGAAAATTCAGGAGAATTTTCAAGTTTACGTTCAAAACTTTCTAATTCCTCACCTTCGAGCAATCCGCCGAGATATTTTAGTATTAAATCTTTATCATTCATTTTCCATTAACTCCGTTACCTTTTTTAACGCATGGAAATAATTGGCTTTTAAGCCGCCAACACTTTTGTTCTTAATTTTCGCGATCTCTTCATAACCAAGCTGTTCAAAATGTCTCAGTACAAATACCTCTCTTTGTTTCACGGGTAGCTGCTGCAGCACTTCATCGAGCTTCTCCAGTTTGGCCCGGTTCTCCATATCTGCGACTATGTCGTCAGAAGAGTTCAGTTCTCTGGCTTCTTCATCATCAAGAAAGAGAAACTTCTTGAGTTTGCGTTTATTAAGAAAATTCAAAGAACGTGTCGTTGTAATTCTGTATATCCATGTAGAAAGAGAACTATCAAACCGGAAATCCTTGAGTTTATTATATATGACTATCAGAACTTCCTGCGTGACCTCATCAGCGTCCATATGGTTTCCCAGCATGCGCCTGCAGTGGGAATATATCTTTGGATGATATTCATGAACAAGTTCATTAAAGGCAAGTTCACTACCGCCTAAAAATTCCTCAATCAGTCTTTTTTCTCTCTCTTTTTTCATCCATTCAATTTTTAATTCAACTATTAGACACCTTATTAAGCCTTTTGGTTTAATCGCAAAATAAACAAAATTTTATTATTCACGATTTAAACCGAACTTATTTTTCTCCTGTCAAATGTAGTGAAACCAAAAATAACCAAACAAAAAAAAGGAGAAATAAAATGAAAAGAGCAATCGTTTTGATCGTGATGATATTTGCTTTTCTGGTTGTAAATCTTAACGCGCAACCATTTCACGGGAAAGGTGATATGGGTAGAAAGGGTAATCCCTTTTTTATGATGGAGAAACTTAACCTTACCGATGCGCAAAAAGATCAGATAAAAGATATGCATTTTGCGAATGAGAAAGCTGAAATTGAAATTGAAGCGAACCTTAAACTGGCGCGACTTGAAATGAAAGAAGCGATGACAGCGGATAACATCGACAAAAACAGAGTATTGAGCCTCCATGATAAAATCAACAATCTCTCAGGACAGATTAAAGAGGGGAAGCTTAAAATAATGCTCGAAATTAACGATCTGTTAGATGAAAACCAAAAAAAGTTGTGGAAGGAGCATATGCTTCAGAAGGGACGCCATCAGATGGCACAGAAAAAAAATTGGTCCCCAAAAAACGAAAGGGGAAAAGATTTCGGAAGACGAGACCGATAATTAACGGGGGCTGACAAAAAAGTAGTCAGCCCCCGAATTTTGTAACCGGCTTTGGTTCGACAGCCCTTCAACCGTGTCACATTATTACATAGGATTTGTAGAATGTTCTACGTGATAATAACCCTAACTTACTCTAAAGTTATTTTCTATTAAACACGCTACAATTAAACTTGCGAATGTTGCCAATGACATCAATGTTCTCAGGTTATTCAGCCTGTTCCATCTCTGCTCAAAACCTTCTCTGAATTCACGCATTTCAGCCAGATTCATTTCAGGAATATTCAACGCTTCCAGAGTATTATTCAGTGGTACATTTCCGATACCGGTTACAAGCATTACTCCGCCCGCGTATAGTATCGCCGCCGTCAGGATCAACCAGAATTGTGTGCCCGATTCAGCCTGGTAGTATTGATATGCCACAAAAAAGAGAAGTATCTGCAACCCCAAAAAAACAACAATAAACAACGGATTTATAATCGCCCTGTTCATCGATTGAAATGCGCGTAAATAACTCGCGTCATCAATTTGACCTATCCCCGGAGTTACTGATATTGACCACGCGTAGAACAGCCCTGCCATCAACCCGGAAAATAATGTTGATACGAATAGTAATGTAACATTCATTTGTTTCACCTTTAATTATTGTTTACGGTAAAACTAAAGAACCTGCCTCGTCATAAATTGTATAAATCCGACAAAAACTATTTTGATATTATCTGATTGAGATAGTAGGAAGGAGTTTGCCCTGTGTACCTTTTGAAAGTTTTTATAAAATGGGACTGATCCGAAAAGCCGCTTTCATGACTTATTTCAGTCAGTTTTTTAAACTTTGACTCGTTTAAAGAATGCAGGGAGGACTGGAACTGCACAATTTTGGAAAATTGCTGAGGTGTGAGTCCAACTTGTGAAATAAACTTGCGCTGGAATGTTCTTTCGGTAATATAGAGTTCTTCCGTAAGATTTTGAATCTTGATCTGACCTTTTCTTTTCAATATATATTCAATCGCTACCTGTATTTGATCGTCCTGAGGCACCTTGTTTACATTAATCAGGTCTGCTATCAGTTGATATATTATTTCGGCCCGTTTTTTCATATTGGGGGCGTTGATTAGCCGCTGGCGGTAATTTTCAGTATCAGGATTTGTTAGATCGAGGAGGTCGAAACAATCATCATTCAATTCTTTCGGGTCTATATTCAGCAAATATTTTGATGCAAAAGGGTATAATTGAACAACAATAAATTTTACTTTGCCGGTTGTATTAAGAGTAAAGGGATTTATTGTTTGACCAAACAAAAATAACTCTGATAACTTTTTCCCCTTGGGCAGGATGTAAAAATCATCCTCCGATTGCTGGAACATAATACCCGGATAACCATCGGCGTAAATCGGTATTTCAACATTCGCGTCCGGGTCATCATTTTCTTCCAGCATGATGCAGTTCACATAAGGTTCAATATCTTCGGGAACAATATAATCCGTTACGTACAGCCTTCACTCCGCTATTTCATATACATGATTTTTCTACTTTCCCTGAAAACCTGTTTTCCGTTTTCGTTCATTGCTTCCATAACATAATAGTAAACACCGGAAGAGATACCGTAATTAGCCGGATTAAACTGTTTAGTGTATTCTCCCGCGCTCTGAGTTCCTTCTTCCAGTATTGCTATCCGCGAACCAAGAGTATCATAAATCGCAAGCTTAACAAATGTTTCCGCGTTCAGGAAATACGGAATATTGGTAACCCCGTTGAAAGGATTAGGGTAATTTGGCATTAGTCTTATATCATCAGGGGGTTCATGTGAAAACAGGGAACTAACATGGTCATAATTTAGCGTGACAATTAACTTGTTGAGGGAAGACCCGGATACAAATAACTGGTTTACACCGCTTCCGTAATCATAATTTATCAGCACCCCGCCAAATGGATCGGTGATATTCATTGTCACACCGTCAGGCAGATTCCAGGACAATGATAATCCCGGCGAGCCTGTTCCAAGCTGCCATGAAATCTCATGGACGTGTGTACCAACAAAATTACCGTCGCCGGTTCTGTAGTCATGCAAAGAAGATGTTAAGCCATCAGGGAAAATAAATCTGGCATCAAAGACACCCGAAGGTGGTAATGGAGGTAATTCGGCTTCACCAAGGTCTCTGTCCAGACCATCGGTAGCAGAAGGGTCAATGCCAAGCGACATGTCATAAGTGCCGCGCGACATGTCCTCGGCAAGAAAGTTTATTTTAACAACCGGTTGTCCGTAGACCCCGATGAACAACATTAACGATAACAAAAAAAATTGTACTTTCATTTCCATCCGAATGTTTTAAGCTAAATATCACTAAAAATGGACTATTTAACAAGGCAATTAGCGGAAAGTTTTCTTCGGATTCTATTCAGGGAAGTTGGTCAATTTGATTATTTTATCTTTAAATAGCATTGATGAAACAGAATTTATTAAAAGCCGATCAATTATTTTGCTAGAGTATATTAAAATAAATCTAATCAACTTGATATATAGAGAAAAATTTCTTTATTTAACATTGTTAATTAGATATAATTGACCATGTAATCTGCTTTCCAACCTGAAGCATTTTGTGACAGGAAGGAAACTACAATTAACTAAATCCTGTGTTGTAGGAATTATTTCTAACATCAGGGGAGAGGTTATCAACATAATACAATCTATGGTTTAACGCCTCCCCGCAAACCCGGTTTGCGAATGGAAAAAAAACATCACACAATAACCATCACAGTTTACGACCGTGGTGAGATTTATCGTAAAGTAGGTGAACTCCTGCATCAGTTTTCCGGCAATATTCTGTTACGCGTTGGATATCCTGTACCCGAATCCGAGGCTTCAGTGATATTTCTTATGCTAAACTGCACCCAGGATGAACTCGGTTCACTAAGCGGAAAACTTGGGCAGCTCGACAAAACAAAAGTAAAATCAGGAACACTCAAAATCTAAAGAGGCAGCCATGAAAAATTATATTATTCTATTTGTTGTACTGTTTATTTCAAGCGGTCTGTACGCACAAAATGATGTTATTAAGGGGAAAGTAACAAATTCTGATGGAAATCCGGTTTCCGGAGTCAATATTCAAGTGGACGGAACCCTTTCAGGAACAACATCCGATAACTCCGGAAGGTTTTATCTGGAATACAAAGCTTCAAACACAACCGTAGTTATCTTTACTCACCTGGGATATGAAAAAACTGAAATTGGAATTGATGGGAAACCATCCGAAGAATTAAATATCGTTCTTCAATCGGCACCTGTTAACATGGGTGAAGTAACGGTATCCGGAATAAAATACGCCAGGTTCTTAAAAGATGAAGCTATTCCGGTGGAAGTATTGGACAAAGACCAATTCGCCAGAAGCTCTCCTAAAACCATCGCTGATCTCGCTGATTACGCTCCCGGTGTAACTATCGGAAAGGATGGTGTATGGGGAACAGAGCTGAATATACGTGGTCTCGCCAAACAAAATCTTGTACTTTTGATTGACGGTAACCGTGTTGAAACATCAACCGCAATCACCGCCGGTATGTCACTTATCAGTCCGGAGCAGGTTGAACGTGTTGAAATAATCAAGGGTGGTACATCCAGCCTTTATGGCACAGGCGCGATGGGTGGAGTTGTAAATATTATCACCAAAGACGGTTATTACAGCGATAACTTCAATTATAATATGTCGCTTACTTCAGGTTATAACAGTGTAAATCAAGGTATTAACAACTATATTTACGGAAACTTTGGAGACCAAAACTGGTATGTTAATTTCGGAGTTTCCACTGCAAGCGCGTCTGATGCCGAAACTCCCGCCGGTATATTGCCAAACAGTAGTTTTCGCGATAACTCGGGTATGTTAAAAATTGGATTCAGACCGGTAAATAATCACGAATTCAAAATTTCGCTACAACAATTCAGAGCCTCAGATGTTGGGATTCCGGGTGGAGAGCCTTTCCCGACTTCAGCGAAAGCGACTTACCTGAAAGCAGACAGAGAGATGTACTCCGCTGAATATAAAATTAATGACCTGCTCCCGGCAATGAAACAGATTTCGGCAAAATATTTTTATCAGAAAATCACCCGCGATGTTGAGCTTGTACCAAATCCTAACGCGCGTGTGAATCCCAACGCGGACCACACGATGCATGGCGCCGTCTTGAATACTTTCTGGGAAATTGCAGAAAAAAATATTGTTACTGCCGGAATTGACGCATGGCAGCGCGAGTATGAGGGTATCCGTACACGTTCTATAATTCCAACAAATACACAGATATTCGAAAAACCTGTCCCTGACTCAAAGTACCGAAGCGCGGGATTATTTGTGCAGAACGATATTTCGCTACTGAATGATCGACTTAATCTGCGGCTCGGAGCAAGGTATGACTACATAGATGTAACAAATGACAGTGTAAATAATCCGCTTTATATGATCGTTAACGGTATAAGAAACGACAATCCGCCAACGAACGCGCCTGGTTCATTTGCGGAAGCAACCGCGATCAACAGAGCATGGAGCGGGAATCTCTCGCTATTATACAAGTTGACCAACTCATTTGATCTTACATTTAACGCAGGAAGATCATTCCGTTCACCCAACCTTGAAGAACGTTACCAGTTCCTTCAGCTTCTTGGAAATACATATCTCGGAAACCCCGATCTTGAACCTGAAACCGGAAACTATTTTGATCTCGGATTCAGGTTGTGGAATAAATCGGCGTCATTCAAATTCAACGCTTTTTACAATAAAGTTGACAATCTGGTGATTGATGAGTTGAATAATACTCTTGGCTTATACATAAAACAAAATGTTGGCAAAGCAGTATTCTACGGCTACGATTTTACCGGTGAATTTGCTCTACCGGCAAATTTCACACTTTACGGTAATCTTTCCTATGTAAGAGGCGAGGATTTAAAAGCGGGTACAAATCTTCCTTCAATCCCACCGCTTTCATCTGTGATATCTCTAAGATCGCCATACATTGGCGGAGCCTTATCATTCGATTTCTCTGCAAAAATGGTATCGACTCAAAAAAATAGCGCATCGGGTGAACATAAAACCGGAGGCTATGCCATATATAACCTCTACCTCTCTTCCGCCCCGATAGATTTGGGTTATGTGCAATTCAAACTTTACGCCGGCGTTGAAAATATTTTCGACCGACTGTATATACAGCATCTCTCAACCTATCGTGGAATAGATGTTTACGAACCCGGAAGAAATATCTTTGTTAAAAGTGTAATGAATTTGTAAAAACAAAAGGTCGTATTGGATTATCAATACGACCTTTTTATAAATTTACGAGTGAATAAAATTATTCATTCCCAATCTTTAAGCCGGGAACACAGGTTCCTGACCCAAGTCGCTTGCCCCGTGATTCAAAAAGGCCACTGAGGTTCTCGAAGTGCCGGGAGATTGCGGCTTTTTTTTACCATACTAACAAACTGGATGCCTGATCGAGCCCACCCATCCGACGTTATATCAAGGAGAAAAAAAATCCAAAATAGTAATTGTCATTTCCACGAAAGTGGAAATCTATTATTTCAGGTTGAAAGATTCTGTTATAACTGATTAACAAACAAAATTTCTTTCGTTCGAGGAACCAGTTTCTTCTGTCGCGTCGCCTGCCCCGTGATTTACAAAAGGCTACTGAGGTTCTCGAAGTGCCGGACAAGGTGGATATTTCAGCCGATGACGGGCGCATCGAGAGCTTATTTAAAGGTCCCTGAGCCAAGTCGAAGGGCCGGGAGATACTAAATTGAAGACATTGACGGTGCTTCGATATAACTCAGCAACCCGCTCCGTAACTTTCACCAATAAAATTTGTCGGGAGATGCCGGGGGTTCGAGAGCCTCACCCACCTTTCATACGAGTTTAAGAATACAAAAAAGGGGAGCGTCGCTCCCCTTTTTATTATAAATTAAAGTACATTTTATACTCAAAGGGATGAGGCATTGTGCCTATCGCTTTAATTTCTTCCTTCTTGATACTTATCCACTGCTGCAACAATTCCTTTGTGAAAATTTCACCATACTTCAGGAAGTCGCAATCGTTTTCAAGCGCGTCGATCGATTCTGTTAGGTTACGCGGCAGGAACCGTATTTCATCCTTCATCGAATCATCTGTGATGTTCTTGTCAAACGGTCCGAAACCCTCCTTAACAGGATCAATTTTATTTACAACGCCGTCGATTCCCGCGAGCAACATAGCTGTCATGGCCAAATACGGGTTTGCGGTAGCGTCTGGCGGGCGATATTCAAATCTGGTCTCTTCAGGATTACTAACATATTTCGGGATACGTATGGCGGATGCTCTGTTACCCTGCCCATAAGTTAGTGCTACAGGAGCTTCAAAACCGGGAACAAGACGTTTATACGAGTTTGTACTTGGATTTGTGAAAGCCGATAAAGCGGGACCGTGTTTTAACATTCCGCCAATCATATATCTGCCAAGTTCATTTATATTGCCATATTCTCCTTTTTCATAAAAGGCGTTTTTACCATCCTTGGTAAGAAACATATGGAGATGCATTCCGTTCCCTGCCTGCTGATACATCGGTTTCGGCATGAACGTAACGTGCAGATCATGCTTTCTGGCGAGATTGAACAAAATATATTTTGTTGTAACAATGTTATCCGCAGCGGAGACAAGATCGAAAAAGTAAGTTTCAATCTCCTGCTGACCTCTCTCACCAACTTCATGGTGGTGGTACTTAACATCTATACCAAGCGATTTCATCAACTTGGAAGCTTCATCTCTGAAATCATCGTACAAATCAAAAGGATTCGCGGCATGATAAGCGCGTTTATAAAACTCCTCGGCATGTTCAACATTGTAGTACGAAGTTGAAGTACGTGTATCATATTCCACATTTGAAAATATGTAAAATTCAAACTCGGGGCCCCACATCGATGCATCAGCACCCGTCGTCTCCTTCAGTAATTTTTCAGCCTGCTTGGCAAGCCATCTGGCGTCCTGCATAAATCTTGAACGATTATCATCAGTAAGAATTATGTGGGAGTAAAAACTCAATGTTGGCGCTTCCCTGAATGGATCAACTATAGCCGTAGCAAGATCAGGGATCAATATCATATCACTATTTTCAACCTTCCTGAAACCATAACTCGAACCGTCAAATCCTACACCTTCGTTCACGAGACGTTCCATAATTCCATCGCAAACCGGCAGTGTTATATGGTGTAATCTGCCGGCAAGGTCGTTTGCCTTAATGTCAATAAACTCGATATTAAACTCTCTTATCATAGCGTAAATATCTTGCAAAGATCTGGTCGTCATAAATACCTCAACATCCATTAATGTAAAATGTATATATGAAATATAAAAAAAGCCCGAGCGCTAAAAAGCGTCGGGCTTCCAAATTCGAACTTACGAACTGATAATAAATTTATTTTTTGCAATTTATAGCAGAAATACCGGGGTAAATTGCTGTTGTATCAAGTTCGTCTTCAATTCTCAATAACTGATTATATTTTGCGATACGATCCGTACGGCTCGCTGAACCTGTTTTGATCTGACCGGCGTTAGTAGCAACGGCGATATCTGCAATTGTTGTATCTTCAGTTTCGCCTGAACGGTGGCTGATTACAGAAGTGTAACCCGCTGTTTTAGCCATTTCAATCGCGTCAAGAGTTTCAGTAAGTGTACCAATCTGGTTAACTTTGATCAGGATAGAGTTACCAATACCTTTTTCGATTCCTGTCGCGAGTCTTTCGGTGTTGGTTACGAAAAGATCATCACCAACCAACTGAATTTTGCCGCCAAGTACGTCTGTTAAATGTTTCCAGCCATCCCAGTCATTTTCATCAAGACCATCTTCAATTGAAACGATTGGATAATCCTTGCACATTTTCGCGTAGATTTCAACCATCTGCTCAGCGGTTTTGAATGATTTGTCTGATTTAAAGAATTCGTACATTTTTTTCTCTTTGTTGAACATCTCACTTGACGCGACATCAAGAGCCAGACCTATATCTTCGCCAGGTTTGTAACCTGCTTTGGCGATAGCTTCCATGATAACTTCGAGAGCTTCTTCGTTGGATTTAAGGTTCGGAGCGAATCCACCTTCGTCACCAACTGCTGTATTGTAATTTTTTGCTTTAAGAACTGATTTAAGCGCGTGGAAAGTTTCAGCACCCATTCTCAAACCTTCACGGAATGACTCAGCGCCGTATGGGAAAATCATAAATTCCTGGAAGTCAACGTTGTTATCTGCGTGGCTGCCACCGTTAAGGATGTTCATCATTGGTACAGGAAGAACTTTTGCGTTAGTACCACCGATGTAGCGATAAAGAGGCATATCCAAAGTTTCAGCAACTGCTTTCGCGCATGCTAGTGAAACACCAAGTATAGCATTCGCGCCAAGATTAGCTTTGTTAGGTGTACCGTCAAGTTCAATTAGGAAATTATCGATACCAACCTGGTCAGAAGCATCAAAATCGATAAGCTCGTCAGCAATTTTATCGTTGATGTTTTCAACTGCTTTCATAACACCTTTACCAAGGTAACGACCTTTGTCGCCGTCACGAAGTTCAACAGCTTCGTGCTCACCAGTTGACGCGCCACTAGGTACAGCCGCGCGACCAATAACACCTGATTCGAGCAAAACTTCTACTTCAACTGTAGGGTTACCGCGTGAGTCGAGAATTTCTCTTCCCTGAATATCTAAAATCGTTGTCATAATAGACTCCTTTTGTCTGATAAATTAAAAAATTCAATCATATAAATTTACCTAAATGACGCGTGATTTTCAATTACTTTCGATTAATAAAATATTAAGGTGAAGGTGTGAAAAAGTATGAAGTAAAGCGGAAAAATAATTAGCCATGCTTAGAGGGGCTGACTAAAAAGTAGTCAGCCCCGACTTTTGACCGTTGGCAAATCTGCTAGCTTTAAAAGTCCTCCTTTCGAAGGAGGTGGATTTCGACGATAGTCGAAAGACGGAGGATGACTTGTTCTTTTTTCGTGACTTTTGGTCATCCCCCGCCACGTTGTGGCACCCCCTTCGACGGGGGACTTTAAAATCAACAACTTGTTTTTAACACAAATAGACGCCATGTACTTCGACAATCTCAGCAAGCGTATGGCATCTCTACGGAAAAATGATCCAATCGTCGTAGAGACGGGATATCCGCCGCGGCGGACCCGTCTCAGAGGCATTAAAACTTCTAGCAGGTTTATCCAGAAGTAAAGATAGGATGATAATAATTTTTACTCCCCTTCTCCTGTTGTCAGGAGAAGGGTGCGCCGCGACGCAGGGGTTGAGGTCAAAACTCAGACGGCATTATTTTTTATTTTCCAACTTTTCATTTCAGACTCACGCCCATTTCCTCGAGCAGGAAGCCGGCTCCGCCTATCTTTTGTGTTACCCACAATACATAACGGATATCCACACCAATTGAGCGGCTATAGGCGTCATCCCACGCGAAATCATTTATTGTCGCTTCAAAAGCGCGGTCGAAATTCACACCTACCAGATTACCATTCGCGTCCATTATTGGCGATCCGGAATTTCCACCGGAAGTATCAGTGTTATACAAAATACCGGTTGGGATACCTCCGAGCTTATCATCGTAAAACCTTCCGAAATCTTTTGCCTCGTAAAGTTCACGAAGTTTTGCCGGTATCTCATAGTCAGGATTTCCGGTAAGTGCCTTATCAATAACACCGTCAAGAGTAGTGATGGGTGAATAATTGATCGCGTCCGCAGGTGCATAACCTTTGACAAAACCGTAAGTTAATCTTAATGTTCTGTTTGCGTCAGGAACAAATGCAGCTTCATTCCACAACCTTTTTACCTCAACCAGATCGGCAAGAAGAGTGTTCATAGCACCATCAAATTCGTCGAGCTGCTCTTCTATTTTATCATCTTGCTCTTTTAGCTCCATGACCAGTTTGATAATTTCCAGATCACTATTCATAATCTCTTCGGGATCGTTTGCAACCATCGACATAATCGGATTTTCTTCACCCGCAGTTACCATATTTACCAGATTTTCAACAAACTTTTCAATTTCATCTTTACTCTCAGAACCGCCAAACTTACTTTCAACCGCAGGAATTTTAGAGCTACCTTCAAACTTTAATGCATCACAAAACATTTTTACCAGCAGACGCTTTTCAAATTCCGGATTAAAATCATCCGCAGTCGCGGAAACACGCGTAATTGTTTCTGACAATTTCTCTTCCTTGTAGCTCCGTGTCCTTTCCGAATCATCTTTCTGTAGCTGCTCCGCATAGTTAACAATAAACCTTGCCGAATACATAATTTTTGATCTTCTGAACAATTGACCAAACCAAAGATCAGCCTCTGCGTTGGCAAACTTCTGCTCATAAACACTATTTATCTCATCAAACAACCCGCTGTAATTCTCGGCTAACTCAGGTTTTGACTTAATAAACTCGGCAAGTTGCTTTTCCTCTTCATACTTTTTATCAACCAGTTCCAGTCTTCTGATACCAAGCATTTTACCACGATAATTTTTCTCAACATTCGCGAAAGATTTAATTGTAGAAGCAAACTCAAGCTGCAAAGCTTCGTCATCACCCGCGATCTCCTCCAGCGCATGAATCATCCAGGAATAAATTTTCTGAATATATGGTAATTGATATTCATTTTGATATTTGAGAAAATTTGCCGGTTGATGCCTGAATGTTCTCGCAGGATAACCTAGTATAAAAAGGAAATCACCTTCATCTACACCATTCGGATTTACCTTTAAGTATTTTTTAGGATTAAATGGTACATTCTCCTCGCTATATTCCGCAGCACTTCCATCAGGGGCAACATAAGCACGCATGAAAGTAAAATCACCGGTATGACGAGGCCAAACCCAGTTATCAGTCTCTCCGCCAAAGTTACCAATCGATTTTGGTGGAGCATAAACCAGACGAACATCCTTTATCATTCTGTATCTGAACAATATGTAGGTTTTTCCGACAAACATTTCAGAAACACCTGCCTCGATCGAATTATCCAAGTCAGATTCTCTCGCTTCAATCTCTCTTATTTTTTCCGCGATCAATTTGGTTCTATCCGCTAAAGTTTCTGCCTCATCCGCGGCATTGAGAACTTCTTCCGACACATCTTCGTATGATTCGGTTATACGGCAAACAACTCCCGTAGCAGGGATTTCATCTTCCTTTGTTTCAGCCAATAAACCATTTTCAAGGTAATTGTTTTCTGTTGTGCTCGCTCTGTTCAATGAGCCAAAAGCACAATGATGATTGGTAATTATAAGTCCGTCGGGCGAAACAAATGAGCCGGTACATCCGCCAACTTTTACAAGCGCGTCAATCAGACTCACGCCATCCGGATTGTAAACTTCTTTCGGATCTATTTTTAAACCTGCTTCTGTAAGATCAAGATTGCTTATTTCACTAAGCGGGTACATACCCTCTGCCGGCGGTGACAAAAGATAACCCGAAAACAACGTTGCAAGAACTAACACCGAAAAAACATAAAAGATTTTTCTGCCGGTTTTGATCATATTTACCCCAAGTTATTGTGTGTGTTTTATGCTGTCAGATTATTACGAAATTATAAAAATTGAATTTGAAAACAAAACTGTTCATCGAGGGGATTTAGTTGTTTCAAGACTGGAATTATTTGGGTATAAAAAAAGAGTATCCTGAACCGCAATATTTTACGATCCGGATACTCTTAAAAAAATATCTACTAAATACTAACTATCTTATTTTAGCAGCATCATTTTTCTCACTTCCTTGAAGTTATCTGAACCATCAACGGCAGAAGCTTCAATGGAATAGAAATAAATTCCGGAAGAAAGATTGGAAGCGTTAAAGTTGACATGATGGTAACCCGCCTTGTAATTAAGGTTACTCAATTCCCTCACTACTTCACCCAAAAGATTGTAAACAACTACTCTTACATTGCTTTCCATCGGCAAAGCAAATTTGATCGTTGTAGCGGGATTGAACGGGTTGGGATAGTTCTGATAGATCGCGAAATCTTCAGGTAAACCTGTTTCATCCTCAACACCAACAGGAGTATGTACGAAAGTAATCACTGTCATCGCGCTTTCATTTTCGCCAAGGGCAGTAGTTACACCATAATAATATATGCCACTTGCTACGTCAGCATCAACGTAGGTATTTGTCATTATATCAACAGAACCTATCATTTCCATAGCACCCGCGTTTTCGCCTCTGTAAATATTATAACCAACAGCTTCAACATTTACATTTGAAATAGCAGGGAATATGAATGAATCTGCCTCTCTCGGTTTTTCATTTGTCGGCGTACCACTAAGAACGATAGGTGTAGAAACACCAGTCACATCCTCATAATTCAGATAAACATTAAATAAGAATGCGCCTAATTCCGAATTTCCCGGATTGGTAACATTATTAAACGGATCTGTAAGGTCTTCAATTCTAACGTTTCCACCTGCCGGCACAGGGACCTGATCATCTGTGAAGATAGTCGGCCATACATCACCGGCTGAATCTTCTGTCAGACTTTCGATAAAAATACCAAGCGTGGTTACACCGCTGATATTCGGAAGATTAACTCGTTCCCAAACAGCACCGGAAAAAGGGACTTCAGCAGAAAGCGTGTCAGAAGTATATAATACAGTCTGGGCATCCATATCATAAACATAGACTATATAACCCACATCACCTTCAAAGAAATCAAATCCACCCTGTGCGAAATCGAATTTTTTAATTACCGGGTTTGTAAACCCTGAAAGATCGTATATAGAACCGTACGCTTTCTGCGCAGCATGGTAGAATCCGCTCAACGCCACGAAACTACTTAGTGATAATGTTGAATCCGGGTCACCGGTCTCCCAGGTTAGTTCAACATTTGCGCCTGATGTTACCGCGTTAAGTTTACCCGGAGCATACAATACAGGTGGCGAGGAAAGTTCTTCAGTCGAGAACGCGCCGATACCATTATTTGTGCCAAGAATAAAGAATACATGTACATCTTCGGCATATTCCATATAATCACATGCACCGCCGGCATTTCCATTCGGAACGTTACCTAATGATGCTGTGTACGCAACACGTAGCGCGTTTTCAACTCCTTCGCTCACATCAACTACATAAAGATATTCACCATCACCTGCTCCATCTTCATCAGGTTCGGTACAGATAAGATAATGCTCATTTACATCACCCGTAAACTTGACAGTGGCAACGGCTGTACCAAGCACTGCTGTAGAAATAGTGTCTATAACTGTTCCATCCGCGTTGTAGTAAACCATAGGTTTGCCGTATGATTTGAAGTAAAATGATCCATCGGGTACCTGAGCAACCATCGGAGAGGTTCCAACTGTAGCACCTTCAAGAGTGATCATTTCACCTGTAAAAGTTGCGCCATTATCGACCGTAGTATATTTCATTACACTACTTTGATTAGATAACCCGGCGTAAATGGCAATTGTGTTATCTTCAACGCTTCCGTAAACGGAAAATTTATCGCCCATTCTTGCATTTGTGGTTGTTTCTGATACGACTACTTGTGGTGTCGCATCTTCAGAACTCCACATATAAACAGTAAACGCATTAGCGTCATTTGCTGTGAGAGTCATATTACAAGCAAAAATATAACCATCATCAGAAACATCAATATAATTGAGCGGGAAATAACCAACCGCAGGTGTAGGAGCAGGTATTGTTCCTATCTCCTGGCCATTCGCTGCATCATGCACAACAATGCGCGGTCCGCCATTACGTGTAACAACATATAGTCTGTCATTTCCATTTACGTGACCGTAAGCCATTCCGCGTTCATAACTGTCACTAGAAAAGTAACTTGGTAAATTACCCGTGGCAGCACTCATTTCCCAATAAGTATATAGCGAATCTGGTTCAGGGAAGGGATTATCCACCATTACCGACGTGATTTCACTTTCTTCTTCACCCGCGGCTGCCGAGATACCATAATAATATGTTCCATACGCTATGCCTTCATCGGTGTAAGAATACGTTTGTATATCAACTGATCCGATCATTTGCATCGCTGCGGGATCATCACCCTTGTAAATATTATAACCCACCGCTTCGATAGTTCCGCCGGCATGTGGAAGAATTGAAAATCTTTCCGCTTTCCTTGGTTCTTCTGAACTTGGTGTACCACTTGGATTTATTGGTGTAGAAATACCAGTAACACCTTCATGATCCAGATATACGTTTATTACAAACGCGCCAAGCTCCGTACTTGCAGGATTGGTTACATTATTAAATATGTCTGTAAGGTCTTCAATCCTGACGTTTCCACCTGCCGGAGGAGGTATCTGGTCATCTGTAAAGAGTGTAGGCCAAACATCACCAAATGAATCGGGAGTCAGACTTTCGATAAATAGACCTAAAGTTGTTACACCGCTAAGGTCGGGAAGATCAACACGTTCCCAAACCACTCCGGAAAATGGAACATCAGCAGTAAGAGTGTCGGAACTATAGAGAACTGTCTGAGCGTCCATATCAAGGGCATGTGCTATATATTTCGCTTCACCTTCGAAGAAATCGAATCCACCTTGTGCAAAATCGAATTTTGTAACGGTTGGACTAACAAATCCTGTTAAATCAATTATCGAACCGTAAGCTTTTTCCGCTGCATGGTAGAATCCACTCGAAGCAACAAAGTTACTTAATGATATTGATGTATCAGGATCGCCACTTTCCCATGTAAGTTCAACATTACTACCAACAACTTCGCCATTAACATTCTGTGGAGAGTAAACCAGGGGAGGCACAGTAAGATCAATTATATCATCAGCGTTTCCTGGCTCAATCTTGAAGTTATCGAACGAATAGTTTACGATGCCGGTAACGTTATAAATATTTCCCAAAGTCGGAACATATGCAAAAAACACATCATCAACTCTGCCTTCGCCGGAACCATCATCAATTCCCCATTCACCATGATTCAGGTCAGGATTAACACATTCAGCGTTTTCTACTCCAACTAAAACTCCTTCCAATGCCTCTACCTGAAAACCAATTGTAGTCGTCATGTAAATATCAGGAGCCGGGTTTCCTGAAGAATTCACGATTATCTCGGTAATATCGTCAATTTCTGTCAGGTCAAAATACTCAACAACTGTACCTGTTACGGTAACGTCATCACCAACAGCGACGGTAGCACCAGGATTATAAACCCATACACCATTCCATTCCCCTGCGCCATCCTGAATAAAAAATCCGTCTTCTTCAACTCCGGTTACAATACCGCTCGTTTTAACAACTTCATCAACATACGGTGAAGGACCGGATTGCAAATCGGGAGTAGTTTGTATTTCAGCAATAGTAAGGTTTAGTATATTAATAAATTCAAGTTTATAGGCTCCGAGACCATTATTTGTAGAAAGCACATACAGAGTATAAGTATCATCACCATTGTCCTTGACTGAAACATCACCCGTTCCGCCAACGTTTCCATTCTGGTATAATGAAGGTGTAACGGCGTATAATTCTGTTGCCGAAAGATCGCCGCCAACAACTTTACCTATTCTTGCGTTCTCATTATCCGCTCCGTAGGCGAAAGTAGCAAAAAATTCATCACCTTCTTTTGTAGTAATATATTGTATCGAGTTTGAGCCGGTTGAAACTATACTACCGTCAACGGTACCCAATTCGTTTCCGGATGCGTCATATTTTTTGACATTAATGCCACCCGCGTTGTAATAGAATGATCCGTCAGCAAGACCGTAAGCACTTGCACTTCCACCTGTCGCATTGATATTTACAACATCTGTTGACCAGTTTGCGCCATTGTCAGTTGTAGTGATTTTAAGAACTTCCTGTGAGCTGCCTGATGCCGCCCATATAATTATGGAGTTATCATCCAACCGACCCGTAATTTCAAATTTGTCACCCAATCGTCTGTTAGTTCCATCAGCTGTAATAACAGCGGAATAAGCCGCAGAAATATCATTATACTGATATACCCGGAACTCACCGTTTATCGCCAGGTTGCAAACAAATACAACACCATCGTCAGAAACAGCAACATCGCTGACATTATACGTACCGCCGGCAATACCTGTTGCGTCCAGATGCCCGAGTGAATCTCCGGAAGCTGCATCTAAAATATAGATGAAATTTCCGCCGTTTCTGCTAACAACAAATAATCTTTCTTCGCCGCCAATTTCACCATAATCAAAACCGCGGGTAAGGTTACCTGTGTCAAACCAGGTCGGCAGAGTACCGTTATTATCAGATTTTTCCCACAAAGTGGTCACTTGTCCCGAAGTGGCTGAAAAAACCGACATCGCAAACAAGAAAAGTAATACTTTACGCATGGTTACTCCCATTTTTATCTGGTTAGTTTATTTGAATAATTGAATTGAACTCGAAATGGTTGGAATAATACCGGAAGGTCTGCTTACAATCTAACAGATAAATCTGCTTTCCGTTATTTTTCAAATAGCTCATTTTATAAAAGTCTTAAAGCAAAAGTTAGAATTTTCTGAAAATTAAATTCCCGATAACACTTTGTAAAATCAACTACACGATATAGTAGTGACTTGCAGTAATCACCTAACTCTTTTATTTCCCTTCCTCGATAGCAGAATTATTTCCCGTAATATTGAACATATTATCCCATGGTTGATGTTATGAACAAACAATCATCGTATCAGAAGGATCAATTGGAAAATAATATTTACGACTACATTATTATTGGCGCAGGTTATGGCGGTCTATCCGCGGCGGCGCTACTTGCCCGAGAGGGTTATAAAACCTTGTTATTGGAATCTCATATAGCCATTGGTGGCTGTGCGTCATTTTATAAACGGAAGGGTATTTTATTTGATGTTGGAGCTACAACTTTCAGCGGTGTACTTCCGCATCAGCCGCTGGGAAGATTGTTCAAAGAACTTGATATACAACCCAATCTCAAAAAAGTTGACCCGGGAATGATAATTAAACTTGGTGAAAAGGAAATTTTCCGCTATGCCGATAAAATTACATGGATTGCCGAAAATGAACGAGTTTTTCATTTACCCGGACTTACAGAATTTTGGAAAGAGCTTTACAGTCTCGAACAAAAATCGTGGGATTTAACTTCTTCAAACTATATGCTTCCACCACAAAACCTGAGCGATCTGTTAAAACTCGCTAAACTTTCCAATATCAAAGCATTGCCTTTGGCGACCAAGTTGTTTCAACCGATCAGCAAAATGTTGGCTAAATACAATTTGCACCAAAGCACAGAGTTCTCTCGCTTTTTGCGGGAACAGTTATTGATTACATCACAAAATGACATTGAAGATACTCCGATCCTCCCAGCAGCGCTCGGACTCACATATCCATCTGAGACATACTATCCATACGGTGGCATGCATATGCCCGGAGAGTTGATTAAGAACAAATATCTGGAATATGATGGCATATTAAAGTTTAAAGCTAAAGTTGAACAGATTGAAAAAACCGATTTTGGATATAAACTCACCACCGCAAAGGGTGAACAATTTAATACGCGTGGAGTGGTTTCAAATATACCTGTCTGGAATCTGACAAATATTACTTCGGGAAACCTTCAGAAATACTTTAACGAAATAAGTAACAAATTTACTTTTTCATGGGGAGCAATTACTCTCAACTTCGCGGTGAAAAGCGACGTAAGTTTACCATCTCTCTATTATCAAATCCATATCGAGGATAAAATTCCATTCGTCAACTCCGATGCGTTTTTTGTATCATTTTCTGCAGAAGATGATCGGGAACGTTCACCTGAAGGTGTTCGCGCTGTGACTATTTCACTCCATACCAAAGTTGAAAACTGGCTTGATCTCGAAAAAACGGAATACGAACGCAGGAAAAACATTGTAACGAATGGCATTATTAAAGAATTTGACAGAGCCTTTCCTCAATATTCAGGTGAAGAAAAATCCTTTTTGATGACAGGCACACCTAAAACTTTTGAGTTTTTTACAGGGAGGCATAACGGCTTCGTCGGCGGGATTCCTCACTCGGTCAAACAAAATTTACTTTCGATGCCTTCGAATAAAACCCCTTTCAACCACTTCTATCTTACCGGCGATACCGCTTTCCCGGGGCAAGGAACACCCGCGGTTGTTTTAGGGGCGTTAAATACAATAAAAAGAATTATTTCAAATTAAAAATATTTTTTATTCAATATGGAACTGAATTCAAAAAAATGAAGTTTTGCAAGAAAAGGAATTAAGGAAAATTTAAAGTCAATGAAAAAAGTTATCATTATTGGTTCGGGATTAGGTGGATTATCTACCGCTCTTCGACTCTCAAAGAAAGGGTATGATGTTACTATTCTTGAGAAACACTCCACTCCGGGTGGAAGATTAAACATTTTGCAGAAAGATGGATTCAAATTTGATCTTGGCCCCTCTTTCATGAGTATGACTTTCGAGCTTGAAGAACTTTTCAATAGTATCGGTGAAAAAAATCCGGTCAAATTGGAAGAACTCGATCCAATTTATCAGGTTTTCTTTGAAGGTAAGGAAAAACCTCGAAAAATTTTCAAGAACCTCGATAAACTTGCTGAAGAATTTGCAGATGTAGAACCGGATTTGGCTCGTAAAGCTGATGAATATCTCACTCGTGCCGGTCAATTTTTCCATGATACCGAAGATAAAGTTGTAAAATCCAACTTTAACAACAAGCTTGAGTATGTTCTTAAACTAAGCCGTGTTCCATTAAAACATCTTCCATACTTGTGGAAAACAATGTGGAGTGAAGTTGAGAAAAAATTCACTTCCGAAGAAGTACGGATAATTTTCTCGCTTGTAGCTTTTTTCCTTGGTGCAACACCTTTCCAGACTCCGGCAATTTACTCGTTGTTAAGTTACACCGAGATGCGTCACAACGGTTACTGGCGAGTAAAAGGTGGTATGTACAGACTCGTGGAAGAAATCATGACGCTTCTTCAAAAATATGGTGTCAAGATAGAGTACAATACTGAAATTGTTTCAGTCAATAACCAGAATGGCTCCGTTACTGAAGTAGTTGATAATAAAGGAAATCGTTGGAAAGCTGATATTTTTATTAGTAATTCCGATGCCGCATCTTTCCGGGGTAAAATTCTGAACAGACCAAAATTTACGGAAGAAAAGCTCGACAAAATGCACTGGACTCTCGCTCCATTCACTATCTACCTTGGAGTGAAAGGTAAAGTTGATAATCTTATGCACCACAATTATTTCCTCGGAAGCAACTTCCGCGGGTATGCTGATACTATTTTCACGTCATCTATTAGTCCGCAAAAGCCATATTATTATGTAAATGTGCTTTCGAAAAGTGAAGACGACGTAGCGCCAGAAGGCTGCGAAAATATTTATATCCTTTGCCCTGTGCCCGACTTGCGGTATAAAAAGGATTGGTCCGATAAAGACGAGCTTGCAAATAATATTATTGAAGATTTATCGAAACGTACGGGGTTTGATATCAACAGCAATATTGTGACAAAAACTGTTATGGCACCGGATGATTGGGCATCGACACTTAATCTTTACAAAGGTTCGGGATTGGGTCTTGCGCACGATATCAACCAGGTAGGTGCTTTCCGGCCTAAAAACAAAGACGAAAAATTTAACAACTTGTATTATGTGGGAGCTTCAACCACTCCCGGCACAGGATTACCAATGGTAATAATAAGTTCCAAATTAGTAACCGAGAGGATTGAAAATGAGTATAAATCTGTATCATAACGCGTCCGAAAAAATGAGTGCTTTACTTACTAACATGTACAGCACTTCATTCAGCCTTGGAATAAAGGCATTCGCTCCCGAATTGCGGGGACCAATTTATGCCGTGTATGGCTACGTTCGCCTTGCCGATGAAATTGTTGATACTTTTCATGGACACGATAAAGAAGTTTTACTCAAAGAATTTCGTGAAGAAACTGTCCGTGCTATTAATACCGGGTTATCTACAAACCCTGTAATAAACGCATACCAGAAAGTGGTGAACCAATATAATATCGAATGGCATCTGACCGACGCGTTTCTTTCCAGTATGGAGCGCGATTTAACAGAAGCTTCTTACGCAAGAAGCGCCTACGATGAATATATTTATGGTTCTGCAGAAGTTGTCGGATTGATGTGTCTGTATGTTTTTGTAAATGGTGACAAGGAAAAATACAAAGAACTTGAACACTCGGCAAAGATGCTTGGCTCTGCCTTTCAGAAAGTTAATTTCCTTCGCGATATAAAATCCGATATTGACGAGCGCGGGAGAATATACCTTCCGAATGTACATTCGAATGAAGGTATAACTAACGAATCTAAAAAATTGCTCGAGAACGAAGTACAGAAGGAATTTGATCAGGCTTATGAAGGTATAAAAAGGTTACCAATTGCAGCTAAACTTGGGGTTTATTCAGCCTTTTTATACTATCTCTTTTTATTCAAAAAAATAAAAAGCACAGATGTAAGAACACTTCTCAAGAAACGTGTGAGGATTTCTAACATCAAAAAGGTATTGTTATTAATTAAATCTGTAATTGAGGTAAAACTGTTCAAGGTAACATGATTAAAACTATAATTTTGATATTGATATTTTACTCCTCACTTTTTGCGGGTGAGAATATTACAAACGCAGAGTTACTTGAAACTTTGCGTTTGAAGTATTATAGCGCCGTTGAAAATGAAGATTCTGTTTCTATTTTTGAAGAGCATCTCAATACTCTGTCAAAAGAGTATGGTGAATCAAATATAATTACTGCTTACGAAGGAGCTCTCTTTGCCGTAAAATCGAAACACGCTTTCTGGCCCTTTTCAAAACTCACTTACCTGAAAGACTCAATGCGTCTGCTTGATAAGGCAGTGACAAACTCCCCCGAAAATCTCGAAATTCGGTTTATACGTTTTTCTATCTTGCATTATGTACCTGATTTTCTTGGCTGGAACGAAGAAAAAAATGCCGATAAAGATATGATAGTTTCATTGCTTCTGGATGGCAGTTATGACAATATACCATCTGAATTGGTTTTAGGGATCACAAATTTTCTGATTGAGAGTGAACGCCTGTCACATGAAAAAATCAATCTCCTTAATACAAACATTCTCCTTACTTTAGAAAAATGAGTCTATACCTCCTGATAAACATACTTGTGATTGTAATGCCTCTTTTGCTTTCATTCGAGAGTAAAATTAAATTCTACAAAAAAGCACCTTTTTTTCTCGCGTCTTTTTTTACCGTGGGTCTATACTATTTAGTTTGGGATGTAATAGCCACTAAAAGAACCGACTGGGGTTTTAATCCCGAGTACCTCAATGGTATATACGTTTATAATCTTCCACTGGAAGAATTTCTCTTTTTTATTACTATTCCCTACGCGTGCCTCTTTTTATATGAAACAATTAAACTTTATCTGCCGGAACGTCAATTTTCAGTTCAGGATTGGATATTCAATTTAATCGGAATTCTATTTTTTATACTTGCCGCACTCTTTTATGATCAGAACTACACTTTTACAGTTCTGTTGACAATGGGATTGTTTTTTATAGTTGCCGCCAATACTTTTCCAGCACTTCTAAAATCAATGCGCTACTGGATCTTCATAGTATCCAGCTTTTTACCATTTGTAGCAGTAAACTACATCCTAACATCCCGACCAATCGTAACTTACAACCCCGACGCTATCTGGGGTATCAGGCTCACAACAATTCCGCTCGAAGATTTTTTCTACTCCTTTTCTATGTTATCTTTATATTTGTTGGTGTATATATTCACCGGTGAATTATGGCAAAAAAGAAAAAAATAGCGGTTATTGGTGCCGGACTCGGAGGTCTTGCGGCGGCTGCACGAGCATCTGCTACCGGTGCTGAAGTCCACATATTTGAACAATCCGGCAATCCCGGCGGGAAAGCCAATGAGATCAGACACGAAGGATTCCGGTTTGATACAGGTCCGTCATTACTTACTATGCCGTTCGTGCTGGAAGAACTTTTCGCTGATCTCGGAAAAAACTTACAAGATTACATTGAGCTTATTCCACTCGAAAACCTCTGCAAATATTTCTATCCCGATGGAACAATAATTAACGCGTACAACGATACTGATAAATTCGCGCGGGAAATCGCTGAGAATACATCTGATTCCTATGAGACCGTTCAAAATTATCTGAAATATTCCGAAAAAATCTACGACCTGACTGCAGAACTATTCCTTCAAAAAAGTTTCCTGAACTTTGATACTTTCTTAAGCAAACAAGGTTTATCCACATTGCTTCAGGTACAAAAAATTGATTCGTTTCGCTCGATGCACAAAGCTAACAGTTCATTTTTCCGGGATGGAAAAAACATTCAGTTGTTTGACAGATATGCTACGTACAACGGATCAAATCCATATGAAGCTCCGGCAACCCTGAATATCATTCAACATGTCGAATACAATATGGGTGGCTACACCGTAAAAGGGGGGATTTTCAAAATAGCTCAGGCTTTGCTGCAGCTCAATATCGATATGGGTGTTAACGTACATTTCAACTCCAAAATTGAGAGGATCCTCACCCTTGACAACAAGGTGCGTGGAATTATTAGAAAAACCGCGTCGGGTGAAGAAATAGAGGAAGTATATGATATTGTCATCTCCAATATGGATGTGAACAATACATATAAATTTTTACTTCAGGATGAAGACTCCCGACCAGCAAGGCGATACAACAAAATGGAACCATCATCTTCAGCAATGGTTTTTTATTTTGGTGTGGAAGGTACATATCCTAAGCTCGAAACTCATAACATACTTTTTTCCCGGGATTATCAGCATGAATTTCAACAACTCTTCCAGGATAAAGTTTGTCCGGATGATCCTACGGTATATCTATATATCTCCTCAAAAATAAATGCTGACGACGCACCGGAAAACTCCGAGAACTGGTTCGTAATGATAAACGCTCCATATGATAACGGGCAAAACTGGACGGAAGAGATTGATAAATCCAGAAGAGTAATTCTTTCAAAAATTTCGGAAACACTTGGGTTCGACATTTCGGAATATATTAGGTTCGAGAGAATTTTAACTCCACCTATGATCGAGCAGCTAACCGGCAGCCGCGGAGGAAGCCTTTACGGAATTTCTTCAAACAACAGAATGGCAGCCTTCATGCGTCAGCAAAATCGCTCAAATTTTTATCGGGGATTATATTTTGTGGGCGGCTCCGCGCATCCCGGAGGAGGTATCCCTCTTGTTATCCTCAGCGGTAAAATCGCGATAGACCAGATGAAAAAGCATGAGTCGTTTTTATGATTAAAGCTAACCATAAAAAATGGGCTCGGGCGTTATACGAGGCATATATTTATCGCCAGATGCGAAAAAACTTCACCGGAATGTTTGAGACAAATCAATTACCCGATATTCCCGAAAATCAATCACTACTTGTAACCCCAAATCACATTAGCTGGTGGGACGGTTTTATTATTGAAAAACTTCTAACCAAAAGAGTTAACAAAACAATTCATCTAATGATGCTTGAAAAGGAGCTTAAAAAAGTAAATTTTTTCTCAAAAGTTGGTGCTTTTTCAATTGACCAGGAAAATTCCGCTTCCACTAAAGAAACGATTTTATATACAAGAGAAGTATTGAAAAACTCCCTGAATTATTGTGTTGTTTATCCCCAGGGCGAAATAGAGCCGTTTGAAAAACCAAAGCTCTCTATCAAAAAAGGGATTCAACTTTTTATCAAAACGACTAACACAATGGTCTTGCCGGTCGCGTTTAAGATACAGCATGAAAACAAAAAATTTCCATCAATTTATGTACGCTACGGTTCCATTCTTCCTGCCGTGGATGTTCTCAGGGATTTTGCTTTATTTGAGGAGGAGTTTATTAAAACCCGCGATTCGCTTAACAATCATATTTTTGACAAAAAGGAATCGGGAAAAAATTTACTTTGAACATAACTTTTGTTGAAATATTATTTTGGGCAATCCTTATTCCGAATATTATCGTATTGATTGTTTCATTGCTCAATCTGATTGCCGCACCGGTGTTGAGAAATATTTTCACAGCAACAGAAGACACACCCTTTGTCTCTGTACTAATCCCGGCGAGGAACGAAGAGGCTAACATTTACAACAGCGTTTGGTCAGCTCTTCAGCAGTCATACACAAATTTTGAGGTTATTGTCCTTGATGATAACTCTACAGACAAAACGGCGGAAATACTTGATGACTTTGCTGTTTATAACAGTAACTTCAAAGTTATTAAAGGGAAGCCATTGCCCGAAGACTGGCTCGGTAAAAATTTTGCATGTGAACAACTCAGTAAAGCCGCGAAAGGTGAGCTACTACTTTTTATTGATGCCGATGTATCTCTTGCAAAGCACGCTCTATCATATGCAGTTAATATGTTCCGTGAAGAAGAACTTGATATGCTGAGTTCATTTCCTACTCAACATTTCACCGGTTTTGGTCAGCGTTTTGTCGTGCCAATGATGAACTGGATTTTGCTTGCGTTCCTTCCTCTGATTATGGTCAGGAAGAGTAGTAATCCGAAATTTGCCGCTGCAAATGGTCAATTTATAATGATATCAAAAGATATCTACAAAAAAATTGGAGGGCATGAAGCCGTAAAGAAGGAAGTATTGGAAGACATGGCTTTCGCAAAGAAGCTGAAATCTACCGGCTATAAAATCTCGACAACACTTGGCGGGGATGCTGTTTCGTGCGGTATGTATGACGGTTTCAACTCGGCAGTTAAAGGATTTTCGAAAAATTTCTTTCCGGGATTTGGTATTTCAGCACCAATTTTTATCATGACTTTAATATTATTTTTGACTTTATTCTTTTTACCGATTCTTTTATTGCCATACAAGGGGTTTGATATAATTGCCGGGATAATTTTGCTGCAACGAATTTTTATCAGCATCTCAAGCAGACAGAATATCTTGCAAAATTTACTGCTCCACCCGTTTCAAATGTTAATCCTTTTTTATGTCGGGATTGTCTCTGTTAAAAATAACCTCACCGGGAAGATCGAATGGAAATCAAGAAAAATATAGAGAAATATAGCTTACCATTTTTGATCATCATGTACACCGTAGGGGTAGTTGGGCATTCTATACAATTGACTCTTCCACTAATGAAAACACTTACACCATTTACACTCGTTCTCACAGGTGGAGTTGTCTTTTATCTGCTTTTGGGTGATGCCGGTAAAAAGTTTTTTCTCTGGTATATAATAACTTACTTGTTTACTCTCCTTGTTGAAATTATAGGGGTAAAAACCGGTCTGGTTTTCGGCAGTTATGATTATGGTAACGTACTTGGTTTGAAAGTTTTCGATACCCCGCTTATAATCGGACTTAACTGGGTATTTGTCATTGCCGGGGCATACTCCTTATCCGGGAAAATATTCAATTCCACCGGCTCCAAAGTTCTTTTTACCGGGTTACTCGCTGTTGCGTTTGATGTAATTCTTGAACCTGTTGCTATAAATCTTGGTTATTGGAATTGGGAAGGCGGTTATATCCCAATTCAAAATTTTGTCGCGTGGTTTGTTCTTGCCGTCATCTTCGGATTTACGGCTGAGAAGATGAAACTTGTGATAACTACAAAAATCGCGTTACAATATTTTTTAATTCAGACTATATTTTTTGCAATACTAAACTTTACTTTATAACATGGGTACAATAATAGCTTTGATCATAATCGCTGCATGGGGTTCACACCTTGTGTATATTCTGGGATACGTAACACCCGATTTTGCTTCCCCATGGTTATACTTTCACATACTTTTCCAGGGTTATCTATACACGGGGCTATTTATTACCGCACACGACGCTATGCACGGAGTAGTTGCGCCGGGCAAAAAGATGATAAATAAAACAATTGGTTCAGTAGCCTCACTTCTTTTCGCGGGAATGAGTTATAAACGATTGAAAGTAAATCACTTTAAACATCACAAACATCCCGGTACCGCGCAGGACCCTGATTTCTATATACCCTCGCAGAATTTTTTTCTCTGGTGGGGTTCATTTTTACTCAGGTACACTACTATCTCTCAGTTGATAATTATGGCAGTCGCTTACAATTTAATGAATCTTTATGTGAGTGAACTGAATCTTTGGCTCTTTTGGATAATCCCGGCATTTCTTGGCACATTTCAACTATTTTATTTTGGAACGTATCTCCCTCACCGTAAACCGCATGATCATGATATGGAACCTCACAAGGCACGCACCCAGAAAAAAAATCATCTTCTGGCGATGCTTAGTTGTTACTTTTTCGGATATCATTTCGAACATCATCACGCTCCTCATAAACCCTGGTGGAAACTCTATTCGGTTAAAGAAGAACTCTTCGGGAAATAATCCTCTTTCATATTGCCACGAATGATGAAAACGAAAAAATATTTTGCTATTTTAGCGTATTATTTTCATTCATCGACCAAGGCAACCGTATGAAAAAAGTTTTTATTCTATTGATGATTTTTACTTTATCACTTTTTGCGCAGGAAAAGGATAAAGGAAAACTTGTTGAACAGAAAAATAAGTTTTACGAGGAAATTGTAAAAAAACTTGATGGTGATGACGCTGAAGTAAAAGCCAGAAAGAAGTTTTTGCTCGAATTAGAAAATTATAATATCCCCGAATCACCTGATGTATTCAACTCTGTTTGGCATAACGATCCCCTTTCACAAGGAAGAAGCGGAATGTGCTGGTCATTTTCTACAACTTCATTTCTGGAATCAGAAGCTAACAGGATAAGTGGGGTAAAAGTAAAACTGTCAGAACTTTTCACAGTTTATTACGAGTATATTGAAAAAGCAAAACGCTTCGTGGAAGAAAGGGGAAACTCCAGAATTGCCGAAGGCTCACTCTCGGGCGCGGTCTTAAAGATTTGGGGTGACTATGGCGCGGTTCCCGAAGCTATCTATGATGGCATGGGCGGGAAAGCCTGCCATGATCATAAGGGACTCTTTGAAGAAATAGATAAATTCCTGACTTCAGTTAAGGAATCAGGAAACTGGAATCTTGATTTTGTACTCTCCACCGTAAAATCTATTCTTGATCATCATATCGGGGAACCACCCGCAGAATTTGAGTTCGAAGGGAAAAAATATACACCCGTTTCTTTTGTTTCCGATTATCTTAAACTTGATCCTGCCGATTATGAAATTATTATTTCATTCAAGGATAAGCCTTACTTTGAGCGAGTTTATTTTGATGTCCCCGATAACTGGTGGAAAGGTGATGATTATATAAATGTTCCGCTCGATACTTACATTACTACAATTGATAACGCCCTCGAAAATGGATACTCACTTTGCCTTGACGCTGATGTTGGTGAATCGGGTCTTAACGGCGACTATGATGTTGGTGTAATTCCGGGCTATGACATTCCTTCAGAGTATGTCAACGAAGATGCCCGTTTTTATCGATTCGACAATGGTATGACGACAGATGATCACCTCGTGCACATGATTGCGAAAAAAGAAATTGATGGTGAGAAATGGTATTTGATCAAGGATTCGATGTCGGGAGCATTTAACGGTAAACATCCGGGATACTTCTTCTATAACGAGGATTACGTAAAACTTAAAGTGCTCTTTTTTGTTGCGCACAAAGACGCGCTAAAGGAAATACTTGCCAAACTTTAGTAAATCAAATTTTTGAAGCGGGGAAAATGATACGGAATACTGAACCCTTATTTTTCTCGCTTTTTACTTTTATTTCGGCTTTGTTCAGCTCGGCATAATTTTTCACAAGCGCCAGTCCCAAGCCATTACCTTCAAATGTTCTTGAATATCCTGTATCTTCCTGACTAAACATATTAAATAGTTTAGGTAAATAATTCTTGCTGATTCCAATACCTGTATCGACAACATCCACTACAAGTCTTCCTTTCGTATCACGGTCAATAACCAATTCCACTTTCCCTTCCATAGTGTATTTAACCGCGTTATCAAGCAGATTGTTGAATATCTGAATAACGGTATATTCATCCGCCTTTATTGAACTGTCTTCAACTTTTTTATTAAGATTAAAACTCAATCCTTTCGTTTCAGCCTGATGTTTGAACTCATCAATCAGATTGGTGCAGATATCAAGATAAAAATCAAGTTTCTTCGGCACATAGTCATAAGTTCCCGCCTGAATCTCCGACATATTAAGGATAAGATCAATCGTTCGGATCAGCCGTTTTCCACCTATTTTTATGATATCAAACCCCATTTCGAGATCTTCTGTCATCTTATCATCAAGTTCCTCTTCGATAAAATTAGTGAAACTCAAAATAGAATTTATCGGTGTTCTTATCTCATGCGACATTTGAGCGAGAAATTCTGATTTTAGTCTGTCCGATTTTTCAGCCTTCTCCTTAGCAAATCTTAGCGCTTCTTCCGCTTTTTTGGTATCGGTAATATCTTCACCGGAACTTAAAATACCTGTGATTTTCCCGTCATCATCACGCAAAAGAGTGTTGTGCCATGCAATAGTTCGCTTCTCACCCGAGCGTGTGTTAATATAATTGACAAACCTTTCTGACTGGGTTATTTCACCCTTCATTACCCGGTTGAAAATTTCCTTAACTTCCTGAATATTCTCTTTTGGCAAAAAATTATCGAACCAGTTTTTACCTACTATTTCCTGTTCCCAGTAACCAAGAGCTTTGCAGCCTTTCTGGTTTATTAGGGTGATAACACCTTTGTCATTAAGTACCATTAAAATCGCGCCGGCAATTTCAAAATATCTCTGTGCTTTATCACGCTCGGTTCGTAAAGCCAATTCAGCTTTTTTTATTTCGCTTAGATCGATATCTATCTGGTACATCTCAATTTCATTGATATGACTGCGGAGCATAACATGACTTGAATGAACAGGAATAATTTCGCCATCTTTCTTTTTAAGTCCAAACTCACCCGGTGTAATCCGGATACCTTTATCAATCCAGTCTTCAATTTCACTTACAATTTTCGGCTTCATCGATTCGGGGAAAATAAGGTCCTCAAATACAGCGCCAAAAGCTTCATCTTTTGTATATCCATATAAGGCTTCGCAGGCGGAATTCCAGAAAATCACCTTGCGATCCTTATTAAATCCTGACACAGCAATTGATGGTATATGTTCTACCAGCCTTCTGAATTTTTGCTCTGTCTCCTTTAAAACTTTTTCGGCGTGTTTTTTCTCGGTGATATCCCGGTTTATCGAAACCATACCCATATCAACACCCCTTTTATTCTTGAGTATTGATACAGAAAGGTCGATACGTTTTTCTTCGCCATTTTTATTAAGATGTGTTGCCTGCCCGTGCCAATGTCCCTGGGCAAGAAGAATGAGTTTCAGCTCATTAAGAGAAAGTCCGAAAATTTCTGTAGGAATAACCGAATCAAGTTTTTCGCCAATAACATCTTCAGCCTTCCAACCGTACATTCTCTCGGCTGACTCATTCCAGAGGGTTATCTTGTCTTGTAAATCGGTGGCAATTATCGCGTCGTGAACGTTATCAAGAACATGCTGTATAAAATTAAAGCGCTGCTCATATTCTTTTGAGGTGAGTATCATTTCCTCAAGATCGTTAAGCCTGCGTTTAAGAAGTTCTACATTACTATTTACTTCGCTCTTTGCCATAAGCTTGTCTTTATTTTCGAATCCCACAATGTACCCTTCAGCCAGAAATATACAGATTTTATACTAAATAGAGCAAAGTTCACTCTTTACCCGAATAAAAAAGATAAAATCGGATATATCATTATCGTGCAAGAAGGTAAAAACTTTAGGATTTTCTATTGTTTTAATGGAGTGGGAATGTAACTATAAATGAAGAACCTTCACCTTTTTTACTGGTAACATTGATCGTACATCCGTTAATCTCGCAATACTTTTTAACTAATGCCAAGCCAAGTCCGTTACCCTCAAATTTGCGAGTATAGCCCTGCTCTTCCTGAGTGAATTTATCAAACAGATTTGGTATAAACTCTTCTTTGATACCAATTCCGGAATCTACTACTTTTACTGAAATATCCTCTTCAGTTTTTTCAAACTGTATCTTCACAAATCCTTCGGCGGTATATTTTATAGCATTATCAATGAGATTAGCAAATATCTGTGAAACGGTATATTTATCAAGATTTATATTCGGGAGCAATGATGGGTTTTCACAAACAACATCAAGCCGCAAACCCTTCTTCTCAGCCTTTGATTTGAATTCTTCCGTCAATTTAATAATTACATCATCATGAAGGTTAAGAAGCGAAAAGGCTGGTTCATAAGAGCCGGCTTCCACATCCGACATATCCAGTACAAGGTCGATGGTTCTTAGCAGACGTGAAGTGGCATTATCAATTGAAGTAAACCCGGATTTGACTTCCGGTGAAAGATAGCTTTCTGCCTCCAATTTAATCAGTGAAACAAAATTCATGATAGTATTTATCGGCGTTCTTATCTCATGCGAGATCTGCGCAAGAAACTCTGACTTTAACCGATCGCTGTGTTCGGCCTTTTCCTTCGAGGTTACAAGTTCCTCTTCAATTACTTGTCTGCGCTTTATATCATCTTTCAATCTGTCGGTTAAATTAATAAGAGCGGCAGTTCTTAGTTTAACGATCTTTTCCAACTCCTCCGAGTGGTTGGTCAGTTCGGCTTCAAGTCTTTTTCGTTCAGTAATATCCTTTATAACGCCAATAAACTGTGATCTTTTTCCACCATTTTCAATAATCGATAAACTATTTGTTTCAATGTATATGTAATAACCCTTTTTATGGCGGAATCTGAAATCAGCAGTAAAATTCCCTGATCTATTTTTGAAGTTTCTCGCCTTTTCCCAAACTTTTGGATGATCTTCCGGATGAACCCCGTACCGCCACATCCTGTATCTGGATTCTACAATCTCCTTGTGACTGTATCCAAGCATTTCCATTGTGTTCCCCTGGATCGAGAGTGCTTTGGTATGGCGGTCGTACTCAAAAAATATTTGTCCTGTTTTTTCTGTAAGAATTCTATAACTCTCCTCAGTTTCTCTAATCCTTCTGGTATATTTTTTTTCGGCTAAGAAAAAGGCGAGAATGAAGAGCATTGAAAATGTTATACTTATTATCAGAACGTAAGTATAGCTCTCGATAAAATTTTCCATCAGAGCAACTACATGATTATCGGTAGTCACAACAGCTATCGACCAGAAAGTGCCCCCCAAATGAACCGGATAATAAACAGAGTGTTTTTCAACAAGTTCGTTTTCCTGATTATAATCCTCGAATTTGTAGACACCAAGCTGTCCTGTTATCATTCGTTCAAACAATCCGGCAAGCATCTTGTTTTCAGAATGGAAGTTTTCAAATTTTGAGCTGATATGTTCATTGTGAGGAGAGAAAATCACCGTGCCATTTTTACTGATTACAAATGCCTCACCCTGTACGCCTATAATCAGTCGGTCTAAAAAATTACGCGCGAGATAACTGAATGGAACTATAACCGATATTCCTCCATCAAACTCGCCATCCTTAAAGACCGGATAAACCGAAACCACAGCCTTGTAACCCTGAACCAGAGTAATTACATCGCTAATCGTCGATTTTTTATTTTCAATGAAATATCTGTTATGCTCCTGTCCGGAAAGGTCTGCCCCGATGACCGCAGGATTTTCAGGATAAGTATATAACAACTTTCCTTCTTTTGAAACTCTGGTAACAGCAGTTATCTGGTTATTATGGCTTTCAAAAAAAAGTTTCACACGCTCCTTACCCCGTGAATCCATTTTTACAATGCCATCCATTTCGGCAAGAAAATTCATTGAGTTGTTATAATAATTGAAGAAAGCCTCTATCCCTTTCGCGGCTTGCTTGGCAAAAACAACTTTTTCGTTATATAATTGTTGAATTGACTGCTGTTCAACATTTTTATAAACTCTGAACAAAAAATAGATACCCAATAAAATCGAGATAAATGCAAGGAGTATCAGATATCGTTTTCTCATCAGCTTTCTCTGGTTTACATCATATCAGACTGTCGGCAACGAAATAACCACTTCCGTACTGGCGTCTATGCCTGATAATATTTCTATTTTACCATCAAGCAATACAGCTATTTTTTTGGATAACTGCAGCCCCAACCCTAATCCTGTTTGCTGTAAAGATGCCTTATTAAATTGGGTGAATGAATCAATTTTATCAATAATTTCTTTTGAAAAGCCAATCCCGGAGTCTTTCACCTTAAGGATATAAAAACCATTCTCAAATTTCCCGGAAACTTTCACTTCAGTACCCTGTTCAGAAAATTTGAACGCGTTTTCTACTATCTCGCGAACGATAGTTTCGGTATAAAAATCATCGCCTTTTAAATTCACAGGTTCAAGTTCAAGCTCTATATCGTCATTCCTGTTAAAGTAAGCGCCTTTTTCTGTAACTATCATTTTAATGCTATCATGAAAATTTGCTGAAATACGATTCCTGATTTGAGTCAGTTCATTCGAGTCATAAAGTCTTAATTGTAAATCGGAAAAAATAATAAATTTCTCAACGAGAGAATGGAGTCTTCGTCCAGCCCTGTTAATTCTCGATACCATATCGATAATTTCTTCGCGTGACAGAGTATCACCTTCTGACAAAACCAGGTCGGAAAAACCAAGGATACTTATCAGGGGTGTTCGCAGTTCGTGGGGGATATATTTCGCGATACTATCTTTAATTTTATCGAGTCTTAAGCGGGATTTTTCTTTTTTTTCTATTCTAACAGCAATCGAATTTAACAAGTCATTTGCGCGGAAAGGCTTTGTAATATAATCTTCGGCACCGGAAGCCATGCCAGTTCTTATATCCTTAATCTGTGATTTGGCCGTTAAAAAGATGAAGGGGATATCTTCAAGTTTCGGATTATTTTTACACTCATTATAAAACGAATAACCATCCATTTCAGGCATCATAATATCCGAGAGTATTAAATCCGGTTGGAAGCTGCTCAATTTAACCAGAGCGTCTTTCCCATCCCTGGCACTGAGTACTTCATATTGAAATGAATGTAATATCTCCGCAATATTCTCCCTTACAGTAATCTCGTCTTCAACTATTAAGATTTTATACATCAACAGCCAACTTTATTGGTCATAACAATTCCGACACCTGAAACTTAAATTCAATTTAAATAAATCTTACTTAATATTCAGGTAGTTAATGTCAATTAGGGAAAAAAATGGTTAATTTCAACTAGGTGTTCATTGGGAGTTCAACCGTAAATGTACTTCCGGAATTGATTTCACTCTTTACATGAAGTTCTCCTCCATGTAAATCAACCAATTTTTTAACAATCGGCAGCCCTAAACCGGTGCCCTTGATATTAGAAACATTTTGACCACGGTAAAATGGTTCAAACACTTTGAATAGATCATCATCACTGATTCCAACACCTTCGTCCGAAACTTTCAATAATAACTTATCATATTGAGCGGTTAACTCAAGCTCAATTCTACCTCCGCGAGGTGAGTATTTTACCGCGTTAGTCAGAAGATTTGAGAGAATCTGCCTGATAATTTTACCATCCACTCTCTTTATAAGCTTTTCCGAATCACCATTTAAACTAAATTTGTGTGTCTCATTTGCAATCAACTTCACGTCGGATATTACTTCTGAACAGATAGAGTTTATATCCAATAATTGGGGACGAAATTCAAGTCTGCCCGATTCACTATGATTAATAAGTAGAAGATCATCCAGCAGACTGATCATATATTCAACAGAACTATATATCTTGCCGAAAGAAGCTGTTCTTTTTTCCGGACTCATTCTATCGTACCCCATCTCAAGCAGTTCCGCCGATGACATAACAGCAGTAAGCGGTGTTCTGAATTCATGAGAAGTAGTTGAAATGAATCGCGTTCGTAATTCACCTACATTTTTCTCATGGGCTAATGCTCGCCTCAAGCTCTCTTCTATTCCCTTCCTTTCTGTAATATCTCGTCCGTATGCGAGAAGCCCTATAACATTCTTGTTTGTATCAAATTCCGGAATAATAAGCCAATCAATCCATATCCCGTTTGGAAGAACAAATTCAATGCGGTTTTTCTTTCCGGTTTCAATAGTTTTTTTCAGGCTTCCCTCAACCAGTTCAAGGATTTCACCTTCAAAATTCAACTGTACATGAGTTTTACCAATAAAATCCCTTGCGGGAATACCTGTATGTTTCTCGACAATTTTGTTTACATAGAGATGCTCCAGTTTGGTATTAAACCTCATAATAGAGTCTTCACTATGCTCCGCCAAAGTCCTGAACCGTTCCTCTGACTCACTGGCCTGTATTGTTCTGGTACGCACCATCTCCTGAAGTTCATCACGATACTCCTCCAGCGCTTTCTCATTTGCCAGATCGATAGTTATATCTTCAACAAGGCAGAGGAGTTGTTTTTCCTCTCCGCTTATTCCACTTACTGCTTTAATAGAGACATAAGCATCAATACTCTTATTCCCTTTTGTAATAAATTGTTTATTTCCGGAAAAAGTGTCTAATTCTCCTTTGCAAATTTTTGTTAACGCGCTTAATTCATCCTGTGAATATTTCGGATGGGTTAAATTCAACCAGTTAGTCCGGCGTAACTCATCCTTTGTAAATCCAAGCATGTTGCACAAATGAGAGTTTACATTTATCCAGTCCAGATTCTCATCCAGAATGCACATTCCTATCAAACCCATTTCAAAAAATGTACGAAACTTTTCCTCACTTCTTACGAGCGCTTCCCTGGCCTTAAAATAATCTGTTACATCCTGAATAATACCACTTAACCTCGAGCTGCCATTATCAGTTATATATTCTGCTTTCACTTTTACATGCTTCGACTTGCCGGCCGGAGTGATAATTCTGAAATTATCCTCCACGGGTATCTTATACTGGAGAATTTTCGCAAGAAGTCCTTCAAACTTCGGGTGTTCATTGGAAATGAGTATTTCTCTAAAATCATCCAGGAAAAATTCTGAGGAATCGGGAAGATCGAGTACGTTGTATGCCTCCTCGGAAGCTACAATCTCGCCTGACTTCAAGAATAAATCCCAGTTTCCAAGTTTTCCTATCCGCTGTGAATCAGTTAAAGTTTTATTAACTCTCAGTATCTGTTCCGATTCGAGGTTCTGCAATCGGTAATTTCGCTTAAAAATATATTTGCCGAAAATATTCAATAAATCCTTCAGGAGCACTTTTTCTGCTTTTCCGGCATCGTAAATACCGGGAACCGCAGTGACAAGTTTACCCAGTTTTTTACCGGAGTATTCAATTATTATTGGCTTTTGTATTGAAGAATTATCGGTGACCAGTTCCTGAAGAGAATTTTCAGGTACACTATTGTCAACAAAAACTTCAGAGTAATATTCATCACCGGCAGCAGATAACAGTTTTATGTTCACATACTCATAAAAACCGGTTTCGATAAACTGTGAACATAAAAGATGCGCAATATTTTCCGGTTCATTTCGTTCAACGATCTTTTGACGCAACAACGAGAAGAGATCGCCAAGAATTTCAACTCTTTTGTTATTTCTCGAATCTTTAAAGTGATTTATGGCGTTTTTAATTAAAAGAGCTGCTTCACTCGGCTCCATATTACTAAACAGCGAGCCATAATTATACCCAATATATTTGTATTCTTCAGGAGAATCATACAAAATGATAACCGGTAAATACTTACCATAACCACCTGTAAATCGTAAAATTTTATCACGATTATTAAAAGAATACTCACATATTATAATATTAGCATTAATTGTCTGTAAACTATCATTTGCCTCGATTATCTGAACACCCTCTATCGAGTTGATAAATTCAAAACCTCGGGAATCATTGCGATTCCTTTGAAACAATACTCGTATCATTCTGCTCTCTTTTATTCTCTGAACTGAGACTATCCCCATACCCTCATATAAGGATTACTTAAATTTAAAATTCTTTACAAAAGATACAAGATTAAAACATACTTTTTTAGTAATAATTTTTGTAAGTGTTCAAACAAAGTACATTAAGTACCGCCGCGTTGGTATGAGCATTTATATATGTTACTATATCCCCCGAATCGATGAGTCTGCCTTCGTACCATCCTTTCTCCGGATCAAACAGATCATTTATACCAGCAATTATCATTTCCGCAATTGCGTCATCCGATACCAGTCTTCTGTAGAAAGCTCCCGAAGTCGCAACGTATTTTTGATCAACCGGCACCATTTTTCTGGAATATACAGAAAAAACCGAGTCTTCTGATACATAGTAGAAGAGTTCTTCATCTTTTCCAAGTGACAGAGGACTAAACACTACATAATTTGAATCTCTATTGAAATATGCCGTCTCATTGTTGAGATAATCTATCTTAAGCTCTTCATTGTTCCAGTATTTTATATTCTGCTGCATGTACATAAAGTAAGGCGTAAAATCCAGGGGATAGCGAGTATGTTCAACAGTATTTATGATTTTCAATGAATCCGGTAGCTGCAGGCTCTTTATATATAAATTAACTACCTTACCGGTTATTTCCGGAATATCGCTTGTATATCTGTATTCATTCAACCTGCTGATAATATCTATATTCTTCAGCAGGCGAAATGCCTGCTCGCTGAATCTACGATTGTTGACAACAACAGAACGCAGCAGCGCGATTAGTTCCAGCGAAGTGGTAATATCACACTCATAATTTTCCGCTACAAAATTACTATCGAGTGAATATATCGCAAAATAGTTATCATTTTCTGTAAGTGGTACATTACTTAAAAAATCTAATACACTTCCAATCCTGTTTAAAACTTCCTCTTTCGATATTATCCCTAATTTTCTTGCGGAAAAAACCGCAAGCATGTAACCGGGAATATCATCCATCTTTACAATATCTCCACCCTCATGTGAAGTAAACATCCCGGTTAAACTATCAGTATTATTTTGAAAGTAGTGCCAGGCGAATATAGCAGGCATCATCTCGGAAAGCGATAGTTGCTTTTCCTCCAGAGTCTCTTCTACTTTAAGAGCTCTATTAAGCTCGGGATATTGAATCTCTTCCGGTATAAGAAAATCGTAAAACCAGATCACAGCGGCTCCCAGCACTATCCCAATAATTATTCCAACTCTACCTAACACTCTAGTAACATTTTTCATTCTACAATTATCTCATCTTTTTTCGAAAGGGTGTAAAAAAAGAGCAGCGAACCGGAGAGCACAAAAAAGAAAAATAACAATAAGAATAGAATCGCGATATTTAACCTCGGTTCATAGTAAAAAATAATCCTGATGACAGTTACAATTATAGCGGTAACATTAAGAGATAATAGCAGATACCTCAGGTACCCCATTGCGTTTTCAACTATATATTCTCCACTATTTTCATCTCTAATTATCTTTATTAATCCGGTATAATAGGGCGCAAGTATAACCCTTTTAACTTTTGTAAAAAAACCTTCACTACCATATATCAGGTTTGACCTGATTTCCAGACTCATAACAAATATTAAAAATGACGGGAGTACCAATAAAAACTCTTTCTCACTTATTACATCAATTTGAAGAGAAGTGACAATTATCAAATAAATGCCCCAAAAATAGACCAATATCTGGGAAATAAATCCGGCAAGAGCGCCAAACATATTGGTTATTGCCTCTCCACTGGGACCAAATGATTTGATTTGTTTTTTTGCTTTGAGCGCGGTAATAATTTTCCTGAAAAAATTGATATCAAATAAAATCCGTTCATGTATGGATGCAGGAACGTTTTTTTCCACCAGTTGCTCGGGGAGCAATACAGCTTTTGTTTCTTTCTGTGTAAATACTCTTAACCCAAGTTCAAAATCCTTTGGTAATTTGGGAAATGACAACTCCTTTACATCAGTTTTTTCATTTACTTCAATATCTTCATCTTCGGTTTCATCAAGATCATCATCTTCGTAATCATCATCGTCTTCATCAGAAGTATCGTTTTCTGCTGCCCCTTCTATAACCTCATCCTGATCTTCTTCGTTTTCTTCAGATTCATCTTCTTCACTTTCATCCACTACTCCCTCATTTGCAGACTCCTCATCATCAGAAGAAATATCCTCGTCTGTTTGGGCTTCTTCACCTGCTGTCTCTTCCTCCGCATCCGGAGCGTCTGTATCCTCATCTTTATCAGCCTCCTCCTCATCTACATCGTCAGGTTTCTCCTCTTCGTCACCGATAGCGTTTGCATCCAGGTTTTCTTCTTCACCTTCTCCGCTTTCATCCTCGGTGCTTTCTTCTTCAGAAATATCCTCAGATTCATCCTCATCCTTTTCCTCATAGTCCTGATCGTCAACCAGAACTTCCTCATCTTCAGATGTATTTCTATTAGATACCTGCTGTAAAAAATCATCATCATCGTCATCAGATGTTGACAAGGGGCCGTCATCATCCAAATCTTCAAACAGACTTAAATCCTCCTCCACTTCCGGTTCGAGATAGGGAAGATGTTTTGTAAAAGAATCTTTTTCAATAATAACTCCATTCCATTCGGAAAGAGAAAACTTTTTACCGGATAGATACTCTTGTGTATAAGTGATCGAATCATCACTTAGCATATCAAGTTTTATACTTTTCACACCAACTACAGAAAGAATATTTGCCGCAAAACCAAATACCGATTTAAGTTCAACTTCTCTTTCAAATGAAATTTTACGCGCACCCTGAACCAGACAAACGTTCTCATCAATAAAATGTGGTAAAGTTTTCCCTATGAAATTAGGCGCAAGTTTCGAACCCGATTTTACGAAAATCAAATATTTTGCCTCCGATTTGAGGAAGGCCAGATTTATTCCTTCCTCGTTAAACGGATTTTTAGGATCATCATGTAAAACTCTGCATTTATATTCCTGAGTGAATATTTCAATCTCATCAGTACATTCATCACATATCAGAAATTTGTAAACCTGCATATTAGTATCAAGTTTACCAATGCTCTCAAGTGTAGCCTTTACCGCTTCAATATTTTTATTTTCAATGATGACAAAAATATCAATACTTCCGGCAACACTCCGAATATCCGAAATAGTACTCTTTTTTCTATCACGCTGGAGATATACATAAAGGTAGTAACTTGTAGATAAGATGATTAGAGTTTCGAAAAGAAAGGATATAACACCCGGGATTCCCTGTCTGAATATTCCTCCACCCCTCAGCCAGATGTAATACCCGCCTGATATGACAGCAAGAGTGAAAAAAAGATCACTCAAAAGCAGCCGGAATCCTTTTGCTTTCGTAAGATTCAAAATTTTAGCCCTGATAATATCCCGTTATACACAACCTATATTCGAAGAAAAAGCTAAATCTTTTAGTAAAAAGATTCGAGATTGTTGAAAAACATGGCAGTTGATTTTCACGTCCCCCTACGCCTGAGGCGCACAGGTTTTGAAGGGGGAAATCACTCCGCCATCGGCGGATATTGTGATGGGGGATGACCAAAAGTCACAAAAGATGCAATAAATCATCCTCCGTCTTCCGACATTCGTCGGAATCCACCTCCTTCCAAGGAGGACTTTGTATCAAAATGACTTTGTCAACATACTTAAATCTTTTAGTAAAAAGATTCTATTTATTTACGGGACGGGATATATTCCGAGAAAGTTTACAGATTTGATTTTTAGATTGGTAAAGATCGCAGAAGAAGAGTTTAGAAAAATCGCCGGCGGCAAGGGGAATCGCCGCCGGCATACAACCGCCTGTTACAACAAGAACAGGTTTACTCCCAGTCCGATGGTAGAATTACTATAATCAACAGGTAATACTTCGTTGAAATTCTTCATAAAAGGTATGCTGATATTTTTATAATAGCCTTTGAAAGAAAGGTTACCCAAAAAAGTGCCGTTTTCAAATGGGAAATAAGTAGCCTCAATAGTTAATCTGTTTCCTCCGCCCTGCGCTTCATCAACACCATCCATAAAGTAAAACCAGTCATAGTAGGCGAGTACATAAAGCAGGTCCTTACCGGTAATTGAAATGCCTTTCCCAATGTTTACACCATAACTAAGGTGTGTAAAGTCATTAAAATTTGTTAAACCGGGTCCGTCTGTATTAGCCGGTGAAGGTTCATGTCCTTCCTGTACATTTGCGAAATGCACACCAATTTTACCAATTCCACCCTGCACCCCAGCAGATATCGGAACGTAATATTCCTTCAAAGAGCCTGAAAATGCAAGTCTGAACAACTCCTGTTCATTATAACTCGCTTCAATTCCCTGACCATTTCCAAGTCCCCACTCGGAGGATGTATTTTGTTCGAAATCATTAAATACAGGTATGTAACCATCAGCATATGAATCACCAATGTAAACCTTGTCTGTGGTGTATTTATATTCCTTATTCGGGTTTAACAAATTTGCGATACCTACTATCAGCAGATGTGCCGCGCTGGTTGAAAACTCCGTGTAAAAATCTTCATTATAAGCGTAATAACCGAAGGGGAAATAGAAGTGTGTTGTGTTATCTTCAAAGCCTTGATAAGATGTTGGCGCGTATTCAGTACCCTGATAAACCACATAAGGATTTGTATGGGAAGTTGACTGCATTTCTACACCCAACAGCAAACCCCAGCGAGTATTTCGTTGTGCAATTGAGAGTGAAGAAATTCCAATTAGAATTATCAATATAAGGGAGAAAGATTTCATATATACCGCCTGTGTTATTTATACCGGTTATCTTTTTATGCAAATTATTACACCGTAACCTTTTTTACAATAAGGCAGATGACGTATAATAGTGAAGAAACAGTTTTTTCAAAGAGGACGTTATTCACCCCTGAATAACGACAATTCGAAAAGGCTAATTAATCAAATAAGGTTATACTTCTGTGCTTTCTGAACAGCCTGGATCTTATTATGCACCTGAAGTTTTTTATAGATATTTTCGATATGCTTTCTAACGGTTGAGGGGGAAATAAATAAGTTTTCCGATGCCTGATTATAATCAAGTCCTTTGCTAAGCTGAGTGAGCACGTCTGTTTCACGCTGAGTCAGAGTAAATTCGGGGTTCTTGCTTTTATTCTTTTCAGTAATTTCTTTCGAAGGAGGTGTGCGAAGAAGATTTAATGCTTTCGCCGCGATTGTAGGTGACATTGGGGCTCCACCCGCCATGATCATTTTTATACCGTCAATAATTTTATCAGGAGTTTCATCCTTGAGCAAATATCCGGATGCGCCCGCCTGAATAGATTGAAATATTTTTTCCTGATCATCGAATACCGTTAACATTATTATTTTAATTTGAGGATATAGTTCGGTAACCTTCATGGTAGTGCTTATTCCATCCATGCGTGGCATCTCGATATCCATTAAAATCACATCAACAGCCCGATTTTTTTGGAGCTTCTCAAGAAAATCTATTCCATTTTTACCGCGGAATATATGCTCTACCTCATCTTCAAAAATTTCGAGCTTTTCTTTCACTGAGGCTGCGAGCAGATCATTATCTTCAGCAATCGCTATTTTGATTTTTGTGTTAAGCATGTCGCAAATTAACGTATAATTACCCCGATACCTATAAGGCAAATGCCTTATTTAATTAAAATTGCACAGACAATTTCGGTACCCTCTGATGAACTTACCAGTGAAAACTCACCATTACTCCGTTCACAACGACTCCTCATATTTTCAAGTCCGGAGCCCTCAATTATCTCATTTTCATCGAAGCCTTTTCCATTATCATTTAAAATCAGTTCAATTTTTTCTGAATCATTAGTCAAATGAATATGAATTTTAGAGCACCCTGAATGTTTTATGCTATTCTGCACGCCCTCCTGTATAATGCGATATATATTCAGCATCAAGTTTGCCGAAAGTTCTACATCACTAGTATTATCAGAATTTACAGTAACTTCAATACTCTCTACATTATTGTTAATACTCACAGCCAGTTCATTTATCTTGAGCACAAGTTGTTCCATACCGGCATCTTCCTGTTTTAGTGCCCAGATAGTATTTCTCAAATCAGAAAGTGTATTGCGCCCAAAGTTACCGAGATATGAAACTTTATCCAGCGTTTTATCATCTTTGACCCTGTAAGTGAGGTTATCGAGCGAACTTATCATAAAGGTCAGCTGCGACCCGATATTATCATGTAAGTCCCGTGATATACGTAACTTTTCATTTGTTATCTTCTTTTCGAGATTGGCTTTGTTCAGTTTTTCCTGAAAAACGAGCTCATTCCTGATTTTTTCACGCTTCAGCTTTTGAGTTCGATAAATCCAGTATGCCAGAATCACCAGAAATAGCACCACACCGGAGGCAAGGTAGAGCATAAAATCCCTCCGGTTCAACTCCAGTTCGCTCTGCGCAATCTGCCTGTCTTTTTTTTCTGTTTCAAAATCGATCTTTAATTTTTCAATCTGGGTCTGCACCTCATCATTCAGCACACTATCTTTCACAGCGCTATATTTTGTAAAGTATTCGTAGGCGAGATCATACGCTCCCAGCCCCTTGTATAAATCGGAAAGCTGTTTATAGAGGTATCTGATCATAAAACTGTGATTAAGATCGGCTGCTCTTTCAAGGGCTTTTTTATAATAGTAGAGTGCACTGTCTTTCGGTGTTACCGTATTAAAGATATCGCCCATAATTACCATATTTTCAACAAGAGCGTATTCACTATTCAGAGTAGCCCGAATCGCGCTGGAACGCCGCATATAGTTGAGAGCCATATCCAAATCGCCTTCTCTTGCTACTATTCCCGCAAGATGGTTGAGACTGTATGGCAGCCCGACACTATCCCTGATCTCTTCCTTAATATCAAGCGATTTCTGATAATAAACTTTGGCACTATCTAAATCTTCCTCCAGTTCCTTTAAAACACCATAATTGTCATAAAGCTTTGCAAGAGCTACCCGCAGATTATATCTTTCCCCGATCTGAATTGCAAGCAACATATAGTAGTTCGCGCGCTGCATATCCGTTCGCTTTAAGAAATATCCGAACTCCCCGTAAACATCAGCAAGTTCTGAGTACATTTCCAATTCTTCATATGTTGCAGCAGCCTTAATATAATTTGATGTTGCCAGATCATATTTACCACGCAATGTATAAGCCATACCAAGGAGCGCAAGTGATGCGGCTTCTCCCTTGCGGTAACCAATTGCTTTGGCAGCTATCAGGTTTTCTGAAAACTTTTGAATGGAAATATCAAGATTCGACATGATGTATTCATGAGGGAACGCGTTAACAGAGTCAATCTTACTTTCCGTATTACCGAACAGACTTGTACACATTATCACAAAAAGAAAAATTGTGTAGCGCATATTTTTTTTGATCAGTATTGAGAATTTGTTCAACATTTTAATTTCATCCAAAGGAAATAACTTATACCGGAAGTGAAATATTTAACATAATTTAATCGCTTATTGTTTATAATCAAAGATTTTTTTGATAATTATTCTTATTATGGTATTACTCAGGATATTAATAATTAAAAGGATAATATGAAAGCAGGAATGACCATACTACTATTGTTGTTACTATCAATATTGGTAACAGCACAACCTGAACCCATTGTTTATTGGAAAATGAACGAAGGCGATAATGACAAAATAACCGACTCTATTGAGGGATTGGAGGCAGATATTGACGGTCCAAACTGGGGAAACGGATATATCGAATACGGTTTGGTATCAAATGGTTACGATAACAGAATATCCGCTGATGATGAGGATTATCTGGATCTCACAACAAACGGAGCTATTGCTGTGTGGGTTAAACTGCATAGTTATTTGCCTTTCGCGGGAATTATTCACAAGGGTGAAAAGAAAAACTGGCGCGACGAAGCATACACACTGCAATTCTGGAATACCGGAAAAACCCTCAAAGGGGCAATTGTAAACGAGGATGAAGAATCTCTTGAAATCGATGGTGAAACCGAACTCGAAAAAAATGTATGGTATTATGTTATTTTCACCTGGGATCAAAATTTCCTCCGCCTCTATCTCGATGGTGAATTGGAAGCACAAATTATTAATACTGTCGGCGCTGCCAGAGAAACGAACGGTAATCTGCAGATTGCAAGTCAGTTAAGACAAAAATATAACAAATCTTATGAGTACTTCGGTCTGGATGGAGCCATCGATGAAGTCGCGATCTTTGATGAATTTATATCAGTCGATGAAGCCCTCGTGCTTTATCAGGGTTACACAGGCTCCCCTCCTCCCGAACCTGGTATTCAGGCTAATTGGGGTTTTGCCGAGGGAAGCGGCGGCACAGCAGCCGATTCCGTGAACAATCTTGTAGCCCAGCTTGAAGGAGCATCCTGGGATAATGGCGGTGTTAATGGTAGTTGCGTCTCATTTGACGGCGATGATGATTTTCTTTCAATTGAAAACACCGCCGCGCTGAATCCCTCAACCGATATGACAATCAGTCTTTGGCTCCGCTGGGATATTGAGCCCTCAACCGGCAAAACGTATGCGAATTTGATCAGCAAAAACGGTGAGAATCAATACCAGATCCAGCATAATAACAACAATTCCAAATTTGAGTTTGCCGTAGAAACAGTAGATGGCAGAAAATGGATTCAGTCACTCACCGGTCCGCAGTACAATAAATGGTACCATGTTGTTGGTACATACAGCAGCTCTCGGGAAGAGATGTCTATTTTCGTTAATGGCGTTAAAGAAAAAACCCGTTCCCAGGAAGGAAAAATTTTACCTGGTGATGAACCGTTGCTAATAGGAAAACATGGCGAATTCCCGAGACATTTTCAGGGTTCCATCGATGAAGTAAAAATCTATAACAAGGTGCTTTCTGATGAGGAAATAGAATCGGAGTTTCACACTTACCAGCCGGATGACGATCCGCCGGAAGAGGAAATCGTTATACAATTCAAGCTCGACGAAGGTGAAGGTGAATCAATTTATGATGTTCAGCGTCAGTATGAAGGCAGCATCGAAAATTCAGCAGAATGGATAGCCGGTCATGCCGGAACAGCGCTAAAATTTAACGGGGATGACCAGTGGGTATCTTTCTCGGGATCGGAAGATTTTGAAATCCCGGATGAATTCACTCTGGTAGCCTGGGTTAACGCATCCGAAAATAAAACAGCCAAGATACTCCAGAAAGGTGACTGGGATGGCCATTCTCTCGGAATGGATAAATGGAATGGCTGGCAGGGAACTATCTCAATTGGGGATGAAGCATACACAATTGAATGGCAGCATGGAAGACCAATACTAGGTGAATGGTATCTCCTTGTAATCACATATGATGGCAGCCAGATATTGTTTTATGTAAATGGTGAACTGCAGGGCACAAAAGATATTTCCGGAACACCTAAACAAAATACTCGTCCGTTTGCCCTCGCTTCGGATAACGGATCTCAGAAATTCTTCAACGGCAAAATAGATGAATTTACATTCCTTGGTTTTAGTGTTACCGAAGAGGAAATTGATGGCTATTACGAATCATTCCATCAAAAGGATGATGTGTGGGAAGTTATGGAAGTGTCCGGGTTCGACTCATTCCCATATTCATTTGATATCAATTCCGAAGGAGTGATCTTTTCCGGTAACTGGGGAGGCGCAGGAGTTTTCCGTTCAAGTGATCAGGGTATCAACTGGGACAATCTTACTTCTGGTTACTGGGTGTGGACAGTCGCAATTGACGATGATGATAACGTTTTCGTAGGTACCAGTTCGCATGGAGTGATCCGCTCTACTGATAATGGTGAAAACTGGGACTCACTCGATATAGGAAATGCTTCCAAAGATGTTCGCGATATAGCAATCCGTGAAGACGCCATTTACATCTCAAGTTGGGGTGGCGGTGTTCTCAAATCAACTGATGATGGTGAGACATGGACAAACATAAGCGCAACTCTGGCTAGCAATGTGATACACTCAATCGCTTTTGATTCACAGAACAGGATCTGGGCAGGAGCGTATGATGGACTTGGAGTATTTTACAGCGATGATGATGGTAATACGTGGAATGCTGTTGATATACCCTACAAATTTATCTGGTCGATTGATGTTAGTCCGGAAGATGAACTGTTTGTCGGTACCTTCGGTGGTCCTGATGATGTTGGACTTGGTCTTTATATTTCAAATGATTTTGGAAGCAACTGGAACTATGTGGAAGAATTCCGCGATCTCAACATTTACGGAGTTCAATTTGTGGATCAGCAAACATTCGTCATGACTTGGGAAAATGGTATGTACACTACCGGCGATATGGGAGATGAAGGAGTACCTGATTATCTTCCACATAATGCCGGCTTAATGAGTGGCGAAGTATCAGCTTCCATACCACTTCCCGACGGGAATATAATCATTGCAACCTCCGACTCATATCTCTACAGATCAGTCTCGGAGGTAACATCTGTCCGTGAAAACAATCGAATTATCGTAACTCCTGATAATTTTACACTTGAGCAGAATTACCCGAATCCGTTTAACCCCTCAACCAAAATAAGGTTTACAGTTTCCGAGACAGGTAATTACAAACTTACAGTTTATAATTTAATTGGGGAGCAGGTAACAAGTTTACTCGATTCCCAGCTAAGCAGCGGTTTGTACGAGATAAACTTCAAGGCTGATAACTTACCTTCCGGAATATATTACTATACTCTCGAAGGTATGGGTAATGTTTCAACCCGAAAAATGATACTGTTAAAATAGTGCTGAGTGGTTAGTACTGAGTGCCGGGAAAAATTTACATTATCCTATCTTCCTGCACCCGAAATCAAAATTGTAGAGACGTCATAAATGGCGTCTCAGCCTGTCGACAAAGTCATTTCGTTAAAAGTCCTCCTTGGAAGGAGGTGGATTTCGACGGCAGTCGAAAGACGGAGGATGATTTATTACATTTTTTATGACTTTTGGTCATCCCCCATCACAAAATCCGCCGATGGCGGAGTGATTTCCCCCTTCAGAAGGGGGACGTGAAAATCAACAACCAGGTTTTTCAACATTCTCAGACGCCATAAATGGCGTCTCTGTTATATTCCCCTCCTTCGAAAGACGCAGAAAACTTTTTACTATTTGTACAAGATTAGGTCATCCCGCAGTTACAAATTTGTCGTGGTTGTGTGATTTAAAATAAATCCTCATGTCTGGGAAGAACATTGAATTGTTCCCTTTTAATTTCCATTTCCTTATTTTATAATCATGAAAACACTCCTTTTATATCTTATAATATCAACACTCACAATCGCCCAATCTAGTAACTTCATTCGTGCTGCTGATCTTTCCTTTTGGGAAGAATTAAACGAAAACAACGCGAAGTTTTATCATCATGGAAACGAAACTCCCTTACTCAATATTTTCTCTCAAACGGGTTTTACGCACGTAAGGTTGAGAATTTGGCATACCCCCGCCGAAGGTTACAATGATCTCGAAAGCACACTAAACACCGCACTCGCCGCAAAAGAAGCAGGATTAAAACTATACCTCGATTTCCATTATTCCGACTGGTGGGCTGATCCGGGCAAGCAAGATATTCCCTCTGCATGGGTGGGACTTGAATTTGATACCCTCGTCGATTCTTTATACAATTACACTTACTCTGTAATATCCGCGCTTCAGGCACAAAACACCATACCCGAAATTGTACAGCTCGGTAATGAAATTTCTTGCGGTTTCCTGTGGGATGAAGCCCGAATTTGTGATGATTTAAACACATTTGACCAGTGGACAAAATTCGCGGCTCTACTGAACGCGGGGAAACAGGCAATCAATGACGCTCTTGGTCCCGAGAACACCACTAAAATAATGATCCACACCGACCGTGGAGGAGACAATGCATCATGCAGATGGTTCTTCAGCAAGCTTCTAACATATGGGTTTGACTTTGATATAATCGGACTCTCGTACTATCCCTGGTGGCATGGCGAATTGGATAATCTAAAAGATAACCTGGATGATCTTACCTGGCGATACTCTCAAGATATATTTATTGCCGAAACAGCCTATCCATTTACTCTTGCCAATCAGGATGGCACCAACAATTTTGTGTGGGAAGAATCCCAACTACTTGAGAATTATCCCGCTACACCTGCCGGACAAAAACAATATTATACAGATTTACTAACGCTTCTTGAATCTTACAGCGGTAAAGTAACAGGGGTTGCGTTATGGGAACCGGCTTTTCGAGGTATCCCGGGCATGGATTCACCCTGGGAAAATCAACTTTTATTCGATTTTATTGGCAACGCCCTACCCTCTTTTGAAGTGTTCGAGAGTTATCTTACTTCTTTTGAAACTCAAAATAGTACTAATAAAAAGTTTTTTATCTCACACAACTATCCCAACCCGTTTAATTCTGCAACAAACTTTAATCTCTTTCTTAAAGAGCAGGAAACTCTAAAAATCACAATATGGTCTTCATTGGGTGAGTGTGTAAAAAGTTATTCTGAAAAAATCTATCAAAGTGGAAACCATCGGTTAGAAGTAAAGATTTATGGGTTTCCATCGGGAGTCTATTTCCTGAAAATTGATGGAAGCAACTTCTCGGTTTACAGACCGATAATGCTTTTGAAATAGCCTGGAACGAATATTGTTTTATTATTTACTAATAAATACAATTTCCCAATATAAATAGACAGTTTAATCTGGTTACCGCGCATATTTTTCGCGGTAATGAATTATCTGCACAAGCGAGGTGGTTAAAACATGGGTAAAAAGATACTATTAGCAATTTTATTAGTGTTCATGTTAAGTGAAGTTTTTTTTACACAATCCCTCTTCAAGGAAGATTTGTTTTTTTCTAATCCTGTTACGACTTCAAATGATCCGCTATGTCATGTAGAAATCAATAATTCTATTCTTCTTGGTGCTGAAGCAGGTACAATTCTTTCCCTTTCAACAACAACCGGTGAAGTTGATGTTCAAATGCTTCCTACAAATTATGATATTGTTGATATCAGCTTTTACAATGATAACATCGGGTATCTATTAACCAAGGGAAGTTATCTCTACAATTATTTTAATGAAGTTTTTCTTACAACTGACGGTGGAGCCAACTGGCAAAAAATTAACTTCAGCGGGACAGCTTTTTCTCAAATACTCGCTGTGGATGAAAATACACTACTGGTACTTGGTGTCGATTCACAGGTTAAACGCAGCACCGATGCCGGTAATACATGGAGTTCCTCCCTCTTTCACCAATATGATCGTAATATTACAAGCGCGGAAATATACAATGATGTAATATACCTGACTTCACATCAGAGGGGATTTGTCAGAAGTACTGATTTTGGAATTACCTGGGAAGACCTATCTGCGGAGACACTTGTTTACACCCTTTTGAGTACCTCACCTCTTCCCGAAGATAATAAAATCCTGCTCACCGGCGAATCGGGGAACGTCTATATTTTTGAAACAATTGAAAAAACATTCTCCTCCATTCACACCGGAGAATACAGCAAACGTATTATGCAGGCTGCAATGATCGATGAAAATATCTACGCGGTTGGGAGGGACTACGGCTCCACTGCAGATGAAAGTGTTCTTATAAAATACAACACCGCTGATTCAACATGGACCCTGATACGTGAATACCAGGCGCTTTTCGATGGGATAAGTGCATTTAGCGGCAACGAAGTTCTGATTTATGGTGAGGATCATCTAACAATTTATACTGATATTTCCACCGGTGATTACAGAAAAGTAGTGGAAGATGAAATTTCTAGCTCAATAGTTGCAATGTCTGCTCTGAGCAAGGAAAATTGCTGGGCACTCACCAAAAACGGTGAAGTTATTTACTCCAATAATATCGGACAGGGTTGGGAAATAATCTACAATTTCGATAATACGCAGTTTAGCTCAAGCGATGGCTTTTTAAGTATTGAGTTTTTCAACCCGAATATAGGCTGGATCACACGCCAATCTAACCATGACCTGAAATTCTACAAAACAACCAATTCCGGTCATGATTGGACTGAAATAAACGTTCCCCGATTCGGCAAATATCAGGCTATGGAATTTGTGTCCGCAGATACCGGCTTTATTGCGCGCGACCCTAAATTTATGCTCAAAACCACAAATGGTGGTAATACCTGGACCAACCACGGAATCCTTAGTTTTTCCTACACAAATGGTCAAACAATAGACGCAATGCAATTTCTGAATAGTAATGTCGGCTACGCGGTTGGAGGATATATCAGGGGTCTCGATCCATGGGGTAGCTACCTGTACGAAGGTGTTGTTATTAAAACCACAGATTCAGGGGAATCATGGGATGTTGTTTTTGACGCCTACGATTCACCCGGAATCAGCGCCCATGCCTATTTCACTTCATTATCATTCATTGATGAACAAACCGGGTATGTTTCTGAGGGGAATGTAATAATTAAAACGACAGATGGCGGTTTAACATGGAGTAGTTCCACAACAAATTTTCCGTCAATAGATCATATTTATTTCGAAGATGCTCAAAATGGCTGGGGCGCCGGATGGATGGGCGGTCTCTATCAAACAGCGAACGGTGGACAAAGCTGGGCTAAACTTTCCAACATTACAAACAAGGATTTTAACGGTATTGCGCAGGTGGAAGGCTCGCTCTTTTTTGCTTACGGTCAAACCGGGTCAATAATCAGACATGGAGAAGCAACACTCTCATTAAAGGATCAAATACCTGAAAGTTTTTACGTATCCCAAAACTACCCCAACCCGTTTAACGGAACTACTCAAATCAGGTTTGTTCTGGATAACCGTCAGCATGTTAAAATTGATATCTATGATGTGCTCGGAAAGCTGGTTTTTACTGCCGCGGATCAGATTTTCAGTGAAGGGGAAAACAGTATAACTATAAATTCGTCCGGACTAACGAGCGGTGTATATTTCTATAAAATCTCCACAAAATCAGGCTCAGTCACAAAAAAAATGGTCCTCCTCAAGTAGTATCATATGATACTAACTATATATAATTAAGATTCGCTATTGTGTATTAAAACTTTTCATTCTAACTTAAAACCAAAAATTTAAGGCTCAGGATGAAATATTTAATTGCTTTCCTGTTATTTGTTACAGGTTTATTGTTTTCACAAAATGTGGAATATGTTCACAATTTTCAACAGTGGGAAGTTGAAGGCTATACACCCGCTAAGGGCAAAAACATCGGTATTTGGCCACAAAATTCTTCGGTTGAAGAGCGTTTCTCTTATCAGCAATATGTTAATTTCGGAATTTCAAAAATGTGGACCGCAGAAGAAGATTCCCCTCATTGGGGGCATTTCGCAAAAAAATCAGAATTTTTCAATATAACAGAAAATATGATTTTCCAGATACACAAGGATAATTATGAAACAATAATAGGCAATCCGGAGTACTCAGGTATAAAATATTATTATATCGATGAACCTTTTGAAAACCAATATATTGAGGAAGATAAATCGGGTAACCCCTTTACTTTCGAAGAGGTTGAAAATTTTATCCGACGTATGCCGCGGAATACCTACCTTGTATTCAGCACTTATTCAGCAAGAGAAGATATCATTGAACGTTACAGAAAGCTATTCTCTCTATATCCGCAGAAAGTTATGCTGGCACCAATGAAATACAGTGTTAATCTGGAGTTCTGGAAAAAATGTGTGGAAGAATATTATCCGGGAACACCTGTAGCTTTCATATGGATGCATGCCGGAAGAACAGAAACTTTTAATGAGGATAACCTTTCGGGTGCCGCCGAGTTGGCAGACGAAATATTCATTTATGCTATTGATACCGAGAATAATGATCTGAAAGAGGTATTGTTCAAATTATGGATGACAAATTGGTTTGAAGCACGGAAAGAGGTGCTCTACAATTATAAATATAAATGGAGTGGTGAAGCTTTACCGGAAAAGTTTGATATCAATAACAAAAACTGGAAACTGGTATCAAAAACAAATCTCGCTACACGGGCGGTAACGAGATCTGATTTCAAGTTTTCGGAAGTTCCATTTAACAACTAAAGTTTATAATATAATCCACCTTTAAATACCAGCGCGGAAATTACATTCGCGGTATTGGTTCCGGTTTGCAATGCCGCGTTTAATCCAATCTTATCATTAATGGAATAGAGTAATTCCGGTCCGTACGCCAAATATTTTTGATTGTTCGCGGCCAATCCCGCTACTCCGCCAAACTGAATATTTGAACCATTTTCCAGAGGTTGTTTTCCATTAATCTTTAAAATAACGAGAAGATTCGTGCTGACTTTATAGCCTACTTCCGCGTTATAAAGAATATCATCACTGTATCCTTCATTCCTGTTACTAAAACCGGCGTCAGCACCGACGTAAAATCCATTTCCAAGTGAGCGACCAGCCGCTATGGCGAAGTATTGGTTCCACTCACCGTCACCGGTAAAGAGAAAATTTTCATCTTCGTTGTCACCTACCGGAATGCCAACGCTTACTTTCGCGCTAAAATATGTTCCCGCCAATTTACCCAAATAGTATTTCATACCGAGTGTAAAATCTGATAATCCCGTGTTGGTTGCCTCACCCCCGGTTATTGAATTTTCCGTTGTTAAAAAGCGCATAAACGGAAACGAACCATAAACAGATATTTTATCGGTTACACCATAAGACCCAAACAAGCTGATGGTAAAATCGCTAAATTTTGGGATATCTACCTTGTCACCATCCGAATCATAATATTTATCGCTACCCATATATTGGGCGCTCATTTGAAAATAACCGCTTCCCTTTTTAACAGGCCAGCCGCTTCCGTACATGGCACTCGTTAAACCGGTCAATAATAGTATCAGCAATATTTTTTTTAACATCATCTCTCCTCAATTCTTCTCTATTCAAAAAGATACAGATATTCTCCATAACCTTCATCTTTCATTTTTTCTTTTGGAATGAACTTTAACGATGCCGAATTAATACAATATCTCAGATTTGTCGGCTCATTACCTTCGTAAAATACATGACCCAGATGGGAATCACCATGTTTACTGCTCACTTCAATTCTTTCCATACCATATGAGGTATCAATATTTTTCTTCACAAAAATGGGGTCAACTGGTTTCGTAAAACTGGGCCAGCCGGTTCCTGAATCAAATTTATCTGTCGAACTGAACAAAGGTTCACCTGTAACAATATCCACATAAATACCATCCCGCTTATTATCCCAATATTTATTGGTAAATGCGCGCTCTGTGGCATGTTCCTGTGTCACACGGTACTGTAAATCATCAAGTTTTGCTTTAATCTCGGAATTGGATGGTTTTGAATATTCACCAGGTTTAATTCCTTTCCAGTGTTTTTCGATAAACTCATCTCTACCTGATGCCGATCTGTATGAATAATACCTGTCGGGATTTTTCTTATAATAATCCTGATGATAATCTTCAGCAGGATAAAATTTGTCAAGTGGCATTATCGGGGTTATTATATCCTTACTAAAGATACCTGATTTTTGGAGAAGTGCTTTGGACTTCTCAGCAAGTGCTTTCTGTTTTTCATCATGATAATAAATAGCCGAGCTATACTGATGACCTCTGTCATGGAATGATCCGCCTTCATCAGTTGGGTCGAATAATCTCCAATAGATATCGAGCAACTCTGAATAGCTTATTACATGGGGATCATAATTAACCTGTACGGTTTCTCTATGACCAGTTTTTCCTGATGAAACGTCTTTATATGTCGGATTTTCCTCTTCCCCACCGGCGTAACCGGAAATAGCGTCAATAACTCCGTCATACTTCTCGAAAGATGCTTCAATACACCAGAAACATCCACCCGCAAATGTTGCTCGGTTCCTTTCTGATGAGACATTCACTGTCTTCATAATATCAGTTTCCGTTTTCTCTCTCTGTCCATCAGCATCCGTGCAGCCAACAAGAAGGAAAAGCAATCCTGCCAGAACCAAATAATTATTTTTCATTTTGTCTCCCATTTAATATAGATACAATGTATTTTATTATTAAACAGTTTCAAAACAAAACCGGTTTCTGGCATAAATATTACATACCCTGTAATTTCTCCCGACACATTTCTTTTTTTCCACAGAACACGTTAATCAATTTCAATAATTTCAGCCTGAATCTTTTTTTCTATGTAGACAATATCTTTCTATCTTTTTTCAATAAAAGTATTATATTCAAATGGTAGTCTTCATATTTACACATATTTTTCAAACCGAAAAAAACAAGAGTGTAAAGGATGGGTAAAAATCAAGAAAAAGGGCGCAATCCGGAAGCTGAAGTCATCAGGCTTTCAAAAGAAAACGATGAATTAAAGGAAGAACTTGAAGGCTTAAAGAAAAGCAATAATAACTCCGCGCAAAATCAGAATAACGAGCTTCTTAAATTTTTTAATCTCCCCCTTCACTTATTACTCATTGCTTCAATAGATGGTCGTATACTCCGTATTAATCCCGGATGGCATGAATCTCTCGGCTATTCCAGCGATGAAGTGCTGAATAAAAATTTGCTTGAATTTGTTCATCCGGATGATATAGAACAAACTAAAGCCGAAATGGGTAAACTGCAGGAAGGTCAGACAACTTTTTATTTTGAAAACCGCTATAAAACCAAATCTGGAAATTACCGATGGCTCGTCTGGTCTTCAATATTTATAAGCGATGAAAATTTGTATTACGCGATTGCTCACGATATTACAAGGAGAAAAGAAGCCGAACAAAAACTCGGGAGTCGGGAACGTATATTATCGACAATAATTGAAAATCCTGTAAACTATATTATTTATCAACTCTATCGCGAAAAACCGGGACAGCTCACCAGAATCTTGAACGTAAGTCCCTCGGCAAAACAGATTCTGGGTTTAGAGCAGGACGAGATTACTGACTATGGGAAATGGCTCTCCCTGGTGCACCCGGATGATTATAATTTGCTAAAAGAAAACGACGAGCTTGCTTCAAAACCTCCATTCAAATTCGATTTAAAATTCCGGTTTCTTCACAGGATAAAGGGAATCAGGTGGTTACATGTCAAATCACAGGGGATACCTTTTGATTCACAACCTGATACAATAGAATTCGTTAATGGAATTATCTTCGACGTTACGGAAGAAGTAGAAAAGCAAAAAGCCCTCAAGGAAACACAGCTTATACTTGATTCGTTTTCAAATGAGGCTCCAGGAGTTTTTTATCAGTTTATGATCGACTCTAAAGGAAATAGAAGTTTCCCTTATATTTCCAGAAACGTTTCCACAATATTTGAGTTCGAGCAACATGAGATACTTGCGGATGCAAATAAATATCAGAACTCCATTATGAAAGAAGACAGACGTTCTTTCGAAGAAGCACTAGCCAAATCTTATAAAAGCCTCACCAGATATTATAGTGAACACCGAATAAAAACTGCTTCGGGTACAGTAAAATGGTTAAGCACAAGCGCGATTCCTGAAAAACTTGAGGATGGGTCAGTTTTATGGACCGGAATCGGGATGGATGTTACAGATAAAAAAGCCACAGAGGAAGCACTCAGGGAAAGCGAAGCAACTTTAATGGCAATTTTTAATCATGCCCCGGTTCTTATGATGCTATTGGATGAAAATACCAACATTGTTGCCCTGAATGAAACCGGTCTTAAATATACCGGCAAACTAAAAGATGAAGTATTGGGAAAAAGAGGCGGCGATCTCGTAAATTGTATTGGAACAATCAATAACCCGAACGGTTGCGGTGATGGAAAACTCTGTGAAGATTGTGATGTAAGAAATACTGTAAAAAAAACATTAATATACGGTTTACCTCAAAATAAAATAGAGGCGGAAATCAACTCGTTCGATCAGGATGGAAATACCTGTACTATTACACTCCTGGTTAGCACCGATATTGTATATAAAAACAATAAAAGACACGTTCTTGTAACACTGGATGATATTACTGATAGAAAATACGCTGAGAATCAACTAAAATTGTATCAGGGGCACTTACAGGACCTGGTGGAAGAGAGAACTGAACAGCTAAACAAAACCAACCGGATGCTCAAAGAAGAGATCGCGAAACAGAAAGAGTCTGAAGAGAGAGTTAAGGAAGCCCTTGTAGTTGAAAAGGAACTTAACAGACTCAAAACAGAGTTTGTATCCATGGTTTCGCACGAATTCAGGACTCCCCTCACTTCCGTGCTTGCCTCAGCCGATCTTCTTGAAATTATGGAAAATCATAATGACGCCCCTGCAATTATGAAACACATTAACAAAATCCAAACAGCAGTTGAAACTATGACGCATATGTTAAATGATGTTCTGGCGATCAGTCGAGCTGAAAGAGGTCGTCTGGCTTTTAATCCGGCAAAAACAAATGTCTTCGATTTACTCAATGAAATAATAGAGGAAGAAAAGTCGAGGTTAAGATCAAATCATGTTATCGAAGTAGAAAACAATCTGAATACTCTTGAGCAAGATATTGACCCCAACTTGTTGAGACAGATATTTAGTAATTTAATTTCTAACGCCATTAAATTTTCAAAACCCGAAAAACTAATAAAAATCATGCTTACCCAAGTTAGGGAAGCGCTTGAAATATCAATACGAGATGAAGGTGTTGGAATACCGGAAGAAGAACTGGAGAAAGTAATGGAGCCGTTTATTCGGGGCAGTAACTCTCAGAATATCCAGGGAAATGGTTTGGGGATGACTATCATAACAAATGCAGTTGCCGCCCATCATGGTACCTTTAAAGCCAGCAGTCAATCAGGTGAAGGCACAACAATTCAAATAAGATTACCTTTGAATAAAGGAAGATAAACCTTTTTAAATCGAGCAAATACAAGGCGCAAAGATTCTAAGTCTCCGATCTTGGTATGCCTGCTCAAACAAAAAGTGATTTCAAAAATTTCGCGGAGCTAATATTTATCAATCTTCTCCGAATAGATTATATAAACCCAATGCATATCCCATCCCAATGAGTTTAAACCAAAAAAGCCGATCAGCTTTGACCGGCTCTTGTGAGTGCACCTGGGCTCGAACCAGGGACCCCTCCGACCAAAAGTCGGAGTGCTCTACCATATTCTTATAATTTCCTGAAAGATGTTCAATTGCTTTTTTTGAATTCTTCATCCTTTTTAGCTTCTGTTCCAACTTTTTACCTGCTAATCTGTTTTGGCGCTCCACCAGCCAAACCAACTTCCACGGACCTTTGCCTCTGGTAAATTTGTTTCTATCCTGATTATGCCGGTGCATACGATCTGAGATATTAGAAGTTTCGCCAATATAATATTTATCAATCTTCTCCGAATAGATTATATAAACCCAATGCATGTCCCATCCCAATGAGTTTAAACCAAAAAAGCCGATCATCTTTGACCGGCTCTTGTGAGTGCACCTGGGCTCGAACCAGGGACCCTCTGCTTAAAAGGCAGATGCTCTACCACTGAGCTATGCACCCGATTTTTTTTGAGCCCCTAATATACTAATGTTGGGACTTCGATGCAAACATTTTAACAAATTATTGAAAATTTTTAAAGCCTTTCCAAACGAGAACGTAAATGTCGTTCTGAAATACCCAGTCTTCTAGCTGCGGCACTCTTGTTCCCCTTTTCAAGTTCAAGAGCTGAATTTATCATCCTTTTTTCGAACTCTTTCATCTTGACATCGTAACTAGCATCAAGATTGGCGGGGTTGAAAACATCCGATTTTTCCTTAGAAATAGTTAAATCCGGAATATCCCTTTCTGATAAAAATTCCCCGCGTGAAAGCACAACAGCTCGTTCGATAATATTCTCAAGTTCACGCACATTACCAGGAAAGTTGTACCTCGATAATTTATCCAATGCCCTTGAATCAACTCCTGAAACTAACTTTCCATTCCTTTCAGCGTGTTTTTTAATAAAATGTTCGGTCAATGCAGGAATATCTTCTTTTCTTTCCCTGAGAGGCGGCAGAAAGATTGGCACAACATTCAGTCGATAATACAAGTCTTCCCTGAACTCTCCCGATTTTATCATTTCTTCCAGATTTCTGTGCGTTGCCGCTATAAATCTTACATCCACAGTAATAGTTTCATTACTCCCGAGTCGCTGAATTTCTCCGAACTGAACCGCTCTCAATAGTTTGACCTGAACATTCATCGGAATGTCGCCAACTTCATCAATGAATAAAGTACCTCCGGATGCTTCTTCAAAACGACCTTTTCTCCTTTCAACGGCACCCGTAAAAGCTCCCTTCTCAAATCCGAATAACTCACTTTCCAGTAAGTTATCCGGCAAAGCCGCCGCGTTAACTGTTACAAATGGTTTACCCGGATCACCTGCAAGATGTATAGTTTTTGCGACCATTTCCTTACCGGTGCCGCTTTCACCTCTTATCAGAATTGTTGCTCTGCTATCAGCCACACGGGATGCGGTATTAAGCACCTCATCCATCTTTGCGCCGGATGCGATAATTCCATCAAATCTTGCGTGCGTTTCCAGCTTTTTCTTCAATTCCCTGTTTTCGTCAAGAAGCAGTTTGCGTTCCGCCATTCTCGCCAGTAGAAGGTCCAGTTCATCGAGATCGATAGGTTTTGTGAGATAATCGTACGCCCCTTCCTTCATAAATTTAACAGCATCTTCGATAGTCCCGAAAGCAGTAATCACAACCACATCAATATTCGGGTTGAATTTTTTAACATCCGCGAGTAATTCAAATCCGTTTTTACCCGGCATCCTGAAATCAGTCAGTAAAAAGTCGATTCTGTTGGATTTAATAAATTCAAGTGCCGCATCACCATCCTCTGCGGTAAAAACTTCATACCCTTTCTTTTTCAGGTAACTCTTTAAGGAAAGCAGTATGCTCTTTTCATCATCGGCAATAAGTATTTTAATAGTTTCATTCATCTTTTAAAGGCAGTTTTATGCAAAATCTTGTAAACTTTTTTTCTTCACTCTCAACAGTGATAGTTCCACCATGTTCATAAATAATTTTTTGAACCACTCCCAGACCCAGACCGGTACCTTCCGCTTTTGTTGTAAAATACAAATTAAATACTTTTTCAATCTCATCCGGTTTTATGCCACAACCGGTATCAAAAACCTCAATGTTCAACTTATCATCTTTAGAGATGAAAGATATCTTTATTTCGCCACCCTTCGAAACAGCAGCAGCGGCATTCTCAACAAGGTTTACCAGGGATTGATATATTTTCTCTTTATCAACAAATATATCAACATCCCTATCAATGGAAACATTAAAACTTATCTTTTCATCCGCAAAAAGATTTTTATACTGTAACTCAATTTTTTCAGTCAATTCACTTACAGATATAAGCCTCTTATTATAAACACCCGGTTTTACAAATTGTAAAAAGTCAGAGATAGTTTTGTTGATTCTTTTTACCTCATCATACACCACCGAAGTCAGTTCATTAAACTCTTCAGAATCCTCAGCAACACTAAAATCTTTTTTGAGATGCTGAACAATTACACCAATTGAGTTAAGCGGATTTCTTATTTCATGTGCCACTCCTGCCGCAAGCTCACCCATCGCGCGCTGACGTTCACTTCGGATTATTTTATCTTCAAGTTCTTTAATTCTGGTAAGCTCATTGATCAAAATGATATAATTTTTTTCTTTCTCCGAACTCAGGAATTCCTTCTTACTAATAAACAGGTTTTCCTTTTTGCCATTCAGATTTAATTCTACCGAGCGTATATCCTCTTTATACGATATCAACTCAGAAATCACATTTTGCAGCGCTACGTGCAAAGTACCTTCATTGATAAGATATTTTTCGGCTGAATTATTTTTTTCAACTATGTTCAGTTTTTCATCCACAATAAAAATCGCTTCCGAGATTCTGGAAAATATCCCTGATGCCTTTGCTTCCACCGCTTCATAATCTCGGCGCAGGTTACTGTAGTTTTGAGTATTAAACAGATAAGAAATAATAATTGAACCGAAAACAGCCAATATCAAACCCAGGATAAAACTTCTTCGATATATCCTGTTATACATTTCATCGAGGGGTTGCAGAGAAATACCAAGTCTTAATAGACCAATAAAATCTTCATCCATGTAAAACGCGTGAACCGTCTCATAAACTTCAATAGTTTCATCACTGTAAATTCGTGAGCAAACGCTTGTATCAGAAGTTGCGTTAATTAAAAATTGATCTTCTTCAACCCTATTAATATTATTAAGGCTACCGGCGCCTGCCAGAATTCCGGATTCATTTTGAAGCGCTGCATATACAATACCCGGATGTTGCGCAACCTCCCTGATGAGTGCCCCAAATCCGGTTTTATTTCTGTAACTGATCAACTCGGTTGCGTTAACATTTACGACAATAACCCCGCCATCCTCCGTTTTCAATGCTGCCACATATCGGAAATCATCCGCGAAACGCGCTTCCTTCAGACCAATAATCAGAGTATCTACTTCTCCCGAAAATATCGGTGACAGCGCGGCGGGTTTCCCGGAGCCTCCTCTGCCTCTTCTGCTGGAGTAAATGTTTTTGCCCGTTTTGTCGAATATATTAATTCGGAATATATCTCTGGCTGCTGCAAGATCACTCAGGTAAAAATTAGTAACCGATCCGTTTTCATATGCAGTTTTAATATAGGCAGCGTTATCAAGCAGCTTTTCCTGAATATATTCTTCAAATCGGTCACTTGATATTATCGAATTGCGTGATGCTGTAAGAAGTGTTTCCATTAACGTATGGTTTTGTTTTTCCATGAGCGTTAGCATATTATCGCGTCCACCCATGATCTCAAACCATGTAGAAATCACTATAAGAATTGTTACAGCTACAAAAATGTAAATAGCGTTTTTGGCACCAAGATATTTTAACGCGGGAATTTTCATTTTATCGAAAAAGATTTTCCTTTCGTATTAAAATAGTTCTGTTCCGTCCACCTGTAAAGGTAAATTAACAAATATGTTAATAACGTGACGCCGAAAAATGAAAGTATCCCCTCAATAAATGAAAAAGTTTTAAATACTTCTGTCGCAATATTTCCGATAATCAACCATTGAAAAACATAAGCAAGTGTTACATTCTGCCCTAAAAACTTCACGAGTATAACAGCCTTATTATCTCCATATTTTTTTTCGAGCCGGTTAAATAAATAGCTTATTACGATCAAAAATAGAACCGTCCAGATAAAAAAGAGAATTTCATGATGATAGTAAACTTCCAGATTTGACGAAACATCAAGCGCGAAACCAAATGTGAGTAGTAACCCGATCGACAAGGCGATAATGATATAATTGCTTTTTCCCGCATCGAAAACAGACCACTTATTCGTCAACAAATGGAACAAGTAACCTGATAAAACATACCCGAACCACGGCAAAAACGGGAAATAACCCCAGGTGTAATCACCATAAAAGTAGGCGTTAATATACTTAAGTACGTTATGATCTGTTTGCGGTAAATAGGGATGAATAACTACAGTAATTATCAGTAAAGTTACGATAAAATATATGTTATCATTGAATATTTTTTTAATAACCACAACCGAAATAACAGATAAACCGGCGAGGAAAAGAATGTCAACCCCGAAAATATATTCAAATTGATTAACCAGCAGCTTTCCGGAGTATATTTTGTAAAGCAAATTTGCATTTAGTCCCAAATTAAGTAATAGTCCGCCAATTATCAGCAAACCACCCCTCTTTAATGTTGCGGTAAATCCACGTTTCGATCCCGCGAGAAAAAAACCCATCACTAACATAAATAGAGGTGCGGCAGGCGGACCCCCAAGAAATAATGATATTTTGCCGTATAGTGAATTGTAAAGATCGGGACGTATAAACAATTCTGTTATATGAACTTGTATCATCAATAGAACAGCCAACCCTTTCAGGAGGTCGGCTGTACCGTTGCGATTACTATTATAATATTTATCCGTAATTAAATTCATTCAAATTTTTCCAATATCAAATATGCTGAAATTATTTGAGCAAAATCATCTTTTTTGTAACAGCGAACTTTTCTGTAGTGAGTCTGTAGAAGTAGATTCCGCTTGCCAGGTTATTCCCGGAAAAATTTACAGAATACTCTCCGGGAAAATACTCCCCCTCTGCAAGCACCGCGATTCGGTTTCCTGTAACATCAAAAACCTCAAGGTTCAAAATTGTTTTTTCCGCAACCGCGAAGGTGATGTTTGTTTCGGGGTTAAAAGGATTCGGGAAATTCTGGTTAAGGTAGTAACTTCCGGGAGCTGTACCATCCTCCAAATCGGTTACTGTAAATCCGGATAAAGAGTCCTGAGCCAACAATACGGGCATGTTATTGCTGTTCTCATATAGCTCGAGGAAAGCGTTTATATCTTCAGTATCATATTCGGAAAGATGCTCGGGCAATCCCGGATTAACCGACTGGAACAACAATTCCGCTTTCACAGAAAAATTGCCATCATAACCCGGATCAATCACATATCTCACAAGGTCTTTTCCTGTACCTTCAACATCACCATCTTTATTAAAATCCGGGTCTGAAACCGCTTCTCCGTAAATCGCGATATCCTCATAATCCTCGTGAGTGGATACAAAACCTCTGGGTGGAAGTCTGTTATCTTTCAAATATGTTGAAGCCCTTAGTAGCGTATATGTGTGTTCACCATTTACATCCCCCAGAATACCCTCATAAATCTGTGTCTGATTTTCAATTGTTATCAAATCATAGTGAGTCTGGTAACCTTCCTCAGGTTTGTAAATCAGTTCGCCATGCTCATTATAATCACCCGAATTAAACACAACATTACCGGCATCATCGGTAACGGTTACTTTTATCCACATTCTTCTGAAAGGTATTCCTGTAGGAAATTTATGGCCGCTTTTGTTTTCCACTTCGGCTACGAGTTCAATTTTACCTTCAACCTCCGCGCCTGAGAGAGAGAAGCCAATACCCGATAGCAAACTTTTATACGCCGAAGCTATTGTGGTATCAAATTGCGATTCATTCGCTGTGAGACCAAGAATATCAATATTATTTTTTAACATCCCAAGCATAAATGTGTTACCTCCGGTAAACTCATGTTTCCAGAATGGAGAATAAGTTGTGGAATGCCATGGAGGCATAGTCGCAATATCCGTTGGAGTTTCGGTTATGGGCATATGGCATGTCTGACACTCGGTTCCTTCGGCTTCAAAATCACTGTTTTTCCACTCAAGATAAGGTGTCTGTTCGGGAAATGTACCCGCTATTTGTCCCGCGTCATCGAGATAAGGTGTATATAAGGTATGGCAAGTAGCGCATAATTCAGAATCATTCACATGATCTGAAAACTCGGCAACATATCCAACGTTATTGAACATTGGTCCGGTAAACGGATCCATATAAGGTCCAAAAATCTGGCGTGTATCATTTACTATATATCCGCCGGAGTATGAATCATCTGACCCCATATTTTCATCACTTACCTGATGGCACAATGTACAGCTCACCCCGTCATTCGCAAGGGGATCTGCTTTCAACTCATCCATTGAATATCCTGCCGCGCCATTATATACCGCCTCGGTTAATCCCATCGGGGCGTGACATTTGGTACAAGTAGATTCAATCG
>BQMY01000077.1 GCA_022181065.1 Melioribacteraceae bacterium | reverse complement strand
TTTATCCTTGTTTTGGTTGACTTTTTTATCCTTTTTCAGTCAACCTATTTCAGGACTATACACAATTCTGATTAATTCGTAGCCCCTCCATTTCACAAAGGGAGGGGTTGGGGTGGGTTCTGGTTTGGGACATCACAACAATATTAGGCTTCTGGATTCCCTCCGCCCCAAGCGGATCCGCGTGAATGACATACATTTTCCGGTTTGGACACATAGGTGGGGGCTGAATATCAATCCCTCAAACCAGTTAAAACAAAAAAGCCCGAACATTTCTGCTCGGGCTATGGTACCGAAGGCCGGACTCGAACCGGCACATGGTTAACCCATACCAGATTTTGAGTCTGGCGCGTCTACCAATTCCGCCACTTCGGCTTGAAAATCAAGAATATAAAAATAAGACTATCATAATACTTTTACAAGAGCATAATGCAAATTATATATTATTTTTCAGGAACATAAATATTACTCTTTGTTACAATATATTTAGAAACATTATTGATACACTTTTTGTTTTCCAAGTGAATAAAGGATTATTTATAAAACTAGACATCATAATCCAATTGATAATCATAAAAGGTTTCAATATATTTGCGGTAATTAAATTCAAAAAAAATATAAAACTGGAGGAACACTAGTTATGGCAGTAAAAGTTGGAATTAATGGTTTCGGACGTATCGGCAGACTTGTATTCAGAAGAGCTTTGGCTCAGGGTAATGTTGAGTTTGTTGGTATCAACGATCTTACAGACGCTAAAACTTTAGCTCACCTTCTTAAATATGATTCAGTTCATGGTAAATTTAACGGCGAAGTTGCCGTTGATGGTAATAACATCGTTGTAAACGGTCAGAAAATAGCAATATCCGCGGAAAAAGACCCGGCAAACCTTAAATGGGCTGATCTTGGCGCTGAAGTTGTTATCGAATCTACAGGCGTTTTCCGTACAAAAGAAGCTTGCATGAAACACGTTGAAGCAGGCGCTAAAAAAGTTATTCTTACCGTTCCCGCAAAAGGCGATATCGACGCAACTATCGTACTTGGTGTTAATGACGCAGAACTTAAAGACGAACATGTTGTTGTTTCAAACGCATCTTGTACAACAAACTGTCTTGCTCCGATCGCAAAAGTATTGAACGATTCTTTTGGAATTGAAAAAGGTTTCATGACCACTGTTCACTCATATACAAATGATCAGAAAGTTCTTGACCTTCCTCATAGCGATCTGAGAAGAGCGCGTGCAGCCGCTGCTAACATAATCCCAACAACTACCGGTGCCGCAAAAGCAGTTGGTAAAGTTATTCCTGAACTAAAAGGTAAACTTGATGGTGGCGCGCTTCGCGTTCCAACACCAGATGGTTCATTAACTGATCTTGTTGTTGTACTTAAAAAAGAAGTTACAGCTGAAGAAGTTAACGCTGCGATGAAAGCTGCCGCGGATGGTCCAATGAAAGGTATCCTTGAATATACAGAAGATCCTATTGTATCTTCTGATATCGTTGGTAACTCACACTCATCTATCTTCGATGCTCTTTCTACCATGGCACAGGGTAACCTTGTGAAAATTGATAGCTGGTATGACAACGAATGGGGTTATTCTTGCCGCGTTGTTGACCTGATTCACAAACTTGTTTAATTTTAAGTTAATACGCTTTTGAGTATAAGACGCAGATACCTCGCAGTTGTGAGTACTGCGTCTTTTTTTTGTATAAATTTTATCTTTGGAGTTTATAATGAACAAACTGACAATCGATAATATTGAAGTTAAAGGTAAAAAGGTGCTCGTCCGTGTGGACTTTAACGTACCTCTTGATGAAAATCAGAATATTACAGATGACAGAAGAATCACCGCTGCCCTTCCTACAATCAAAAAACTTGTTGCTGATGGTGGGAAGGTAATTTTAATGAGTCACCTTGGTCGTCCAAAAGGACAGGCTGTCCCGGAAATGTCACTTAAACCGGCGGCTGTTAAACTTGGTGAACACCTTGGAACAGAAGTTAAATTCGCAGCTGATTGTGTTGGTGAAGAAGCCAAAAAAGTAGTTGATTCACTTGCCGATGGCGAAGTTGCCCTTCTTGAAAACCTTCGTTACCATAAAGCTGAAACAGATAATGACGCTGAATTCGCAAAACAACTTGCCGAGCTTGGCGAAATTTATGTTAACGATGCTTTCGGTAGCGCACACAGAGCCCACGCCTCTACAGAAGGTGTAACAAAATATATTGACACTTGCGCCGCAGGTTACCTTATGCAGAAAGAATTGGATTATCTTGGTAAAGCGCTTGCTGAACCAAAACGTCCTTTTACAGCTATTCTCGGTGGAGCTAAAATCTCGGGTAAAATTGATGTTATCAAAAATCTTATGCCTGAAGTTGACCACCTTATTATTGGTGGCGGAATGGCATATACTTTCTATAAGGCAATGGGACTTGAAATTGGTACTTCCCTCCTTGAAGAAGAAAAAATTGAATTGGCAAAAGAAATTCTTGAAGAAGCAAAAACCGCGAAAGCTGAATTGGTCCTCCCGGAAGATGTTGTCGTTACGGAAAAATTCGATAACGATTCTCCTGCTGAAATTGTAGCAATTGATGCAATGCCTGCTGAGAAAATGGGATTGGATATTGGTCCGAAAACAATAGACAAATTCCGCGAGATCGTACTTAAATCCAAAACCGTTGTATGGAATGGTCCGATGGGTGTTTTTGAGTTCCCTAACTACGCAAAAGGAACTAACGCAATCGCTCAGGCGTTGGCAGATACAACTGCTGACGGAGCAATCACTGTTATAGGTGGCGGCGATTCTGCATCGGCTATCAAAAAAGCAAAATTAAGTGATAAAGTTTCTCACGTTTCTACCGGTGGCGGCGCGTCACTTGAATTCCTCGAAGGTAAGGTTCTTCCCGGAGTTGACGCTCTTACAGAAGCTTAATTTTTTTGAGAACAATTTTGATAAAGAAGCAGTCTAAGTAATTAGATTGCTTCTTTTTTTTTATGATCTATTTTCTATATTTTTGTGTTAGTTGAAGATTGAGGTATATAATGAGTTATCAGGATAGAGATTATTACAGACCCGGTGGTTTTGGTGGATTTTCTTTCATGCCCCCTGTCATTAAAAATTTATTGATTATAAATGTTGCCATGTTTTTTCTTTCTGTGCTTGGGGAAGCAATTATGGTTGGCAACCTTTCTCTATCCAGATGGATAACAATATATTTAGGATTGATTCCGTTTAACGCACCTTACGCTTCATTCCTCCCCTGGCAATTGGTAACATATCAGTTTCTGCATGGCGGACTGGGACACATATTCTTTAATATGCTGATGTTATGGATGTTTGGTATGGAGCTGGAAAATCTTTGGGGCTCAAAGAAATTTCTTTCGTTTTACCTTATAAGTGGTATTGGCGCCGGATTATTTCAACTTTTTCTTGCCCCTCTATTTAGTGGCGGACTCGGACCAACAATAGGCGCGTCAGGTGCGGTGTATGGTATTATGCTCGCGTTTGCTTTCTATTTTCCTGACAGATATATCTATATCTACTTCCTATTCCCTGTTAAAGCGAAATACCTGGTAGTTGGTTTGATGGTAATCGAGTTCCTCTCAGTTGGGAACCAGTCGTTTACGGCTCATCTGGCTCATATCGGCGGTGCTCTGTTTGGTTTGGGTCTAATTCTTTTAGACAAATATTCCTCCCTCCGAGTTGAAAAAATATTTGATTATTTCAGCGGTTGGGGAAAAAGTTCAGGTTCCAAAAAAGAACAGCCAAAATTCCGCAGACCTGTTTCTTACGGTTCAAGCAAACAGGAAGTACAGGAAGCTACATTCTATGATATTAATAAAAATGAGCCTAAACAGGATGTAACCCCCGAAGATATCGACAGAATTTTGGATAAAATAAGCCGCAGTGGATATCAAAATCTCACCGAAGAAGAAAAAAGGATTCTGTTTGAAGCATCTAAAAAAGACTAGTCTGGTTTTACTTTTACTTTTGATCGTCGCATGTGGTGGAGATAAGGAGATCGACAAAAAGAAGCTCGCTGAAGTTTATGTTGATCTCCAGTTAACACAGGAGCTATATTCCTTTGATCCCGACACATTATTGGTAAAACAGGATTCTGTATTGAATTTTTACTCGATTTCAAGAACTGAGTTTAATAATGCCATCGAAAATATTCCAATGGCTTCAGCTGAATGGGATACTTTTTTTAATCATGCTCAGCTTTATCTTGATACATTGAGAGCTCGAAACGTTAAGTAGTTAGGTATGCCAAAGCTATTCTTAGCTTTGAGTATGGTATTTCAGGCAGAACCTCCTTAAGTTGTTTTAATCTTTTCCTCCCCTTCGAGAGTTCCAATTTTATTTGCTCCAGATCTTTTTCCTCAAAAAGGTAGCTTAAATCGAGTTTTTTATCATATTGTATAATTGTTTCAATTTGCAATGATATAATTGTCTCCGGTAATGATAAAGATTTAGCGATATCTTCTACACCGGTTTTCTTTCGCAGCAGTTTGTGAGTATCAGCAAGATTTTCAGGCAAACTGCCCAGATCCTTCTTATCCTCCTTCTCTTCTTTCTCTCTCATTTCAGTGAGAAGGTCAACAATATCATCCCCGATTTTGTTGAACATCCTCGAAGTAAATCCTTCTACTTCAAGCAATTCTGTTCTGGTTGAAGGCATCTGCTGTGATATTTTTTGAAGAACTTCATCCGAAATAATCATCCTCTCAGGTTGACCAAATTTATGAGCGACCGATTTCCGGATTTCTTTTAACCTGTTAAACAGATGCAGTTTTTTCTCGTAGTTATCTGGTACGGCTATCTCAGCGGTATTATCTTCAACATCAATTGTCATGTAATTTTTACCTCGTTCGGAAATGACAACAATTTCGCTGTAAATTTTCACAAAGCCTTTAACAGCCAGTTTATTAAGGGCAGATTCAATCTCCTCCTTTGTGAAGTGTGAACAGGAAGCACCAAAAGGTGATTCTATCTTTTTACGCGATTTACCCGATTTCAGATAACTTACAATCTCGTTAAATTTTATGCTTCTTCTGGATTCATGAAGCAGATGCAATATTTTGTCGAAAATATATTCTTCGGGAACCTCCGTTTCGTCACTCTGACTACAATTATCACACTGTCCGCATTTATCATAAGTATTATCCCCAAAATACTTCAGGATAAAATTCATTCTGCACTCCTGCGAATAGCAGAAGGAAACCATCCCGTCCAGTTTGAGCTGCATTCTTTTACGTGTTTCATCCTCAACATCACTGTTGATATAAAGTGAATTTGTGTTTACCCGCGTACCATTTAATTTTAGATAGTCTCCGAGAAGTGGCTTTTCAAGCTCAATTATCCCCGTATCCGACAGATTCTGTAGTAATTCTTTTATTTTAGGTACTGTAATACCGATTAGTTCAGAATCTCTTTCGAGGTTCAGCCCGACTTTTTTGAAAAATGTATCACTACCATAGTTTCTTAAAAGATGTATGATCAATATTTTTAGATCGCGGGAAGCTATCTTTTTAACAAACCTTTTTAACTCGTTATTTACCGGAATGAATCTGAATTTAGTTTGCGATTTATTATCTCTTCCCGGAACGAAATACTCAAGTCGGGATAAAATCCTAAGTGAAGAATCGAGTTTGGCTTTATTAATTCCTCTTACTTCAAGCAATTTCACAATATCATTATTTAATTCTATTACTTTATCGTACCCACTCCCCACCGATATTTTATAGTAGTTACAAATTGTATTATAAACAATCTGAACTTCATCATACCCGGGATTTGAGTTTTCAATGAAATATTTTTGAATATTGATATCACGTTCATCAAAGAGTAAAAATGCATTTGATGGTTTACCATCTCTTCCTGCTCTGCCAATTTCCTGATAGTAATTCTCCAGAGAGCCGGGCATATGCAGATGAAGCACAGTTCTGATATCACTCTTGTCTATTCCCATTCCGAAAGCATTGGTGGCAACAATACAATCAAGTTTACCGGTTATAAAATCATCCTGAATCATCCGCCTCATCTCGTTCGGCAATCCCGCATGGTAAATTGAACTGTTAAACCCATTGATTCGAAGAAAATCATGAAATTCTTCAGCAAACTTTCGCGTAGCAGAATATATTAATGCCGGAACGCTGCTACTCTTAAAGATCTCAAGTGCTTTCTCTTTCTTTTTTGATGTTCTTATAACAGAAATTGCAATGTTTTCTCGCTCAAATCCACCCGAAAAAACTTTCGCGTCCTCAATTCCAAGCTGCCTTAGTATATCCTGTTTAACATCAGGGGTAGCGGTTGCGGTAAACGCCGAGATTTTTTCGATTCCGGTAAACTCTGCAAAATCGGTTATCTTTCTGTAGCTCGGTCTGAAGTTATGTCCCCACTGGCTAATACAGTGTGCCTCATCCACGAATAGATATTCGGGAGCCAATTCCTTAATCCGCTCCGCGAACTGGATTGATTCCAGTTTTTCAGGGGATACATAAAGCAGTTTTAACCTTTTCTCAAAGATTGCTGAAAGCGTTCTTTCCTGATCGATATATTCGAGCGTACTATTTATATATCCGGCAAACTTTTTTTTAACGTTGGCTGAATCAACCTGATCTTTCATTAAAGCGATCAACGGTGATACTACTATACCAAACGAATTGCTCAGAATTGAGGGTATCTGGTAACAAAGTGACTTCCCGCCTCCTGTGGGCATCAGGGCAAGAACACGCTCTCCTGCAAGAATGGCGTTGATGATTCCCGCCTGTTCTCCGCGAAAATTATCAAAGCCGAAATATGTTTTTAGTACTTCTTCCGGATTCATATCTTCTCACAATTCATCCTCCGAATTAACAAATTTTTTTTGTAAAATACTTGCAAAACGTTATTTTAATTTTCGTCAATTAAATTGTTTATCAGAATTCTAATGCTAAAAATCCATCATATTGTAAAACATTTTGGGCGAATCGCCGCTCTTAAAGATATTAATCTTGAAGTGGCTCGAGGAGAGTTCTTCGGACTGCTAGGGCCCAATGGAGCTGGTAAATCGACCCTGATGAATATCATCGTCGGGTATCTGAAACCGGATGCCGGAAGTGTATCGGTAGATGATCGTATGATGGTGTATGAAAGTATGGAGATGAGGAGTAACATCGGATACGTTCCTCAGGAGATCGCGCTTTATCAGGAACTTTCAGCCATTGATAATTTGAAGATATTTGGCAGCATTTTTGAACTTTCCGGTAAAAAACTCCAGACCAAAATTGATGAAGTGTTAGAGCTGGTTCAACTATCTGACCGCAAGAAAGATACCGTGAAAACATTTTCGGGTGGAATGAAACGCAGGTTAAATCTTGCTGCTTCAATCATGCATAACCCTCCACTTATCCTATGTGATGAGCCGACAGTCGGAGTCGATCCTCAGTCAAGAAACGCTATTTTTGATATGTTAAAACATCTGAATGAGTCAGGGAAAACAGTTGTTTACACTACTCATTACATGGAAGAAGCTGAACGCTTGTGCTCACGTATGGCAATTATCGATAATGGTACAATAATCACAAAAGGTACACTTTCACAATTACTTGAAAACCTCGATCAACAAAAGAGTGTCAAATTACTTAAAAATATTTCCGATGAACAACTTACTCAAGTCAAGCAAATTGGAAACATTATTGAACATGAATTTCACTTTGAACTAATTCCTGATGAGACCCACTCAAAACTATCTGAAATCTTTTCAAAAATTGAATCGATAAATATAAATCCGGAGGAAATCGCCCTTACAAGAGCTTCTCTGGAAGATGTTTTTTTACATATGACAGGAAGGAGTATGAGAGATTGAAAACTGTACTACTTCTAATCAGAAAGGATTTTCTCAGGTTCAAGGCTGATACTGCCGCGATAGTTTTAACATTTATCGTACCGATAATATTGATTCTGATATTTGGTAATATCTTTGGTGGCGGAGGAGGTTCCAGAGGTAAAATTAACGTCATTTTTGTAAACGAATCGGAATCAAAAATAGCAAAAACTATTGAGGCTAAACTTGATTCTTCGGATAATATCCGACCGGTAAAATATTATATCGATGATAAACCCAGAGAAAAAGTATATTACAATGAGGAACGAGCAAAGTCGGCGGTAGAAGCAGGTATTTTCAGAGCCGCGTTAGTCTTTCCTACCGATTTTATCAGTGATACATCATCTTCGCTAAACATTAAATTTTATTATGATCCGAGCAATGAAATCGAGATTTCACTTATTCAGGGCTCGGTTCAAAAGCTGGTGATGTCGGAAGTACCTGCTCTTCTTCCCTACCTTTTCAGGAAGCAGATAAACAAACAGATCGGCAAAGCTGAAGCAGGCAATTTTCAGAGCAGACTAACCGGTTTAATAGGTAAATTTTTCGATGTTAACCCCGATTCAATTAGTCTTCTTTCAGATTCAGAAGATGCAGTCCTGAATACCAGTGTTAATAAAGCTGATAATCCAATAAGTAACCTCATTAAGTTTGATTCTGTTCAGCTTGTGGGTAAGGAAGTTGCAAACCCTGGCGTAACGAGAATCGTTGGCGGGTGGGCGATTATGTTCCTCCTTTTTTCACTTACGGGCGCGGCAATGTCACTCTTTGAAGAGAAAACAGAAGGTACTCTTAAAAGATTACTGTGTATGCCTGTTCAGCGCAGTCAGATACTCTGGAGCAAATATATCTGGTCGATGTCACTTGGTGTGGTTCAGCTATCGGTTATGTTCATCTTTGCCTGGCTGGTCTTTGATGTTGATATATTCGCTAATTTTCTGAATCTGGCGATTGTAATAATATCTTCAGCGGCGGCGGCGGTATCATTCGGGATGATAATAACTTCATTCGCAAAAAGTTTAAATCAGGCAAACGGTATCTCGACATTGTTGATACTCGTTATTTCCGCTTTGGGAGGTTCGTGGTTTCCGGTTTCATTGCTACCCGACTGGATGCAGGTTATTTCGAAAGGTACTATTACTTATTGGTCGGTTGAAGCATTTTTGCAAGTATTATGGCGCGGCGCTAATTTCAGTACAATAGCGCCGCACGTAATGGTTTTATTATCTACTGCTTTTATCGCTAATTTTTATTCTCTTCTGCGATTCCGTAAAGGAAAAGTATTTTAGAAATTACTCGTAACGTAAAGCTTCAATCGGATCAAGATTAGCCGCTTTTAACGCGGGGTAAGTCCCGAATGTAATTCCAATCATTACACAAAGTCCTACACCAATACCTACCCAATCCATCGGGATTGTGGCAATTGCGTTGAGCATACTTCCGGCGGCAATCCCAACAGCGACTCCCATCACTATTCCTATTGCCCCTCCCACAAGGCACAACACCACCGCTTCGGAAAGAAACTGCACCATAATATTACTCTTATTTGCGCCAATCGCTTTCCTGATACCAATCTCTTTGGTTCTCTCGGTAACAGATACAAGCATAATATTCATAATTCCTATACCGGCAGCTAACAATGCGATTGCTGCTATTACCAGCGCGCCTATCCTAACGTTGGCGGTCATTTCATTTATACGATCGAGCATAGCCTGATTTGTGCGTATATCAAAATCATTCTCTTCACCGGCAGGAACTTTTCGAACGGTACGCATATGTCCAACAGCTCTTTCAAGCATATCATCGTAGGATCCGTTTTCTGGTACTCTAACGGTTATGTTAACACTTCTTGAGCGTTTCCCGTAAAAACTTTGAAAAGTATTTAGTGGAATGAGCGCAAAGTTATCCTGACTCTGACCAAATACATCACCACGTTCTTCAAGTACTCCAATCACGCGCAGCTTTTTTCCATCCATCCAGATTTCCTGACCAATTGGATCAAGAAAATCGAATAATCTTTCTGATACGTCTGAACCGAGCACAATAACTCTGCTAGCCGAAGATACATCATTTTGATTGAAGTCTCTTCCCTGTCCGATTATCCATTCATTATTTATAAAAGCTTCCGGTGTACACCCCGATACGGAAACATTAGGATTGGTTTCAGTTGAACCGAACTTCAATCTTTTGCCAAAATTCCATTGTTCGGCTCCAACTGCGCTACCACCATTCATTTTATCCTTGAACGCGTAATATTCATCTACGGTAATATCTTTTCTGTTTCTTATTTTAGCTCGTTCTTCAGCACCACCTGTCCTGATTGCCGGCCATTTCTGTATCTGGAATGTATTTTGGTTGAGGGCGGAAACACCTTCCTCAATACTGGTTTGAAGCATCGCGATGACGGTACTAATGGCAATAATCGAAAAGATTCCTACAACTATACCCAAAATGGTCAAAGACGATCTTAATTTATTCGCTGAAAGCGAATTAAACGCTACTTTTAACATCTCTATAAATTTGAACATCTTCTTTCCTTTTATTATTCGTACCTTAAAGCGTCAACCGGATCAAGAGTAGAGGCTTTGTAAGCCGGTGCAAACCCTGAGAACACTCCTACAATAAGAGAAATTGATACAGCGAGTATTACAGCGTCAAAATCTAGTGATATCGGGAAATCGGTGTTTTGGATCATGAGTGTCGCCAATACCGAGAAGAAGAGACCGATCATACCTCCCAACAGACATATAATAGCCGATTCCGCAATAAACTGGCTTAATATAGTACGTTTTTTCGCGCCAATAGCTTTCCTGATACCAATTTCCTTGGTTCTCTCCTTCACAGAAACAAACATGATATTCATAATACCAATTGCTCCCACAAAGAGAGATAAACCTGTAATGATAAATCCTGCAATCTGTATTACTCCAACTGTACTGTTAATTTCTGATAACAAACCTTCTTGCTGGTTAATCGAAAAGTCATTGATTTCGTTAAATTTTAATCCTCTTACTCTGCGCATTACACCTATTGCCTCTTCCTTAACATCAGCAACTTCCAAACTACTTCCTGCTCTAACGTTGATGGTAAGACTGCGGCGGTGTGTACTCATGAAATATTTAAACATCGAGCCAATTGTTATGTAAACCTGGTTATCAGGATTAAAATTGCCCATCACATGGCTGCCCTGTTCAGATAAAATTCCAACAACCTTGAACTTCTTATTTTCAATTTCTATCTCGTAACCAACTCCCTGACCTTCCTCAAATAATACATCGGCTATAGCACTTCCAATCACAGCTACATTTCTCGAAGCGTTCGATTCAAGTTCTGTAAAAAATCTGCCCGATTCAAAATCAAGGTTGGTTGTTTCAATATATTCCGCGGTTGTACCCTGAACGTTTGTAAACTGGGCAATTTCATCTTCATATTTTACATTTTCAGTTGACCACATACTTGGAGCAACGGCAACGGGAAGCCTGGCGAGTTCTTTAAACTTCTCAAAATCCTCAAGTGTAAGATTTTTACGATTCCTCATCTCCCACCAGGGAATTTCACTATTGAACCATGCCCATTTGTCTATATAAAGGTTGTCACTCCCAAGTGAGGAGACACCTTCCTGAAAGCTCTTATCAATTCCTCTAACCGCGTTACTCATTACTACGACCGCAAACACACCAATAACAATACCCAGCGTAGTCAGGACCGAGCGAATTTTATTCGCTTTTATGGCTCTTAATGAGATAAGAAGTCCTTCTTTTATTTCGAATAATATACTATTCATAAAATCACCACTGATTTTTTAATTTTCTACGTTATGAGCTTTTGGGATAATCCTGTTTCTCACTTCTGTATCACTTTCAATCATACCATCTCTGATCCTGATAATTCTGTTGGCATGTTCAGCGATATATTCTTCATGAGTTACCAGAATAATAGTATTTCCCTGGTGATGAAGTTCATTAAAGAGAGCCATAATATCTTCACCGGTTTTTGTATCGAGGTTACCCGTAGGCTCATCCGCAAGAATTATCGCAGGCGAAGTAACCAGTGCTCTGGCAATAGCAACCCTTTGTCTCTGACCACCCGATAGCTCATTAGGTTTATGTGTAACACGATCAGAAAGCTGCACTTTTTCCAGTGCTTCAAGGGCTTTTTCCTTACGATCGGATGAAGAAACACCCGAATAAATTAGAGGTAGTTCAACATTGTGCAACGCATTTGAACGAGGCAAAAGGTTAAACGTCTGGAATACAAATCCAATCTCTCTGTTCCGAATATTCGCAAGTTCATTGTCTGTCATTTCCGAAACGTTAATTCCTTTGAAATCATAGAGCCCCTTGGTTGGAGTATCAAGACAACCGAGTATATTCATCAAAGTTGACTTTCCGGAACCGGAAGGCCCCATGATGGCAACATACTCATTTTTGTCGATGGTAAGAGATACATCCCTCAGGGCATGTACCTCTTCAGAACCAACCTGATAAATTTTAGCGATATGTTCAATTCTGATAATATTCATATTTTTTACCGTTTAATTTTCACCTTTTTTACCAAAACCACCTTTACTTTGAACCATGATCTTGCTTCCATGTTCCAGTTCTTTTGAAATAGCGCGATATGGGCCGCTAATTACTTTTGAACTATCGCTTAACCCGGATATGATTTCCATATATGTATCATCACTGATTCCGGTTTCAACATATACAATTTTAGCTTCATTACCGGACGCGATAAATACCGCTTCTACAGGTTTGTTATTTTTTGGTGCATCCATCTCGGCAGGTTTTTCCTGCGCCATCACAGAATCACCCTTTTCACCGGGACCTTTTTTCTCTTTATCAAGACCAGGCATTCTTGCTGTTACGCTCTGGATTGGCACAGAAAGAACATTTGTTCTGGTTTCAGTTTCAATATCGGCGTCGCATGACATTCCCGGACGAATAGTATTATCCGGCTGATCCAATTCAATTTTTACTTCAAAATTCACAACCTCATCCTGTGTACCCATGCCTGTTGAAAGAGCGCTGTTACCAATCTGTGTAACGATACCGTTAAATTTCTTTTCACCGAATGCATCAATTTCAATTCTTGCCACATCACCTTCAGAGACAAGTACAACATCATTTTCATCAACCTCAACGATAGCTTCCATTCTTGAAAGATCGGCAACGGTCATGATATTTGTACCCTGGCTGAAATTACTGCCCAAAACTCTTTCACCAAGTTCAACATTAAGTTTTGTAACAGTACCTGTTAGTGGAGAGTAGATAGTTGTTTTGGCTAGCTGTTCTTCAGCTTCTTTCAAACTTTCAGAAGCCTGTATTACAGATGCCTTCTGCGCTTCGAGCAAACCAACACTTGAAAGATATTCAGCTTTTGTCGCTTCAAGCTGTGAGTCACTGGCAAGTCCTTTTTCAAACAGACCCTTGATCCTGTTATAGTCCGACTCTACTTTTTCCAAAGAAGCTTCTCTGATTTTAAGTGTTGCTTCAGCAGACTGCTTGCTTGCTTTAGCTCTTCTAACCTGCGCAATATAAATTTCAGGTTTGATCTTGATAAGAAGCTGACCCTTATCAACCGCATCACCTTCCTCAACCGGAAGTTCTACGATCTCACCGGAAATTTCGGGAGTAATGATTACCTGATCAACAGGGTTAATATTACCGGTAGCAGCAACTAACTGTGTGATAGTACGTTTTTGAACATCTTCTGTCTGTACGGAATGAATCATTTCTTTATTGCTGCCGCTTAGTACGACAAACACTAATGCAACTATGATAACCGCCAACAATCCAAAAACAATAACTCTTTTTTTAGTTTTCGACTTCTTGCCTTGCGAAATAGCCATATATCAAATCTCCTTGATAGATATAATTTTAATTTTCAAATTTATTGTAGTCAAGCTTGCCAAGAGCATTCATCAGGTTGTCAAGCTTGTTGTAATAATCATATTTAGCGTCAATTTTATTTCTCAAAGCCTCCTGGTAATCTTTGACAGCTTGCAACACGTCCAGAATTGTACCTGAACCAAGAGAATATTTTTCATTGTTAATTTTTCTGTTTTCACCGGCAGAAATCACATTTTTAGATGAAACTTCAAGAGCCTTTTTAGCCGCGACCAAATCAAGATGACCCTGCTTGATTTCAATTGAAATGCTTCTTTCAAGTGCTTTAAGGTCTTCTTCCGCTTCAAAAACAGATACTTTACCTATCTGAACAGAATATTCGGTATTCCAGTTGCTAAAAATGGGAATTCTTAGAGTAAGACCCGCAGAATATGTTCTTGCGTCAAACAGATCACCGGGAGTAGCAGCTCCTGTACTGAATGAATAGGAACCTGAGAGTGTCGGGTAGAACCCGCTTCTTGAAATGGTCAGATTATTCATAGTACTTTCAAGCGATTTTTTCCCTGCCTTGTAATCGTATCTGTTTTTCATCGCTTCACTTACCATGCTTTTATAATTATCAAACTCTTCGAGCACAGAATCCATATCAATAGTATCATCGTCCCCAAATGGATCAGAGAAGATATAATCTTCAAAAACATCAAGAGCCAGATAATCAAGTAAAGTGTTTTTAGCTGCATCCAGAGCGTTTTCCGCATTTATAGCCTGCAGCTGAGCGTTACCTAACTGAACCTGCTGGGCATATACATCCGCGATTGGAAGCGAACCAAGTCTGTTGCGCTCTTCGATTGTTTCCAATAATTTCTGGTTATATTTTACATTTTCATTTCTAACCTTCAATAATTCTTCAGCGGCCAGAATATTGTAATATAATCCGGTAGTGGAATAAACAATATCCTGCTTCAACTTGATAAGGTTGAATTTTCCCGCATCAAGTGTATTTTTCGCGCTCTCAAGATTCGCGTAATTCGCCAGACCGTTGAATAGCATTACTCCACCGCCTGCTCTCACGCTCCATGAACGTGAATCCTGGTCTGCAGATATAAACTGACCGATATTCGCGTCATAACTTTGAATTCCTTCATTTCTTTGCCAGTTAAAAGAACCTGATACATCCAAATCAGGAAGGAAATCACCATATTTACTTTTTACGTTTGTTTCACTCGATTTTAATCTTTCGGTACTCTTTAACAGTCCACTGTTTTGCTGAAGCGCGATACTTACCGCTTCATCAAGAGTAATTACTTTCTGAGCGAATGCGCTTGAGGCGACACCGAGTATTAAAAAGAAAATTACGAAAACTCTTGACATTACATTCTCCTTAAAAGAAAAGTTCAGGAATATTATTTTTTTCATCACTTAAGACGTAACCTTATTATAAAAGTTACATTATTAGACAAAAAATATTTCAGGCAGGTTTATTAAGTGGCTAAAGATATTAGATAAAATCGTCTTTAATCTTTAAAAGATAATCGTAAGCAGCTTCATAAGTGTTAGGAATTTCGCCTTCGAGGATTGCGTCTTCAATGGCTGACTTGATATTACCGACTTTTCTGCCGGGGGCAAGGTTACAGATTTTCATTATTTCATCCCCTCTTACGGGTGATTGAAATGCCCTTAATTCATCTTTTTCTTCAACCTCTTTAACCTTTAGCATTACCTTATCGTAATTTGCGAGATAGCGAGTCACCTTGTTTTGATTTTTACTGGTTATATCAGCCCTGCATAACGTTATCAGATCATCAAGCGCTTCACCCGCAGCGACAACCATTCTTCTGATGGCCGAATCTGTCACATGATCATTAACCAGAGCTATAGGACGAAGGTGTAACCTAACCAGTTTTTCAACGTACTCAATTTTGGCAAACGGAAATTTCATTTTTCTGAAAATTCTTTTTATCATTCTCGCGCCGATTTCCTCATGCCCGTGAAAGGTCCAGCCGGTGCCTTCCACAAATTTCTTTGTGACCGGTTTAGCGATATCATGAAGAAGCGCGGCGATTCTCAACCACGTGTCGTTTGTGTGCGGAGCTATATTATCTATAACTTCACATGTATGATAAAACACATCCTTATGATGATAATCTTTCCTCTGATCAACACCACCAAGTTCGGCTACTTCGGGAAAAATAACTTTCATCACTTCCGTTTCATACAATAATACAAGCCCGATAGAAGGCCTGGGAGAATCCATAATTTTAAGAAATTCATCTGTTATTCGCTCACTTGAAACTATTTTTAGTCTGGCAGCCATCTCGTTGGCAGCTTTCTTGATTTCATCAGCAACCTCAAAATCAAGCTGACTCGCGAACCTGAATGCGCGCATGATTCGCAGAGGATCGTCGCTAAAAGTTTCACGCGGATTTAAAGGAGTACGAATAATTTTATTTTCGATATCCTGCATACCGTTATATTTGTCAACAATCTCACCATAACTCTCTTTATTCAGTGAAATAGCAAGAGTATTTATAGTGAAATCACGCCGCTGGATATCATCCTCGAAAGTTCCGTCTTCGACAACGGGCTTTCTACTGTTGCGGTTGTACGATTCTTTTCTGGCTCCAACGAATTCGAAATCAACTTCCTTATATCTGAAATGAGCGGTACCAAAATTCTTGAATATTGTAACCTTCGTGACACCAAGTTTTCCGGCAAGTTTCTGGGCGTAAGTTATTCCCTGTCCCAGCACCAGGAAATCGATCTCATTTCGGGGTCTGCCTAAAATAATATCCCTGACAAAACCACCTACAATATATAATCGCGTCCCGCATTCTGCCGCCACCTCGGATGCGATTCTAAAATGTTCCTTTTTTACGTTTTCAATTATTATATCGTTATAACTATCCATTTTCACTCATTTCAGTCAACAATGCAAAACGGTTAACTTTCATAAGTAGCTTCTCCGCTTTCCATTTCATCGTATCGCTTTCTGTTAATTTTAATAATCGGATTAAATACTTCTTCGCAAGTTCATAATCGTATTTACCATAATAGTAATTTGATACCACCCATAAATCGCGAGGGGTAATTTCATCTTCATATTTGTTTATCATATTCTGCAGGAACAGGTTCTGCTCTTCTTCAGTCCATTTTTCTTCAATTAACTCAAGATATTCAAAAACAAACCCGAAATATAAACCATTCTCCAGATAAGATAAAAGTTTTTCCTCTTTAACGGTATCGGGAGAATTCCAAAATCGATCCGGGTTTGGTTCTGTTTTGGTGATATATTTCATCATTTTTGCTGCGGCAGTATATCCTGATGATGGGTTTTCAAATATCAGAGAATCAAGCTGAGCTACCGCGCCCGAAATATTACCATAATATATTAATGACTTGGCTTTCAGTAATCGAAGGTTATAAAAATAACCGGTTCCCCTGAACTGTTCCATCCTTTCCGCAAGGATTGAATCCGCCTTTTCACTCTTTTCTGCCTTTAATAATAAGTTAAAATAGTTTCGCAAAACATTGTAATTCTCTGAATAAAGAAGCAGGTCATCATAATTTTTAAGAGCTGCCGTGGTATCACCCTTAAAAAGAAGTTCTGTTGTATTTTGAAGTTCCGATGCCAGGTATCTCGGACAAATCTTCTTTATTAATGGTTTGTAGCCAAAATGAAGATTTGCTGTATGTTGATTATAATCGTACTTTACCGAATCGAGGAATAGATTGAACTCTTCACCAAGTGCTTGAATCGATTTACCTGTGTACTTATCAAAATCAGCGTCGCCATATAATTTATTAACTATATCCGGATTATAGTTTTCCCTTAAATATTTCAGGAACGCTCCCGAGTAGAGATAGGATAAACCACTATAGCTGCCAAAAAAGTTAAATCCGCTAAATAACGACTCTATCGGCAAGTTAAATCCTTTATGTTTTGCGAGGGCAGCCATGTTATATATGGGTTCGCCACGAAAGTCATCTTCAAAGACCATCGCGTAACCCTCTATCATCGCCGGATTAAATCCCTCTGGTAATCGAAGCAGACCATTCCCAACTTCCGCGCTAAATACATGAGCAAGTTCGTGCCGCAGGCTACCCTGTATGGAAGATCGCTCTATATACACTTGCCCCAACCACGGTTTTGCAACTTCTGCGTTTCCCGCACCAATCAGTTCTTTTTTTGTTTTACGGTCTTCAAATACAAATGATGTAATTTTATTGCTTGTTTCAAATCCGGTATCTTTTGAAAGAAGATCATAATAATACTCATGTTCCCATTTGAGTGATTTCACTTCTTTTTCGGTAAGGGAATCTGAATGGAAAATAATAAAATGCTCCGTATTACTGGCAGCCCCTAACTCGGATTTGATCCTTGATATGTCAGTTTCAAAACCCAAAATAGGTTTGAGAAGTGAAAATAGTAAAAGAAGTATCAATCCCGATAGCACCACCACTAATTTCTGTGCAAGTTTTTGGTATTTAAGTAAAAAATAGAGTACACCACTGAAAAAGCCGATATTCAACAGTCGGTAAATCACCAGTTTAAAATCCACCGTAATTAACTCATCATAAATCACACCGGGATAATAGGCTATTATCGGATTATAAAAATAAACCTGCGGATTGAAGTACAATTCTTCCAAAGGTGATAAAACCATCATCACAGTAAAAAAGATAAAGAGCAATATCCTGTACTTCAAAGTTATCACTGTTGCGATTATCCCTGTAGAAATTCCTATAAACATTGCAGGAATGGCAATTATAAAATAAAACCAGATTGAATCACTGAGGGGACAAACACTTAATAAATAATTTCCGAAAAGTCCGGGAATCAGAGGGATTAAAAGAAGGAGAACTATCTTGCCGAGATTACCGGCAGAAAATGGGAATTCCCGCGCTAAAGCTATAATGCCACCCAAAAGATATAACACTAACGCGTTTACAACCGAGAACTCATATCCAACGACATTAAGCAATGGCAGGTTTACAAATATAATATTGAGGAGAATCAATATTCCCCCCATTATCATATACTTTCGATTCTGAAATAGTGTTTTCAAACTAATATTCTTTCGTTTGAATCCTCTCTATGTCCGCACCAAGAGAGCGAAGTTTTTCTTCAATTCTCTGGTATCCCCTGTCGAGGTGATAAATTCTGAGAACTTCAGTAGTTCCCTTTGCCGCAAGTCCACCGAGAACCAGACTCGCGCTTGCCCTTAAATCGGTTGACATTACTTTCGCGCCTTTAAGTTTCGCGGATCCGCGTACAATAGAACTGTTTTTGATATTTTCAATATCAGCTCCAAGTCGGTTCAATTCAGGGACATGTTTGAATCGGTCAAAATATATATTATCTGTAATTGTGGAAGCACCATTTGCGACACACATGTATGCGGTCCACTGTGCCTGCATATCTGTAGGAAAACCGGGGAAAATTGCGGTAGTAACATCAACATTTTTAATTTCGCTATCAGTAGCATCGAGGAGGATATTATTATCATTGTAAGATAACTTCACTCCGCTGTCTTCCAATTTTGTTAAAACAGCAGAAAGATTATCCTGTTCCGGATAATAGATCGAAACCTTACCATGCGTCATCGCGCCTGCGATCAGGAGCGTTCCGGCTTCAATTCGGTCATAAATATTGTCTGCTTTCGCAGGTGACAATTCTTTCACACCTTCTATTTCAAGAGTACTGGTACCAACACCCGAAATTTTCGCGCCCATACCAGCAAGATACTTCACAAGTGCTGTAATCTCAGGTTCTATCGCGGCATTGGTTATAACGGATGAACCTTCGGCGAGAACCGCTGCCATTAGTGCGTTCCCGGTAGCGCCAACAGATGATACGTCAAAGTGAATTTTCGCTCCATGAAGTTTCTTCGCCTTTGCTACAATATATCCCTGCTCGAGTAATATTTCCGCACCCAATTTCTCCATTGCCTCGAGATGCAGATTGATGGGGCGTGGTCCCCACGCGCAACCACCCGGCATCGATACTTTTGCAAACCCGTAACGAGCAAGAAGCGGACCTAAAACATATACCGAGGCGCGCATTTTTTTCACATGCTCATAAGGCGCTGTTAATTCCGAAATATTAGTTGTATCCAGTTTGAGGTTTGAGCCGTCAAATTCAGATTCAACGCCCAGAAAATTGAGCAATTTAATCATTGTATAAATATCATTCACTTCCGGAATGTTGGTAAAACTGTTCAAACCATTGTTGAGTAATGCCGCGGGCATAATCGCTAAAGAAGAGTTCTTTGCGCCGCTGACTTTTACACTTCCGTTGAGAGCTTTACCACCATTAATTACAAACTTATCCAAACTAGATCCTTTTCATTAGAACAATTTTAATATCGTACCATTTACACCGACAACATAAACCTGGTTCCCCGAAGTTACGGCTATATCATTAAGATTAGTGTAAACTCCTGATTTTATTACCCGCCATGTAGTTCCGTCATCCTTTGATCGTAGAATCAGACCCTTATTTGCGGTAATAAGCGCAAGGTCATCATTAATAAACTTCACACTCTGAAAACTTGCTACCTGTGGTGGTTTTATTTCGTTCCAGCGTGAACCACCATTGTTTGTTTTATAGATGGTTCCTCCACCTCCAACAATTACACCGGTATCATCATCAAGAAAATCGATCGATTTAAGGTACTTGTTGGTGAATTTCGGGAGCGACTCCCAGCTCTGACCAAGATTGGTAGTTTTTAGAATTACACCATCCCAACCTACTATGTAACCCGTTTTTTTGTCAGCGAAGGCTATATCATAAAGATTTTGGGAAGTTTCAACACGAATTCTTTCCCACGTCATACCTCCATCAAGGGTACGCATAACAAGACCGAGGCTTCCTGTAATAAATCCAACTTTTGTATCAATAAATTCTACGTTAAGTAAAGTATAGCCGGGTGGCATATTTATTTTTTCAAAATTTCTGAGATAATCTATTGTGGAAATACAATAAGAACCGTCTCCAACAATAAATCCTCTTCCACTTCCAAAGAAAAATGAATCATATAAAATATTTTTGCCCGGTAAACGAACCTTGTCCCAGGATTGACCACCGTTAGTTGATTTCAATATCAGCCCCGAATCGGCAGTGATAAAAGCGTTGTTATTCCTCAATATCTGGATGGAGTTAAGCTCATTATATACACCGGTATATCTTTTACTAACTTTAACATCTTCTCCAACTTTGTTATCGTTAAACATCGACTGGATATTGTGTTCACGGTCAAATTCTTCAATTTTTCCACTTTGCAGCAAATCTTTTGCCTGATTCAGAATTAAAAATGAAACAATCAAAATGACTACAACAAACCCAACCACACCAAATAATGAAAAAGTTTTGGTTTTGGTCTTTTTGGATTCTTCTCTTTTTGCGGATTGAATTTTAACATCTTCAATATATTTTTCTATATGATCTAAAGCTCTGCTGAATTCTTCACAAGAATTGTATCTGTCATACGGGTTTTTGCTCATCGCTCTGAAAACAATATCATCAACCAGTGGAGGCATTCCGGGAATTAACTGAGATAATGGTGTAGGCATCTTGTTCATGTGAGCATCCATTATTTCATACTCACTCTTGTAATAAAATGGAGGCACACCGCTTAGCATTTCATATATGGTGCAGCCCAGGGAATAGATATCGGATAGATGCGTAACCTCCTCACCATTTATCTGTTCCGGACTCATATAATAAACAGTACCAATTTTTGAACCGGTTTTGGTAAACCGTTTATCGGAAGCTGATTTAGAAATACCAAAATCCATTATTTTGGAGATACCTTCGTTATTCAAGATTATATTTGAAGGTTTAATATCCCTGTGAACAAACCCTTTGTTATGGGCAAGATGTAACCCTGAAAAGATTTGACGCATGATATAGACTGTGTCAAACAAGCTGAATTTCTTTTGACGATAAATTACTTTTTCAAGGCTTTCACCTTCAACGTACTCCATTACGATACCAAGCAGATCAGAGTATTCAATAAAACCATATACCGTCACGATATTCTGATGAAGCATCTTCGCCTGATTTTTCGCCTCTCTTTTAAACCGCTCAATATTGCGTTCATTTTCAAACATCTTTGAAGACATCATCTTTATTGCAACTTCGCGGTCAAGTTTGGTATCGTACCCTTTATAAACAATACCCATTCCACCCTTACCAAGGGTTGAAACTATCTTGTAATTATCAACAATTACGCCTACTAAATCTTCCATCAAATCCCGTATTTTTGATGAGCAAACTGAATTCTAATATAATAAATTTCTCAACTCAACGTCACTAATTTCTTTAGCGTTAATACTGTTCTGTTCCAATATTATTTCAGTTTATCACAACGAACTGAAAAAATATTTATTTATTTTTATTTTTTGTTTTTGTTTCGATAGGATTGTTATTATATTTGAAATCTGTTGTTATTAAAATTCTGCAAAGAGATGCGAGTGTGGTGAAATTGGTAGACACGCTAGACTTAGGATCTAGTGCCGAGAGGCTTGGGGGTTCGAGTCCCTCCACTCGTACAATCTTTTTTTTCTCTTCCTTATACTTACCATAATAATTTACGAGGTTAATTTGGATACCAGGATCAATAAAATTTCCGATATTGAAAAGGAAATTGAAGTTATTTTAGGTTACGATGAAATTAAAAAAGAATTAGAAGAGGCTTACCACAAAGAGAGAAAAAACATTGCCATGCCCGGCTTTAGAAAGGGTAAAGTTCCAATGGGAATGATAAAGAAGATGTATGGTGAAGCAATCGAATATAAGGCTTGTGAAGATATTGCCAATGACAAATTTTTCGAGGTAATGAAATCTTCAGAATTACAGCCGGTTAATACCCCCTCTCTAACAGACCTTAATTACGAAAAAGAAAAACAACTTACCTTCAAAGTTAAATTCCAGGTCAAACCGGAATTGGAAGTTAAAGATTATAAAGGTGTCGAAGTTGAAAAAATAATCTTCAAAATCAGAGATGAAGATATTGATGGTGAAATTGCCCGTTTGAAACAGTCAAATTCCTCATTTGAAGAAACCGATGTAGTTGAAGGGAAAGATGTCAAGGTAAATCTTGATCTTCAGAGAGTTGATGAAAATGGCACTCCTGTTGATGGTACCAAAAAAGAAAATCTCGATGTAAATCTTAACGATCCGAACGTACATCCTGATTTGTTCGAAAACTCTCAGGGTAAAAAAGTTGGTGAGACTTTCAAATTCCACTTTGTAGATGAACATATGCATGGTGAAGAAGTTCATAAAGTTGATTATCACTACGATGTAGAAGTTAAAAATATTGAAAAAATAGTATCACCTGAAGAAAATGAAGAATTCTTCAAAAAAGTATCACGCGACAAAGCCTCCAATATGGATGAATTGAAAGCGATCATAAAAGAAGAATTTGATAAATACAATGAGAAGCAGTCGGATGATCTATTCACAAACGCTTTGATCAATAAAATAGTTGAAAATAATGATTTCACCCCTCCATCCGGGTATGTAGATTCGATCAGAGAAAACATCATCAAGATGGAAAAAGAAAATGCCAAACGTCAGGGTCAAATGGTGCATGATGTTCTGTTAAATGAGCAAGCTGCTCCCAGAGCCGAGTTCACCGCAAAATGGCAAATAATACTTGAAAATATTGCCAGAGTTGAAGAAATCACCGTTAACGATGATGATCTTAAGGAAATGGCCGCCAAAGACGCAGAAAAAACCGGTATCTCTGTTGACAAACTTGTAAACTACTATAAAGAATCGGGCAGAAAAGATTCTTTACTTGATGACAAAATATTGAATTTTCTGAAAGACAATGCCGTTGTTAAGGAAGTGGACGCTGAAGAGAAAGCAAAAGAGAATCAGGAAGCGGCCAAAGAATCTGAAGATAAATCAGAAGAATAATAGCAGGTTTTCAGAATTAAAAGGAATTTTCTATGAAAGGTGAAATCTTAAATCAGTTGGTACCTTACGTTATTGAGCAGACCGGTCGTGGTGAACGTGGTATGGATATATTTTCACGTCTCCTTCGTGAGAGGATCATTTTCCTCGGTAGCGGAGTTGACGATCATGTTGCCAGTTTGGTAATTGCACAGCTTTTGTTTCTCGAAGCGGAAGATCCCGAAAAAGATATAAAGTTATATGTAAATTCACCAGGCGGTAGTGTTTCCGCAGGTCTGGCGATTTATGATACAATGCGTTACATCAAGCCCGACGTTGCTACTATTTGTGTAGGTTTAGCGGCAAGTATGGGTGCAGTGCTTCTCGCAGGTGGAGCGGCCGGGAAACGTACTTCCCTCCCCCATTCAAAAATTATGATCCATCAGCCTTGGATTGGTGGACTGCAGGGTCAAACAACTGATATTGAAATCCATGCAAAAGAAATGATTAAAACTCGTGACACGCTTTACAAAATACTCTCCAAACATACTGAAAAACCAATGGAGCAAATTGCCAAAGATTGCGACCGCGATTATTATCTTTCTGCTGAAGAAGCAAAAGAATATAAATTAATCGACAATATTCTCGAATCGAGATTGCCGATTAAATAAATATAACTTCATTTTATTTGAAGGGGTTAATTTTTATTTACCACTATATTATATTGTAGTAGTAATAAATTTAACCCCTTTTTTTATTTCCGGAGTAATAATGAAACGTTTAATTATCTTTACCCTCCTTTTAGTATCCATTCAAGTTTTTGCACAAAAAGATTTTACTATTGAAGATGTAGTTTTCCACTCATACGGCAGACTTGTACCACATTTACCTACTGGAATTACAACTATTCCCGGCTCTGATTCGTATTCTTATGTTGTGGATAGAAATGAACAATTCGTTTTGGCTAAAAGCTCGGTTACATCTGAAAAAACTGAGGACATATTGTATTTAAATGTGCTCGCGAGATTGTTAAAACAGGTTGATATCGAGCCTCCCGCAAGATTTCCAAAAGTAAAATGGCTAAGTCACAACGAGTTTTACTTCAAAATAAAAACTTCATATGTTTTTTTCAGCATCGATAATAATGAAATAACAAAAGTTATCACCGCTCCTGAAAATGCCGATAACCTTTCATTATCCCCCGATAAGAAAAAGATTGCATACACCATTGATAACAATCTTTGGTATGTAGATTCTGATGGTAAAACTGTAGCTATCAGCAATGAAGAAAATAAAGATATAGTTTACGGACAATCAGTTCACCGAAATGAATTTGGCATATCTAAAGGTATTTACTGGTCGGCCGACAGCAAAAATATCGCCTTCTACCGAAAAGATGAGTCAATGGTAACAGACTATCCCATAATAAACTTTGATGAAACTCCGGCAACCCTTGAAAATATAAAATATCCGATGGCCGGACAAGCAAGTCATCAAGTCACTGTCGGGATTTTCAATGTTGAATCATCAGAGACTCAATATTTAGCAACCGGGGAACCAAAAGATCAATATCTTACATCTCTAACATGGCATCCAAAGGGAAGTAGCTTTTACATCGGTCACCTTAACAGAGATCAAAACCATTTTCAACTAAAAGAGTATGATGTTTCAAGCGGTAATTACACTAAAACTCTGTTTGAAGAAAAAAATGACAAATATGTAGAAAATGAACATCCGCTATATTTTCTGCCGAACGATGATTCAAAATTCTTATGGCTTACTGAAAAAGACGGCTTTGAACACATGTATCTTTATAATACAGAGGGTTCGGAACTTGATCAAATCACAAAAGGTAATTGGGTTGTAAAAGAATATTTCGGCTTTGACAAAACCGGAAACGTTTTGTTTACGTCGACAAAGGATGGCGTTGAGCAAAATCACCTCTATTCGGTAAACCTGAATGATAAAAACATTACCAAACTAACAAATGAGCAGGGATCACATAACATCTCATTTGAGGAAGGAAATCAGATATTCATTGACAAATTCAGTTCACTTAATGATCCGGGTTATGCCGCTGTTAAAACAGTAGATGGCAAATCCGAAAAAGTTCTCGAAAAATTTGATAATCCTCTGACTGAATATAAGATCGGCAAGACTGAAATATTCACGGTACAAAATGATGAGAATGTTGAATTCCATTGCAGAGCCGTTTACCCTCCCGATTTTGATCCAACAAAAAAATATCCTGTTATAGTTTATACTTACGGCGGTCCTCACGTTCAGCTTGTAAAAGATTCATGGGCTTACGGTAGATACAGGTTCTGGTTTATGAAAATGGCTCAGGAAGGATATATTGTATTTACAATGGATAACAGAGGCACAGCAAACCGTGGCAGAGATTTTGAGCAGGCTACATTCCGTAAACTGGGTACAGTTGAAGTACAGGATCAGATTTTCGCGCTGAAAAAATTTATGGAAAATCCGTTTGTAGATCCTGACAGAATTGGTGTATTCGGCTGGAGTTACGGCGGTTTTATGACTACCTCCCTGATGCTGAGAAGCAATGATCTCTTTAAGGTTGGAGTTGGCGGCGGTGCTGTAATCGATTGGAAATATTACGAAATAATGTACACCGAACGTTATATGGATACACCCGAGACTAATCCGGAAGGATATGAAGAAGCGAATTTGTTGAACTATATTGACAATCTTAATGGTAAACTTCTTCTCGTACATGGCACATCAGATCCAACCGTGGTTTGGCAGCATACAATAAAATTTGTTCAGGAAGCCACATCTAAAAATAAACCGCTGGAATATTATCCGTATGTGCACCACCCTCATGGTGTTACCGGGAAAGACGCGTTGAACCTTTACACTAAACTAACTCAGTATTTTATTGATAACCTGTAAAAAAAATTGATTGTTTTTATAATCCGGAATCATTTTGGTTCCGGATTTTTTAACATCGAATTACTTGGCAGAAAATTCTTCCCAAATCATTTTGGAAACATCAGCGATTATTTCTTCTCTAACTTCTATCTCGTCGGCAGAATTACTCACATAAACTACAATTCCAAATGCGTTATTTTCCGGAGTGACCACTATCCCCGCGTCATTTGTAGCCGCCGCAATACCCTCATCATTTGTTCCTGATGTACCTGTTTTATGAGCTACAACGAAACTTTCCGGTAACTTACCCTGAATACGTTTCATTCCGAATTTTTTAACAGCCATTATTTCCCACAAAAACTTATGACTTTTTTCACTCAGAACTTTTCCGCTATAAAATATTTCCAATAATTTTAACATAGCATAAGGTTGAGAACAATTGCTGAATTGAATAGTCCAATCAGCGTGCATTTCTTCCTCTGTTGCAACAATATTCATGTTTTCAACACCGAGGTTTTTCACATATTGTTCTACCTCCGCAGTACCGCCAAGAAGTCTGAATAAAATATCGCAGCCATTATTATCACTAAATGTAATAGTGTATTCAATGATTTCTTTCAATTTTATTCTTATATCTTTCATCCCGTACTTCTCTCTTAAAGGACTCCAGGTGTCTGGTAATAATTCACTCCGCTTCACTTCAATTTCCTGATCAAAAGAGAACCGTCCTTGATCGACCTGATGTAACAAAGCCATAGCCAAAGGGAATTTATACACACTCTGCATTGGGTAACAACTATCATCATTGACTATAATTGTTTCACCATTTGTAAAATACTGTGCAGCTATTCCAACATCTGCGTTATAATGGGATAGATAATCTTTCAATTTTGATTCAATATCCGTAGCCTGCCCCATAATCAATAATGGCAGAAGCATAAACAAGATGGCTGATTTGACGGGATAAAATAAAGTATTCACTATATCACCTGCAGAGAGAGAAAGTTTTGGTTTAAACTAAAAAGGGAGAGCAAAAACTCTCCCTTTGAAAATGTTCAAAAACCTAGTTGTTGATTATCACGTCCCCCTTCCGAAGGGGGAAATCACTCCGCCAACGGCGGATTTTGTGATTGGGGATGACCAAAAGTCACAAGAGATGAAATAAATCATCCTCCGTCTTCCGACTTACGTCGGAATCCACCTCCTTCAAAGGAGGACTTTGTAACAAAATGACTTTGTCAACAGACTAAAAAGGGAGAGTAAAAAAACTCTCCCTTCAAAAAATAAAATATTTTTGCGAGAATTACTTGAGTAATATCATTTTTTTCGATTCGTTAAATCTGTTACCTTCAGCACCTTCTACAGTAATTGTGTAGAAATAAACACCACTGCTGAAGTTACCATTTGCCGTATTAAACGAATAATTGTAAGTACCGGCTTTCAGGTAATTATTAACAAGTACCGCAACTTCCTCACCAATTGAATTATATACAGCAAGTTTAACATTTCCTTCCACAGGTAACGCAAAAGTAAGCGTAGTTGAAGGGTTAAACGGGTTAGGATAATTCTGACCCAGTGAAAAATCAGATGGTATATTGTTCTCTACCGATCTCAATGAGGTAACACTATCAGCGGTAAATACCAGTCCCTCAACAGATTTGAAACTACCAATTTTACCAATTTCAGTAGCAGCGGCTGTAGCAAGATCAACTGAATAGAGATAGCTGTTTGCGAAAGATTTTATAACACTCGCGTATAGATTTCCTTCACTATCGAATGCCATTGCCGCGGTTGATCTACCCTGACCTGTTTGACCAAGTAAAGTTAATGTTCCGTCGGTTGGATTGATAGTGTAGATCCTATCATTATCGGTACTATCTTCGTGGATACCACCGTATAACAATCCATCAGCTTTGTTGTATGCTAATGAACTAAATCCTTTTTCAAGACTGGTCTGTAGAAACGGACTCTCATTTACCAGGTCTATTGTTAGTAAATTGTTAGTGTTTGATATTCCCCACAAAGTACCGGCAGAATCAAATGTAACCGCGTCAAAGAAATATGGCAATGTGAACTTAACATAAGAATCACCAAGAGTACCATTTACCCTGATGAAGCTTGTCATCTCATCGTCGCCATCAGCTTCAGAAACGATAGCCCATAATTTTTCTGATTCAGGATTATAAGCCAGGCTACGCTGCTCATCGATTACTGATGAACCCAATTCCTCGGCTGAACCATCAACAAAGTTGATATCAATTAAATCGTTACTTGCTGAAGAAAGACCAAGCAATTTACCTTTTGAGGGTGAATTGATCATGTAACCAATTCCGGAAGCATTTACAACTGTTGCAGGATAATTAGGATCGTTGGAAGTGATAGTAATTTCATCAGTTAAAGCGCCCTCTTCCGAAGGAATAAATTTGTATTCTACCAATACACTATCGTACGCAGAAAGAGTAACCGGGAAACTGAGCTGAGTCTGTAATACCAAATCACTATTCGCATTTGAAATTCCGGAAATGCTCAATTCGGTTTTTCCGTAATTTCTCAGGGTAAAAGATACAACATCACTTTCAAACGCTACCTCAACATCACCAAAAACAATTTCGCTGGTGCTGGTATTGATAGTTGCGTTATCAAAAGGAGATGTTCTCACACCTGCCAACCAGTTGCCCCATGTATTTGCGGCAGCAACATATTCTGCGTAAACCCAAACATTATTCGGGTCTTTTGGATCTGTCCACGCACCGTTATAATCACCCCATCTATTGCGGGTGCCGCCGAAAGTTTTAAAATAATTCGCTTTACCATCCTGAAGTTGAAAACTGCCAAGTGGTTCATTAGCATCGGCTTTGACAACAGTAAAATAACTTCCAATATATTCAGTGCTGGAAGAACGGCTATAAGAAATAACCACATCATTATTCTCGGCAACAGCAAGTGCAGGATATGAGTAATAATGAGTTCCTGTACCCATAGCCATATCTTTGACTACAGTATTAGTAGAAGCGTCAAACGCGCAGTAGCGAACTGCAGAATAAGAGCCCATTGAAACAGCGTGTGCAAAATGAATTACACCATCCTGAACAACCGGTTCGTTTCTGAGATTTGCTCCACCCGATTCATACTGATTTCCACCAAGCTGGTTACCAAGTGGTGGTCCACCGTAAGGGTTAACCTGAACCAAAGATTTTGATAATGTTGGAGACCCAACCGGATCATTAATTTCATAAACGTAAATGTAAGCTCCACCGTTCTGGAAAGTTCTTACCATATATGACTTGTCCATAACATCCATAGTTCTTACCGGACGAAGACCAAAATCATAAATATTCCAGAAATCATTCCATGTAACTTCACCGGCAGAACCCTGATAAAGGTCTGCGGAAGGAACGATTCTTAATTTTGAATATTGGTAAGAAGCGTTACTACCGAAAGTAAACTGATTTGATGTAAGGTAAATCGCTTTATCATCATAACCTACACCCTGATAATCTGCCCAGTTACCTGCGAAAGTATTACCATTCTGATCTGAAGGTAACGCCCAGTTATACCAGACACCATTAGGATCAGAGTCGTCACTTACGGAGAAAAGGAAATATGCTTCCGAATTACCATCATCAGCATGTAGCCAAACCTGAACCCATCTCTGATTATGGTGGTCATAAATTACTTTCGGATCGAATGGATCGAAGTTTTTACCAGGATATGAGAACCACTGACCTGCGTCAATAGTTGCCATTGCATTCCCGTCCTTATCGGTGATTCTCCAGCTTGTGTTCACTGTCTCAATTATGTGATCCGGACCAACTGCAATATATGGATCTGGAGGGATTGAGCTTGTCTGGGGAATACCTCCGAAATCTTGATAAATAATTACGCTGTCTCTGCCATCCGCTCTGTTGGAATTGAAGGCATGATCGTCAACATAAATTAATGATTCCAAACCTGTGGGTTTGTACTCATCGATTGGATCCGAAACTTTATTAAACAGTTTAATTCTACCGGAAGACTCTGAATAGGTACTGAAGTCGTTGGTATTTTTAACAGTACCTGAAGAAAGAGAGCCCGCCGCGGGTCCCGCCTGTGCGAACAAGGAAAAAGCCGTTGCAATCATTAATAAAAAGGAGAGAATACTTCTCATGGTTACTCCATTTAGTATAAAATGCTTTAGTTATAATGTTTGGGTAAATTAAATATTAAATAACATGAAATCAATGTATTAAAAAGACGCTAATTCTTTAATAGCATTTAAAACATAAATTTTTGCAGATAATTCCCAAAAAGATTTAATCTGCTATCAGTTGTTACCTAAATAAATAATTTTTCTTGAAATCTTATTTGATCTCAACCAGCTCAACTTCAAAAATAAGATCTTCACCCGCCAGAGGATGATTTGCATCTAATGTTATTGAAGCTTCCTCAACTTTTACTACAGTAACAAGCAACGGCTGCGGATTATTCTGCTGTGGTACCTGTAGAGTTTGACCAATTTCAGGATTCAAATCAGGAGGCAATTTATCTTTTTCGACCTGAATAGTCATTTCCTCTCTCCATGGACCATACGCTTTATCTGATGGAATTTCAATAACTTTCGATTCACCGGCCTCCATACCAACAACACCGGTCTCAAAACCTTCTATCACAGCGTTAGCGCCAATTTCAAAATCCAGCGGACCTCTTTCTTTTGATGTGTCAAATACTTTTCCGTCTTTTAATTTACCTGTATAATGTACGGATACATTATCACCGGTTTTTGCCTTAGACATAGTTTATCCTTTTCTTTATAAATGATTGTTCGGGAGTAATAGGTAGAAAATCGATATGATTAAATAATATAAGTAAGATAGCTATTATGCTCTTCTGATAAAAGAAAGACGTCATACGACGTCTTTAATTGTGGAGCTAAGCGGGATCGAACCGCTGACCTTTTGAATGCCATTCAAACGCTCTCCCAACTGAGCTATAGCCCCATGTACTTAATTTAGACCGTTAATTTAACCAACTTTTTAACATTTGTCAAATACCAACTCCCATCTTAATATTTCTTTTCTTCAGAGGGTAAATATTTTTTCGTTAATCATATTTTTTTTCAGTTGCACAGGAAATACTTTATATTTAGTGCATGAAAATAAAAAACATTAAAACATATCTTGTTAACTTCGTACTCACATCAATCTTTATAGCTATTTTACTAGGCGGATGCAAGGACACAATCAATGAAGCTGACCTGTTTATTCCATCAGTAAATGTTAGTTACAATCAGCATATTCAACCCGTTTTTAACATTTACTGTAATTACTCCGGTTGTCATAATACAGAAGACGCCGCCGGGGGCTTAATGTTAACTTCCTGGGCTGGGACTACTTCGAACGTTTCGATCGTATTTCCCGGTGATCCCGATAACAGTATTCTTATCTGGGCGATCAGAGGAAACAATGGCGCTAAAAACATGCCCCCGCTCGGTTATCAGCCGTTGACAGAAGATCAGATCATTGGAATTGAAGCGTGGGTTGCTGAAGGTGCGAAAGCTAACTGATAATCACGGAACTTACCTTTTACGCTATTATCTTGCGCAGCCTGGTAGCCTGAGCTCAATAAAGAGATTTGCTTCAGAATTACTTGCGCCAGGTTATTACTACTACTCCGGAAGTGCTCAGAAGGGTTTAACACAGAGGATTTGCCGACATCTGCGTACTGATAAAAAAATTCACTGGCACATCGATCATATAACCTCAAATCCGGCGTTTACATTTCTTGACGCATTCATTTTCCCCAATGCAAACGCTGATTTTGAGTGTGAAATTGTAGCGACTCTATCTCAAAAATTCAATTTGGATTTTCCACTCGATAATTTTGGTAACTCAGATTGTAATGTTTGCCGCTCACACCTTTTATTTACAAAGGAAGAAATTGATCACAACCAGTTATTATCCTTGTACCAGTCAACCGTGCGCTTAATACCATCCGCCAGGGAAACTTTCTGTTCGTAACCAAGTTCTTTTTTCGCCTTGCTTACATCGCATGTCCATGCCGATTGCACAAAATCACGTGCTTTTTCAATATTAAATGTAGCCGCTGATTTCTGAAACATCGCAAAAAATTCAGCAAATACGGCAACTGAATAAACAAGAAAATGAGGCAAGTTCAATCTTATTGCCTTTTTACCAATCGAATTCTGCATTTCATCAGCCACCTGATACCAGTTGTAAATTTCTTCCGAACTGATAAAATATGTCTGCGACTTCGAATTTTCTGAAATCCCCGCCAGATATATTCCGTTAACAAGGTCTGCTACATGAACCAGACTAAGTTCTTTTTTATCAAACCCAATGAAGGTCATTAGCCCTTGCTTAAACGTTTTGAACATCAAATATATCTCTGTATCACGTTCACCATAGACAGCCGGCGGTCTCACAATACTGATTGGTAATTTATCAAGATAAGTTTTAACCAGAGCCTCCTGTTCCGCTTTGCTTTTCCCATATCGTGTAATAGGATTTACAGGCATATCTTCAGTGAGTGGTTTTCCCGGAACTGCAGGACCGGCAGCGGTTAATGAGCTTACAATTACAACCTTTTTGATATCAACCTTGAACTTCAACAACGCGTCTAACAAGTTCCTGGTCGTCTCAACATTCCCTTTTTTATAACCTTCTTCATTTTTGGCTTTAACTACACCTGCCACATGAAAAAGATAATCGGCACCTGCAAGTACATCCTCAAGCGCCTCAACATCGCTTATCCCGCAATCAAATATTTTTACATTTTTACCTTCAAGCCACTTCAGGCTACTTGTTTTTCGAACAATGCATCTAACTTCGTGTCCTTTACTAATTAATAGGTCAACAAGATGGCTCCCGACAAACCCTGAACCACCTGTAACAACAGAAATCGTACCAGTCTTATTTACTTCCATACTATTTATTACCCGACAAATTGATTTTGAACCATTTTAAATTTAATTTTAGCATCTGGAATTCAAATGTCCAATATAACAATTATTGTACTATAATATCTAACCATGTCAGGAGGAAGGATTTGGATTTATTTAAGAAGTGTTATGATTTTACTCGAGCTGATGAGATAAAAGCAATAGGTATGTATCCGTACTTCAGAGCTATCGAGGAAAATGAAGGTCCCGTTGTATTTATAGAAGGTGAGAAAAAGATCATGGCCGGCTCTAATAATTATCTCGGTTTAACAGCTCACCCGAGAGTTAAAGAAGCGGCTATTAAGGCGATTGAAAAATATGGTACAGGATGTTCGGGTTCCCGTTATCTTACCGGAACACTCGATCTTCATATCGAACTCGAAGAAAGATTGGCTAAATTTTTCGGTAAAGAAGCTGTTCTTTTATTCAGTACAGGCTACCAGTCAGCCCAGGGAATAATTCCTACTCTTGTTCAACGTGGTGAATATGTAATTTCTGACAAAGATAATCACGCGTGTATCGTCGCGGGTAACTTAATGGCACGCGGCGCGACAGCAGAGCTTTTACGCTACAAACATAATGACATGAATGATCTTGAAAGAGTTCTTCAGAAAGCGCCGATTGATGCAGCGAAACTTATCGTAAGTGATGGCGTTTTCTCAACCGGTGGCGAAATAGTTGATCTACCAAAACTTATGGAACTCGCTAAAAAATATAATGCTCGCACTCTTATAGATGATGCGCATTCCGTTGGTGTTATCGGAAAAGGCGGTAGAGGTACCGCAAGTGAATTTGATCTCGTTGACGAAGTTGACATGACAATGGGAACATTCAGCAAAACTTTTGCTTCTCTCGGTGGATTCGTAACAGGTGACGCAAAAGTTATTGACTATATAAAACACCATTCTGCAGCTCTTATTTTCAGCGCGTCTCCCACTCCTTCCTCCGTTGCGGCAGCGCTTGCAGCATTGGACCTGCTCGAAGAAGAACCATGGAGAGTTACTAAACTTATCGAAAATGCTGATAAAATCAGAAAAGGTTTTACAGCCGCAGGATTTAATGTAATCCAGGGTAGAACCGGTATCGTTCCGGTTATTGTAGGTGATGACACTATCGCATTTAAGATGTGGAGAAGACTTTATGACGAAGGTATTTTCGTTAATGTATTTATTTCTCCGGGTGTCCCTCCCGGCCGCCAGATGATGAGAACCAGCTATATGGCTACTCATGAGGATCAGCATTTGGATTACATCATCGATACTTTCAAAAAAGTTGGTGCAGAGTTAGGCTTAGTTTAATTTTTTAATGCCCGGTATTCCGGGCATTTTCCATTCCGGAGTTGATATGAGCAATATTACAGTAAAAAAAGTCGAATCTAAAAAAGACCTAATGACCTTCATTAAGTTTCAGTGGAAGATCTACGAAAACTATCCCAATTGGGTACCGCCACTTATTATGGAACGAAAAGGACTGCTTGATAAAAAGAAAAATCCTTTCTTTCTCCATGCAGAGATGGATACTTACCTTGCATATAAAGATGGCGAACTCGTGGGACGAATTGCGGCTATTAAAAATGATCTCCATAATGAAGTGCACAATGATAAAGTTGGATTTTTCGGCTTTTTTGAATCGATTGAAGATCAGGATGTTGCCAATACACTTTTAGACACAGCGAAAGAATGGATCAAGGAAAAAGGGCTCGATACGATGCGTGGTCCTGTTAATCCATCCATGAATGACGAAACAGCTCTTCTCATTGAAGGTTTTGACGATCCACCTCGAATTATGATGCCATATAATCCGCCATATTATAAAACACTTCTTGAAAATTACGGACTTCAAAAAGCAAAGGACTTATTCGCGTTCAAGATTGAGAACGAAAAGATGAGCAGTAATGACAAAATTGTTCGAGTTGGCAAGATGGTTCAGGAAAGATACAAAATGAAACTTCGTGAACTTAATCTTAAAGATTTTGCGAATGAATTGAATCTCTTTAAAGATATTTACAACAAAGCCTGGGAGCCGAATTGGGGTTTTGTTCCGATGACCAATGAAGAAATTGATAAAATGGCTGCCGAATTTAAGCAAATCATTGACCCAACACTCGTTGTCTTTGCCGAAATAGATAATAAAACCATCGGTTTTGCTCTGGTGGTTCCCGACTATAACTACATTTTCAAGGAAATGAACGGAAAGCTATTCCCGTTTAACTTCCTCAAATTGTTCACTAAAAATAAAGAAATTCCATGGGCACGTATTATCGTACTTGGTGTTCTCCCCGAATATCAGAAAAAAGGACTCGACGCTGTGCTTTATCATGATATTCTCAAAAGAGCCGCAAAAAGAAATATCTATAAAGGTGAAGCCAGCTGGGTACTTGAGGATAATACTATGATGGTAAGAGGCGCTGAAATGATGAACGGCACTCTTTACAAAAAGTACAGGATTTTCGAAATAGCTGTATAATCACCATAATATTCTTATATTTATTGTTGTTCCTTACTAATATACGGGAGGCTCCATGAAGCAACTTTTTTTCTTGCTTATCTTCGCAATGACATGTTTTGCGCAATATTCTCCTGAAGATGAACAACTTGTAAGACAAACATTTCTTCGCGAGCTTGATGAGAATACAGTTGCAGGCTACTACTATTCTTTCGATGAAAGAAAAATAAAAGCATTACTCCTCTCACTCGCGAATACCGGGAATACCGATTTTACAAAGTTTATTACCGAGCTTGAAATTAAAAAATATGGTAAGGAACTTGTATTTACTTTGGGTTATCTCGATACAGATCTTTCCCGAAGTTTTCTGGTAAATAACATTCTCTCCAATACGAAACCCGATATCCTCCCTGTTGCATTCGATGCCCTCGGTAAAATTGGCACCACCAAAGAATACGATCTAATCGGTAATGCATACGGTAAATTATCGAAACAGACTAAAGCTGGAATTCCTATTTTCCTCACAAATTTATTTATGAGGGGTGTGATAACTTCAGATTCACTCGCTAACTTCATACTCTCAAATGAATTGAACTCTAGCAATGTGTTGCGTATCCGGGAAGCACTTTACGCAAACTACCGTATGGGCGCAAATGCTGACTACAACAAAAAAATTGTAGAGATAATACAATCTCATCAAAACTCACCTGTCCTGCTTCAATACGCAATTGGTTCTTTGAGAAAAGCAAACTTTGATACATTTAATAAACAATTGATAGATTTAATTATCACACACAAAGATTGGCGTGTACGTTGTGAGGCAGCCGCACTGCTTCCTCAAATTAAAATACCTGAGAACACGTTCTTCTCATACGCCAAAAAGCTACTTTATGACAGAAGTGAACATGTATCATTACGATTGCTTCAAGCACTTCAAACTGATTCGAAAATAGAAAAAACAACTCTCTCCTCGTTTCTGGGTGATGAAATTAAAAAAACCGGTTTTTCCCCTGATGTTAAGGGTGAAATAGTAAACCTGCTCGCTGAAACAAAATCTGAGAAAGCCTCTGTATTATTGAAATCATACCAGAAGGAAATTTCACAAAAGTCTGTTTTTAGGCTTATTCAGAACGTAAAAGACTCTGAAAAAAGTTTTAATATCCTGTTAGATTCACTCGTCAATTTACAGGAACACAATACTCCATATTGTCTTGACGCGTTAATGTCACTTCAGGAAAAACTGTCTGACAGAGGAGATTATCTCAATCTTGTCTTTGAATTTTTGGGAAGCGAAAATGGGGCTACGGCGGCAATTGTTGCTGTAAATATTGATACCTCATTTGCGAAAAAGTATAAAAACAGAATAACTGAGGTAATAAACAATTCGATAATCCGTAATTACGACAATGATAATTTCACCGAAACGTTCCTCGTTTTTGCTGATTTGTCCGGAAAAATAGATTCCACATCCAGATTGGAAACATTAAACAGACTAACCGGTGTTTCAATTCCCGCAGTTAAAATGTTCGCACTGAAAGAACTTGATAAAGAGTCAGAAAGGACATTATATTCCACCGATTATTTTGAAGAGATGTGGGCTAATTCGTTCAAATACAAATCTGCTAAAATTAACACTAACCGGGGAAGTTTTATTATTAAATTAGCACCCGATGTCGCACCCGTATCCGTCGGAAACTTTGTTATGCTAGCGGAACGGGGATATTATAATAACGTTAAATTCCACAGAGTTGTACCGAATTTTGTTATTCAGACTGGTGACCCTACCGGTACAGGATGGGGTGGCCCCGGCTATTCCATATCCTCGGAATTTTCTTACCTGAAATATACACGTGGTAAAGTTGGTATGGCGAGCGCGGGTCCTGATACGGAAGGGTCTCAATGGTTTGTAACACATTCCGAGTTTCCCCATCTCAACGGAAGATATACCATATTCGGAGAAGTAACCGGGGGTATGGAAACTGTGGATAAAATTCAGAGAAATGATATTATCAGATCAATAGAATTGATCAAATAAAAAAGGGAAGATTAAAACCTTCCCTTTAACAAACCTCAATATCGGTTCTCCAGAAATAACACAGTAGTTGATATAGTTTAACTAAATTTTTTCTGCGTATTATTGATACCAGTTTATTACTAAATACGAGCAATAATAACTTTTTTCATGTCATTCTCACGAAAGCGGGAATCCATTCTTTTCAAAATCACGCATATTTTTAATATCGATGCAAGTTTTAAATTTACTCCCCGGGAGTAGTATTTTCAAATTATCACACTTCTGTTCACACACCCCGTCAAAATCTTATCTGTTATCAAGCACCTGATCATACTTGGAAATATTACCCGGATTTACTTTTTTTAGAATATTGAATAACTCAGCATCCGGATATTCTTTTAGATATTCAACAAATTCACCGGCTTTCGCGTCAAAGAAGACTTTCAGTAAAACACTTCGCGGGTCAAGTTTATCGCGCTTCTTACCCAGATCGTAGGCGAGTTTCGCCATATTGTTCATCGCCCGGGCTTTATCTTCACTATAAATATCAAGTCCGTCGAAGTGATATATCATATAATTTCTGCGAAATTCCTGATAGTTGGCGTTCATTAGATTATCAACAAGTCCGCGTTTGTTATATGATGTACTTTTAGTTTGCCACCCGTCGGAATATTGAGATGATCCTCCCCTGACAGCAATATCAAGCGCTTTTGAGAACATATCCGAACCATTGTAAGGATCAGGACCATAGCTATCCATATCAAATCCGATAATTACCAGCGCGTAAAAATCAAGAAAACTCGTCAAACTGTTAAATGTGATCGGATCATAATATAGCGATTGATTCTTTTCATAGATAAAATCCCAGCTATTGTCCAAAACAGTGAACATCAGTGAGCTTTTTTGTGAATTATAAATTGGTCTCTGACTACTGATAACTATTTGCGCTGAATAGTTCATCTGATCACCCGCCGAGACAAAAAACACTTCAAAATTACATTTTATCCTGGGGTATTCCCAGTTTGTTCCCGTAAATTTATTGTTGTTAAGATAATCGGAAATAGTACGTTCAAAGTTGTAAAGATTTTCTCTCGCCCTGGATTCAAGCTGCTCCACATTAACTCTTACAGTCGCGTCCAGTTCCTGGGCAACAAGTAAAACAGGAAACAGTATCAGTATAATCAGAATTTTTTTCATCATTTTTCCGGGTTTGTGATTGATCGCTTTATTTAATATCAATTTAATAAAATTCATATAGTTTTGCTCAAATATTATACCGTTTAATTCAAGTGTAAAAAATAAGAGGTTGCTTTTATCTTAATAAATCTGCAATATTATGATGTAATTTGTGAGGGCAAATGAAATTTCCACTTAAAATACCTTTATTTTTAATAATAATATTTTCACCACTCACTGCGCAGCTTGACCCCGGCGCAATAAATTCTTCACTTGCGTTTTCCGACATATCGGGTTATGGTAACAACTTCGTCCAATTTGTTAATCCCGCGAGCCTGGGGTATAAAAAAACAAACAATGCCTCAATTTTTCACTCCCCTGCCCCATTTGAGCTGAAAGAGCTCTCAACTTCCGCTGCTGCTGTAAACTATAACTTTGAGTTTGGTAACCTGGGTATTGCATATCTTCGCTATGGTTTTGAGCTATACAGCAGAAACAGCATCCTCATTTCGCACGGAAGAGAGATATTACCCTCGGTTTACGCTGGTCTAACGGCAGAGTACAGGCAGCTTTCAATACAAAATTATGGAAATACGGGCGCAATAAATATCCTATTCGGACTGACCTGGTTTCCGGTTGAATATCTCTCCATTTCTTCCACACTTGGAAACCCCTTCGGCTTCACCTATTTCCGAAATAGTGAGGAGATCGAAACTACTGCTGCTCTGGGTGCCTCAATGTTCATCACTGACCTGCTAAAAATCTCTACCACATTATCCACCGAAACAGCTCGTAAAACCGCGCTCGGCTATGGCATGGAGGTCTTTGTACACGAGAATATTAACCTGCGCTGCGGCATCAACAATGTTTACAATATGGTAACTCTGGGCGCTGGCGTAAATTACTTGTATGCGGGAATCGATTATTCATTTTTGATGCACGATTATTTGGGAATTACTCATCAAATAGAGATAAATTTTGAATTTTAGAATTATCCTGATAATAATATCGCTCAGTTCTGTGGTGTTGTTGGCTCAGGAAAATTCAATTTTTGAAAACAGGTATCTCCTCGATTTTCTCTCAAATGAAAATCTCGATTCAAAAGCCATTATAACAGAAATTGAAGGACTTGCCGCAAATCCTGTATATATTGGTGAACTTGTGGATTTTGATTTTCAAAAAATCCCGCTTGTAAATTTTGAGGAAGCTTCAATTCTTGAACAATTCGTTCAATCGGGAAAAATCCTGTCACGCCATGAACTTTTGGAGATAGATAATATTCCCTATGAAAAACTATTGTACATCATCCATTTTTTAACAGACACTCTACCACTAAAGAGGGGCGATAATTTTCTTTCCACAACTAATGCACATTTGCGCGGTCGTATCTATCGTTATGATTTCACAGAATCATTTTCAGAAACAAGACAATATAACCGCCTGATGGTGAACGGAAAGCATTTCGGATTCATATTTCTTGTTGATAGACTTCCGGAGCAATCAGAATATTTTAGATTCAATTCTGTGGGACTGAAATTAACCGATATAGGTATTCTTAACCATGCTGTTTTGGGGAAATACAAATTCAGATTTGGAAAAGGACTGGTAATAAATAACTCATTTCCCGCATTCAAAGATCTGAATACTCTCAATCGATATTTCGGTTCACAAAGCACTACCCTGAAATCAATCGAAGAGAATGTGCAACTCGAGGGTTTTTCCACCAGCGTAAAACTGAACGATAGCTTCACTATCGACGCTTTTTATTCTAATAAAATGATTTATGTGAAGAAATCAGAAGATATGCTCTATTTTTCTGACCAATATACTCATCTGCGAGGGAGCTATCACAATCTTGCTGATCGAGTAAAAGAGATAATATACGGTGGAGTATTGGAAAGCAAATTAAACAAAAATATTTCTCTTTCAGTGCTTTATGCTTCTATACAGTATTCATCTCCGATTACTTATTTAATGGGTACATTCTCCAATATCCCTTACTTATCCGCCGGAGGTGAGTACAAATCAAAACGCGTGGCTTTTAACTTTGAAATGAGTTTTTCCCGGCAAGAATACGCCGGAGCTATCACATCGGAAATTTCACCTTATAAACATCTCTCATTTTACGTTGGGTACAGAATTTTTTCACCCGACTGGTACTCCCCTTACGGGAACAGCGTAGCAGAATTTAATGGGAGAAATGAACAAGGAATTTATTTCGGAAGTAAATATTCCTCGCCGTTCGGAATATTTTATATTTTTTATGATAAGTATTCCAGAATTGAGTTCAGAAGTTTAACTAATCTTGATGAAAGCGGTGATGAATACACATTTCAATATTATTCTCCTCGTTTCGGAAATGCAAGGATTAACACAAAACTTACTTATGAATTAAAGGGAGAACCCACGGATGACTCAATTTTCAGAACTTCCATAACCGGGGTATTGGATGTGAATGAAAATTTCAGCGCGAAATTGACAGGTAAAACATCAAACTATTCAAATAATATCTCATCTCCCGGAACTTCTGCCGGATGGTTCATCGAACAAGTCAACATTTTTTCTCCTGAATTTCCGATTAAAATAATATTATCATCATATATATTTGACCTTCAGGATTACGAATCCCGGATTTACCTTTACAGTTACGGAGTACCCGGGAGTTACAATATCCTGTCTCAAACCGGAAAGGGTTACGGCTATAATATTTTACTGCAATATCGTCTGATTAATACCCTCGAACTATCAATTAATTACCGTTCAATACGAAAATCGTACAACGATGAAAAAAGTTCCGACAGCCAACTTGCTTTTCAATTCGATTTAATGTTATAATTACTGTAACAATTAAAAATTGTTACCAAAAAACGACACAGAACGACCGAATTTTATTGCTAAATGAAACTCTAGTGTCTAATTTTAAATTGGATTTGAACCATAATTCTATCAAAAAAAGGATACTTTTTTATGAGAACTATCGTAGCTATGCCGGGTGACGGTATTGGGAAAGTTGTACTGCCTGAAGCTATCCGTTTGTTGGATGCAGCAGGATTTAAAGCCGAATATGTACATGGAGATATCGGCTGGGAATTTTGGCAGAAAGAAGGTAACGCGTTACCGCAGCGAACAATTGATTTGCTTGAAGAACACAAAATTGGATTGTTCGGCGCGATAACCAGTAAGCCTAAAGACGCTGCTGCCGAAGAACTTGCGCCTGAATTGAGAGACAAAGGATATGTTTACTTCTCTCCTATCGTGGGTTTGAGACAACGTTTTAACCTTGACATCTGTATTCGCCCGTGTGTTTCCCTCAAAGGAAATCCACTCAATTTTATCAGACGTTCGGCTGATGGTGGCTTTGAGGAGCCAATGGTTAACACAGCAATTTTCCGTCAGAATACCGAAGGTCTTTATGCGGGAATTGAATGGACCAATCCTCCGGAAAATGTACACGCGGCTCTTGCGACACATCCAAAGTGGAAAAAATTCGCTGACGTTCCCAAAGAGGAAATGGCAATCTCTACCAGAATTATTACCAAAACAGCTGCTACCCGAATTATCCGCGCAGCTTTTGAATACGCCAAAAAATTTGGTTACTCAAATGTAACTGTTTGTGAAAAACCAAACGTACTCCGCGAAACCTCCGGTATGATGCTTTCTATCGCAAAACAAATCAAGGAAGAATATCCGGATATCGATCTTTGGGACACAAACATCGACGCGCAGATGATGTGGCTGACAAAAAATCCTGAAGATTATGGTGTCGTTGTTGCCGAAAATATGTTCGGTGATATTATATCCGACGGTTTTGCCGGTCTTATAGGCGGACTTGGATTCGCATGTTCAGCAAATATTGGTGATGAAGTTGCTGTATTTGAACCTACACATGGTTCTGCTCCAAAATACGAAAAACTTGATCCTTCAATTGTTAATCCAATCGCCATGTTCCTTAGTGCTTGTATGATGCTTGATCACATTGGTGAGAATGAAGTATCAGACAAAATTAAAAAAGCGATTGCGGAAGTTGTCGAAGAAGGTAAAGCTCGTACATACGATATGATGAAATTACGTGGTGGTCCGAAAGTATTTGAGCAGGGTGCTTGTACTACTCAGGAACTTACCGATGCGGTTATAGCTAAATTGAAATAACTTTTTTACGGAGGTTGCTCCCGCAGCCTCCTTTTTTTAAGCTCTTTTAATTTTAACAAGGAATTACAACCATGCGTGAAAAAGTAAAAAAAATCTGGCCCGAAATTGACTGGATCCAGGATGAAGAGCTAAGAGAAAAAACCCTCGATTGTTGGGTTTACGCCATTGAAAACAGCGTGCTCTCTCCGGAAGACCTGGAAAAAATCCCATTCTCTCTGCTAATCGATAATTGCAATGTAACTTTCATGAACCACAAGCGAACCGCTGTACAACTAAGCGTTGAAATGGCGAAGATCATGAAAAACAATTTTGGTGATGAAATAGAAATAAATATGGATCTGCTCATCTCAGGCGCTATCCTTATTGATGTAGGCAAATTGATAGAATATGAAATTGTAGACGGCAAACTGACTACCTCTCGTGCGGGCGCGCTTGTTCGTCATCCGTTCAGTGGTATTGCCATCGCTGACAGATTTGGGCTTCCTGCAGATGTACAACACATCATTGGCACTCATTCCAAGGAAGGTGATCTCGGTAAACGTACCGTTGAATCAATCATTGTTCACCATGCTGATTTTGTTAGCTTCGATCCTTTCAGATCAGCCGTAAGATTATAAGATCAGGGGAATATTATGGGACAGAATCTCGTAGAAAAAATAGCACAAAAATTTGCGGTGGGACTAGATGAAGAACAGCTCGTTAGTAGTGGAGACTTCCTCTCGATCAAACCGCAGCATGTTATGACCCACGATAATACCGGCGCGGTCATTCCCAAGTTTAAATCTATTGGTGCAACTAAATTCGCCAATCCACGTCAGGTTGTCCACACACTTGACCATAACATCCAGGATAAAGGGGAAAAGAACCTCGCTAAATACAAAAAAATTGAAAATTTCTCAAAATCAATGGGTAACGACTTCTACCCTGCCGGACGTGGTATCGGCCATCAGATTATGGTGGAAGAAGGGTACGCGTGGCCGGGAACAATAGTTGTCGCATCCGATTCTCATTCAAACATGTACGGTGGTTTGGGCGTTCTTGGTACCCCGATTGTGCGCACAGACGCAGCCGCCATCTGGGCAACTGGAAGAACATGGTGGCAGGTACCACCTGTCGCGAAAGTTAACCTGATAGGAAAAATGAAACCGGGCGTACGTGGTAAAGATGTAATTATCGCACTCTGCGGTTATTTCAACAATGATGAAGTGCTTAACCATATTGTTGAATTTAGTGGTGACGGAATCAAAGACCTTGATGTTGATCAACGCCTTACTATCGCAAACATGACTACAGAATGGGGTGCGCTCGGAGGATTATTCCCGATTGACGAAGTTACTACCTCGTGGCTTGAAAAACGGATTGAATACGTTAAGGCTCGCGGTTTAGCAGGTGTCCCATCAGATAGTGATAGTAAAGATGGTGAACACCCAAGGATGAATGCTAATCGACTGACTCAGCTGAAGGATGAAATGTATTCATTGCAACCTGATGCTGATGCCTTTTACGCAAAAGAATTGACAATTGACTTATCTACTGTTGTACCTTACGTTTCCGGTCCAAATACCGTTAAAGTAATGAATTCTGTTAAAGAGCTTGAAGCGAAAGAGATGAAGATTCACAAGGCATATCTTGTCTCTTGTGTTAATAGCCGACTTGATGATATCCATGAAGCTGCTGAAGTTCTTCGCGGTAAAAAGATTGCCGACGGTGTTGAATTTTACGTAGCAGCCGCTTCAAGTGAAGTTCAGGCTGAAAGTGAGAAAAATGGTGACTGGCAGGCTCTGATAGATGCCGGCGCAAAACCCCTTCCCCCCGGATGCGGACCATGTATCGGTCTCGGCACTGGTCTGCTTGAAGATGGCGAAGTTGGGATTTCTGCCACAAACAGAAACTTCAAAGGCAGAATGGGTTCACCAAATGCTGAAGCGTATCTGGCTTCACCAGCTGTTGTAGCAGCTTCAGCGCTCGCAGGAAAAATTTCATTCGATTGGGATAACCCGCAATCTGAAATTACCGGCTCCGTCACCACAAATAAAAAGAAATCAGGTGGCGCGAAATCAGTAAAAATTATCGAAGGTTTCCCCGAAAAACTTGAAGGCGAGCTTGTATGGTGCCATCAGGATAATATGAACACTGACGGTATCTACCCCGGTAAATATACGTATGTCGATGATATGACACCTGAAGATCAGGCTCGGGTTGTCATGGAAAATTACGATCCTGAATTCGGAAAAGTTGTGAACGAAGGCGATATTCTTGTTGGTGGATTTAACTTCGGTACAGGTAGTTCACGCGAACAAGCCGCAACTGCGCTTAAATATCGCGGGATCACACTTGTTATTGCAGGTTCAGCAAGCGCGACTTATACTCGTAACGCCTTGAACAACGGATTTTTGGTAATAGAACTTCCGGAGTTAGTTGAGGATATCAATGCCGAATATGGTTCAGATAAACTCACGGTTAAAACAGGCAAAAAAGCTGTTATTGATTTCAAGAACTCAAAAATTGCGTTCAATGACAAAGAGTATGAAATGGGATCTGTAGGCGTAGCCGCTCAGGAACTCGTCGTTGAAGGCGGACTCGAAAAATGGGTCAGCAACAGATTATAAAAGATTAGCTCAACCTTATTCCCCTCTCCTATTGAAGGAGATTGGTTAGGGGTGAGGTCAAATAAAAATTTGTCATACCCGCGAAAGCGGGTATCTGCACCTTGACAATTTGTATTACTCTAAGTGTCCTCCTTTGAAGGAGGTGTCTTCCGACGAGATCGGAAGACGGAGGATGATAGCTTCAGGATTTATTAGCATAAGTTATCATCGATAACACTTAAATATTATTGATATTACTAAATTTTATCACAAAAATTTTAGGGAACTACAATGGATAAAAGCATTGCACGCGTAATGGCGGAATGGACATACAATCTAAAATATGAAGACCTTCCGGCGGAAGTTGTAAATGAAGTTAAAAGATATCTTTATGATTCAGTCGGTTGCGCTTACGGTGGTTACCACACAAAAGACGTAAACATAATTAAAGATATCTATACTGAAATGGGCGGTAAGGAAGAAGCATCCCTGTTTGGCTTTAAAGAAAAAATGCCTGCTGTTAACGCTACCCTTGTTAACTCGCTAATGATCAGGGCTTTGGATTTTAACGATATCTACTGGAAAGAAGATCCATCTCATCCTTCTGATATAATTCCTGCAGCTCTAACTGCCGCAGAACTGGTCGGTGCTGATATGAAAACGGTCATTACCGCAATTGTAATCGCCTATGAATTTGAACAGAGAATGTGCCTGTTCGCTGTTCCCGGTATCAGAGAACGCAAATGGCATCACGCAACACTTACTCAGTTTGTATCTCCTCTTGTTGCCGGTAAAGTAATGGGACTTACAGTTGACCAGCTTGTAAATGCTGTTGGTATCAACGGTTCTCATAACCACACAATCGGTTGTCCAACTGCCGGTAAACTAACTATGATGAAAAACACAGTTGATCCTATGGCTGTACAGAGTGGTGTGTTTGCGGCGTTAATGGCTCAGAAAGGTTACTCCGGAACTGAAAAAGTTTTTGAAGGAAAAGAAGGCTTCATGGATTGTTTCCTTGGATGGGACAGCAAAAAAGAAGTTGAAGCTCCTATCAAAATGGAAGGCAGAGATGCCGGCGCAACCCTTCCCGATTGGACATGGGATATTGACGCGCTTATCGGCGGACTTGGTGAAAGCTACAAAATTATGGAATGCAGCATGAAAGCGTTCCCTACTGAAGCTCTTACTCATACACATATCACCGCTACTTTGAAAGTGGTTACAGGTAATAATATTACATACGATCAGATTGAAGAAGTTACTATCACCACCATTGCAAGAGCATGTGATATTCTTTTCGATCCTCACAAATATCGTCCGGAATCACGAGAAACAGCAGACCACTCTTTACCTTATTGTATTGCTGCTGCGCTTGTTGATCATAAGATCACCACAAACTCATTCTCCGATGAAAAAATGAAAGACCCTAAAATCTGGGAAGTAATTGACAAAATCAGAGGTGAAGCATCTCTTGAGTTTGAAAAAATGTTCCCTGCAAAACAACCATCAAAAGTTGTTGTAAAAACAAAAGATGGCAGAGAATTCAGTGAGTATCTCGAATTCCCGAAAGGTGATCCTCGTGAACCAATGAGCATGGAAGACCTTGAGAATAAATTCAATGCCCTATCTGACGAAGTTCTCTCTTCTGAACGTCAGAAAGAAATTAAAGAAATGATATTTAATTGCGAAACTTTATCCGCAAAAGAATTCATGAATAAACTCGTTATTTAAATTTAAACTCACTTATTCCCCTCTCCTTTTGATGGAGAGGGGTTAGGGGTGAGGTCTGATATAAAGACCGATACAAATTATCATCCTCCACAAACAAACTTTGTATGAGGATATTACAAACCGTCTATTTGAGGCAAATTATGGAAACAAAAACTTTTTCCGCGGGCAAAAGAGGAGATAAGGTTCGTTCCGATTGTTATATTGAGCTGTCCCCTGCCCCATCCGGAATTGATATTGAATTAAAAAGTAAAGTGAGCGCTATGTATGGGAAGACGTTGAAAACCCAACTTCAATCACTTTGCGATTACTTTGAACTAAAAAATGTAAAGGTTTACCTGGAGGATTTTGGTGCGCTTCAACCAACAATAGCCGCCAGATTTGAACAGGCTGTTAAGCAGATGTTTCCGGAAACCAAAAAAGAATATCTTCCCGAGTTTCATCCTGAGAACCTGTATGGAACAACAAAGGACAAATTACGCAGAAGCCGTTTGTACCTGCCGGGTAACGAACCAAAGTTCTATCCTAACGCCGGTTTGCACAAACCCGATGGTGTTATCCTTGATCTGGAAGATAGTGTTGCACCTACCGAAAAAGTTTCTGCGCGCTTTCTTGTAAGAAATACATTACGCGCTATCAATTTCTACAAAGCTGAGAGAATGGTTCGTATCAATCAGCTTCCAATGGGACTTGAAGATCTAAACTTTATCGTTCCACACAATGTAAATGTTATTCTCATCCCGAAAGTAGAAAGCGCGGATCAGATAAAACAGGTTGAAGAAAAGGTTCTGGAACTTAAAAAGAAACACAATCTTGAAAACGAGGTATATTTCATGCCCATTATTGAAAGCGCGCTTGGTGTTATGAAAGCATACGAAATTGCTACAGCGAGCAAATATAACTGCTCACTGGCGATCGGACTTGAAGATTACACAGCTGACCTCGGTACACAACGCACCGATGAAGGCAAGGAAAGTATTTTTGCCCGATCAACTTTAATTAACGCAGCCAAAGCAGCGGGGATTCAACCTATAGATACCGTTTACTCGGATGTGTCAAATATGGAAGGACTGCGAGAAAGTGTAATCGAAGCTAAAAGTCTGGGATTTGAAGGGAAAGGATGTATTCATCCCCGCCAGATAAAAGTAATTCATGAAGCGATCGCGCCCGAAGAGAAAGAGATAGAAAAAGCTAAAAAAATTGTGTTGGCTTTTGATGAAGCGACCGCCAAAGGTTTGGGAGTAGTATCACTCGGAAGCAAAATGATTGACGCGCCTGTGGTTAAACGCGCGCAGAATACAATCAAACTGGCGATTTTAAATAATTTACTCTCCGAAAACTGGAAAGAATTAAATTAATATTATATACGAGAAAATTATGGAAATGGTTAAAAACTCCGCAGGCAGAATGGTTCCTGTAGAAGTAAATGGAGAAAAACATACACCATTTATGGGTGTCGGGAAATACAAACCGACTGGTGCCAAGGCAAAACCGCCCATTCGCACCTGCGCTGATTATCCTGAAGATGGAAATAAAATCAAGGCTAACCTGAGGGAAGCCCTTGAGTCTGCCGGACTTAAAGACGGTATGACAATATCTACACATCATCATTTAAGAAATGGGGATGTGTTAACCAATTATTTATTCGATGTAATTCACGAAATGGGTGTAAAAGGGATCCGATGGTTTCCCAGCGCTTCATTCCCATGTCATGAACACTTGATCCAATACCTCGATGATGGTACCATCCACCATATTGAAGGAAGTATGAATGGTCCTCTTGGTCGCTATACCACCGAGGGAAAGATGAGTGGATTAGGTATTCTTCGTTCACATGGAGGAAGATACCAGTCAGTACAGGATGGTGAAGTGCATATCGATATTGCGGTCATAGCAGCCCCGACCGCCGATACGTTCGGAAACGCTACGGGCGATCGCGGTCCGACAGCTTGCGGATTGCTCGGTTTTGCTCTCGCCGATTCTGAATACGCAGACCGTGTTATTGTGGTTACAGATAACCTGGTACCATTCCCGTGTATTCCATGGCAGATACAAGGAAACAACGTCGATTACGTTGTGGAAATTGATTCACTCGGTGATCCTTCCAAAATTGTATCCGGTACAACACAGGTGACTAAAAGTCCGGATCGACTTCTCATCGCTGAATATGTCGCTGATTTTATTGAAGCCGCGGGAATCATGAAAGACGGATTCTCACTTCAAGCCGGTGCGGGAGGCACAAACCTTGCTTTCGCGCTTTTCCTGAAGGAGAAGATGAAAAAAGCAGGCGTTAAAGCAAGATTTATGCGAGGTGGTAGTACACAATACCTAGTACAGATGTTGGAAGAAGGTTTGACTGAATACATTCTTGACGGGCAGACATTTGATCTCGAAGGTGTGCGCTCCATGCGTGAAAACGCAAATCATGTTAATACTAGTCCGTTTACCTCATACAATTATCATGGTAAAGGTAATTTCGCTTCGATGATAGACGCTGTTGTTCTCGGCGCCACAGAAGTTGATGTTAACTTCAACGCTAATGTTGTGACTCATTCCGATGGATATCTGCTCCACGGTATTGGAGGCTGGCAAAATTGCCTCTTCAGTAAATGTACAATTTTAGCTATCCCTTCATTCCGTGACAGAATTCCGGTTATCGTTGATGAAGTAACCACCATTACGGGCCCGGGAGAATTAGTTGACGTCATTATAACAGAACGCGGCATAGCAATAAATCCAAAACGTACGGATTTGCTAGAAGCTGTTAAAGATTCAGATTTACCGATAAAGACGATTGAGGAAATACGTGATGAAGTTCACTCTATTTGCGGCAAACCTGAATTACCTGTCGTTGATAAATCTAAACCTGTGGCAGTAATAAAATGGGTTGACGGAACTATCATTGATACAGTATTCAAGGTTGTAAAATAGCAGACAAAAACAATTCATTAAAGCCTGATCATGATTTGTTGTGATCAGGCTTTTTTATTGAATCGGAAACATTGAGTGCTTAAGTTTGTACATTCATTAGAGGAACACATGGAAAAACTATTAGATAAACTTAAGACTAATTCAATAATCACCGGAATTCTGCTGATAATCTCCGCAACATGGATTGTCATTGACTATCTCGTCTATACTGATCTCAGAGAGAAGATTGATGTTGATTTTGGGATTAGTTCCATGCTATTTATAATTAGCGGAATAGCTTTCATCGCATTTCACTTATCTGTCTTGATACTGCTATTATTAAATTTCAGGATAATCTTGAAAAATCGTAGCGATAAGAAAAAGGAATCAAAAATAAAAGAATCTGCACAAGAAATATCCGAGAGCAATGAGTAGGATTGGAGTTGCGTTTGGTGCCGGCGGAGCAAGAGGATTGGCTCATATAACAATGTATTCGGCGCTTGAAGAGCTTGGCATTACTCCATCGGTCATCAGCGGTACGAGTATCGGTGCTATTTTTGGTATCGCATATGCTTCCGGCAAAACTTCCAAAGAAATAATCGAAGCAATGAACGATTTAATTTTCTCAAAAAATGTTAAATTTTGGGAATTTCATAAAAAGAATGACTGGTTTAAAATCCTCGAACTTGTAGATCCCTCAATTAATTCGGGCGGAATGATAAAGGGAGAAAAGTTTGGGACATATTATGCTGATTTTTTAGATGTAAAAACTTTTGAAGAGTTAAAAATAAAAACTAAAGTTGTTGCTACCAATTATTGGGATAAAGAAGAAGTAGTATTCGATTCTGGTGACCTGCTCTCGCCCGTCAGAGCAAGTTATTCCCTTCCCGGTCTCTTTACTCCAATTGAAATAAAAAGCAAACTTCTGGTTGATGGCGGTATGGTAAATCCGCTTCCATTTGATTTACTGCATGAAGAATGCGATATAACAATAGCCCTCGATGTTTCAGCGAAAAAAAATAATGGTAATGGTCAAACTCCCTCCGCGGCGGATGTACTTTTTTCTACATTTCAGATTATGCAGAACTCCATAATAAACGAAAAACTTAACAGTAAAAAACCCGATATTCTTATCCGGGCAGACATACCGGATATCAGAATGCTGGAATTTAATAAGGCTCCGTCAATACTTAAACAGGCCGAGATCTACAAGGAAGAACTGAAAAGGAAATTGGGAGAGCTGCTTTACTAATATTTTCTTTTATACTTGGTTACTCCATGTTCTGTTGCCAGCCAGATAATACCCTGATTATCGATACAGATATCACTGATATGACTAGAATATAACCCTGAATTAGTTATCGTAAATATTTCACGATCATTCCATTGAGTAAAGACTACCAACCCGCCGGAGGTTGCGATAACTTTCTCTCCGTACCCTGAGATAGTAATATCATGAATTTCACGAGATATCTGCGGTGTAAAATCTTTATACCAGAGTGTATCTCGTTTAAATGCCAATCCACCAATTCCTCCCCCCGGGCGGTATTCAGGATAAAAGCCTATCCAAAGATCACCATTCGATTCAGCCGCAATTGCATTGACACTGCTGCCAAGAAATATTTCCGGCTGCGTCTCTTCCCACAATGGTAGCATTTCAGCAAAATAATCATTAGCAAGGTTACTCATTGTAACTCTTGAATGCCCTGCCCAAACCATATCGAATCCATGTGTTTCAACACAGTTCACATAGTTGGCGAAACTCTTCCCGTTCTCTTTGGAATAGATCGTAATACTCCCATTATCCAGTTTGGCAATTCCACCGTAAGTAGAAACCCAAAGCCTGTTTTGCGCATCCACTTTCAGATCATAAACCTGGTCCTCCGGCAAAGAACTATTTTCACTATTGTAATAACTGAAGTTACCATCTCTACAAGACAACAGACCTTGAGAAGACCCAACCCACAACACATTATTGGAATCCACCGCCAGAGAATAGCTGGTATATCCTAAAGCAGGATGATCATCCGATGTATATATTTCCCAATTTTTCCTGTCATATTTTATAAGTCCGTAATTCTCGGAGGCAACCCAAATATTTCCATATTTATCATTTTCTACAGCAAAAATATTGTTATCGGGGAGTGGTGAATTATCAGAAGAGTAAGTTACCCAAACGGTAGTATCTTCCATTGCGTAAAAATTTCCTACGGTTTCATTACTGGTTACAAGGTAGTCAAAATTTATTGATCTGTGACCCACTTTTTCAAAACGAATGTTATAGTTACCCGGTACCAAATTATGAAGGGTATCAGGTGTTACTCTGTTTGTATTGGAATCATTCAAAAATATGCCGGCACCAGCAGGTTCAGTGATACATTTGATGCGCCCGTACATCATTGGATTGGCAAAATAATCAACGAATATTGATTCAACTGAATCTACTTTAGGAAGCATTAAAAAGGTTGTATCCCGGTAATTTGGTCTTTTCAGAGTAATGGGGATTTCTTCAGCGGGAAGCCAGTTTAGTGAATCGGGGGTATATTTTCCCTGAATTTTACCATTAAGATAAATTTCAGAACCTTCAGGAGAACTGTTTATAAATATTTTCCCGTTTATTGGTTTTACATCAATGGCTGTTGAGCGGGTAACTTCTCTTTCACAACTATATAAAAAAAGCAGAATAGCCAGTATAATATATGGCGTAAACCTGCCCATATCACTTCCTTTTGTACTTGGTAATCCCTCCTCTTGTAGCAAGCCAAAGATTACCATCTCTGTCTAATTCCAGATCCCGAATATCATCAGAATAAAGACCTGAATTTATAGTTTTGAAAAACCTTCTGTCCCCCCAGCTATTAAAGACTGTCAAGCCTCCGGGTGTGGCAACATATTTGGTATCATCCGGTCCAACGAGTATATCATAAATCTCGCGGGAAATCTGCCCACTGTAGTTGTTTGACCATCTGGTACCATCAAAAGATGTTAAACCTCCCGCGCCACCTCCGGGAAAATCTTCGGGAAAGAAACCCACCCAGGTCATACCATTCGATTCCTGATCAATAGCATAAACACTGTTACCGGGATATGGCTGAGCTGTTGGACCCGAAGCCCATCCAAAATTGGAAATGGGTTTAAATCTTAAACCATTCCAGATTGCCAGTCCACTTCTGGAAAATCCTATCCAGACTTCACCAAAAACATTAGTGTTAACTACATTTATTACGTTTCCGGGAATCTCACTGTTTGAGGTATTATATACTGTCCAGCCACTATTGTCATAAACACCCGCCCCGAATGATGTGGATACCCACAGTTTTGTACTGAAATGCGCCGCTATATGATTGATTACATCCCCGGGAAGCCCGCTGTTATCTGTTGTGAAAATATCGTATGAACTACCGTCATAACGAACTATACCTTGCGAAGTACCCATCCAGAGATTGTTTGAGGAATCCACGCTCATCTTATAGATTGCTACATCCTCCATTCCAAAATATGACTGTGGAATAGTTTTAAAGGCACCATTTTTATAACTGACCAATCCGGCGGTTGCGGTACCTATCCAAACTGTGTTCTCTTTATCAATAGCGACAGACCAAACAGCGTCTTCCGGCATATCCGAATTATGTGAGCTATATGTAACCCAAACGCTTGTATCTTCAAGTGCAGCGTTGTTACCCATCGTTTCATCACTGGAAACCTCGTAATCGTACACTGCAGAGCGAAAACCTGATTTTACGTAGCTAACTGTATAATGACCAGGTATTAATTCTTTTATAAGATGTGGAGTATATTCACCTGTTGAAACCCCGTTGAAAATCACTTCCGCGCTATCCGGCGTGGAAGAGCATTGAATACGCCCCAGCATTTTGGGGTTCTCGTGATATTTTACATCAATTGATCTGATTTCGTTCGCGACACCACTCATGGAAAAAGTAGTATCGCGGTATAATGGTCTTCTAAGGGTAATGGTATGGGTCGTGTCATCCAGCCAGAAAAGTGTATCCGGAGTTTCTTTACCTGTAATTTTTCCGTTCAGATAAATAAGGGAGCCGGATGGTTCACTATCAATAAATAATTTTGAGTTAACCGGATTTTCAATAAGATCGGGAGAAGTAGAAACTTCTCTTTCACAACCCCAGACAATAGAGAGCAAAACCAATATGGAATAAAAACGCGACTTCATTTTTATCAGCCGTTAGCTTCTCCTTTATATTTAGTCAGCCCACCATCTTTTGTGGCTATCCAGATATTACCTTTTCTATCCTGAATTACATCACGAACATCGTTTGATTTCATACCGGTATATTCAGTACGAAATGTTTGCTTGTTCGCAAAATTTGTGAACCTTACCAGACCTTTATCTGTGCCTATCCATTTTACATTTTCATCAGTGATATAAATACAGCCTATATACCTGCTTGGTAGTCCGGGATAATTATTGCTCCATCTCCCACCACTATATGTTGTTAATCCACCCTGACCACCACCATCGAATGATTCAGGCAACCAACCAACCCATACTATACCGGTCTCTTCTTCGGCTGCAAAATCTGAAATGGTTGTTCCCGGAATACCATACGCAGGCACCCAGTAAAACTTGGTGATAGGCTTCCATTCACCGTAATATCTGTTTAGACCATTTCTGCTCGTTCCCATCCAGATCTCACCGAGAACATTTGTATGAATCGCGGTTATATAATCGCCTGCGATATTGGAATTATTAACGGTATATTGCGCCCAACCGGTATCTCTGAGGACACCAATGCCTGCTTGTGTACCGAACCATTGCCCGCTCCTCACATCAATCGACATACAAGTGATACGCTCATCCGGTAGTCCTGAATTTTGAGGAGTTAATATCGTCCATGCCCCTTGATCATATCGCGCGACCCCTGCCGATGTTCCCATCCAGATTTTGCCAAAATCATCACAAACCATAGCTGTAAGTTCGTTGCTTGGCAAGTTGGAATTTGTTGTGTTGAAAAGAGTCCAGTTTTTACCATCAAATTTTGCCAGTCCCTGTGTAGCTGTTGCTACCCAGACATTATCATCATGATCAACAGCCAAACTGGTAATGAAGTTTTCCGGCAGCATGGAGTTTTGAGCAGTAAATGTAACCCAAATTGTTGTATCTTCAAGCGCGACAGTCACACCGGCAGTATTACTACTGCTAACTTCAAATTCGCGCCTTTCTTCCATATGCATGTCGAGCTTGTATGTAATCTGATAATTTCCGGGAAACAGACCATCCAGTGTATCAGGAGTCAACAGTCCGGTCGGCTGACCGTCAAGATAGATTTCCGCGTTAGGTGGTTCAGTAATACATTCTATAGAGCCGTACATCGTAGGGTTGGCGTAATAATCAACCTCAATCTCCGAACGTTCATCTTCGCCAAGATTTACTGTAAAGGTAGTGTCCTTTATCAAGGGTTGCTTTAGGGTAATGAAGTGGGTTGTATCCTGAAGCCAAACAAGACTATCCGGAGTATATTTACCACTAATTTTACCGTTAAGATAAATTGCGGCACCGGTCGGAGTTGATGAAACTTTGAGGACAGAGTTATTTATCTTTTCACTAACATCGGGAGATGTAGAAACATCCCGCTCGCATGATGCTAAAAATAGACCTATAATTATCCAGGAGATACTTAAAATATATTTTTTCATAACTGAATATTCTTCCGTAAAACTTATAATTCCGGTTTATAACCTAATGAGCGGATATAATCGGAATCGAGTGAAATTGATGTCGATTTTTTAATATAGGAGCCAAATATTCCATACCCGCCCTGAACGTTGCTGAAGTCAGCTTCATCCAGTCGTACAGAAAAATTATCACCACCAACCGAGGTTGACGCGTAATAACTTGCAAGATTCTCATCCATGGCGATTACTTCAAGTCTGGCAAATATAATATAGTAGTCCTCTTTATTTTCATTTCCTTCTGAAATGCCACGCAAGGCTTTATCGATCACATCCATCTTGTATGTAATCCCGAGTGTTTTACTTGCCGGTGGATAATATTCAACTTCACTTCCACCGCTATTCACATAATCGAGTGGAATTTCAAGTTGTCTGATATCCTGCTTGCCAATGCTTTTTCTGTACCAATAAACTTTCAGTTGTGGAAGATACATCATTTTATTACTGGCGGTGTACCAGCCAATTGTAACAGCATCTTCCTCATTACCGGGGATACTTGAATCAGAATTATAATTAAACTTGAAAGTTTGAGGTAAGCTGGTAAAAGCGCGCAATCTTCTGCCATTATTCAGGAGAGCCTCGATCTCAAGTTCACTATCAAGCGCTGGCTGAAAGTTATCAATTTTATAGATTTTTACAGGTGTATCGTAACGTGTAGTATCAATACGGTCAACAAGTGTATCAGTAAGTGTGTACACAGTATCCTGATACCAGATTCGTATGTATGCGCCATCGAGAGCAGGATCGGTAGTATTGGAGTACGGGTTATAACCCGGAACATCATAACTTCGTGTTACTACCGCGATTTGCTGGGTAGTATCTGCCCTGATTATGCAGCTGAGCACATATTTTTCCTGAAATTCGTTTTTAGGACTAAATTCTTCTTCACACGAGATAAGTCCGATAAGTAATACTAATAGTGAAAATATTTTTATCAAGTTTTTCATATTTCGATTTTTATTGTAGCGGTTGGTAAAAATGGCAACATATTAACTCTTTCAGCCGAATCACGTTTGAAATAGAATATATTCTTTCGGTTATAAACGTTTATCACACTGAAATCCAGACTGAATTTAGCAAATCCGATTTCAAAACTTTTCGAAACACTAAGATCAAGTCTGTGATAGTCGGGTAATCTTCCAATATTTTTATCACCCAGCAATGAGTAGGGATAAAACGATTCTATGATGTAGGGATAATTATGAAGATTATCTATCTCGGCTCTATCATAAAACCCGATAAGCGGAGTAAATGGAAGACCTGTATTGTATGTCCACAATGCGCTGGCTTCCCATCCCCAGCCAATTTTATATTCAAGAATAACATTGAACGCGTGTCTTGAATCATATCTTGGATAATAAACCCAATTTTCGATATCCTTATAGGCGTAGCTGAGTGTATATGTTGTTGTAAGCGCAAAAGGATTAAAATCATATTTAGCGTAAACCTCGGCGCCATAAGCTTCACCATTTCCCGAAACGAGGTCCTCGTCATCAGCGGTCTTTTTATTCTGGTTTAATGCCGGAAGGTCGGTAATACTTTTATAATAACCTTCAATATTTATGGTAAAATTTTCGAGATTGGTTTCCAGACCGGCTGTATAGTGTCGTGATACCGAAGGATTAAGATAATCAGGAATAATTACCCAGGGTTCAAACAGACTTATAACTTCATTCTCATCAGTAAGAGTTGTAATTTCCTGAATATATAAACCCCATGCAGCTTTGAATTTCATGAATGGGAAAATCATGTAAGTTGCGCTGATTCGCGGTTCCATCCTGAAACTGCCTGCTTCAGTTAACCCGATAAGATTGAATCTGTTTCCAAACTCAAGTCCGAAATTTTCATACCGTAAAAAATTATATTTTGCGTAGAGTGAAATGTTGCTCGAAAAGTCTTCAATCTCTGCAGGAGAACCATTTGGGTTCAAGAGAAAAAGTTTTGTGTCAATGGTTTTGATATGAACACCAACACCAACTTCATCCTTCGAATCAAACAAATATGTAAAATCCCCCTTGAATGTAACATCGCTAACTTCATTCGATTTTGGGGATACCAGACTAAGATTTGGTATAACTTCCCCCTTAAACTGACTTACGTGAATACCAAAATCAGTTAGCAGCGGGCTATCATACACCTGAAGCCACTTAAAACTGAAAAGGTTATTCTGCCAGTTAAAAGATTCTTTAAAAGGATCATCTTCATCAAGTTTATCATAACTCAAAAAACCGTAAACTTCAAACTTGGCATCGCGAATAAAGTCGGGATTTGAATAATTTATCTTGAAAAATCCATCGTAGAAATCGAATGGAGCATTTTGTTCATTAAAAAACTTTCTTAATATATCATTGTTGTAACTCTTTCTGGCGGTAAGTATAAATGAACCATCCGGGATTGGTCCTTCAAGAAGAACTTTACCGGTCAGATAAGAAGAGCTTGCCTTGACTCCAAAATTATATTTATTTCCATCCTTTGATGTAATCTTGAGCACCGATGACATACGCTCACCAAACTGCGCTCCGTAGCCACCTTTGTAAAACTCGATGCTATTGATCATATCGGGATCAATGACACTGAACAAACCCATTGCGTGGAACGGATTATAAACAGTAGTACCATTAAGCATCACAAGGTTTTCGTTACTTGCGCCCCCACGAACGTAATATCTTGCCGAAACGTCACCCGTAGATCTAACACCGGGAATAAACTGCAATGAACGGAACACGTCCGTCTCAACACCTTTTGGTAATGCTTCAAGTTGTCTAACGGCAATTCTCTGCAATCCGATATCGGTAGCGTTCTGCTCAATAACTTTTTCACCAATTTTTTCAATCGTCTGTAATTCAACACCCTCTGATGAAAGCTCAACATCAAGCTGTGTCGTTTTATTTGGCGCGACAAAAACATCAATTGATTTCGATTGATAGCCAACATAGGAAAAAACCACAGTATACTCTTTACCGGCGGGTATTGAAGTGATGAAAAAGTATCCGTTCTCATCAGTGGACGCGCCTGTTTTCAGTTCTTCAATGTAAACATTACCATAAGCAAGAGCTTCGCCATTTTTTTCATCTGTAACAAAACCTCGCATCTTACCGGAGTTCTGGGCAAGAAGCAAGTTTGGAAGTATTAGTAAAACTAAAAGCACTCCCCACTTTTTTAGCTGCAGCATATAGAACCTGTATTAGAATAACAAAAACGAAGTAGCCAAACACTTCGCAAATAAATTAGTACAATTAAAATTAAGAGATAATTAACTCCTAAACAATCACATATATATGCGGTTAATTCCCTGAATTAACAATTTCCTCAACAACAATCCTGCTGCCTGAAACACTTTTTACCATTACATTCGTGCCATGTTTAAGGTATTCGCCGGCAGTAGTAACATCAACTCTTTCACCATTGATTATCGCGGTTCCAGCCGGTCGCAAGTCGGTATATGCTGTTCCCTTCTCATTAACCAGATGACCAAATGTGGGCTTTGAAGAAGTGTAACCACTGGTAGTCACTAACTGATCCTGGAGAATAAAAGCATTAAACGCCCTCGTCCGGGGCAAATATTTTGCAAGTAATACCATCACAACGATAGAGAGCATTATCGTAACAGCAAGCTGTATTATCGCGGCAGAAATTATATTCCAGTCGATGTACTCAAAATCACCAACAAGACCAAGGAATATTCCCGATACCATCATTACAATTCCAAGAATACCGAAAACTCCGAAACCCGGTACGGCGAAAATTTCGATAGCCAGAAGCACAACACCCGCTACAAATAATAATATCTCAATCACTGATACCAAATCCAGTAAAAACCCTGATCCAAAATAGATCGCCAGTGCCACTAGTGCGGCTGTGCCGGGTAAACCCCATCCGGGAGTTTTAATTTCGGTGAACATTCCTATCATACCAATCATGATAAGTAACGATGAAATAATCGGATGATTCAACCACCTGACCACTCCTTCCGCCCAGTTTTCGTTAAGTTCAACGATATCGGCATCTTTCAAATTAAAGGCTTCAAGCAACTGAGAAGTAGTAGCGACAGTTGTGTCGTTTATACCATATATAATAGCTTCAGCAGAGGTTAAAGTAACAAGCTTTGTGCTGTCAACCAATCCTTCAACAACAACAGTCTCATCAACCATCGCTTCAGCAACATCCGTTCTTCTACCATTTTTCTCTGCGGTCGCTCGCATCTCTGAACGCATATAGGATTGATATTTCTCTGATACTTTCTGTCCTGTCTGATCAACAACCGTTGAGGCGCCGATAGAAGCACCGGGAACCATTGCTATTTTCTGACATGAAAGAGAAATCAACGCACCCGCAGAGATCGCGCGTTTGTCGATAAACGCAATTGTGGTGACTTCACTATTCAAAATCGCGTCCTTGATTTGTGTCGCGGCGTCAACCCTTCCACCAAAGGTGTTGATCCTGAATATCACGGCATCTGCAAAGTTTTTTTCGGCTTCACTGATTACACGTTTTACATATGGCACAAGTCCGAGATCAATTTCCCCGTTAATATTTCCGATATAAACTTTATCCTGGGCTTGTATTGCCGAGGTTAGAACAAACAAGAACAGAAGGTAGAACTTTAACTTTTTCATAGTTTTATCTTTTATTGAAGATATAATTCAACATTTTGTAAATAAGTTTGGCGGTATTAAAATCCGAAATCGTATTACTTTCAACCGGCGCAAGTTCAACAACATCAAAGCCAACAATATTTTTTCTTTCCGCGATATACCTCATCATGTCAAGGGTTTCATCCCACAAAAGTCCACCCGGTTCGGGTGTACCTGTGGCAGAGATGACAGAAGGATCCAGTCCATCAACGTCGAACGTCAAATAAACATTTTCAGAAAGTGTTTCTGCAACCTTTTCATAAAATTTTTGCCCAAATTTACCCCTGCGGATATCACGGGCGTAAAAAGCATTGATCTTATTTTCCTTTATAAACAGAGATTCCTCAAGACACTGAGCCCTGATCCCTACCTGTGTGATAGCTTTGGTAGATTCGGCAACTCTAGCCATAACAGATGCGTGAGAATATTTCGATCCTTCATATTCGTCTCTGAAATCCGAGTGCGCGTCAATCTGCAATACGGAAAGGTTTTCATATTTCTCAAAATGAGCTCTAAATGGAGCGGAGGAAAGCGAATGTTCACCGCCGAGCGTAACCACGAACTTACCATTATTCACTTGTTCTTTAACAGCTCTGTATATCTTGTCGATTGATTCCTTTATTTCCAAACCATCGAAATCCAAAGCCGGAAGTGAGCAAATACCATGTTTAAAAATAACTTCGCCATCCATTTCTTCATCGTAGAATTCAACATAATGGGAAGCATCCAGTATTGCCGCCGGTCCTTTTGCTGTTCCGCCACCGTAACTTACGGTCTCTTCAAGTGGTGCCTGAACTATAACTATTTCAGAATTATCATATGAAGAATATTCTTCATCCACCGCGAGAAAGTTTTTATCTTTTGCGAGGTATTCCATTAAATCTCCAATAACATTAGAGTAAAATAAATAAAAGAGGCTACTAAAGAAATGAAAATATTGGGGAAAAAAAATGGCAGCTAATTTTAAACTGCCATTACAATCTTATTTGTCTTTTTGTGCGGTTACGCTAGCGATGGCAGACTTTTCAAATTTAATTTTAACATTATTGCCAACATCAACAAGAATAGTTTTTTCATCCATTCCGGCGATAGTTCCATGCATTCCACCGGAAGTAACAATTTTATCACCTTTACCAGTTTCGCTCAGCATTTTATCTCTCTCTTTTGCTCTTTTCTGCTGAGGTCTGATAATCATAAAATAAAAGATAGCGAAAATAGCACCAAACATAATAAATGTGCTTAATAATCCGCCTCCATCACCACCCTGAGGTGTCATTGCAATTATATATTCCATTTAATCCTCCGTATTATTATTTATATTTTTCGATATTATATTAACAATTTTATTTTTCCATTCAAAAAATTCACCCGATTCTATTTTCTCACGAGCGGTATCCACCAAATTCATATAAAATCTCAGGTTATGTATAGTTGAAAGCTGTAAAGCCAAAATCTCATTAGCTGTAAAAAGGTGCCTCAAATAAGCACGAGTAAAATTCTGACATGTATAACAATCACAATTTTTATCAACCGGAGTAAAATCTTCTTTCCAGGAAGCATTTCTCATCGGTATATAACCTTTTGAAGTAAACAGATATGCGTTACGAGCGTTTCTGGTGGGCATCACACAATCGAACATATCAATGCCCCTGGCGATACCTTCAAGTATATTTTCAGGTCGCCCGACACCCATTAAGTAGCGTGGTTTTTCTTCCGGAATGAAATCAGTCGTAAAATCAACCATTTCATACATGGTTTCGGCCGGCTCACCAACCGCAAGTCCGCCAACGGCATATCCGTCGAAATCCATATCACCCAATGCTCTGGCAGATTTTTCCCTCAGGTCTTTATACACACTCCCCTGAATTATACCGAACAAAAACTGTTTGTGATCATAAAGTGGTTTTGTACGCTCAAATTCTTCCTTGTTTCGCAAAGCCCACCGAGTTGTTAGATCAGTTGAATTAACCGCGTACTCATATTCACAAGGATAGGGTGTACATTCATCAAGCACCATCATTATATCGGAACCGATACTCCGTTCAATATTGATTACACTTTCGGGTGTGAAAAAATGCTCAGAACCGTCAAGATGCGATTTGAATTTCACACCCTCTTCACTCATCTTCCTGAGTTCCGATAAACTGTAAACCTGAAATCCACCCGAGTCGGTTAAGATTGGTTTTTCCCAATTCATAAACTTGTGAAGACCACCTGCTTTTTCAAGAATGCCTGTCCCCGGACGAAGATAGAGATGGTAAGTATTACCAAGAATAATTCTGGCTTTAACTTTATTTACCAAATCCTCCTGAGTAACGGCTTTAACAGTTCCCTGAGTACCTACTGGCATAAAAACCGGGGTTTCGATGACACCATGATCAGTCGTGACCGTTCCGGTTCTTGCTTTACTTTGTGGATCTTTATGTTGCTGCTTAAAAATCAAAAATTTATTTCCTGAAAAAAATCAATATTAAATTTAATGCAAATTTCACACATCTTCCATTATAATCGAAAAACTAGTCGAGTATTCTTTTTCTTTCGTTTTCCGACATAAAGTCGCAATAATTTTTGCTGCCAAACAATTTTTTACGGTTTCGGGCAATCAGGTCGTATATCATATCACGTAAAAAACGGGGGGAAAAGCGCAGGTATTTGAAATATTTCCATGGGACAGGTAATTTTCCAAGTATCAGTAATACAGCATCAGATTTAGAATACAATCTGTTGCCGGATATCAGATATACAGTTTTATCAGGATCCGATATCTCGTGACGCGATAGATATTTAGCAAAATAATTTGAACCGGGGTGAGTAAAATAAAATCTCTTATTTTTATCGATACCAATCAACACTCTCACGAATGAATTGCACAACAAACAATCGCCATCAAAAATAATTATCTCATTTATGAAATGATCACCCATTATACGTTTGGTAGGTCATCAATCCCGTCGGGATCGACAAACAATTTAATCAGATCAATTTTCGTTTTATCAGATCGTATGATAAGTGCCTTGAAGTGATCTATTTGGAAAAGCTCACCTTTAAGAGGAATTTTCCCTGTTTTTGAGGTGACATACCCCGCGAGTGTTTCGTAATCACCTTCAGGAAGGTCAAGATCAAATTCATCGTTGAGGTAATCTATATCAACTTTACCGCTGATAATATAAGTAGTATCGTCAATTTTTTTCGCGATCTCCTCTTCAACGTCATACTCATCCTTGATATCACCGAGCATTTCCTCCAGAATGTCCTCAACAGTAACAACGCCTGCTGTGCCGCCAAACTCATCTATAACTATTGCAATAGATATTTGCTTTTCCAGTAGCTCATTGAGCAGATCCAGACCTTTTTTTGAATCGGGCACGAAAACAGCTTCCCTCATAATACTCTTTATATCAGCCGGAATTTTAAACATATCGTACGCGTAAACAAGTCCTTTGATATTATCAATATTCTCCTCGAATACAGGCAGTTTGCTATACCCGGATTCTACAAATTGTTCTACCGCCTCCTTAATGGAACTATTAATTTCGAGGGCAACAATATCTGTTCTTGGTGTGAGAATTTCATATAATCGTTTTTCTTTAAGCTCGATCATTTTGTTGATGATATCACTCTCCTCTTCACCAACCATACCGGCTTCCGAACTTTCATTAAGTAGCGTCTGAATATCTTCCTTATCGAATAATTGTGAAATATTCGATTCATTAAGTTTACTGGTATTTGTAAGCACTTCTGATAAAAAGGAAGTGATCTGCACGATTGGGAAGATGATAATAGAGACAAATCTTATTGGCAAAATAGAAAACATGATGAAACGATCTGCAATTTCTCGCGCAAAATATTTTGGTATCAGCTCTCCGAATATCAACAAGACAAATGATGAAAATAATAAAATCTCAATATCGCTCCATTGAAACAGATTTGTCAGAAATACTGTGATTAAAGACGCAAATGTAATATTCACAATATTGTTGGAGATGAGTATCGTAGAAAAGAACTTTTCCGGATTGTTTACAAAAAATTGCGCCGATTTGGCGGCAAATTTGTTTTTTCGTGCTCTGATCTCAATTTTAATTTTATTTGCAACCACGTAAGCAAGCTCGGATGAGGAGAAAAAGCCGCTTAGAACTATCAATCCGGCAAGTATCAAAAAATCTGTCAGCATCTTAATATATCTTCTGGACTAAAACTTTGTCAACTGTTACAACCATATTTTCGTCACCATCGGTAAGATGTACTTCTACCACTATCGGGAACTCGGTTTTTAGTAATCCCGAGATCTTTAATCCTCGTTTGGTAGAAAACTGAAAATATGCAGATTCCTCCTCACTAACATACCCTTTTTTCGTTTCGGGTTTAAATTCATATAGCTGCTTTCCATCCTGGAAAACAACCACTTCCAATATTTGCGCGTTTTTCAAGTTCAGACCTGAGTTTTCAGTAATTACCAGATCTCCGCTTAAATGAAAACTGTCACTGCCGCCCGGCATCAGATTTATCCAGCTCTCCAATTCGTTGAAACTGAATTTTTCCGGCTCAGGTGCTTCGGATTTTTCAGGAACCGGGTTATCGATTTCTGTTTTTGTTGTTTCATCAGTTAATGAACAAGCGGTAATTAGAATTAAAAGTAGCGCACCGGAAAATATTTTGATTTTATCCATTCTCAAAAATATATTATTAACGTAACTGTGATTATGTAAAGAAGTATATTAACAATTAAGGGTATGTCAGTCAATAAAATTTCAACAGTGTTTTCCCCTTTATGCTTGTTAAATACAAGATACATATACCTGAAAATACCAAAAATCACAAATATTGTGGTAAAAACTAAATTTTCTGTCTGGAAGTGACTTACAGTATGCTCCGAAACAGAATACAACGCGTAAGAGATTATAACACCACCGGCGGTAATAGCCGAAATCTGATCAATAAAATAGAGGCTGTATTCTTCCAGCACTTTTCTGGTAATATAACTTGTTTTATGGGTATGTACGAGTTCAGAACGTCGTTTCATGGCAGCGAGGTATAGAGAAATAAATAATGTGGTAAGTATCAACCATGATGATATATATATTCCAATTACATATGCTCCCCCAACTACACGAAGTAAAAAACCTATCGAGATACTTATCATATCAAGTATTACAATATTCTTTAGTACCAGCGAGTAGAGTACGTTTAGTATAATGTACGCGATAAGGATAAGGTTAAATTCCAGTGGAAAAATAAATACCAAACCGCTAACGAGTACCATTAATAGGATAATAGTGATCTTTGCCTGAAAGATTGAAATGACCCCCGAGGCCAGAGGTCTGAATTTCTTCTGAGGGTGCTCTTTATCAGATTCTACATCCACAATATCATTGAAAACATATATCATACTCGAAACCACGCTGAAAGCAAAGGCCGCAAAAGCTACCGTAACAAGATACTCCTTCTCCCAGAGTAATTCCGCGAAAATCAAGGGGACAAAAACAAACGAGTTTTTTATCCAGTGCGAAATACGCAACAATTTGATGTAGTGCTTAATCATTAGAAAACAGCAGCTTCCTCATAAATTCCAAATGGTTCTTTTAACGCGTCTATCATTTCACCGAGCGAAACATAATTTTCGGCGGCTTCAATAAAAATCGGCATCAGGTTTTCCCCGGATGTAGCGGCTTCCCTTATTTTCCTGATCGACGCTTCAACTTTTGCATTATCCCTTGTTAATTTGAGATTTGCCAAACGTTCTTTTTGGTTTTTTTCAACTTCCGGTGAGATTTGCAAAATTGGAATATCTATTTCGCCTTCCTCCTCAACAAATTCATTTATACCAACCATGAACTTCTCCTTGCGTTCAAGTTCAAGCTGATATCTGTAGGCAGAGTCTGCGATTTCTTTTTGGAAATACCCTGCTTCAATTGCCGGGATCACGCCGCCGAAAGAATCTATTTCTTCAAATATTTTCTCAGCTTCAGCTTCCATTTTATCGGTAAGTTGTTCAACGAAATAACTTCCGCCAAGCGGATCAACAGTATTAATTACTCCGGTTTCATATGCAAGAAGTTGCTGAGTTCTCAAAGCTATTTTAACTGCCTTCTCGGAAGGTAACGCCAGTGTTTCATCCATGGAATTGGTATGAAGAGACTGCGTTCCTCCCATAACTGCCGCCATAGCCTGAAACGCGGTTCTGACAATATTATTTTCAGGCTGCTGAGCGGTTAGCGTACAACCGGCAGTCTGTGTGTGGAATCGTAGCCACCATGATCTCGGATTTTTAGCACCATACCTGTTTTTAAGTCGCTTCGCGTAAATTCTTCTTGCCGCTCTGTATTTTGCTATCTCCTCGAAGAAATCAAGATGAGAATTGAAGAAAAATGAAATCCTCGGAGCAAATAAGTCAACATCCATTCCCCTTTCCATACTTTCTTCAATATAAGCAAATCCATCAGCCAGAGTATAGGCGAGTTCCTGAACGGCTGTCGAGCCTGCCTCCCTGATATGATATCCGCTCACAGAAACAGGGTTCCATTGAGGAACCTCATTTGTACAATATTCAATCATATCCGCGATTATTCGCATCGAAGGTTTTGGCGGATAAATGTACTCTTTCTGTGCGATATACTCTTTAAGGATATCATTCTGCAAAGTACCACGCAGCTTGTCGAACGAAATACCCTGTTTTTTAGCGACCGCAAGATAAAACGCGAATATCATTGCGGCAGGTGAATTTATTGTCATAGAAGTAGATACTTTATCAAGTGGGATACCATCAAACAATGTTTCCATATCTTCAAGTGATGATATCGCAACACCGCAGATTCCAACCTCTCCTTCACTGAATTCATCATCCGAATCCCGACCCATAAGTGTTGGTAAATCGAAGGCTACTGAAAGCCCCGTCTGACCATTTTTGAGCAAGTACTTAAATCTTTCATTGGTATCGGCTGGAGATCCAAACCCGGCAAACTGACGCATGGTCCAAACTTTCCCGCGATAACCGTTTACATGAATTCCCCTTGTGTATGGAAATTGACCCGGAAAACCAATCTCTTCATTAAACCCTGCTCCTTTTGTATCTTCATGTGTGTAGAGTGGTTTTATATCTTCACCGGAAACTGTGGTAAACTTCATACCGGTAGTTTTAGCTTTTTTTATATTCTCTTCATACGTGGCTTTCGCCTTCAGGAAGAATTCCTTATTCATTTGCTAACCCCTTTAGCATAGTGATAAATTTATGTTCGCCCGAACCTTCTGTCGAGCTCAAGAAGTGGTATTTTAATTACTATTGGTCTTCCATGCGGACATACATAAGGCATTGATGTCGCGAAAAGCTGATCCACAAGCAATTTCATTTCCCGTTCGGAAATTTTATCACCTGCTTTTATAGCAGCCTTACACGAATATGATTTTGCGACATTATCTCGTATCTCCAGATCTTTCTCAATCTGGTTCTTTTTGAACTCGGAGAGGATTTCGCGGAGCGTATCTATTTCCGAGCCGATATTGACGTCTGATGGAACACCTGAGATTTCAATATTATTTTTTGACATGAAATTAATTTCAAAACCAAGCTTGATCAAGTGCGGATATAATTCTTTTGTTAAAGCATAATCACCCGGATCAAGCTTTACACGCTGCGCAAAAAGCAATTGCTGCGAGAATGGTATATTGGCGTTAAAAGATTTAAGGGCTTTTTCATACAATATCCTCTCATGGGCAACGTGCGCGTCGATGATCATCAAACCACTTTTGATCTGGGCAAGGATATATTTGTTGTGAAGAAGCACAATAAAACTGGAATCATGCGCATCTTGTTTATCGTTTTCCCCGGAAGAGCTTTCATGATAAACTTCAATCTGCTGCTTCTCTCTGAATGGGTGTTCTACAGGAGTTGCAGGCGCGTTTTGCTTGATTTCAGTATTTAGCGAACTGAACAACAGATCTATATCATCATCACTGTAATTTGGTGCTTTGGATTCTTCCCTGTATGCTCTGGAACTGTATCCTCCGGAACCGTAGTCCGGACGGTCGGCAAAATCCTGCTGCGATACTCTGTTACCTTTATTAAAACCTAACTTTTCACCTTCATCATTCGGGGTGTTAAAAGTCATGGTAGGAACCAGATCATAACTTCCAAGGCTTTTTCTAACTACTGCCTGCACAAAAGTGTAAATCCCGTTTTCATCATCAAACTTGACTTCCAGTTTGCTGGGATGAACATTTATGTCAACTTTCGCTGGATCAAGCTCCAGAAAGAGAACAAAAAAAGGATACTCACCTTTTTCAAGTATATTTTCATATGCGGTGAAAACCGCGTGATTGATTATTTTACTGCTTACCGCACGTTTATTTATAAAAAGGTATTGATCGCCTTTACTTCTGCGCAGAAATGTAGGTTTCGAAACATAACCTGTAATATTAAGATAATCTGTTACTTCTTTAACTTCTACAAGAGCATCATTGATATTATCCGAGAACAATATAGAAAGTCTTTCATCCAAATCCGCCGGCGCAAGATCATAGATAACGTCATCATCATTCACAAATTTGAAACCGATTTCCGGATAGCTTAGGGCAAACTTCTTGAAGGTATCGGTTACATGTTTCAGTTCAGTTGCGTTCGATTTAAGGAAATTTCTTCTCGCAGGGGTATTATAGAACAAATTTTTAACTACCACGGAAGTTCCCTTGGCAAAAGAACCTTTATCTACTATTATTTGGTGTTCTTCTTCAACTCTGATAATTGTACCGAGATCTTCATCACGCTGTTCGGTTTTTATCTCAAGTTTACTTACCGCGGCAATTGAGCTGAGTGCCTCACCTCTGAAGCCGAAAGTTCTGATTTTTTCAAGATCTTCAAAAGTGGTGATCTTGCTTGTCGCATGCCTGAGGATTGAATCTCTCGCGTCATCTTCACTCATACCAAAACCATCGTCAGTAACCTGAATGAGTGATTTACCGGCATCTTTTATATACAATTCTACTAAAGTTGCCCCGGCATCGAGCGCGTTTTCCATCAGTTCTTTAACAACCGATTCGGGTCTTTGTACAACCTCTCCTGCCGCGATTTTATTCGAAATATATTCCGGTAATATCTGAATTTTTTTAATCATCAATTCCTTGCCTTAAATCTTCCTTCGTATGTAGTAATGTACATCAAACCTGTCATGTTTTTCAATATTATCGATATTCCATATATTTTCATCAATTTCCGGGAAATATGTATCCCCTTCGTAATCTTCATTCAAGAAAGATAAAACCATCTCATCACAATGGTTTATCGTACTATTATAAATCTCCGAGCCGCCAATAATAAAAATTTTCTCAAATCCTTCTTTTCCGCAATGATTGAAAAGCTCATCTATATCATTAAATACTTTCAAATTATCATAATCTGATTGATAGTTTTCATCTCTGGTCAGGACGCAGTTCAATCTGCCTTTCAGCGGTTTGGCTCCAAAAGACACATATGTTTTTCTCCCCATCAGAAGAGGAAAATTCATCGTTGTTTTTTTAAAATGTTTTAGCTCTTCACTGATATGCCAAGGCATTTTGCCGTCTTTACCGATAACAAAGTTTTTGGCAACAGCGGCAATAATTATTTTTTTCAAAAATAGTACTCCCAACAGTATTGGCTACGAAGATATTGAAGTGATCGAACGAATAGTAATTATATCAACTAAGATATATATTAAAAAATCTGCTTTAATTCAACTGACACAATACTTGAATCAGATTCTTCAATATTGATGACAAAAGAGGTATCGCGATATCCGTATAATTTCAATGAAATGGAGTAATTACCTCCATGCAGATTTACAAGACTATCCGGAGTTACTTTGCCGGTGGATAATCCGTCAACGAAGATTGCTGCTCCACGAGGATTCGATTTTATATTAACTTTGGCATTACCATAGTTGACTTCCAAAGGATATTCACGGCACGCATTCAGGATAACGAGTATTATTATCGCTGCAAAAAAAAGCACATTTCTCTGATTCATATTATTCATCCAATGTAATGATAAACTCTGAACCCTCTCCAAGAACACTTTTTAATTCGATATTCCCGCCATGTTTGGAAACTATTTCTTTTACTATAAACAAACCCAATCCTGTGGAAGTCTCATTTCCCGTAGGTTTTGCTGATAATCTCTGAAATTTTTTGAAAACTTTCTCTTTATCCTTATCAGTGAAACCTTGACCCTGATCCATTACACTAAACACAATTTGTGAATTTTTTCTAAATAATTTTATCCAAATATTTTTCTCCGGATATGTATATTTTATTGCGTTACTAAGCAAGTTATCTATTACATTTCTCATCCAAACCTTGTCGATTTCGGTCTCTATATTCTCTTCAATATCAACATGTAAATTTTGTTTCTTCCTGTCGGACTGAACTTTGTTTTGATTAACAGCCAGACTTACAATATCACTAATATTAGCTTTTGTTTTATTTAATGATAAATCAGAAGCGGTTGTAATTGAGTTATCCAAAATCTCGGTTATCAGATTATGCATATTTTTGGAAGCCTCAAAAATAATTTCCACAGCTTCTTGCGAATCTCCCTTTATTGAGCGATCTTCCAACAATATCTGCTCCATTCCCAATATCGATTGTAAGGGATTCTTCAAATCATGGGATGCGATGCTTAGTAGTTCCCCTTTAAATTCATTCAACCTCTTGAGCTCTTTACCTGCTTTAACACTTTCTTCAAGATAGCGTTCAACTCTCCTTTTTTCCTCTTCCAGATCAGCCGTTCTCTGGCCGACTAATATTTCAAGCTCTTTTCTCTGATTCTGCAGGTTCCTGAGTCTTTTCTGATTGACCAGGACAAGAACCAGAATAATGATCAAAACACCTAGGAGAGAGTAAACTATAATCATACCCGGTTTCAGGTACCAGGGGGTTATGATAAAAAACCTGAACTCTGCCGGGGCACTCCATCTATGTCCGTCTTTCTTGGCTCTAACTCTGAGAATATAGTCGTTTGCGCGTAAATTGTTATATCGGACAGAAGTTACCTTTGTTGAGGATGACCATCGTTCATCCTCACCAACCAGCTGATATTGATAAGAAATATCATTTGTTGGATAAAACAAAGACGAAAATACAACATTTACGTCACTTCCTGCATAATATTCCCGATTTTTATTTTCCACAAAACGGTTATTCGCATCATAGAATGATGTTTCAATAATGATTGGTTCAGGAGTTATAGAACCGGTAAAAATTTCTTTAACACTAACGCCAAGACCTCCAGGTGTACTAACCCATAAACGATTATCGCCGTCAACTAAAAGTCCTTCAATTGTTACCGTAGAATTGGGTAATCCATCCGCTTCACTATATTGCGAGGTGCCATCATCTGTTACTAAAAATACGCCTCTATCTGTGCCCAGCCACAACTCACCATTCTGCCCCGACGCAATCGCGCGAATATTGGGTGATTCAATATTTTTCATCCAAACATTTTGATATACCGTGTCTGAATGCAGTTCCAGTAAACTTCTGTTTGTCGCGAGATAATAAAAATTGTCTTTTTTCTCGATATCAAAAATTCGAAGCTGATAACGTTCACCATTTTCAATTTTGGTACCCACCGGAATAAGTTCATCGGTCAAAACGCTATATTTGGCTATTCTGTTGGTTTCACCGGTTAAACCTACATAAACCTCATCATCTACAATATCAACGAGCGAAATCATTAAATCGTTTTCATACAGGTATTCGTAGTATTTCACTTCCCCGCTTAATGAAACTTTAAGCAGTAAACCCTTCTGCTCCAGCAATCCCCATAAATTTCCCTTTGAATCAATTTTACAGTCATTAATCCTGTCGCCTTTAAATCTGTCAACAAGGCTCCTTTTTCCGTCTGTAAAATAAAGTTTACCGGATCGGTATGAAATTGCAAGATACTCATCACGTGCATCAAAATTATATACTTCCTCATCAACCGGCATATCAATCCGATTTATTTTCTTACTGAAAATATCAATCGAAAAAACTCTGCTTTGATCAGAGAAGTAGATATTACTTTCGTCCGCAATAACCGACTTAAATATAAATGGAGATTCATCGATATCGGGCGTTGAGGAAAAATCAATTTGCGAAAACAGAGCTTCCTTCAACAGAAATATACCGTTTTCGCTCGCCAGCCAGATTCCCTGATACTTATCCCTGGTTAATGATACGATCCTTCTAACCCGAGGTAAATCAACTCTCTTGACAGACTTGCTTTCACAATCATAGAAGTACACTCCCTCCATCCAGGTGCCAAACATATAGGCGCCTTCCTGAATTCTTGAAATTGATGATATTGATTCGAGTGGCAGATGCTTCTCAAGTTCCAGATCATTTGAGCGGGATTTGGAAAAAACAAATACACCTTCTGAAGTACCGGCGAAAATCCTGCCTTCATCATAATAGAAATGATGAATTCGTGTGTTCTCAAGAGCCTTGATATTCTGATCCACGAATGAATTGCTGGTACTATCGTATTTCAGAATATAACCCGCCCAACTTGAGATAAATATTTCACCATTTGCAGTTTCAATTATATTGTAAGAACTAAAATAACTGTCGGAATGATACTTCTTAGGGAACACAAAAGTCTCAAAATCTTTTCCCTTGATCTTGTTCACTGAAGTTATCCCGGAGATCCAGACATTATTTTTAGAATCAATAAATACGGATTTAGGATAGTATAGATGCCCTTGTTCCTCTTTCATTCCACCGGTTGCGATTGGTTTGTAGGATATCTTGTTACGGTTTCCACGAGGATTTATTATTTCGCCAAATCCGAAATCAGTAACAACATATACCTCCTGATTTTTTCCGAACACAACATCTTTGGCATATGTGGAAGGAAGAATATCGCTAAGAACTATGAAAGTATTGCCATCATATCTAACCAATCCGCCGTCGGAAGCAATCCAGATAAACCCCAAATCATCACTTTTAATTTTCTTGATCAGATTTGTCGGAAGTCCATCTTTTTCATCATAATGGATAACATTAAAAGGGGCAAAATTCTGAGCCGAACCATTCCCGCTCAGAATTATCACTAATAGAACCAAATATTTATAAAATTTACACCCCATAAACAATTTTAAACTGCAACCTCAAACTTAATTCTGTCGTGGCTTTTATATCCGTGTAAAGTAAAATCTTCAAACGTAAGTTCATCAATCGGTTTTTTCACGATTTCAAGTCGCGGTAGCGTAAGTGGTTCGCGTTCCAATTGCTCGAGCAAACCTTTTTTATGATCAAAACGCTCCATATCACTCCCTTCATCCGCAACATAGATATGTGCATCAATAATTGTATGGGCAAATTCACCAAGTTCAAGATTGGTTTCCTGTGCGATTATTTGAGTTAAAAGCGAATATGCCGCCAGATTAAAAGGAATACCCAACGCAATATCACCAGAACGTTGAGTGAGGTGACAGTTCAGCTTCCCGTCATTCACATTGAAGGTATAGGTATAATGGCATGGAGGTAACTTGCTGTTTATCGCGTTTCCCGGTTCCCAGGCTGTAACGACCAATCTTCTGCTGTTGGGGTTTCGTCTGATTTCATCTATAACATATTTGATCTGATCAACTTCCATTACTTTCCAGTTACCGTTTTTATCTTTACTCGCACTTGGGAAATGGCGCCAATAATAACCGTAAGCAGTCTCGAGGTTTCCCTCCTCGTCAGCCCAGGCATCCCAGATTTTAGTATGTTTTCGCAAATTCCTTATATGGTTTTCGCCTGATAAATACCATAATACTTCGTGAAGTAATGATTTCCAAACCATCTTCTTTGTCGTCAACAAAGGGAATCCCTTGCCAAGGTCAACTTTATAGAACGCGCCAAAATATGATATCGTATCAACACCGGTTCGTGATGGTTTACGAGTACCATTTTCCAAAACTGTTTTTACAAGGTCTAAATATTCTTTCATGATGAAACCAATTTATATTTTATTTAAAATTTTATCTGTTATTTCTGACACACCCTTTTCCAGGCCTGTTTTATAATTCCTGATAGAATCTTTAAAATTATCAAAATATTTGGAAATTTCTATAACTGAAATATTTTTATACTTATTATCCGGTATTTCATTCACTCCACACAGCACAAATTTAATTTTCTCCGCGGCCGAGAACATTTCAAGCAAAACGCCGGGGGCCTTGTTCATAAAAGTTTGCTCATCTGCTTTACCTTCGCCTGTGATGAGAATATCAAATGATTCAGGTTTTTCACCTGCCAATAGTTCATTTTTAATAAACGTTTTAGAGTCAATTAACTCTGTCGGGAAATAACGCGTTACTAATGAAGCTATCCCTCCACCGGCACCGGAAAGTTGATCACAGTTAGAAATTCCAATTATTTCAATTAGATGTCTGAACCCTTTCTCGGTTATTTTTATACCTTCAGCATTCAGCCCTTTTTGGGGACCATACACCTGAACACCACCATTAACCCCTAAAAGAGGATTATCACAATCTATCACAAATTTTAGTTTTTGCTTAATTTTACTCGAAGGTGGAATTACTGATGCTATTTTATTAAAATTAGCAGGAATCGGCTTAAGCTCGTTTCCAGTCTTATCCAGTAGTTTGAGTCCGAACTCGGAAAGCATGCCTGTTCCCATATCAACAGTTGCGGTACCACCCACACCAATCAATATTTCTTCAATATTTTCATTCTTAAAGAATTCAAGTGATCTCAAAATTGCTCTTCCCAAAGGTTTTGAAGAGGTGTATAAAGGATTGTTTTCCGGTGGAGCTTTATCTTGCAAACCAATCACAAGAGCGCTTTCAATAACAAGTTTATTCTCCACTAAAGCAGCAAAAAAACAACTATCTGAAGATTTTGTATTCGAGTCATAAGGGATAGAGATCTTTTTACCTTTGCTCAAATTAACAATTACATCCAGAAAACCGTCACCACCATCGGTTAGGGGTATTGAAATGACTTCAAAGGAATTTTCAGGAAGATGTAATTTTAATGCAGCGGAAATTATCTGCGCAATTTCCGGTGATAACGCACAACCTTTAAAGCTGTTGGGCGCTACTAATATACGCCTCATATCCCTTTGAGAGCCTCGATTAAGTTTTTTTTGGTAATCAACAAATCTTGTGAAATAACCTTTACTTCACCAAGCGCCGGCATAAAATTAGTATCGCCGTTCCATCTTGGCACAATATGAAAATGCAGATGTGTATCAATACCTGCTCCGGCAGCCTTGCCAAGATTAGCGCCAAAATTGAATCCGTGCGGCGCAAGAATTTTTTCAAGGGCTTTCAATGACTTTCTTACCAAACTCATCATTTCGGTCATTTCAGGTTCTGTCAATTCAAGCATATTGGAAATATGCCGTTTAGGAATTACCATAACATGACCATTATTGTAAGGGTATAAGTTCAACATGACGAAACAGGTTTCACCATCATAAACTTTTATACACTCATCAGATGAAATATCCGCATCAACCGCGTCACAAAAGACACAATTACTTGTTTCTTTTTTATTCTTGAATGAATCAATATAATTAGATCGCCATGGAGACCACATTCTATTCATTTAATACTCCTGATAAAAAAAATGGGCAGACCGGAAGAACCGAACTGCCCATAAATAATCTATAATGGATCTATTCTTCTTCTTTTGACTTTTCGTATTCTTCGATAATTTTAGATTCAACATCTTTCGGTACTTCTTCATAATGAGAGAAATCACGATGATGCATTCCTCTACCCTGAGTTATACTTCTAAGGTGAGTTGAATACTTGTAAAGTTCAGCCAATGGAACTGTCGCGTTGATTATCTGGAATGGTCCTTCTGCTTCCATACCTGAAATTTTACCACGGCGTGAAGAGATATCACCCATCACGTCACCCATGTAATCTTCAGGCACTTTAACTCTGATTTTATATATCGGTTCAAGAATCACAGGTTTTGCAGTCATAAATCCTTTTTTGAACGCCTGAGCTGCAGCAATTTTGAACGAAACTTCATCAGAGTCAACGTTGTGGTAAGAACCAAAGTGCAATGTTACCTTAACATCAATAACCCTGCTACCTGTAAGAATACCTTTATCCATGATCTCTTTCAGACCTTTTTCTACCGCAGGGATAAATCTGCCCGGTACAACACCACCAACAATCGCGTCAACAAACTCAAAACCTTCACCTCTTGGCTGTGGTTCAAGTTTAAGAACTACATGACCATACTGACCACGACCACCCGATTGTTTTTTGTGTTTATATTCAGCTGTATCGATAGCACCTTTGATAGTTTCACGATAAGGAATCCTTGGTTCAATAAGTTCAACTTCAACGCCGTAGCGATCTTTAAGAAGTTTAACCGCAAGCATCAACTGAAGTTCACCCTGACCGGAAACAATTGTCTGACCCAATTCAGGATCAAAATTGACATTAAGTGTTGGATCTTCTTCATGAACTGTGTGAAGACCTGATGATATTTTATCCTCATCACCTTTTGATTTAGGTTTGATAGCACCGCGAATAACAGATGGAGGAAATTGAATAGTATCAATTATTATATTATTGCCTTTAACGGCAAGAGTATTACCGGTATGAGTATCTTTCAATTTTACAACAGCACCAATATCGCCGGCTACCAATTTTCCAACTTCTTTACGGTTTTTACCATTAAGTATAAATAGCTGACCAATTCTTTCTGATTTGGTGTTATTTGTATTGATTAGGTCAACACCATGATCAAGTGTGCCTGAAATAACTTTGAATATTGAAAGTTCACCAACATGAGGTTCTGAAAGTGATTTAAAAACGATAAGTGAAAGTGGACCTTCAGCGTCACATTTAACTTCCTGTGGGTTTTCACCCTCTGTATCGGTTGCTTTTGTCGCAGGAACATCAACAGGAGACGGCATAAAATTAACCATAAAATCAAGATAATTTGTCAACCCCGCGCCCTGAGTAGCGGAAGCCGCGAAAATAGGTATAAAACCACCTGATAATACCGCATTTTTGATACCTTTGGTTAAATCTTCTTCATTGAGAGTACCCTCTTCAAAAAACTTGTCGAGAAGCGCTTCATCACTTTCGGCAATTTTTTCAATAAGTTCTTCTCTCATACTTTCTGCGGTATCTTTAACTTCTGCCGGTATATCAATTTCTTTTACTTCTTTTGAGCCGGGAGCTCCGAAAGTGAAGGCTTTCATTTTAATGATATCAACAACACTGTCAAAACCGATACCTTCTTTGACAGGGAAAGTGATGACGGTAGCGTCATTACTCAACCTCTCTTTGACCATATCAACCACTTCAGAAAATCTTGAGTGTTCGTTATCAACTTTGTTAACGATAACAGCTGAAGAAATATTTTTCTGCTGAACAAATTCCCAAATGGCTTCAGTACCAACTTCAACACCTTCAACAGCATTTACAACTGCGGTACCGACGTCAGCAACGTGCAGACAACTTATTACCTGTCCGATAAAATCAGAATAGCCGGGGGTATCAAGAAGGTTAATTTTGTGATTTTTCCATTCAACATGGAGAGCGGTTCCGGAGATGGATATTTTTCTTTCAATTTCATTTGCGTTAAAATCGGATACAGTATTACCATCGTCAACAGTTCCGATTCTGTTAGTTTCACCCGCGGCAAACAGCATATTCTCAACCAGACTGGTTTTACCGCTGCCGCCATGACCGTAGAGAGCTATATTTCTTATAGCTTCGGTAGTATATTCTTTCAAAATACCTCCCTCAATACTTTATTTGATCATACATATTCGCGTTAAAAAATTGTTAATTTAAAAGATAAGAAAAAATACCCATATATCTATCAATAAAATAAAAATCCGCGTTCACAACTGGTAAATTATTTGCGAAACGCGGACCAAAACGCAGAAAAACCGTTTTTAACTGCTTTTATGTTACCTACAAGATTTTGTACGGGGTTTTGTGAGCCGGTACCAAGAGAAAAACCTTCTCCGAACGAACTTAATCTGTCTCTTAAACTGACCAATTGTTCATCAAGTTCTGCGCTTCGTCTCTCGATTCTACCGGTAATTATAGATGTGTTTTCAAGTGTTTCATTCAGCTTTTGAATTGCGGGGACCACTTCGTTTTTCATTTCAGTGATATCGTCGCTCATCTTCTCTGTTAAGTCGCCCAGTTTTCTTAATATATTTATTAAATAAACTATTGCGACAATAGAAACAACAAGGAGTATCAGAATCAATACTTCATTAATTCCCATACCCCTTATGATTCCTTGGTAGATTTGTAAGTATCAATACCGGCTTTTACAGCTGTTTTCAGCTTTTCACCTTCAGACTCAATTTTTTTTTTATTAACGTCTACGTACTCACCGGTTTTACTTTTTGCGTTGTCGAGTATTTTTTCAGCTTCATCAAGCAATTCGTCAACTTTAGTTTTCGCTTCCGTTATCATTGACTCTGATTTTTTTTTACCTTCATGAATCATATCGTTAACTTTTACTTTTGCGTCGCTAAGGTAAGTTTCAGCCTCATCCATATACTCGTCCGATTTTACTTTTATATCGGTACGCAATTCTTTACCTGATTTGGGAGCGTAAAGAAGGGCAACAATAGAACCAACTAATGTACCGGTAATAAAGCCCATCACAAAACCTTTTCCGGCTCCTTGTTCATCTGACATCGAATCCTCCTTTTTGTTTGTTGTGTAATTATTTTTTAATATAATCGTTGTAAGTACTAAAATCAAGGAGATTACATCATGTGTGATATGAATCTTCTTCTATATATATTAACAGAAAATCCCGGTAATTGTTCCATGGATGATTATCCATGTTCGGTATTCGCCAACTAGGATTTACGTTTTTGGATTTCATCAAGATTGGCATCAATTTTATTCATACCGGTCTTCTTCTGATACCAAATCAGACTAATAACACCCAATAAAATCGCGAACCAAAGTGTTGCAACACGTATGATGAATGTAGAGATTACAGCAAGATCCTTCGAAATTCCATTTTCAACCATTAAAAGTGTAATCGAACCCTCGGTGGCACCCAAACCACCGGGAAGCATTGTTATCGAACCGACAATAGTCGCGAATGCATAAACAAATACAGACCAGAAAAGTGATACATCCAAACCCAGACCGGTCAACACAAGATAATAGCCGTAACACTCAAAAAACCACGAAACGAAACTGAGGAGTGTCATTTTTATCAATGCCGGCAGTCTGATTAGAATAAATGCGCTTTCATACAGTTCCCTGATCTGCTTTACATACTTACTGATAAACCCGATTTTTGAAATTAAATCAATCAGATAAAGCGACATCTTCCTGTTACTGATAACTATAATTATCAGTAAAAAGAAAATACCGGTAATGATCACCACATTTACACCGAATTTGTAAAATAACGCTCCACCAATGGCTAGCGCAATTACCGAAATCATATCAGTTAATCTTTCGGCGAAGATAATTGGTGCCGTTTTACTTACCGGTGTTCCAACTTTGTCTTTAACCAGGTATGATTTTAATAGCTCGCCCAGTTTTCCGGGAGTAGCGCTCATTGCAAGTCCGGACATGAAAATCCCGAACGAATCCCAAAACTTTACATCTATTTTTAACAATCTGAGATAATAGTGCCACTTAAAAAAGCGAGTTATATAATTAAGCAGGGAAAGAAAAAAAACAACCGGAAGAATCAGCACATCTATTTGCGTCATTGATTCCAGGACAGAATCAAAATCAGCGTAGAGTGTAAGACCGAAGTAGATGAAAATTGAAATAATTATAAAGAAAAGAATATTCTTTTTAAGCTTCTCCAATCAAATAATTTCCTTTATTGCCAAATAAATTGCTGACAGTGGAAAACCAACTACATTGTAGTAGCAACCCTCAATTTTTCTAACGAACACGGCTCCATAATCATCCTGAATACCATAGGCACCAGCCTTATCCATAGGGCTACCGCCTCTTATGTAATCTCTGATTTCATGCTCGGAAAGCTTTCTGAAATAAACCTCGGTGCGTTCAAATCTCGAAATTCGCTTTCCTGTAACTTTGTTATGAACCGAATATCCTGTATATACTGAATGACTTTGATCACTAAGTTTGGAAAGGATATGAAAAGCATCTTCTTCATCAACGGGTTTTACCAGTATTTCATCATCCAGCACAACAATAGTGTCACCGGTAATAACAATACCCTCGCCTGCCTGCTGAATTGCCAAATCCATTTTGTGCTCGGCAAGCCTGAGAACTACATCTTCCGGGTCTTCATCCGGGTATATTACCTCGTCAAGATCAACAGAAAACGCGGAGAAATTGTTGGAAAGCAAGGACATAAGTTTTCTACGTCTGGGAGATTGCGATGCCAGATAAAATTTAACAGATGCAGGGATCATAAAAAGGGTGTGTGGTTATCGGAATAAGGCCTTGATGCTGCCCCATGTTCTTTTAACACTTGATGGGCTGTGCGAAACAGAAACATGGCTGGAATATGATTCACTTCCATCACCATCAACTATTTTGAGCTGGTAAACATAGAATGAATCATCTGTTTTATATGCGGATTCGTCGGTATATTTATAGCTTGAATTGCTTCCGCGAGGATTAACGACAGCAACTTCAACCATCTCATCTTTTTCAATACCGCGAAGAATTACATAATTGGAAACACCTGCTTCTTCACCTGTTTCCCAGGTAAGAACAACATTATCACCTTCACTTTTTGCATGAAAATAATGAAGGAATGCTCCCGCAAACAGGTTGGTTAAACCCGCAATTATTAAAATACTCGCTATTAACCTTATAATACGCATGCCACAAATATATTCTCATTTATACTTATTGTCAAGTGACTTATTTCTTAAAATAATATATATCACATTCTTAATAAGAATTTACTTAAGTTTCATTTTTCAAAAAAGTCAGATAATTCTCCCCTATGAACTGGAAACGCAACCTGTTTTTTATTTGGATAAGTCAGTTTCTCACGATGCTGGGGATGAGCTCGATTGTACCATTCCTTCCTCTCTTTATTCGTGAACTTGGCGTTACGGGAGTTGAAGAAACAGCGTCATGGTCGGGATGGGTTTTTGCGGGACCTTTTTTCATTTCACTATTTATGACCCCTCTTTGGGGAAGTTTGGGGGATAAGTACGGAAGAAAAATCATCTCAATTCGGGCTGTCCTCGGGCTGGGTATTGCCCAGATACTAATAGGATTAGCGCAATCCCCCACTCAACTGTTGGTTTTCAGGTTCATTCAGGGTGGCTTGAGCGGATTTAGCCCTGCGGCAATGGCGATGGTAGCCGCAAATACACCCGAGGAGAAAAACAGTTACGCTCTGGGATTACTTCAAACTGCAACGGCAACCGGAACCGTTATTGGACCTTTAATTGGTGGTGTGCTCGCCGACATGGTGGGTTACAGAACTGTCTTCTTTATCGTTGCAAGTCTTCTGATTATAACCGGCATATTTTTCGCGATTTATGTAAAAGAAGAAAAAAGAAGCGTATCAGGGCAAAAAAGATTTACGCTCCTCGAAAACGCCAAATTTATATTTAGTAAAAAAGAACTTAGATATATCATCTATCTTATACTTTTAACATCATTTGCGTTTGCGTTTATCAGACCCATTTTTGTTTTGTTTGTAGAGGATATTTTAACTACACAAAAATTTTTCACTACAATTACAGGCGTGTTATACGGTATTTCCGGATTTTTCACAGCTATTGCCGCACCCCTCTGGGGTAAATACGCTCAGAAAAATGGAATCCGAATTGTAATAATTTATGCATCTGTACTTACCGGAATGATGTATTTTCTCCATGTAATTGTACCCGACGCTTATCTATTGGCACCAGTCAGGGCATTACTAGGTTTTGGATATGGCGGGCTCCTGCCGGTTATGTTCGCGGCAATAAGTTCCTACACACCCGAGAACAGGAAATCCGGTGTGATGGGTCTTGGTTCGAGCGCTCAAATTTTGGGGAATATGATAGGTCCCTCCCTGAGTGGGATATCTGTAGCGTTGGCAGGAATTAAATTTCCTTTTTTGGTAAGTGGTCTCACATTCATAATTATGATTATAATAGGCATCAAATTAAAAAAAGGTCAATAATTTAGGCTTTATAACCAAACTCCTTTATCATTTGGCTTTATATAAGATAAATTGGTTAATTTTTTGTCAAAATAAAATTGCTATCTTTATAAATTATTCGTAAAATGCACAATATCTGTATAAGATATAGATGACCGAACCAATGTGAGTGTGTGTTTTAGATTTTGAGGGAAAGAAGATTCGAGAGGTGTATCTATATCTTTAAATTGTTTGCAGGTATTAATGGCCGTCAACAATTTTTAGCCTTATATATCAACCAATCTTTACGGAGGAACGTATGAGAAATATCCTACGAGCTATCTTTATTATTGCTCTTTTTTCCCTTTCTTCAACCTCAATCTTTGCCCAGACCTTTGATGGTGTTTGGGAATGCCAATATGCTACTTACGATGATGGAACCAACGGTACAGGTTTAAATACCATTGATGTTGGTGCTGTTTCGGAAGATGAGTTTGTCGCTCTTATTAATGCTTCAAGCAAAGGGGCATATTATCTCGTCGCTTATCGTGACGCTGATTCAGCAAGCGGAAGAATTAGTGACATACCTTACAATCAGACTCTTTATCAGACAGTTTGGGCATCAGGATTTGACCAGGTTAACATGGAAGATCCCAATGCTGTTGCAGTTAACAAAACCGATGGAAAAATTTTCGTAGCCAACAACGATGTTGAGAGAAATATTCTTGTGTTCCAAATGGGAACCGATGATTATGAATCAGCTGAATACAGGCTGCCTACTGCTGCTGATTACATTTGGGCAATTGACGTTGACAATGATGGTCATGTTTTTGTCACTGTTATTGATACTGCTAATAACACAAGCTCAATCAGAGTTTATGACAATTTTGCTAACGAACCTTCATGGTTAGATCCACAGCTAACCGCTCCAACTGTCTTGCACGAAATTCAGGTGCCGGGTGAAGGCGAAGCAAGAGGTATCGCGGTTAATGCTGATGGTACAGAAATCTGGGTTTCCAATTTTGATGCACGAACAATCCATAAATTCGTTGGGGATGTTACAAGCGGATATCAGGAAGACCCTAATTTCAGTTATTACAATGAAGCTATGGTCAATGACACAACATGGTCACCTGATACAGTCTATGCCGGCCCGATGGGTTTGAGTTATCTTCAGGATAACAATCTTCTTTTTATGGCGCATGACGTTAGTTTCAGAGGAAATGTTGGTTACACTTACGGTAAAATATTTACCATCAACCCGTTCACCGCCGAAAATCTTGACACCACAGACGTATATATGTGGAACTATCTGCAAAATGATTCATCAGCATATCGTATTCAGGTTGACTCTCCGGGTACAGCTTCCGGCTATGTTTCTGTTTACAATCTTGATTTCGACGAAAATGGAAACTTCTACAGTCAGTCTTATTATGGGTGGGCCGCAGAAAAATGGGCATACACCGGAACTCTTCCTGTGATAACCTCAATTGAAAAAGATGAAAACAGTATCCCTACAGAATTCTCATTAACTCAGAACTATCCTAATCCATTCAACCCAACCACTACGGTTGAGTTTTCAATAACTGAAACGGCTAATGTAACAATGAGTCTATATTCTGTTACCGGTGAACTTATCTCGCACATGATAAATAATCGCGAATACAAACCGGGTGTCTATAAAGTTACCATCAATGGCAGTAACCTCGCCTCCGGAGTCTATATCTACTCAGTCCAGGCAGGTACACAAAAAATTTCCAAAAAAATGACTTTGATGAAGTAATCAATAATTATTTTATAAAAGGAGGGTTTACCCTCCTTTTTTTATATCCCCTCCCGAGGTAATTCCGTTTTTTATTATATTTGTAAATCAAAATTATTGAAGAGGTAGTTTTTGAACAGGCTCGATGAAATCAAATCACAGATCAGGATAAATAAAATTGAACTTGAATGGCTTGCCGAGCAAGTTAGTCTCAACACAAGGCAATTAAATTACTTCCTCAATGAAGTAACCGAAATTGACGATCATCTATACGACAAACTCAAAGAGGCTATTGAAGAAGCTCCATTTGAAATGAGCCTGTTCGATACAGATATAACCAAAGACCCTTCCCTTTTCGAATCGAGTAAATTGAATATTTCAATTGGCGAGCGCATTAAAACTTTCGCGAAAAAGAGATATGGGAAAATGACCCGACTCGCGAACGCTATGGAAATAACACCTCAGCAACTTCATCAATATACAAGTGGGAACAGAGAGCCCGGATCAAAAATCCTTATCAAATTGCTTAATCTGGGATGCGATCTTAACTGGCTTTTAGGTGGTGTTGAAAAACCTGAATCGTATAAACTGGCAATTCTCGAGAATGAAATTAAACAACTGAAAGATAAACTTGCAGGCATAGTGAAAATTGCCTCCGAGACAAATCACAAGAAAAACTGATAAAAGCTCGCGAATCCGGGAAAACAATTTGAAAAATAATCAAGGTCCTCTTTTCGTTATTACCGCCGCGGTTCTCTGGGGCGTTGACGGGATTGTGTTGCGTCCTTACCTTTACGATCTGCCTGTTAATATTGTTGTACTTCTGGAAAGCTCGCTTGTAGCACTTATTCTAACCCCTTTCATGATCAAGAAAACAAGCGAGATTAAATCTCTTACCAAAAAAGACTGGGCCGCTTTCGCGGGTGTTGCTTTGTTCGGGGGTGCAATCGGAACTCTTGCTATCACTAAAGCTCTGTTTTATGTGAATTTTGTAAATCTATCAATCGTAATTTTAATTCAAAAATTGCAGCCGGTATTCGCGATCCTTTTCGCCTCGCTTTTCCTGAAAGAACGACCGGGAGGACGCTTTTTTATATGGTCGGGAATTGCGGTGGCAAGCGCGTATCTCATGACTTTTGGCTTGAATGTGCCTGTATTTGACTCAAATGATAAAACCGCGATAGCTGCACTTTTCGCATTAGTTGCCGCCGCATCTTTTGCGTTGAGTACAGTTATGAGCAAACGCGCCTTAAAAAACACAACTTTCTTTACTGCCACTTATATGCGATTTGCCCTTTCCGCGTTGATTATGATTTTCATTTCGTTTTTCTTTATGAATTTTGGTGATGTATCCCAATTAAACCAGACTCATATAATAGTATTCATCATTATTGCTTTTTCTACTGGTGGTGCGGCAATCTTTTTATATTATTACGGACTTAAAAAAATTTCAGCATCTTCCAGTTCAATCTATGAGTTATCATTTCCACTTTCGGCTGTGCTGCTTGAGTATATTCTAAGAGATAATATTTTATCCCCGATACAATGGATAGCTGTTGTAATATTGTTCTACAGTATTTTCAGGGTAAACTCATTAAATTCCGCAAATAAAGATTAATATCCTCTTATAAGATATTTTATCCGCCTTTTTATTATTTTTCGAAACGTAATAGAGATACTTACATCCTATTCATATAAAATTATTGGAGGATAAATGAAAATTGCAATATCAACAGACGATTTTGTCACTGTTAGTGGTCATGTTGGAAGATGTGCCGGGTTTATGATTTATGATGTAGAGGCAGGAGAAATAAAATCAAAATCAGAAATTGAAAATAACTTCACGCATCATGGCAAGGGAAATCACGATCATTCTCAACATAACCACTCAGAACATAATCATAGCCATGATTCACTTACAGACGCGCTGAAAGAGATGGACGTTCTGATTTCAAAAGGTATGGGCAAGAGACTTGTTGATGATTTTGCTTCAAAAAATATCAAAACTGTCATCACCGATGAGAATGTTGCCGATACGGCTGCAATTCTGTTCGAAAAAGGTGAGTTGAATATACTCGAAAATGCTCATTGCAGACATTAAAATATAAGCGGGAATCACTTCCCGCTTGAGATTGTCGAAAAACCTGGTTGTTGATTTTCAAGTCCCCCTTTTGAAGGGGGGAAATCACGTTTTTTGTGATGGGGGATGACCAAAAGTCACATAAAATGAAATAAATCATCCTCCGTCTTCCGACATTTGTCGGAATCCACCTCCTTCCAAGGAGGACTTAAAAAAAACTAGTTTGTCAACAGCCTGAAGCGGGATAAACTTCCCGCTTTTCACAGTTTATAAAGATTATAATTCACTTTTTAGCTTTTCATACAGAATGGATAATTTTCTGATTCCTCTGGCAACCGAGTTTACTGAAATAGTAGATCCTGTAATACCATGAATTTCACTACCTACTTTAAATTCTGAGTTTGCATCTTTCCCCACAAACTGATTCAGCCAACTCTGCTGCTTTACCCCGTAACCTCTGGGTTCTCTGTACTTCACAATAAAGCAGTCATTTATCTTCCCCGTCTCATCATAAACAACGAGAAAAGTAATTGGTAAAGTTTTACCATAAACATTATCCAGCAGACCGGTATAGGTGTTACCATTTGCATCCAAAATTTTATAACAATGCAAATTATCTCTGAAAAATTTCTGCCCGGTTTTCATCTCAATGATTGATTTTAGCCCGGGATCAACTTTAATATTTACATGAGTGATTTTACTTGATTCGCCGTATTTTTCAAATAACATTGTGTAAATATCATCATTCATTCCGGCATAAAGCGTCACACAAAATAGCATATGTAGAATAATAATTAGTCTCATATCAAAACATGTATCCTGCGCCAATATTTAGCAGATCTGTCTTCTGATCGTTTAATTCAAACTTCTGTATTGAATAATCCAATTTGAAAACTACTTCTGGAATGGGCTTAAATGCCAATCCTGCCATCATTTTTGTTGAATGGTTCGCTAACTCGGAATCCCCGCCCGTTAGTGTGGTCGCTGCGGGATTAATATCGGAGTAACGAACAAATGGAATCAACTCACTATCAAGCTTTAGCCATGAGCCAACATTGTATCCCAAATCAGCGTAAAAACCGCTTGAACTTCCAATTTCGAAATTGTCATAACTAATGTTGCCATATTCACATACTGCATATACATTGTTGTGATAGTATGATGCATGAACTTCCAAAAGTGTAAATGGAATTTTCTCAACATCATGAAAAGCTTTATTATATGTAATTGACGCGCCCGCTTTAAGTCCGGTAATACCATAGTAATCAACTCTGGCATTGTAGAGAAAATCATCAGCGTTTGACTTAAAACCCTTCTGCCTTCCACTGCGAATTCCGGAAGAATTACTAAATTTATTCCCATTTAATCCTTCCATAACTACTAATTTATAATCAAAATCTTTATAAACGCCTGTAAACGCAATACCATTACCAAACCAGGTAGTAGGAATAATTTTGCTATGGTACTCCGGACGTTCGACGCTTAAAAATAGTGGTGGTTCATGATATTCATTGATCAACCCGACTGATGGTAGGATAACACCCGCCTGAAAATTTAGCCAGTCAGCATGTTTATAATTAACATAAGCCTGTTCCAATTCCAACTCGCCATGATCATCCGCTACATAATTGTGTTCAAGTTCAACTTCGGCCTTGAATGACCATTTTTCGGTCCAGTTATAACCATAAAAAAGCACAAATCGGTGAAAATCGAGAGTTTTTTTCGCTTCACCATTTTCCGGTTTCACATAATTGTAATGGAGTTCACCGTATCCGCCAATTGAATAGTTTCTTTCAAAAAACATATCATCCTGGGCTGACAAGCCTGCGGTGATAAAAAAGGAGATTAAGACAATAATAGAATATTTATACATATAATTACCATGATTTAATTTGTTATATAGCACTGTTTTTATTTAGACTAAATATAAATTAAAATCGAAAGTTAGGCAAGTATTTTATTTTACTAATATCAAATAAATGCTTTACAGGAAGGAATAACCGGTAAGTTTTCCGGTAAGAAGCAACTCAGTATGTGTCACCGGTATGTAATCTTCCTCGAAAACTGCGAGGTTTGAGGTAGATTCACTCAAATTTACACCATCAAGGAGTAACTCAAGTTTTACGGTTGCGGATGTTTGGGAAAGTTTTGTATAAACATTATAATCAAACGTACGGAACTTTATTGTGGTGTTGACATTATCTCCCAATTCGGCGAGACCAACTATAGTATATCCATCCTCTTCAAATCGGGTGGAAACAATCGTAGTATCGACCGAAACACGTACACCGGGTTTAATACCATTGTTTTTAATATCATCGATAGAAATAATTTTTACCACTTCATTGCTGCCATATTTGCTGTCAACCCAGCTAATCGACTTGAAATCGTAAAAAGAATTAAATCCGTCGCTGCCATTTAACAACAGCAGCCCGAATAGTAATACAAATAATTCTATAACCGGAAATCTCTTTTTCTTCAAAGCCTTAATTTCCTTGTAATATCACTTTTTTATCTTTGTACTTATTTAATAAAAGTGACCATAAAAATCCACCTGCCATCTTTGCCGTAAACTGACCAAGAATTATCCACGGCAAAAATATTCCGAACGCGATTGTCGGGAATAACGCGGAATCGAGTAACGCTCCCCCGATATTTGAAAAATTTGATCGAATAAGGAACGTTTTCTTCCTCAATAAGGCATATATAATACTGTCAAATAACGCAGCGGAACTAAATGCTGTAACACTTGCCACGGCAATCATCCCTGCATCGGAATTTAGCAAATAAGTAATAACAGAACCGGTAACTATGAGTCCGCCCATTTTTATAATTAGTCCATTCCCGCTCCACAAATCATGGAGTTTATCACGTAAGGACAAATCTAGTCCAATAAGGAAAAAAGCATTAATTATAGTTGAAGCCGGACCAAACCATAAAACAATCATATTTGCAAGAACAATAGCTACCAAATAAATCAGAACATAAAACAAACTTACATCTCCAAATCTTAAATATTCTAGACAGTTACAAACAGATTACCGTCTTCCATTATTTTTTTATCGTCGAAATATACCGAAGGATTTTTTACTACACCATCCAAATGTATCGGTACATTTACATGACCGCCCATTGACACATTATTTCCCAAAGCTATATGGATCGTACCGAGTTTCTTCTCATCTTCCAAAAGCAATCCGGAAAGTTCAACTTTATCATTTGTACCTATACCGATTTCGGCAATGTTACGCGCATCCTTACCAACTTCATCCAGCATCTTGCGCAATATTTCGGCTTTCTCACCACCCGTAATTTCGGTAGCATATCCGTCTTCAACCTCAATTCTGATAGTTTCTCCATCAAGTACACCAATACCAGCCATGGAGCCATCAACTACAAATACACCATTTGATTTTCCTTCCAGTGGTGCCGCAAACGCCTCACCTGTTGGTAGATTACCACTTTCGCCTTTCTTGTGGAATAGTCCCTTACTCGGAATGGTTGTCCGTCCTGTGATATCCATCGAAATATCGGTACCGTTTGGTGCGGTAACTCTAATAATTTTGGTTTCTTCCATCATAGCTTTGAGTTTGAGTGTCAACGCAGCAATTTTATTATAATCTGCATTTAGTCCTCTTACCATCGCGTCTTTAGTAATACCGGGAAATGTTGCGATACGCGCGCCTTCTTTCGAAGCGTTTCTTCTGGCATCGGTATGTGTAATCGATTTTGTTAGCGGAGCCAGAACCACATCATATTTTTTCATTAATTCCGCGACAACTTCTGGTGGCTCCTCGCCATTAATTATACCTGGCTGCATTTCCATATAGATTGCGTCAAAGCCAAGATTAACAGCTGTATCAAACAGCGTTGTGCCTATCTCTCTTTTATTAACATCGCTAACAACCAGTATTTTTTCACCGGGTTGAGCACCCATACAATCTTTAATCGCTATTTCCGAAGCTCTTACTAACTCTTTATCCATTTCAACTCCTATAAGGGAAAACTTACATTTAACTGAACTGTTCCTGTCACCCCCCCTTTTTGACCAAAACTCACAACTCCGTTCGGCTGAGGGATCACCTCGTTATTGTCTGATCTTACTTCTTCAAGATCGACAAAATTATAACTCGCAGTTCCTTCAATACTTATATAATTTTTTATCAGATGAATGATCAAACCTGATCCAACATAATAACCAATTTGTGTGCCGGTACTTTCATATTTAACTTCACTGAAAACAGTTTCGCCTATATACAATTCATCCTTGAGATTAACATTATGGAGGGTAACCCCACCTTCAACAAGTTTGAGATCAAGGAATGATATAATCGGAAATCCCAACTCTCCGCCGAGACCGTAATAATCAAATCCGAGGTTAAATACTCTTCTCTCATTAGTTAATAGATTACTTACATAACTTTTTTCTTCTTCAAGGAACTGATAGAAAAATTTTGCACCGAAATAAACTCCTTCAAACCTTGCTTTGAACAGATTTATCCCAACCCGAAATCCCCTTGCCTCTGAAAAAACATCGTCTCCAACCTCAAATCCGAGAGCAGTCAGGTCTTCCTTCAGATAGTCATTAAATCCTTTCAGATCATATCTCTGGATAGTATAACCGCCATAGCCGCCGCTAAATCCAAGGCATCCGAATCCACAACTCTGTGCATTATAAACGCTTGAAAGCAGTGCAATAATTAATATCAGGTATCTGCTTTTTATCATAATTTAGTCCGATTCTTTTTTCTTATAAAGCACAGCAAGTTTATTTTTTACCAGTTGATTTACAAAAAGTTCGGTTCTTTCTTCTGCCGGTTCAATTTTTTCACCAAAATGTTCTTTCGCTTCATTTATCAGTTCATTCACATTTTTTGACCCGTCACATTTTAACCAAATATAAGAACCAATTTCATCGAGGTCAATTTTTACCGGTTTGGCAAGTTGTTTTTTAAAGAACAACTTCTCGATAAATGACGGATTCTTATTTAAATACAATACCGTAATTAACTCATTATTCTCTTCATTCGGTTCATATTCGCAAGCTCTTACCGGATATAGCTCCCTCATTTCACTCATGACTACTTAATTCCCTTTTCCAAACCGTGACCATTAGGACCAAGTTCATTTTTTCTTAATAAAAACGCAAAGAGTAATCCGAAAAATCCAAGAGTAGAGAAAATCCACATACCTGCAGTATAGCCGGAAGTAGCGTCATTTACATAACCAATCAGGAAGTTCAGACCTGCCAAACCAATCGCCTGAACCATCGTCATCAATCCGTAGGCAGTACCCAGGTTCTCCTCCTTAACAATCAGCGCCACCGACGGCCATATCACAGCTGGAATGAGTGAGAATGATAACCCCATCAGAGCCATAGGAATATATAGTGAATAATCTGTATAAGCCATTAAAAGATAGACCGGTATCAACGCCACCGAGCCGATCATCATAAGGAACGACCTCCTTCCCATATAATCAGCAAGTAGCCCAAATAACGGCGTTAGAAGCATAGCGCTTATATCAAGAGTACTTGACAGAAATCCCGCAAATTCTCTTGTTGTACCATGTTCTTCAATAAAAAACTTGATCGCGAATGTCTTGAATGGGAAAACCGCAGAATAAAATGTCACACACAACAAAACAATTAGCCAATACGATTTTGAAAATGAGAACATCACTTTAAAGTTAACTTCGTCTTGTTTAGGTGTCTTTTTTACCTTGTAATTTTTAGAAGCAAAAACATCCATGCCCCAATAAATTATAACCGAAGCTACAGATATTACACCTGCGGCAACCGATAGCAACATTGGTCCCTGCCAGTTATCATAATAGCCGCTTCCCCATGAAGGTGAGTTAAGCGCGACAACAGTTCCAAGTCGGGCAATAGTGAGATTTAAACCAAACGCGAAAGAAAGCTGTTTGCCTTTAAACCATCTTCCAACAACAGTGGTTACAGCCACAATAAGGGATTCCGCACCCAACCCGAATACTAGTCTGCCAATCGCCATAACCGTAAGTGAACTATCCGAGGCAGTAATTACAGCACCCATAAGGCAAAGTGTCGCGAAAATAAAAGTACTTATCCTGGTACCAAGACGGTCAATGATTATTCCACCGATAAGTACCATAATAAGGTTCGGGATACTGTATATCCCGTTAAGTAGTCCAATATCAGAATCTGAAAAATTTAATTGTTTTGCGAGCAGATCGGCAACCGGACTAATACTGTCATATATGTAATAGTTGCCGAACATCGCAAGACTTACGAAAATCAATATTATCCAGCGGAATACTGGTGCCGGTTCAGGTTTATTCGGATTTATATATTTATCCATTCGTTATTAATCTCCGGAAATACTTATTTCTCTAATTTCTCTTCTTTACCCATCGCGAATTTAAATAAAACTGCCGCCATCGCAAGGAAAATCACAACAGATATAAAATCGCCTTCAAGACCCATACTTTCAGCGATACCGGAATTCAGCATTTCAGCTATCGAAGATTCGCCCGAAGCTGTCTCGAATGTTGTACCGACCAGAACGGCGTATAAAATTCCTGTAAGAGCACCACCGGCAATAAGACCAGAACTTAATAAAGCTCCGGGACCAATTTCGGAATCGCTCTCACCACCTTTTTTGAATGTATCAACAAAATATTTAACCATACCACCAACAAATATCGGGGTACTAACCGAAAGCGGAAGATACGCTCCAACCGCGAAAGGTAATGAACGTACACCCGAAAGTTCCATCACAGCTGCAATTCCCATTCCAACAAGAACCAATCCCCATGGTAAATTTTGGCTTAACAGACCTTTAATTACGGTAGCCATCAAAGTTGCCTGAGGAGCGGGAAGTTTATCACTACCAATACCAAGTGCATCATTCAGAATTAAAAGAGTAAACCCAATAACAAAAACCGATGCAAGTACACCAATTATAAGTCCTATCTGCTGTTTGATCGGAGTTGCGCCTACGATATAACCGGTTTTAAGATCCTGCGAAGTTGCACCTGCATTCGCGGAAGCGATACACACAATTGAGCCAACCACAAGAGCTATCGGCTGATAAATATCATCTGTCCAGCCAACAGCGACGAAAATCAGGGAGGTAGCCATTAACGTTGCGATCGTCATACCTGAAATCGGGTTGGATGATGAGCCTATAAGTCCAACTATTCGTGAAGACACCGTCACGAAGAAAAACCCGAAAATAATAATCATTAGAGCAGAAAGAAGATTAGTGGGAATTGAAGGAATAACTGCCATGAATATTACCAGAACTACACTCCCGATAAGAACAAATACAAGTGGTATATCCTTTTCGGTTCTGTCTTTTTCCTGTTTGCTATTACCTTTGTTTTCCTTCAGGTCTTTGAAAGAATCTTTAAATGCGTTTATAATAGTTGGAAATGATTTTATCAATGTTACCACACCACCAAAGGTTACCGCGCCTGCACCAATATATCTGATATAGTTACTCCATATCTCTTTGGGTGACATATCTGCAATAAGCTTGTCAGCAGGCGCAAACACTGTACCGAGGTTCTCTCCCAACAAACTAATGAGTGGAATAAGCACCAGCCATGATAAAACGCCACCACCGACCATAATACCCGCGATCTTGGGACCAATAATATACCCAACACCAAGTAATTCCGGAGTAATTTCACCATTTATCGTTCCATTTGGCAATGATGATTTTTTACTGAATACATAAGTAGGAACATCTTTCCATAAACCAAAGATTGACATAAGAGTTTTATAAGCAAACGCAATTCCAAGACCATAAAAAACCTTTTGCGCAAGTTTACCACCTTTTTCACCCGCCACAAGAACGTCAGCACACGCTGTACCTTCCGGGAAGGGAAGTTTGCCATGCTCCTTCACTATTAAAGAACGACGAAGAGGGATCATAAACAAAACGCCTAAAATACCACCGGCAAGCGCGAGAATAAATATCTGGAAGTATTTGAAATAGTCACCTCCACCCGGAAGGAATAATAATGCGGGAATTGTAAACACTACGCCAGCCGCAACCGACTCACCGGCTGACCCAATCGTCTGAACAATATTGTTTTCCAGTATGGTTGCCTTGCCTATCTTCTTAAAGACAGATATCGCAAGAACCGCAATAGGGATGGAGGCACTAACAGTAAGACCAACTTTAAGGCCCAAATATACCGTCGCGGCTCCGAATATGATTCCGAATATAGCACCAAGTATTATAGCTTTCGGTGTAAATTCAGGGATAAAATCTTTAGGTGAAATATAGGGCTGGAATTCAGACGATTTAGTATTTTGGTCCATATTCTCTCCGCGGTTTTAGAAAAAGATGTAATTGTATGAAATCAAACAAAAATAACTAAATATTTGTCAATTTCTATTATTTTATGCATTAAAACTTCATTTTTCTCATTCCGATATGACATATCGCGAAATCATATTTTATAGGATCATCAGCATCAAACTCTTTTAAATTTTCAGTAATTTCCTCTGCCATTCCCCAGGTAAGATTTTTTTTGGTTGTAAGTCCAAGCTCCTTGCAAATCTTAGCGACGTGTGTATCAACAGGAATAACGAGTTTTGATGGAGGAATTTCTTTCCATAACCCAAAATCAAGTTCATCGTTTCTCACCACCCAGCGTAGAAAAAGATTCATCCTTTTACATGCGCTGCTTTTGAATGGATTGGGAAACATAAATTTTAAGCCGCCGGTAAGCTTGTAGTCTTCAACAGCAAACTCGGTAAGGTTTTTTGAAAAGAACGCGATCGCGTCTTTAAGATTTTTATCTTTTGGGAAGTGATAAAGCAGGAAAAAATATTTCAGAGACCCGTAGTTAACATAAATTTTATTAAGCGCGCGAAACAAGGCCCTTATATCATCACTTGTGAAAAACCTGTGAATAACACCATCGAAAAGATGTCCCTGTTTCTCATTATCATATTCCATCACAAATTTATACGGTGACTCTCCCATGATAGAATGAACTTTTTCAAGTATTGTTATAATTTGTTTGATATTGCCAAACGCGAAAATTGATGATATAAAAGCTGAAACCTCGATATCATTTTTATCCCTGAATCTGTGCGGAAATTCCAGCGGGTCCGGTGATATTTGTGAAGCGTTAAAAAATCTGTAATGATAATCTAACTTATGTTTGAGTCCCATAGAATTCCCGATGAATCAATATTATTTCAAAAGTAACATTTTCTGTATAGCGATTTTATCTCCGGAACTTAACTTACAGAGGTAAATACCTGAAGCAAGATTATCACCGGTAAATGTATATTCATGCATTCCGGCGGATGCTCGACCTGAAAATAGAGTAGATATTTTGTTTCCAAGACCATCATAAACCTCAAGTTTAATATCAGTATCTTCCGCAATTTCAAATCCGAGAGTTGTTGTGGGATTGAACGGATTTGGATAATTCTGGTGCAAAACAAAACTATTCACGATCCTGACTTCAACAACAATCTGTTTAGAAAAAGAAAAAGAGCCATCAAAATCGATTTGTTTAATCCTGTAGCTGTACTCACCAAGATTCACATTATTATCATTATAAGAGTAAAAATTCTCTTTATTGGTTGTACCTGCTCCAGTAATGGTAACAAGATTTAGCCATTCAGAGTCTTCAGTATTCAATTTTCGCTGAACTACAAATTCTTTATTGTTAAGTTCTGAGGAAGTGACCCAGTTTAACAAGACAGTTCTCCCTTCAACATTGGCGCTAAACAATCCGAATTCAGCCGGAAGAACATCCGATGAATCAATATATTCAGCGGTCCAAACGCTCAGATCGAATCCATCCATCCTTGTCCATAATGGTCTCACAACTCTGTTATGAGCAGCGATATTGATGTAGTCACCGAAAAATACCGAGGATGTTGTGTTAAAAGTCGATTCGCTGATTTTGAAATTTTCGAATGTTTCACCGCCATCAGTCGATTTCGCCATATAAACATCAGTTCCCGAACCTGTTGTATTTCTTCTGTCATAAAAGACCGAATAAATTGCGCCTGTAGTAGAATCAACACACATCCATGGGAAAAACTGGTGTCTGCCGGAGTTATCATCATTCACTCTTATTTTCTCACTCCAGGTATCACCGTGGTCGGTTGATTTAGTGAAGAAAATATCGGTATCTGTCGTACCATTTCTTTGATCACTCCACAAAATATAGACGTTGCCTCTAAACGGCGAATCACTTATGTCACAAGCTGTTATCGGGAAACCGTTACACCTTGATACTGAAGGAATGTTGAATGCCCATCCGCCCGGTTGATCTGTTACAAATATATCATTACCGAAAGTTTCACCGCCGTCAAATGATCTGTCGAACATTATACCCAACGGTCCTGACCATGCGGTATAAATCTCTCCGTTCGGACCTACAGCAGGCACCGCGCCTTCCACGGTATGATCTTCATCAATACAATTTCCGCCAACATCCGAAATTCTCACAGGATTAGACCAGACCAACCCTTTATCAGTTGATTTGGAAAATAATATTCTTGAACTGTCGCTATTGGAAGAACTTCCGTAATTATCAAACTCGGTCCAGAACATGTAAATGTTATTCCTGAATTGAGAGTTTGAATGATCAACCGCAAGCCATTCCTTGTCCTGATTCCGGGGATAGGTATAACCTACACCTGCACCATCGTTCCAGGAGATACCATTATTTGTACTTCTTTGCACAACTATACGATCAATCCAATAACCACTGATCGGGTTGGAAAGGTGACCAAAATAGAGATTTCCCTCGGTATCAAAAACCAGTGAAGGGTCCCCCCATACTCCCAAAGATGATGTCAGTTCCTGATAATTCCAGGAATCACCTCCATCAGTTGAGAGAAAGAAATAATCAATATTCGCTCCCGCGGCTATTACGTCAGGGTTAACAGGATTGATAGCAATCGCCACTTCTTCTGGCGATGTTAAGGAAGTCGGACTTACACGTATGTTTTCAATTTGCGAGTATAAACTACAGGCAAAAAGAATCAGGAATATTATTGTTCTCATTTTATCTGTGATTTATTATGTCAAGCATTTCTTTAAGTGCTTTTTCAAGGCCGACAAAAACAGCTTTTCCTACAACAGATTGACCAACGCTGATTTCGTCTATATCTTCAATTGTAATAAAATCTCTCAGATTCAAGTAATTCAAGCCATGACCCGCGTTAACACCCATCCCCAGTCTTTTGGCGTGTTTGGTGGCTTGTCTGATACGCTCAAGTTCATCATACATAGCCTCTTCCGAGGGTGCGTTAGCGTAATTTCCTGTATGAATCTCAATAAGATCAGCACCAATTTCAGCTGAAGCGTCTATTTGATTAAAATCGGGCTCAACAAAAAGTGAAACTGGAATATCATGCTTGTGCAGACGTTCAATAGCACTTTTAATTTTATCGAGATTATCAATGACGTTTAGTCCACCTTCTGTAGTCAATTCCTCCCTTTTTTCAGGAACAATTGTAGCCAGATCGGGAACCACATCACAAGCAATCGTTATTATTTCTTCCTCAGCAGCCATCTCAAGATCAAGTTTTGTAGTTAACACTTCACGAAGAATTCTTACATCATATTCTTTAATGTGTCGTCTGTCTTCTCTTAGATGAACCACAATACCATCAACTCCAAACTGTTCTGCCATAAGCGCAAAAGTTATCGGATCGGGTTGTTTTTCTCCCCTTGCGTTTCTTAAAAAGGCAACATGGTCTATATTTAAACTAAATTTCATAACTTGTCCACTAATTAAATGTTCGAGTAATCACTTCGAGGAAATCGGAAAACCCTGTACCGTATATGCCATACTTAAACCTGATAACACTTAGCCAATTGATAAACAACATTACGAAAAAATGAATCAAGACGCCGTATATCATCGACCCTGTTCTCAAGGCAAGTAACCCAAGGGCGATGCCCCCCGGAATAGCACTGAATGTTTCCAGGTCAGGTTTACCATTGTGCAAAATAACAAAGGGTATCATCTGAATCAATACCGCGACGCTCCCGAATTCCTTTTGAAGACCAAATAAAGTGTATCCTCTCCAAATAAATTCCCAGGCAAGCATGTAAAACAAAAATCCCGCATTAAACAACCAGAAAATTGAAGTATCAAATCTCGCATTTTTAAGCAAAGGATACTTCTCAACAAAAACCCGGTTTGAGGTCACGAACCAGAGAATTATCAACATTATTATTGTGAATAACAATGTATAATTTATTCCGGCACGAATATCTCCCAATTTCAGCCCATACTCTGCAGGCCGACTTTTATGTATAAACCAAATCAGTAACAGGGGGAGGACAAAAAACACAATAAAATCCCCTGTAAACCAATAAAGGAATTCGTAATTGAGTGCTTCTGTTTCATTGGGGAAATATTGATAAAAAAAGTTTCGTCGGAAGAACCTTCGGGAAGTGTAGTAGTATGATATGGTTTGGAGAATAGTAATTGAGACAAATATAATTACCGTCTCTTTTCGCCAGGCGGATGTAAATTTGATTATCCTTGATAATTCATATTTAAGTTTTTCCAGCATAACATTGATATTTAAGGTAAGCGGGGTAATGCCCCGCTAGAGATTGTTGAAAAACCCGGTTGTTGATTTTCACATCCCCCTTACGCCTGAGGCGCACAGGTTTGAAGGGGGAAATCACTCCGCCAGCGGCGGATTTTGTGATGGGGGATGACTAAAAGACACAAAAAATGCAATAAATCATCCTCCGTCTTCCGACATTCGTCGGAATCCACCTCCTTCCAAGGAGGACCTTAAAACGAAACGACTTTGTCAACAGACTGGGGTAATGCCCCGCTATAAATTTAACTTTTAAGATATTCCTCAAGATACTTGTAATCTGGTGTGAGTTCACCTTTATAGACAATTACAGCTCTCTTAACTTCCGGCGGAAAACCTGCTTCTTCAAAATCTTTGCTAAAATCAGCGTTCACAATTCCGGGTACAAAAGGATATAAAGCGGTACTAAAACCAACTGATGAATCTTTCGGCATTTCAGCGGGTAAATTATCAACTGCTATATCAACAACCCCTCGTCCTTTGTATCCGTCAGTATAGCTATCAGTAAACGGATCATAAACAAAAGCCGGATTATCGCTCGGAGTAGATTTAAAAGTTGTTTCAATCGCGCCATCAATATCGCATGTGATATCGCTGATAATTTTTAATCTGAGATTTTCTTTGTTTGCTTGAAGGTAAGCTTTTGAAACAAATACCGGATAACGTTCATCCCAATAGATTGCGTTTACAAGTACATCTATTTTATCAAGATATTTTTCAAAATTCGACTCATAATTTTCGGGATTATTATAATAATCCATCAGTTCAAAATCTTTACCATTTTTTTCTTTGACCATATGTTCTTCTTTGAAGACCACTTTGATGATTTTATTCTCCTCTTCGCTTAATTCAAGCAATTCATCAGGAGTTTTTTCTTCGAATGGTAGTAGATCAAAGATTTCCTGCGCGCCTTTCGATACGTTTCCGTAACCGGCAAATCCGAAAACCAAAGGTCTGATGGAAAGTGGCAGACCTTCTTCCTTAATTTTATCGCCAACCGCCTTAATTTTCTCTTTTGCGTCCGCAAGATCTTCGTATTCGTAGGCAGGCTTTATCTCCTCAAAGCGGTTAGGAATCCCCTGTTCCCTGAGTCTGATACCCAAACCGTTCAGAGCATCGATCATTCCGGCATATCCTGCGTAAACACCAAAAAACACAACTCTTCGTCCCTGATCGTTGGTCATAGTTTCATAATCTATTAGCGTACAGTTAAGATCGAGAAGTTTCTGCAAAAGAGGCATATTGTAATCCTGCCCTTTGATTGTATGCGAAAAAAAGATATATGATTTATTTTGCTGTAGATACTTCATCGGAATTTCTTTTACCGCAAATACGAAATCAGCATCCGACAAATTATCGCCTAATTCTGCTCCGGCAGCCTTGTATTCATCATCGGCAAATGCTCTCCTCCGAAATGGCTCGACAATAGCATTAATACCAAATTCTTCTTTTAATTTTTTAACATGCGCAGGGATAAGCGGTACTCTTCTTTCCCAAATATTTTTATCTTCCTTACGTATTCCTATTTTTCCACTCATATGTTCTCCTGCTAAAAATTCTTCAAATTATATTTACATTTATAGTCTTACCAAAAGTCTCTTCAAAAAGCAATTTACGTCTATCAAGATTCCAAAGTTCTATTGCGGGATCCTTACCATTACAATGCAGATTAAAATTCACAATCTTTTTATCATCCTTAACCTCAATATCGCTAACGATTCGCTGGTGTGTTCTGTCGAGAGAATCAGCCAATCGTAAAAGCGCTGACAATTTTCTAACAATTTCCCTGTTTTGTTCACTTAGCACCGCAAAATCCTGATGCGAATTTTTAGGATGACTCTTCCTGTGATACCTCGCCACGTTGGCGATTATGTTTATCTCATTATCTGTAAAGCCGAGCAACTCGCTATTTTTAATAATATACTGTGTATGCCGGTGATGTTGAGAATGCGCGATATGATGCCCAATATCATGCAGCCTGGCGGCAACCTCGAGATATTCTTTAAATTTTGGTTCAAGCTTGTGATAATTTTGTGTTTGATCAAATATCTTTCCCGCCAAGGTAGCAACATGCGCACAATGCTCTCTTGGAAAGGAGGAAGAATCTGCAAGCTTTTTAACACTTTCCATTCTTATATCTACAATGGATGGCAACTCGGGCGATTGTTTGACCGACTGGATGGAGTCGATAATTACACCTTCACGAAGAGCATAATCACTTGCGGTTAGTGTTTTAATTTCCAGAAGTCTGACTATCGTTGCAAGAATGATTATTCCCGCGGGTATTATATCTATCCGCTTGCCGTCCAAACCGGGGATTTTCTTGCGCTGGGCAGGTGTTTTTTTAGACAGAATTTCTTCTTCCAGCTCAAACAAATCATCCGATGTGAAAGAATAATTATTTAACGCAATTGCGGCTGATAGCTCCTGTCCTTTTCGGGCTGCGATCATGGAAGCCGCAGAGAGAAATGTGCCGGATGAACCTACAACTTTATTATAACTATAATTTTTGGTATCGCGTAAAACATGAAATAATTCACCCTCAACCCAATTTCTGCAAACTTTTATCAGACTCTTGTTTACTTTATAATCAGGGAAAAATTTGTGTGTGAGTCGCACTGCGCCAAGTTTCAAACTGGTTGAGAAAAGTATATTCCCTTGATATCCCACTACAAACTCGGTGGAACCTCCACCGATATCAAAGCATAGTGCCCTTTCGTCATATACGGGAACTGCTTTCAGAATACCGAGATAAATTAATCTTGCCTCCTCGTGACCGCTCACAACCTCAATTTCAATTCCGGTTTCATGATAAACCTTTTCGATAAAATCTTCACCGTTGAGCGCTTCTCTGACAGCACTTGTCGCCACCGCCCTGATTCCCGCATTATGAGAGTCAGCGATGCCCTTAAAACGTTTCAGTGCAATTACAGCTCTCTCAATAGAGTGCGGTAAAATTGCTTTTATATCGCCGGGATTACCATCTCCAAGTCTGATAACTTCTTTTTCCCGATCAATAATATCGAAATTGCCATCGTTATCAGCTTTCACCACAATAAGATGAAACGAGTTTGTACCAATATCTATCGCGGCGATATTTCCAGTTGCCAAATTCACTCCACGTTTCCGAGGATCATTTTTGCCAGATTATAAACCTCTTCTACAGAGATATCATCAATGAGATCCGATTTCCTGATAAAATATTTATTTGGACCCACGGGTGCCCAATTGAATGGATTGGTTGGTCCAAAGACAGATATCTGCGGTGTCCCGGTAGTTCCGGCAACATGCATTACGCCTGTGTCATTAGTAATAAAAAGATTTACCCGACTTATCAATGCGGCAAGTTCCGGAATAGTTTTATTCAGGAACTGCACAGTCTTCACTTTTGTATGCTTGTTCACATATTCGATTTCTTCAATATCACTACTGCTGCCGGTTAGAATAACGGAGCATTTATATTGTTGATGGAGCTGATCGATCAGTTCAGCGAATTTAATCGCTGACCATCGGTTTTGCGGTTTTCCGGCACCAACATGCAGACCAATAACACCAGATTTGCTCGTAATTTCGTTTTCGCTTAGAAAATTCAAGGCGGAGTTAACGTCCGTTTCGTCAAAACTTACTGTAGAACTGAAATCCTTCGTTGATATTCCGAATGGTCTTACTATTTCGAGACCGAAATCTGAAACATGCGCGTCTGGATATCTCCTCCAGTTGAGAGTTATCCTCCGGTCAAGAAGGTACGAATATTTATTTGGCTGACCGTTGAGGCTCGCCGGTCCGATTCTGATATCAGCATTTGCCAGTCTTGCCAGAATAAGACTGGTGGATGAAATCGATACGGTTGAAGGTATAACAGCAACATCATAATGTTCTTTGAGCAATGACCATAATTCTGCGCGATATTGCGAATTTAACAGTTGTTTTTTATCAAAATTAAAATATCTGTCAATAAACTTGTTTTTGGTAATAGCATAATAATTTTGCGGGCTAACTATCAGTGTTATTTCCGCATCGGTGTAGGTTTCTTTGATAGCCCTGAAAATTGAAACATTAGCTAACATATCACCAAACTGGTTATGCTGCCTGACGATAAGAAACTTTTTAGGGTTCCCTAATTCTCTACTTTTGTTTTCTTTGAGTTCTAAAAATTGTCTGAGAATAAAGTTCAGCATGAAGTTGTTGTTTTCCCGGGCGTAAAATTATTGATTCTGTTCTTTTTTAGTTTCGATTTCTTCAAATTCAGCTTCAACTATATCTTCCGGATTGATAGCTTTTTTTTCTGCTTTCCGGTTTTCATTTTTATTGAACCGAGAGCTTCGTGACCGACCTGTATTACCGCCCATAAACCTTATAAAACCACCAACAAGTCTGAACACTAAATATATTATGAATGAAAAAAAAAGTGATAAAAATATAAATCTTAACATGATAATCTCATTTTCCCGGATTAAAATACTCTAAAAATCCGCGGTCATCTCTTAATAATTGTCTTACAAGTTCATTAAAATGTTGAGTATTGTTAACGAAATCTATTTCAGTTGTATTTACAATGAGCAAGGGTGTATGATTATACTTGAAGAAAAAATTGTTGTAAGCCTCACTAAGCTGTGTGATATAATCCCGACTCATATTTTTTTCAATAGTTCTGTTCCGTTTTTTGATATTATACATCAAACGGTCAACACTTGATTGCAAAAAAACAACCAAATCCGGTTTTCTGATATCCCTTTGAAGAAGAGGGAAAATACTTTCATAAAGTTTGAGTTCATCTCCGGAAAGGTTTAAATATGCAAAAATCCTGTCCTTGTCAAATATATAATCAGAAATTAATATTTCGGAAAAGAGTTCACCCTGTCCAAGATTTTGCTGCTGTTTATATCTATTAATCAGGAAAAACATCTGCGTCTGAAACGCGTATCGTTTTCTGTCATCGTAAAAATCACCAAGAAACGGGTTTTTTTCAAACTCTTCAAGAACGATTTTTGTGTCAAATTTTTCGGCAATCATTCTGGCTAGTGAAGTTTTACCCGCACCAATCACGCCTTCAATTGCAATATATTTGGCTTTACTCACTATTTCACCTCAAGCTAACGGATTAAACTTCATTTTTTTCAGGATTGTACCGGGTAAATTTTGCGGGAATATCTCTGACAATTTTTTATTACTTCCCGGATGTATAATATTCTGATGAAGTTCCAGCAAAGGAATAACAAAAAAATCTCTGTTAAGTAAATCAGGATGGGGAATCCTGAGCTTTTCAGAATTATAAACTAATCTGTTAAAATACAAAATATCTATATCAATTACCCGCGGACCCCACCTAAAAGTTTTCTTCCTGCCGGTTTCCGTCTCAATTTTTTTGAGTCGTTTTAGCAGATCTTCGGGAAGTAGTTCTGTCTCGATCGAAACTACACAGTTATAAAAATTATTTTGCTCTTTAACACCATATGCTTTGGTTTCGTAAAGGGAAGAACATTCCAGTGTTTTCATGTCCTCATTTTCTTCCAACAAAGTCAGAGACCTGATAATATTTTCTTCCCTGTCACCAATATTACTTCCAATACCAAGAAATACTTTATTCATCTGAACCTAAAACCACCTCTGCTTCAACACAATCGATTACTCCCCCGATCGGGACTGAATTTTTACGTACCCGTACCGCAATTTTTATCACGCCATCAAATTCTTCCAGGATTCTCGTGGCAATCTCATAAGCAAGGGCTTCGATCAAATAATATTTCTTATCGTGTACAATTCTATTAATAAACTGATAAACATCGTGATAATTGATTGTTTTTTCTAAATTATCCTCTGCGGCCGCTTCAGAAAAATCGGTGTAAAGATCAACATCAGCCTCGAATTTACCTCCGATATGCTGTTCTTCCTTCATAGCGCCATGATAAGCGTAAAAAGTCGCGTTTTTTAATCGTATTATATTAGTCATGCTTTTTTTAATCTAAAATTTGTGTTGACATATTTTATTAAACCCGTCATATTAGCAAGAAGTATTCCTGCGAGAACCAGTGAAGCGCCAGCCAAATCACTGGATGAAAAAACTTCACCAAGAACAATCCACCCTAACACCAAAGCAACGACAGGTGTTATGAAAGCAGAAAGGGAAAGAAGAACAACATTGATTCTTTTCAGGAGCCAATAGTATGTTGTAAATGTAAAAACCGTACCGAATAATCCAAGATAAAGGAGCGAAATGATTGCGTTGGTATCAAAAACCAAAACAGAAAAGTCTTCAATCAAAAATCCTGAAAGAGTGAGGAAAACACCGGCAATGATAGTCGGGAAAAAATTCATAGAAAGCGGATTGAGTTCAGCTCCGTATTTTTTAACGGTGACCGCAACAATTCCTTGTATGAAAGCACTGCCGAGAACAGCGATCATCGCGTAAAAGTCCTGATCAAGATTTATGTTTATATTCTTCGAAAATATCACAAGAATTCCGCTAAACCCAATAATTATCCCGGATAACTTATAAAGATCAAACTTGTGACCCGGTAACATTAATCGGGATGTAATCAGCACGAAAAATGGAAATGCCGCAAACAAAACTGATGCCAAACCTGAGGCAATTTGCTGTTCTGCCCAATAGACCAGATAAAATGGAACACCAAACGAAAATATCCCGATAACAAAATACAAAATCACCGCGGTCTTCCCTTTTACAATCGCCACTTTCCTGATTTTCATCAGGGTATAAATAAACACAGATGCCAATAAAAATCTTATACCAGCCGAAAACATAGGTGAAAGACTATCCAGTCCCATCTTTATAAAAAGCCATGTTGAGCCCCAGAGAAGGCAAATAAGTATATAACCGGCAGCTATTTTAACTACTTCATTCATTTATTGATCTCCGTGAAGCATGATTGCTCCCATCGCTCTTCCTGAAGTTTTCCCATCTCTGCGGTAAGAGTGGAGGGAATCATCCTCATAACTGCACAAAGGACTCACATCAAGATTTTCCGGTTTCACACCACAAGCCAGTATTATATCCCGGTTGCAAGCCGGTACATCCAGAAGATATTTATTCCCTTTCGGAAGCAGATATTTATTCTCAAATTGCTCCGCGACTTCGGGACCTACTTCATAGTTTTTTTGAGAGATAGATGGACCAAGATAAACCAATATATCCTGTAAACTTGAACCATAACTCCTTTTTAGCTCGATGATAACTTGCTCAACAATTCGTTTTGCTGTACCTCGCCAACCACTGTGAACAGCAGCGATAACTTTAATTACAGGATCGTATATCAACACCGGCACACAATCGGCAGATGTAACGGTTAAAATAACGTTACTTTTATTTGTTATCATGGCATCATTTTCACCATAATAACCGGGACGCTCCACAATACTTATTCCTGTGCCGTGAACCTGATACTGAGTTGCGGCGTTTTTATAGTCCGAACCCAGCGCTTCAAAAAAGGCGTTTCGGTTAGCGATTACATTTTCCTCTGCATCACCGACACTGAGCGACATGTTAAAATAGAATGGTGATCCCCTTTCCAGCCCCGTTTTTGTGGAAAATCCATGCGAAATACCCGCTTGAGTTGAAAGTAGATCACTCTTTATTATTTTCAATTTCTTTTTCAAATTGATAACTCTTTAAAATAATTTAACTTTGAAAGTTAGCTTAAAAGGGTGTTATATTCAAAGATTAAAACTATCGGATAATTAAGAATTATTATTATTCGCCGATAATGTTGTAAACAGGTATTTTTATCTACGATATGAATAACAAATCACAGTTTTGTTCTGTAGAAATAACTATATTTGATTAAATTTATTTGGGCTTTTGGATGGCAATTAACGAAGGAACAATCAAAACTTTAGTTAAAATTTTCGGCTCCCTGACAGGAATTGGTCTCCTTCTCTACTTTTCATTTTTATTCCTGGATATCATTATAGTATTGATCATATCGCTTCTTGTCGCGATGATCTTCAACCCCCTTATAACCATCCTTGAAAAAAACGGTATCAGTCGATTAGTTAGTGTTATTCTGGTCTTTACCGTTAGTGTAGTTGTCATTTTTTTCGGGTTCTCCGTTTTAATACCTAAAATTGTTAGTCAGGTTAACGCTATTACCCAGAGTATCAATCAGGAGACAGTATCCACACTTGTTAATCAGATAGAAGAACGCCTCAAGGCATATGTTCCATTTCTCGCTGAAACAGATATAGCCAAAGAGCTCTCCAACTTCTTTAACAATGTTTTTATTGGCACTATCAATAATATATCCGATATAGTTTCCAGTATCTTCTCAGTGATTTCAATCGTTGTGATTGTTCCATTTTTATCATTCTTCCTGCTAAAAGATAAAAACAGAATCATCAAAGGTTTGATAGATATAATGCCAAATAAATATTTCGAAATGTCTTTTTCTGTTATCAATAAAATGTCATTACAATTGGGACGTTTTGTTCGCGCATGGATTTTTGACGCGTTTCTAGTTGGATTTCTAGCATCCATTGGGCTTTCTATACTGGGTATTGATAACTCCATCACAATTGGTATCATCGCGGGAATTGGGCATCTGATACCTTATTTCGGACCTGTAATTGGTGGACTTCCGGCATTGATTATCTCCCTGATCCAATTTGGTGATTTTTCAATGTTACCGGCAATATCAATCATGTTTGTAATTATCTATACATTTGATAACGGTTATATTCAACCCAATGTTTTTTCCAAAAGCACTGATATTCATCCGCTCATGATCATTATTCTCATACTTATGGGAAGCAAGGTGATGGGAATTTTGGGAATGTTGCTTGCGGTACCTACAGCCACTGTGGTAAAAACTGCCGCCCGGGAAATATACCATGGATACAAAAACTACAAAATCATCAAGATGTAGATGGGCTGATCATTTACCCTGTTCTAAAATCGATACTTTTTATATCTTTTAAGTATGCGATACTTACCTGTATATATATTACTATTATTAGTTTTCTCCTTTTGCAATCGGGAAACCGGCACCGAACCTGTAGATGATAATCTGCCTCCATCCCCTCCAACCGGACTTTACGCTTATTACGCCTCGGATGGTGCTGTCGGATTGGAATGGTCGCCAAATCCTGAACCGGATGTTCGGATTTACTATATTCATCGGGCTGAAACTAACTTACTATTTTCTTTATACGACTCCACAACAAACCTTTATTTCATCGACGCTCCACTTGAATATGAAACAATTTACTCATATAAAATAGTGGCAGGTGACCAATCAGGTAAAAAAAGTAATCCTTCACAGGAAATTTCTGTCGTACCACGAAACCGTTATACACCTTATCCTCCCCGTTCAGTTGAGATTAGTTCAAGGAATAGAGCAGGCGAAAAAACCATTGAAATATTCTGGGAGCCGGGTAATGAATATGATATTGCCGGGTACAATATTTACAGAAGTGATGTTGAAAACTTCACACCCGATTCTTCATATCTACAAGATTTTTCAACCGATTATTATTATGAAGATACAACTGATCTGGAATTATTGAAAAATTACTATTATCAGATCACCAGAATAGATAAAGGCGGATTGGAAAGTGATCCATCCAACGAGATTAGTGATTATATTCTCGACAATCCTGTGAATCTATTTCCATTTGATTCCCAGCGTCTTGATTATTTCTCACATTTTCAATTTCGAGGTTGTTCAAGAGAAGCTGCATACAAAATACTTATTTCGGAAAATGAATTGGGTACCGATACTCAGGAAATAAATTTTGCTGCACCCGATTCACCCTCTTTAATAGAAGTGCCGCTCGAAAATATTTCACTAACACCCTATCGCAGATATTACTGGCAAATAGTTGCATTCACCAATAATAAAACAATACCCAACTCATATTCTGACAAAACGTACTTCATAATTGAGCCGGGGCTTCAAGATTGAAAAAGCTGATACTGATAATTGCAATCTTGCTGTTCGGTGGTCATGAGACCTATGCGCAATTCCTTCGCGATTCACTCAACTTTGTCGTTAACAATTATTCACAAAAACGATTATACTCAACTTTCGATAAACAGTTAAATACATATACCCTCAATACCGGATTTGTTTACAATATTGACAAAGAGAAATATTTTATCGGGGTAAATGAAAACTTCAATTCTTCTATTGTCAAATCGACTACAAAAAGCGTTAAAGATGATCAGCAGATATCTCTCCTTGGAGAGTATCGATTTAGTCCGGGGTTTAAGTCAGGTGTCCTGATCTCCTCAAATCTGTTCTCGGATGATAGAAAACTCGACATAAATGAAGCATCTTCATTTCTCAGTTCTGTTTATACAAAAATAGAACCAATCAATCAGCTTAAACTTATACCTTTTATTGGCTATTCCAACAACAAGCAGATATCGGAAGTTGATAACGGTTTGATCTATGGTGCAGAGGCGCTTCTGGACAATTTTTCTTCAGATGACTTTCAAATATATTCATCCCTGAATTTCAGGAACGAGGATATCTTTCCCCGAAGAAATTTGTTGAGAAACATAAAAATCACGGCGCTTAATGTAATTGAGAATAACTTCGTAAATATTATAAACGGTGGTTATTCTGAGCTGAGAAAAGACTTCTATTTCGAAGCCGATTCCATCACCTCCGCAACCTTTGATGTTAAAAGTAATATCCAGTCACGAACCGAGAAAAACTACCTCATCGAAGACATTTTCGAGTTTAAAGATCCTTCATCAAATTTTGGATTTGAATTTGGTGGTAGTGTAGGCTGGAGAGATATCGCAAGAAGAAATAGATACCTTAGCGCTGAAAATGTGAATACCACCCTGTTTAATACAAACATAAACGAGTTCAGAATCGACCTGAATGCTTCGCTGATGTATGTAAGCGACAATTTCAGGAGCAGAATCAAGATTGGCTTGAATGAACGTGAAGAGAAACATTCGATTGAGAATATCCCCGATTTGTCAGAGCTGATATATAATGAGCGGGATGAGCTTGAGAACAGAAAAAACAATCGATCCCAGATTGTTAATCTCATCTATACAGGAGATTGGGATTTTACGAATGCCGACAAAATTTCGTTCAGCGTTTTTCACAGAAAATTGGTTTACGACACCCCAAGCGAAGAAAACAATGATGACCGGGATGAATTACTAAGTATCTTCAGAACAGCGTATCAGCATAGGTTCTCATCACTATTCACTTATTTTCTGAATTTTGAGGGGAGTATAAATCACATTGTCTATATATTTTCAGAAAGAAGTTCAAACAATAACATCAGGCGAATTATTAAACTCGCGTCCGGTGGTTATTATAACTCCGACCATCTTGACAACAAACTGGAAGCTGAAGTATCAGCCAATTATACGGTCTATGATTTCGAAGACCTTCAGCCAAATTTCCAGAGTTATTCCTTTCGTCAATTTGCGCTCAAAGACTCAACTTCCCTGGTCCTTTCAAAAAGAATTACAGCCGACATTACAGGGTACGCAAAATTATCAGAACAAGGTGACTTTAACTGGAGCGAATTTTCCGGAAAGCCTCAAAGATACCTTGAGGAGTATTATTTAGAGCCAAAAATTTTTGTTCATAAAGGGGCATTAAAATTTGGTACAGGCTTCAGATATTTTAATCTTACTACGTATAATTTCGAAAATATAAACGACAGAAAGAAAGCATCCGAATACAATAGCGTTGGACCTATCGTGGATATAATAATGCGGGTTGCGGGCAGACTCAACCTTAAAATTTATGGATGGTATGAATTTATCCGACCTGAGGATGGGAAAAACCGGGAAAATGTAAATCTCAATGTAAGATTATATTGGAATATCCTGTAATTCAGGTGGAGGAAATTAAAATTATTTGCTATGAATAGTAGATAATACATATTTTCTGAATATATGATTTTGAGAAAATCAGGAGCAGGAATTGGGAGATTTTGTTTATAATAAAGAATACCCAAGTAACCCGGAAGTACTACCCGAAATTGAAAACTATATATTAGAAATCGCTCAAAAACATAATATGAGTGATGATAATCTAAATCTGCTTGCGCTTTCTGTCTCTGAAGCGTCTTCAAACAGTATCATTCATGGTAACAAATCTGATCCGACCAAGATTGTCAAGTTAGAAATATTGGTTGCCGATAACAGTTTTCTCGTTAAATTTTTGGATCAGGGAGAGGGGTTCGATCCAAACGCAGTGCCCGATCCAACAGTACCTGAAAATCTGTTAAAAGATCATGGAAGAGGCATTCATATCATGAAATCTTACCTGAACCGGCTAAAATACAATTTTACACCAAATGGAACTGAAACAATACTCGAACTAGAGTTAAAGTGATATTACATTTTATTTGTAATTTGGTTATATTCTCAAAGTATTTTAGACTATAAAACAATATTAATTTTATTCAAATGAGGTACCTTATGTCCAGGAAAAAAATTGCACTAATCGGCGGTGGTCAAATTGGTGGTGTTCTTACACAATTAATCGCGTTAAAAGAATTAGGTGATGTAGTTTTATTCGATATAGTTGAAGATTTACCGCAAGGTAAAACACTCGATATTGCAGAAGCATCACGTGTTGACGGCTTTGATGTTTCATTAAAAGGAACAAATGAATACAAGGATATTAAAGATTCCGATCTCGTTATTATAACAGCGGGGCTTCCAAGAAAGCCCGGTATGAGCCGCGATGATCTTCTCACAACCAACGCAAAAATTATGCGCTCTGTGGCGGAAGGTGTAAAAGAATTTGCTCCTGATTCTATAGTTATTATCATTTCCAATCCACTTGACGCAATGGTTACACTGTTCAAAAAAGTATCAGGTTTTCCCGTAAACAGAGTTATGGGTCAGGCTGGTGTTCTAGATTCATCTCGCTTCTCAAGTTTTATCGCGTGGGAATTAGGCGTTTCAGTAAAAGATGTAAACGCAATGGTACTTGGCGGACACGGTGATACTATGGTTCCATTGATCAGATATGCAAACGTGAACGGCGTTCCGGTAATGGAAATGCTGGAAAGAAAATATAAAGACGCTGCCAAAGCTAAAGAAGTTATGGACGCAATGGTTCAGAGAACCAAAATGGCTGGCGGTGAAGTTGTGAAATTATTGAAAACCGGTTCCGCGTTTTATTCACCCGCGTCATCCGCGATTACAATGGCAGAAGCAATCCTGAAAGATGAAAAAAGGTTATTGCCCGTATGCTCTTATCTCGACGGAGAATTTGGTGTTGACGGTTATTACGTTGGTGTTCCAACTGTACTTGGTGAAAAAGGTGTAGAACAGATTATCGAGTTAACACTTGATAATGATGAACAGGCGATGTTCGATAATTCTGTCAACGCGGTTACAAAACTTGTAGCGGATATGGAAAGATTAGGTCTTTAAAATAAAAAGGTCCGGCAAATTGCCGGACCTAAAAAAATCTATTTAACAATCTTATGATTCCATAATACTGATGAATTTCCGATTGTTTCTTTTAGTCTCAAACTTAACATATCCATCCATAATCGCGAATAAGGTATCATCTTTACCTTTCTTCACATTGTTACCCGGATGGAATTTGGTTCCTCTCTGGCGTACGATAATTGAACCTGCAGATACAAATTCACCACCAAAAGCTTTTACACCTAAATATTGAGGATTACTATCTCTACCGTTCCTGGATGAGCCCTGTCCTTTCTTATGAGCCATTACATTACTCCTTTTTATCCAATTTTCGTAACTTCAATTTTAGTAAGCTGTTGTCTGTGACCATTTTTTTTCTTGTAAGATTTTCTTCTTTTACTCTTAAAAACAATCACTTTGTCATCTTTAATATGTTCAACAACTTTAGCGGTGACACTAACACCTTCTACTGCCGGAACCCCAACTTTAGTTTCATCATTTCCTGAAACCAATAAAACATTATCAAATGTAAGTTCTTTCTCAACTTCAGCATCCAACTTCGGAACATAATAAGTACTGTTTTCTTCTACCTTAAACTGTTGCCCGGCAATATCAACCACTGCGAACATCCAATCCTCCATGTTATAACTACAATAGACTTACAAAAATATAAAATAAATTTTACTGTGTCAAATTTATTCTTTCAGATTTATTATAAACTCCTGCATACCTGATAATGTTACATTATTATATTCATAATTCTCTTGACATTTGATAACATAAATCTAATATTACCGTTGAGAATTAAAGAAGTAAAGTTCTGAATATTTTTCTTGCGAAACTGTAATTGATATTATATATTGCTCTTAAAGTTTTTCCCTCCTTTAACAAACTATCCAGCTGCTGAGGTTCGCCCTCTACCTCAGCAGCTTACCTCCAAAACTTATCAAACAATTCCTTATCATATTTATTTAATGGACAACCACATTTTTTATGCTGACAAATCAGCGGTTCTTCATTCCAATTAATTGCCTCGGTTATATTTCCCAACTTTTCCTTGTAGTTAAAACAAACTCTTACATCACCGTCGGGATCTACTATTGCGGCGCTGTATCCGGCATTGCATATTTCTCCCTTTTGCGAAAAATGTTCTTTTATTTCCGGCGCGATATTAAATTGTCTCAATAAATCATCTGAATAACTATCGGGATACCAGTCCCCCTCATAACGCCCGATGTATGGAGCAAATTTCAACTTTATTCCAAGGTTGTTTAAATTGATCTCCACCTCTCTCAACACACCAATATCTCCGGGATACAAAACTGCCTCCGCATATATATTGAAACCGCTTTTTTCCAGCAACTTGTAGTGCAGTAAATATTTTTCCAGTCTGTTAAATTTTTCAAGCTCCCTGTGATGATATGAAGCGTGTATAAATAATACATTTGCGGGATCTATTTTCCTTTCAAATTCAACTAACTTCGGTGATAACAAATTCGAGTTTATTGAAATTATGTGTCCCGCCGTCGTAACTTCTTCACAAAATTCAATAATATTCCTGATAAGAAAAGGTTCACCACCAGTTAAACCTATTCTATATTTATACACGGAACTTCTCAAAAAATTCATTACCGCATCAATATTTATCTCTCTGTACTCACTATTAAACTCTTTTTTTGAGTCAAAGCAGTAATCACAATCCAGATTGCAGTTTCTCCCTAAATCCCACTGAAGCCATTTATCATATACCTTCAACTAAATCTCGACTAATTACGGATAAATAATTTTTAAGACTATTGTTCCCATACAAATTACTGATCATGCATTATGAACAATATTAAGTGATTTTAATATAAATTAAGAATCACATTTTATATATTTATAAACTACTAAAAATATTTTATATGTGGCGAGATGCGTTTAGAAAGCGATTCTTTAGGTAATATCAATATTCCCGATAATATTTATTATGGTATCCATACACAAAGGGGTTTGGATAATTTTCCTTCCAGTGGCGAAAAGATTCAACCCTTGTTGATTAAAGCATATCTCCAGGTAAAAATTGCTGCTGCTGAGACTAATTACAAATGCGGGATACTATTCAAAGAAAAATTTGACCCGATTGAAGAAGCGATAGAACAGCTCCTGAAAGAAACAGAGTTGGCAATTACGGGAGAGAGTTATTCTATTTATGATAAAATAGTTGTTGACCCATATCAGGGAGGCGCAGGTACTTCACTCAATATGAACCTGAATGAGGTGATCTCAAATCTTGCGCTTGAATTAGTTGATAAAAAGAAAGGTGATTATGATTTTATACATCCCCTGGATGACGTTAACATGTCGCAGTCCACTAATGATACTTTCGGTACCGCGCTTAAAATAGCTGCCATATACATTCTCCGTGAACTTGAAAAATCTTTTGCCGAGTTGCAGCGGGTGCTTCAGATTAAAGAAGAGGAATTTAAAGGAATAATCAAACTTGGCAGGACTCAATATCAGGACGCTGTCCCTATCTCTCTCGGTCAGGAGTTTGGCGCGTATGCTCAGGCAATAGCCCGTGACAGATGGAGAATCTACAACGCCGAGGAACGCCTGCGTTCAGTAAACCTTGGTGGTACAGCAGTCGGGAACTCAGTTTCCGCGCCGCGAGAATATGTCCTGAATGTGAATAATATCCTGAAGAAAATTACGAAACTCCCTGTCGCTAAAGGCGAAGATCTGATTGACACCACACAAAACCTTGATGTATTTGTAGAAGTTCACGGAATTGTAAAAGCAGGAGCGGCCAACATAAAAAAAATAGCTAATGATCTACGGTTTTTATCATCAGGTCCGAATGGTGGAATTGGCGAAATCAATCTTCCACCACGTCAGGCAGGTTCCAGTATAATGCCGGGAAAAGTAAATCCTGTTATACTGGAACACGCGGTACAAACCGCTGAACTGGTTGCAGGATACGATTCAGTCATTATGAGCGGTGTTAGTGGCGGACATCTGGAACTAAACGCGTTTCTGCCAATGATCGCGCACCTGTTCCTTAAATCACTAACTATGCTGAAAAATACGAACTACAATCTCGCGAAAAATTGCATCCTGGGTATCACCGCGAATGAAGAAAAATGCAAAGAACATCTTATAAGTTCCTCCGCAATTTCCGCAAGTCTGATCTCCACATTCGGCTATGAAACAGTACAGGAGGTGGTAAAATACGCGGAAAAATATAGCATTCCCTTTGCGAAAGCGCTGGTTAGAAGCAAAATTGTAGATGAAGATGAACTTTATTCAATTTTATCAAAAGATCTTGGTATTAAATTATAATGAAAGTAGCTCAATCTGAAAGAAAACATATAGTATTTACAGGCAGACGTAACGCCGGTAAATCATCTCTGGTCAACAGAATAACCGGTCAGGAATTATCCATTGTAAGCGATACCCCGGGCACTACCACCGATCCGGTTAAAAAAGCTATGGAGTTACTTCCGTTCGGTCCGGTTGTTATAATCGATACCGCGGGCATAGACGATGAAGGCGAGCTTGGCGCAAAAAGAATCACTAAAACAGATAAAGCTATTGCGGAAGCGGATTTTGTCGTTCTTACTGTTGACGCTACCTCTCTGCTTGACCCGCATGATGAAAAAATCATAGAAAAATGCAATCGTTTTGAAATTCCCTTCATCGTGGTAATCAATAAGGAAGACCTCGGAATCAACTATGCCCTTCTTGAGCAACTTGATAAACTCAGTGCCAGGCATTTCGCGGTCTCATCTCTTACTGGCTCGGGCATCCATGAGTTAAAGGAGAAAATGGCAAAGCTAATCCCCGATGAAGAGGAACGCCCTCTGATAGGTGATTTGGTCAAACAACATGATGTTGTTGTTTTGGTCGTACCGATTGATCTGGGCGCGCCAAAAGGAAGGCTTATAATGCCTCAGGTACAGACTATTCGTGAATCGCTGGATGTTGACACAATTGTAATGGTAACGAAGGATAAAGAATTACGAGCGGCTTTAAGCAAACTGGCAGTACCACCCAGACTCGTAATCACTGACAGCCAGGCAGTAATGAAAGTTAACGCGGATGTCCCTGATGATATTCCTATGACTACATTTTCTGTTCTCATGGCAAGATACAAAGGTGACCTGCCCGAATATGTAAGAGGATTGAGACGTGTTGAGGAACTGAAAAATGGAGATAACGTTCTAATCGCGGAAGCTTGTTCTCATCATGCTCAGGAAGATGATATCGGGAAAGTAAAAATACCCCGCTGGTTGAGGCTGCATACCAAAAAAGACCTTAAGATTGACATCAAAAACGGTCACGATTTCCCTTCCAATCTTGGCGATTACAAACTGATAGTTCATTGTGGCGGGTGTATGCTTACAAGAAAGGCTATGCAAGTAAGAATCAAGGAAGCTAAATTCGCGGGAGTTCCCATTGTAAATTATGGCGTATTGATTTCATATATGCATGGAGCTGTGCCGAGAGCGCTTGAACCTTTTGAGGAAGCTATCGCGATGTGGGAAGGTGTGAAAACCGATTTGAATTTTGTGCTTTGACACGAACCCCTCCTAACCTCCCCTTTGGTAAAGGGGAGGAATTGATGGAGAGTAATTTTTATTTAAGATCTTTGTAAGTAAACCACCAGTCGTAACCTTCCATGTTTTTACGTTCCGCGGCGGTTTTTACATCTTTTGGTGGAGGAATAATTACTTTATCCCCGATTAGTTCGTTATTAGGCCAGTTTTCAGGCATAGCAACTTTGTTTTCATCTGAAATCTGAAGTGCTTTCAACGCGCGAAGAACTTCGTCAATCTGGCGACCAATTTCCTGTGGATAATAAATCATCAAACGCAAAATACCGTGAGGATCAACCAAAAATACGGCTCTTACTGTGTTTGTACCTTTTCCGGGATGAATCATACCAAGTTTGGTAGCAACGCGTCCCATTTCGTCAGCAATGACAGGGAAAGGAATTTTAACGCCAATTTTTTCTTCAATAAATTCAACCCACTTGATGTGTGAGAATACCTGATCAAGTGAATGACCCAACAACTGTGCATTGAGTTTTTCGAATTCTTCTGCTCTTTTTGCAAACGCCACAAACTCTGTTGTACATACCGGTGTAAAATCGCCCGGATGACTAAATAGTACTAACCATTTACCTTTATAATCTTCTGGTAAACTGATTTCACCGTGTGTTGTTTGAACTTGCATTATTGGTAATTTTTCGCCCAATAGTGGGATACCGCTTTTGTGTTCTTCCATTTTTAACCTCATTATTTGGATTATTTTAATATGTTTATATGATGCGGTTACTAATTAAAGGATTCACCATCCATTATAAGACTTGCATAGCTTTTATTATCCAAAATTACAGGATAATAATCAAGTAAGAATGTTAATTTTTATATAAAAATATTTTCTGATATAGATGGGTAAGCTGTAAAATTAAAGTCAAATTTTTTGCCGGAATTGTGTACCATTTCCCCCCTCAATGCAATCATTGCCGCGTTGTCACCACAATATTCCATATCAGGAATAACTACTTTGAGTCCCTTTCCTCTGGCAATCTTGACAATTTCATTTCGAATCGCTTTATTCGCGGCAACGCCTCCCGCGAGCGAGATTGTATTAACAGAATATTCTTTCAACGCCTTTTTGACTCGATTACCAATTGCTCTTACAACCGCGTGTTGAAATGAAGCAGCGATATCCGGAATATCATCTTCGGGAACATTATAGTCAGTTCCATAATTGTTCTGCAGATGACGTAGTACTGATGTTTTTAGACCACTAAATGAAAAATCGTAAGGGTTTTTCGTATTAGCAACAGGGAACAAAATCTTCTTCCTATCCCCTTTTTCTGCCGCCACCTGGATTTTTGGTCCACCCGGATAACCCAACCCCAACATTTTCGAGACCTTGTCAAACGCTTCTCCTGCCGCGTCATCTATCGTCGTACCGAGTTTGATAATTTCGGTTTCGCTTTTTACAATCAGGAGGAGAGTATGCCCGCCGGATACAACAATGCAAAGATAAGGTAACTCCGGTTTTTCCGGCATTAAATATGGAGAGTATATATGCCCTTCAATATGGTTAACAGGTACAAACGGCTTATTAAGTGAATATGCCAGGGACTTGCCGTAAGTAAGACCGACAAGCAAAGCACCGATCAAACCGGGACCCGCGGTAGCAGCCACCAGATCAATACTTTTCAATTCAAGCTGAGATTCTTCAAGTGCTTTTTTTACCAGAGGCGCAACAATCTGGAGGTGTGCCCTGCTGGAAAGTTCAGGAACAACACCTCCATAATTTTTATGAAAAATCTGGGAAGATATAATGTTTGACTTCAACTCCCCATCTGATAACACCGCGACCGAAGTTTCGTCGCAGGAACTTTCAATTCCTAAAATATTCATTAACTAATCTAACCTTAAAACCGCTTTTGTTATATACCAGGCCACCTGCGGATTTTCCTGTAATCTTCTAACAGAATATGCATACCATTGTTCGCCATAAGGAACGTATATACGTAATCGGTGTCCGTCCGTATTAATTTTATCTCGCATGTTTTCTTTAACGCCATACAACATCTGGAATTCATATTTATCTTTTGCTACTTTTTTCTCCTCCAGAAACTTGTATGCGCCGACCACTAATGGATCATCATGAGTGGCGATTCCAACAAAATTACCATCATCAAGCATTTTTTCGAGTACATCAAGAAAATTCTTTCTTACACGTTCTCTCTCTTTGTAAGCGATCTCGGCGGGTTCAACGTAAATACCTTTACATAATCTGTAATGTCCGCCTTCCTGATTAAGAGCTGTTACATCATCCATCGTTCTTTTGAGATAAGCCTGAACAACTATACCAACATTCTTGGGATATTCTTCTTTTATCCTGCGATAGAGGCGAATTGTTTTGTCGGTATAAGGTGAATCCTCCATATCAATTCTAACAAAGTTATTGAATGAAGCAGCCTTTTTCACTACTTCCAGGATATTCTCATAAGCAAAATCTTCATCAATACTAAGTCCTAATTGAGTTGGTTTGATAGATAAGTTGGCATCGAGATTATTATCCTTAATAGCGTCCAGTACTTCAAAACATTCTTCTTTGGCTGCAATAGCTTCTTCTTTTGAACTGATTGCTTCACCAAGAACATCCATAGTTGCCATGATATTTTTTGAATTCAAATCTTTAACGGCATTAACTGCATCCTGAAGCTTCGTTCCCGCTATATACTTTTTTGCGAAAAGATAAACGAGTGATTTTGGTAAAATCTTAACAAAGCGTACAATAAGTTGATTTAAAAAGTTCACAAAAACCTCACTATTAAAGTGTTAACAAATTACACACAATAAGTAAAGACCTGAATATCTTATAAATTCTATTCATGGTGTAAATATCAATATCCGCAAATATTAAATCAACCATTATTGGAGTAAATTGAATTCTTTAACCGATGATATTTTGACAAAATCACGATAGTTCCGATGGCAAGCATGAAAACTACTCTTCTTCGGTTTCCTCGCGTTTCAAACGTTTAACATCGGTACCGCTTCCCAGAGATTTGAAAAGATTGATGAAGAATTTTATATTCTGATTAAGATACTCAATAGAACCATTATTCATCAGAACAAAATCAGCTCTTCCCTTCTTTGTATTGTCGGATAGCTGATTATCAATAATCTTTCTCACCTGATCTTCCGATAACCCGTCACGTTCAATTGTTCGCTGAATTTTAATCTCCTCATCGGCGAGCACAAGAACAATAAGATCTAGTACCTTGTCCATTTTGGCTTCAAAAATGAGTGCAGATTCAACAAACACAAGATCGTGATCTTTTAATGAGTTGTTCATCAGGTCGTATATTTTGTCTATCGTTGCCGGATGAACAATTGAATTTAACCTGGTGAGTTTTTCTTTATCGCTGAAAACTTTTGCTCGCAGAAAATCGGTATTGAGTGTGTTATCCTTGAAAACAATACTGCCAAACTCTTCAATGAGAGCTTCTTTAACAGATATATCGTTATGCATAATATCCTTTGCGATTTTATCCGCGTCGATTACATCATAACCCATCTCTTTAACAATGCCGGCTACCGTAGATTTACCACAGCCAATACCACCTGTTATACCAACTTTTAATTTATTCATAGAGACCATCAATTAAGTCATAAACATCTAAAAATTTGAACAAAAAGAAGAAAGCCCGAATTCCAGAATTCGGGCTTAATTTTATTTTGCGTATGCAATTTTTCTAACTTCTCGAATCACTGTAACTTTTATCTGACCGGGGTACTCCATCTCCTCCTGAATTTTTTGGGAGATATCATATGCCAGACGGTCTGAGAAATTATCATCAACCTTATCAGGTTCAACAATAACTCTTACTTCCCTTCCAGCCTGTATCGCGTATGTTTTAGCGACACCTTCAAAAGTTTTTGCGAGATTCTCAAGATTTTCAAGTCGTTTCACATAACTTTCAAGCGGTTCACGCCTTGCGCCAGGTCTCGCGCCGCTAATTGCGTCTGCAGCCTGAACAAGTGCGGCGATCGGGTGTTCCATTTCAATATCTTCATGGTGACTACCAATAGCATTAATGACGATTGCGTTCTCATTATACTTTTTCGCGAGGTCGTAACCTAACAAAGCATGAGGACCTTCAATGCTTTTATCAACTGTTTTACCGATATCGTGCATCAAACCGGCTTTTTTCGCAAGTACCGGATCAAATCCCAACTCGGAAGCCATTATACCTGTGAGGTAACCCACTTCAATACTGTGCTGCAACAAATTCTGACCGTAGCTTGAACGATATTTCATCTTTCCGATATGTTTAGTCAATTCAGGATGAACACTATGAATACCCAAATGAATAAGTGTATTTTCACCTTCACGAGCTATTTCTTCTTCAAGTTCGGCCTGAACTTTTTGTACAACTTCTTCAATACGCGCCGGATGGATTCGACCGTCAGAAATCAAACGCTCAAGGGATATCCTCGCCACTTCACGTCTGAACTGGTCAAACGCTGAAAGAATAACTGCTTCGGGTGTATCATCCACAATAACATCAACACCGGTACAAGCTTCAAACGCGCGAATATTACGTCCTTCTCGACCGATAATACGTCCCTTCATTTCATCGTTCTGTATCTGAACCACAGATACTGTTGTTTCAACCGAATGGTCAACAGCAGTTCTTTGAATTGCCTGGACAATAATCTTTTGCGATTCTTTTTTAGCCTCAACTTTCGCGTGATCTCTAATTTCTTTCATATGCTGAGCCGCGTCAGTTTTAGCTTTTTCGTACATATTTTCCATGAGCATTTTTTTGGCTTCTTCAGCTGTTAAGGCCGCCGTTTTTTCAAGCCGGATATTCTGCTCATATATTAGTCTGTCTAACTCTTCATTCTTTTTGGTAATTTGTTCAGTTTTAAGTTGAAGTTTTCTTTCACCATCTTTCAAATCTTTTTCACGTTGATTAACAACATCAAATTTCTTTTCAAGATTTTCTTCTCTGGCTTTAAGTTGTTTTTCAAAATTACCCAGTTTCTGATTACGTTTGTTTACCTCGTTATCAAATTCCTGTTTTTTTCTAAACCACTCATCCTTAACTTCAATCAGTTTTTCACGTTTTATATTACGTGCTTCTTTTTCAGCATCATCAACTATATTTTTAGCTCTTTCCTCGGCATTAGCAATAGTGTTTTTGCCCAATTTAGAGTTAATCGCCCAACCCAGATAAAACACCAGGGCGTAAGAAAGCAACGCTACAGGTACTATAATTATCAACGAATCCATTATTCCTCCACAATGCAATAATATAACACACCGCGAGACCGGTGCTTCAAACAAGAAGAACTCTATAATGACATATGCGGGTAATTGCCCGACGCTTTTTACTTCCCCTGGGCACAAAGGCTTTCCCGAAGGAAATGGGGCCTGTAATACACGCCGCGAGTCAACCACCCTGGTCTTAAGGTGTTAGTTCTTCATTTAATGAAGACCGGAAACGCGGATAAACTTTATGATGGGCTGGACAATGAATCCTGATTGGAAAGAAGAAGCTTTATTTTTTTGATTTTATCATTAGCCTGAACGCTAAATTCACGCAAATTATTACGTTCTACAAATAAATCATACGCTATATTCAATGCAGCAATGATCGCCAATGTTTCTGTAGGCTGACCGGGTAATTCCTTACGTGTATCTTCCATAACATCATCAACATACTTGGCCAATTCCGATGCTATATCCTCATTATCAACCAGTAAAGAATACTCTTTATTGTATATTTTAACTTTTAGCTTCTTTTTTTCGCTCATTTATTGTCTTATCCATCATACGTTCATGAAATTTAAGAACGTAAATGAAAATCTAATTTATCTATAAGTTCGGTTATTTTTGTTCTGAGGTTTTCTCTTTCCTCATCACTCAAAGCTGAGGCATCAAATAATCCGGGAATATCCGCCCCGTCTTTTATGCCGGTTTTTACCGAACTTTCTATTTTTTCTCTAAACTCTTTGTTTTCTTTTTCTAATCTTCTTACTTTTTTCTTAAGCTCACCATTTTCGTTGAGAAGCACCTGTGTTTTCTGAACATACATATAAACCTGCTTCTCAAGAGCGGCAAGTTCATTCATAATAAATTCGTATTTCGTCATCACAGGCAACTATTAACCTCGGAGTTGAGCGTTAAATTTCTTTTTAACCTTATCTATCACCTTCCAGAACTCTTTCTCAACCTTGTCTTCAGTTAATGTAGCAGCATTATCATAATACTCCAGCCTGAATGCAAGACTCTTTTTGTTCTCACCAAGCGATTTACCTTCAAAAATATCGAATAACTTTATATTTTTCAATAGCTTGGAGCTGGAAGCTAAAATATCACTAATTATTTCGCCTGAATCAATATTTTTTTCTATCACTACAGCAAAATCCCTGTAAACTTTAGGAAATTTAAGTAGTTCGGTATAGGATTTTTCTTCCGGTTGAATTTTCTTTAACGCAGTTAAATTAACTGTAAACACAAATACCGGCTGACTTATATCATAACTGTCAGTCAATTCGTTTTCGATTAATCCGCCACGACAAACAACTTCTTCCCCGAATACTTTACGGAAGCCATATTTGTAAAAATCATCACCTTCTGAATAATAGTTATCCGCTAACTGATTGTCAACAAATAATTTAGTGATTAATTCATCTGCGATACCCTTAAGATGATAAAAATCGTATTCATCATCGGCAGTGTACCAGGCATGTTCCACGCTGTTTCCTGTTAAAGCGATAACCAATTCTTTGATTTCACTAAAATCATCGAATGAAGCAATTTCACCTTCACCAACCTGGTTAAATACACTTCCCATTTCAAAAAGCGCGAGATTTTTTTCTTTAACTTTAAGGTTTTTGGAAATTGTACTTAGCATACCGGGAAGCATCGAAGGACGCATGTGCGACATTTCAACACTTTGAGGATTTAACACCCCTATTGGGTTGCCATATTTTGCCGCGGTTGCTGAATTTAACAATGAATTGGTTACTATTTCATTTAATCCCATTCCGGTGAGAAGCGTTCTGATATTATCAAGGTAAGCCGATTCGTCAACCTTTACTCCAAGTGTTACATTGATTTTTGGTTTTACAGGAATAAGATCGAAACCGTTAATTCTCGCAACTTCCTCTACTAAATCAATCTCCCTTTCACAATCAGGCCGATAAGATGGAATAGCGATATTTAGTGAATCGTCATATTCAGACTCAGTTTTAAAACCCAGATAGTCAAGAATTTCTTTAACTCTCGCGGGTTCAACTTCGTAACCTAAAATTTTGTTAATTCTGTTGTAACGAAGATTTACAATTTTCGGCTGATATTTATTCGGATAAATATCAACTTCACCTTCTGAAATTTCACCATCACCCAATTCTGCGATAAGTGCCGCTGTTCTATCGGCAGCCCATTTGGTAATTTCGGGGTCGCAGCCTCTTTCAAATCGATATGACGCGTCTGAAGATAGACCTAACCTTTTAGCTGTCTTTCTGATGTAAGAAGGATGAAAATACGCCGCTTCAATTAATATATTTTTGGTGGATTCGGTTACTTCGCTGTTTTCACCACCCATAACACCGGCGATCGCTACTTCTTTTTCACCATCACAGATCATTAAATCATCTGCTTTGAGCTGGCGTTCTTTGGAATCAAGAGTAACAAACTTTTTATCCTTACCAGCCTGTTTGACGATAATTTCAGATCCGGCAAGTTTATCCAAATCAAATGTATGGAGTGGCTGTCCTACTTCATGCAGCACATAGTTTGAAATATCAACAATATTATTACGAGGACGCAGTCCTATGGCTACCAAACGTTTTTTCATCCATTCGGGTGACTCCTTGATAGTCACGTTTCTTACAACTTTACCAATATAACGAGAACATCCGGCAGTATCTTCAATACTTATTTTAACTTGTTCGGATGAAGCGGGTTTATTCTCATCAAGCTTTAGTTCCGGATAATTGAACGGTCTTCCAAAAACAGCTGATAAATCGCGAGCCACACCAATATGACTTAAAGCGTCAGGTCTGTTGGGCGTAACAGCGATCTCGAAAACTACATCATCAAGCCCGAGAGCTTTTGCGGCTGATGTTCCGGGCTGCAAATCGGGATCGAGCACCATAATTCCATCATGATTTTCACTGATTCCCAGTTCACTTTCCGAACAAATCATGCCAAACGACTTCTCACCACGAATTTTCGCTTTTTTAATCTCGAAACCACCATTTGGCACAACCGCGCCAACTTTAGCTAAAATTATATTCTGTCCCCCGTCAACGTTAGGAGCACCACAAACAATACTTAGTTCCTCTTCACCGTCAAACACCTTACACAAAGACAATTTATCAGCGTTTGGATGTTTAATTTTTTCACGTACATGTCCTACAACAAAACCATCTAGAGTTTTGGGATAATCTGTAATCTCTTCTACTTCAAGTCCGCTTGTTGAAAGCTTATCTTCAATTTCCTCAACGGTAATTCCATCGAGGTTTATGTAATCTTTTAGCCAATTAAGGGAAATAATCAATTTCTCAACTCCGCAATTAAAATTGCTCTAAAAATCTGTTGTCATTATCAAAGAATAATCTGATATCAGGAATGTTATATTTTCTAAGCGCCATTCTTTCAACACCCATACCGAAAGCATAACCTACATATTTTTCCGAGTCGATACCTACATTATCCAGAACATTAGGGTCAACCATACCGCAACCAAGTATTTCAAGCCATCTGCCCGGTTTACCTTTCGGCTCCCACCAAATATCCACTTCTGCGCTCGGCTCGGTGAACGGGAAAAAACTCGGACGAAAACGATATTTCACATCAGCACCGAACAAATACTGCGCGAATGATACAAGCGTACTTTTCAGTTCAGCAAAAGAAACATCTGTATCAATATACAATCCTTCCACTTGATGGAACAGACAGTAACTTTTAGCGCTGATAGCTTCATTCCTGTAAACCTTACCCGGCATAATCGCGCGGATTGGCGGTTTAGTTGTCTTCATCAACCTGATTTGTGTAGGTGACGTGTGAGTTCTGAGAAGGAAATTATCATTCACAAAGAATGTATCCTGCATATCACGCGCGGGATGATCTTCCGGGAAGTTCAAAGCTTCAAAATTGTTATAATCACTTTCCAGCTCGGGACCATCATAAATAGCGAAACCCAGCCCCTTAAAAAAAACTTTAATTTCATCAAGTGTCTGGATAAGTATATGTTTGTTCCCGATTTTTCTTTTTACTCCGGGAAGAGTCAGATCAACGTAGGAATCGTAGGAAACTGATTTGCTTTCAATTTCATCTTTAACTTCATCAAATTTTGCGGAAGCGTTATTCTTTTCCTTATTCAGTAGTTGTCCGTATTTGGGTTTTTCTTCCTTGGGCAGCGCTTTAAATTCTTCAAAAAGCTGCGCAAAGAGTCCTTTTCTTCCCAGAAATTTAACTCTGATATCTTCGAGGGTTTCAGTACTGTTAACGTTGTTGATTTCTGCGTTAAAATCTTTAACGGCCGATTCAATCTTTTCTAGCATAACAAAGAAAATCCATAATAATGTTTAAAGAAATACCCTCCGGAATTGAGCCGGAGTTGGACCAATTCTCACAGAGGGTAAACGTAATTATTAATCCATCACAAATTTTACTATATCGGAAAACGCTTTTGGATTTTCGGCAGCCATATTGGCAAGTAATTTTCTGTTAATATCAATACCTTTATTCTGAAGAGCATTAATCAAGCGTGAATAAGTAGTACCGTTCATACGAGCGGCGGCATTAATACGTGTAATCCAAAGTTGTCTGAAGTTACGTTTTTTCTTCTTCCGGTCTGCGTAAGCGTGATTAAGACCTTTTTCGACATGGTTTTTCGCTACTGTGTAGACTTTACTGCGCGCACCCCAGTAGCCCTTAGCCATACCCATTATTTTTTTTCTTCTTTGACGCGAAGCAACGTTGTTTTTTGTACGTGGCATTCCACTTACCTCTTATTTTTGTATCATTATTTTAACGCGCCTTGAGTCGCTCTTTGATACCAAAGTAGCGGTTCTCAAGTTTCTTTTGGTTTTTGTAGATTTCTTAGTCAAAATATGAGCTTTAAAAGCTTTATATCTTTTAATTTTGCCGGAACCTGTTACTTTGAATGTTTTTGCGGCTCCTCTGTTGCTCTTCATCTTTGGCATAATTAAAACCCTGTTTTTATTTTTTCTTTTTAGATTTACTCGGTGCGAGTATTACATGCATCGTCCGTCCTTCAAAACGAATATTATGCTCAACCTTCGCTATATCTTCCAACTTTTCAATAAACTTTTTCAACAATGTTTCGCCATGCTCTTTATAAGCAAGCTCGCGACCTTTAAATATTACAGATACTTTTACTTTGTTGTTGTCTTCAATGAAGCCAATCGCATGACGTGCCTTAAATTCAAAATCGTGCGTATCCGTATTTGGATGCAATCTTATTTCTTTCAGTACTGTTGTCGCCTGTTTTTTCTTGGCCAGCTTTTCTTTTTTCTGCTGCTCATACAAAAACTTGCCATAATCGATAATTTTACAAACCGGCGGCTTGGCCTGAGGCGCTATTTCCACTAAATCAAGTTCAGACTCGGCTGCAAGATTTAATGCTTTTTGAATAGGAACAATACCAACTTGTTTTCCTTCAGCGTCAATGACCCTTACTTCGGAAACTCTGATATCTCTGTTTACACGATGTTTATCTGATGCGATATATAACCTCTCTAAATGTTATTATTTCTTTGAATCAACCAATTCACGTAATTCGGATATAAATTCATCTACCATCTTTGCGCCTGTATCACCAACTTTATGCTGACGAACAGATACTGTTCCGGCAGATTCTTCCTTTTCACCTACTATTAACATGAATGGAACCTTATTTGTTTCCCAATCACGTATTTTGTAACCAATCTTCTCGTTTCTTCTGTCGAGTTCTACGCGGAAACCCGCTTTTTCAAGTTGCGCCTTTACTTTTTCAGCATACTCAAAATAATTCTGAGATACTGGTACAACAGCAGCCTGAACAGGCGCTAACCATGCGGGGAACGCTCCGCCGTGATGTTCAATCAATACACCAATAAATCTTTCGATAGAACCTAACAACGCTCTGTGAACCATAAATGGTCTGTGTTCTTTTCCATCTTCCCCGATATAAGTCATATCAAATCTTTCAGGAAGATTAAAATCGAACTGAATTGTACTCATCTGCCATTCACGATTAAGAGCGTCTTTAATTTTTATGTCAATTTTAGGACCGTAGAAGGCACCGCCTCCTTCATCCATTTCATATTCAAGACCTTCTTTCACAAGAGCTTCTTTCAAGGAATCTGTAGCTCTGTCCCACAAATCCTGACTTCCGACAGCTTTTTCCGGACGAGTAGCAACATAAAACTTCAGTTGATCGAATCCAAATGATTTCCACATATAAAGAGAAAATCTCAAAACTTCTATAATTTCGGATTCCATCTGCTCTTCAGCGCAGAAAATGTGCGCGTCATCCTGTGTAAATCCACGAACCCTTAACAATCCGTGAAGTACACCACTTTTTTCATAACGATATACAGTTCCCAACTCTGCCCATCTTAACGGCAAATCACGATAAGAACGCAAACCGTTTTTATACATCATTATGTGGAACGGACAGTTCATCGGTTTCACATAATAATCCTGATCATCAACTTTCATTGATGAATACATATTTTCTTTGTAATTGTGCAAATGCCCACTCTTTTCCCACAACCAGCTTTTGCCAACATGAGGAGAGTAAACTAAATCATAACCATTGGTAAGGTGAGCTTCGCGCCAGAATGTTTCCACTTCATGACGTAATCTCGCGCCTTTCGGATGCCAGTATATAAGTCCCGGTCCCGCTTCTTCCTGGATGCTGAATAAATCCAGCTGCTTACCGAGCTTACGATGATCGCGTTTTTTAGCTTCTTCCAACAAATAAAGATACTCATCGAGCATCTTCTTTTTGGGGAATGAAACACCGTATATTCTCTGCATACTGCGATTGTGCTCGTCACCCCTCCAGTATGAACCGGAAACGCTAAGCAATTTAACAGCTTTTATTATACCGGTTGAAGGGATATGCGGACCTGTACACAAGTCGGTAAATTCACCTTCTTTATATATGCTTATAACTTCTTCTTCTTCATCAAGATCAGAAATAATTTCCAATTTATAGAAATCGTCCCTTTCTTGATAAATAGAAATCGCTTTATCCTTGCTAATCTCCTCTCTTTCGAAAGTTTCATTACGCTTGGCGATTTCCATCATTTTCTTTTCTATTACTTCGAGATCTTCTTCAGTAAGTTTTTTATCAATCTCAAAATCGTAATAGAATCCGTTATCTATCGCCGGACCAACACCAAACTGAGCTTCAGGGTATAACTCTTTAATTGCATGAGCCATCACGTGTGAAGAGGAATGCCAGTAAGCATGCTTGCCGTCAGGGCTGTCGAAAGTTAAAATCTGAAGATCAACATCTTTATTTATAGGAACATTAAGGTCGGTAACAACTCCATCAACTTTTGCAACCAAAGCGTTTCTGGCTAATCCGCCGGAAATCGATTCGGCGATTTGGTAAGAGGTTACTCCTTTATCAAATTCCTTAACTGTACCATCCGGTAGAGTGATTTTTATAATATCCATAATCCTGAACTTTAAAAAAAAACGGAGTCAACTCCGATAAATGGTGGGTTCTACAGGATTCGAACCTGTGACCTTCTGCACGTCAAGCAGACACTCTAACCAACTGAGCTAAGAACCCCTCTTTGTATTCTGCTGTACCGAGGGCCGGACTCGAACCGGCACGGGTGAAAACACCCAAAGGATTTTAAGTCCTTTGCGTCTACCAATTCCGCCACCCCGGCAAAAAAGTAGATTTCAAATATAACCTTTTTATCTTTTCAAAGCAATACCGGCATCTTAATTTAATTGCACAATTAATTGCTTTGAAACCGTTGACATCACTAAATAATAAGAACTTTTAACCAGTGCGAAATATAAGCATTTATTTTGTCGTAGCAAATTGGTAATACTGCCATAAAGTCTTTTTAACTATTTTATTATTGACTTAGTGTTAATGATTACTTAATTTTCGAATCTGTTTTAGGGCTCATAGCTCAGTTGGTTAGAGCATCTGACTCATAATCAGAGGGTCCGGGGTTCGAGTCCCTGTGAGCCCACAGAAAATAAAATCCTTGTATCAATACGATGCAGGGATTTTTTTGTTTTAAGCAAAGACAGGTTCCTGAGCCTCGTCGAAGGGCCGGTCAAAGTGGATATTTCAGCCCTTGACGGGTCTTCGATGAACTCAGACACCTCATTGGTAGGCCCCTGTGGCACTCGCCTGTCCCGTGTGCGGGAAAGGGCCGGGCATATTTAGAGAATCCCTGCAAAGACAGGTGCTTCCGCATCAACAACCCTCGCATTAAGGTCCCTGAGCCTCGTCGAAGGGCCGGTCAAAGTGGATATTTCAGCCCTTGACGGGTCTTCGATGAACTCAGACACCTCATTGGTAGATCCCTGTGGCACTCGCCTGTCCCGTGTGCGGGAAAGGGCTGGGCATATTTAGAGAATCCCTGCAAAGACAGGTGCTTCCGCCTCAACAACCCTCGCATTAAGGTCCTGAGCCTCGTCGAAGGGCCGATCAAAGTGGATATTTCAGCCCTTGACGGGTCTTCGATGAACTCAGACACCTCATTGGTAGGTCCCTGTGGCACTCGCCTGTCCCGTGTGCGGGAAAGGGCCGGGCATATTTAGAGAATCCCTGCAAAGACAGGTGCTTCCGCCTCAACAACCCTCGCATTAAGGTCCTGAGCCTCGTCGAAGGGCCGATCAAAGTGGATATTTCAGCCCTTGACGGGTCTTCGATGAACTCAGACACCTCATTGGTAGGCCCCTGTGGCACTCGCCTGTCCCGTGTGCGGGAAAGGGCCGGGCATATTTAGAGAATCCCTGCAAAGACAGGTGCTTCCGCATCAACAACCCTCGCATTAAGGTTCCTGAGCCTGTCGAAGGGCCGGTCAAAGTGGATATTTCAGCCCTTGACGGGTCTTCGATGAACTCAGACACCTCATTGGTAGGTCCCTGTGGCACTCGCCTGTCCCGTGTGCGGGAAAGGGCTGGGCATATTTAGAGA
>BQMY01000076.1 GCA_022181065.1 Melioribacteraceae bacterium | reverse complement strand
ATAAACTAATAATACGTGCAACCCTATTTAGGACGTGACATATTGACGGGTCTTCCCCGCGTTGCGGGACAGGCGAGAACCTCAGCAACCCTCAATACTAGGTCCCTGAGTTAAATCGAAGGGCCGAAAGTTGTTGATAACCTGCGGTAGTAAAAAACTGGATACCCGCCCCACCCGAAGTGGATAAACTGTGCGAGTATGAAAATAAGTCTTGTGTCATTCCTGTGTAGACAGGAATCCAGTGATGCTTGTATTGTCGAGAAATAACAATCAGAACCCACCCCCGACCACTCCCTTTGTAAAATGGAGGGGAGTGAAAAATCCATTTCACCGTTTAAAAACTATTTCACTCAAAGTCCTTCCCTTTAACAAAGTTTATCCCGCATAACGGGAGAAAGGATGCTCCTAAGGCGCACAGGTTTAGAATGGGTTCATCTTTAAGAATCTGGATACCCGCTCAATTTGCCGGGGCGCAGGGCATGACAGACTAACAAGATTGACCTGTGTCAAAGGAACTGGCATTGAAAAAATTCTGACTACATTCCACGCTTCCCTGCTTACCGATCAAGTGAGAGCTTCACCGACCAAAACTCGAAATTAAAAACAGGCACGGTATTTGTTTAACTTAGTATATATTCAATGAGTTATTATTACGATTTTTTTATTATTTTTTACTTAATTGTTAATTTATATAAACACTATTGAATTTTTTACATATTTCCACGATAATAAGATTCTATAGTCTTTACTGTAAAACGAAGGAGCTGACATGAAACGATTCACATTTGTACTAATTTTAATAATGAGTGTATCATTATTCGCACAATTTAATGGTGGCACATTCAACAATGTAATGAATATCGGTGACCGATCTACATTGGAACTTGTACCCGGAACCAAGATGTCGAAAGAAGATAAAATGGCTGACGATGTGGTTGGTGATCTTTTTGGCAGTTTCGGTATGAATACCAAAACAAACGAAAATCCCATAATCCAAATGACCTCATTTAGTCCAAATGATAAGCAGGTCTGGAAGTTTCACAAAGTTGCTGATAATGAATTTGTAATTTTTAATGACAATGCCAAACTGGCACTCGGTATCGAAAATGCGAGCAAAGATGCCGGAGCAAAAGTTATCCCAATGCCTTACAAAGAGAATGATCAAAACCAAATCTTTATTCTCGATCGTGACACACTTACTCACCGATATGGTTCTTACTGGATAAATAAAAACAGCGGACTCGCGGTAGAATATATTAAGGACAAAAAAGAATTTGTACAGAATAAAAGAACTGAAGGAAACGCATACCAGGTATGGCAGTTAACTCTTAGAAGAAGATTTCAGAACAAAGCTAATGAAAGAGTTCTCGCAATCGATAAAAAAAGCTGGGTAATGCCCGGTGCTGAAATAATCCACAGCAGTAATGCAAAGGCTACCGTAGCACAGTGGAATATGATCTCACTCCCCGGTGCAACGGGATGGTATTATATTCAGAATGCAATGTCGGGACAATTTATGCAGATGAAGAAAAATGAAGATGGAACAGTACCTGTAGGCGCAACAATTTTTCAGGGTAAATACAATCGTGACAATATAATGGTATTTGGTTTACATGGAAGTACAGATGATAATTTTGGTTACAGATTTAAAGTAAATGGAAATCCTTCCGTTTATATTTCTGTCGAAAATAATAAAGTTACTACCGCGGCTAACGATACTACGAGCACTGGGCAAATGTTCAAACTTGCCAACGGTGTATTTTCATTGTTCTAATAGTTTCTCAAACAAAAAAGGCTGTATTGACGATTAATACAGCCTTTTTTCATATTCATAAACATTTAATCGCGAAGTAAAGCGCGCGAAATAACAATTCGCTGGATTTCCGATGTGCCTTCATAAATTTCTGTAATTTTCGCATCTCTCAAATAACGTTCAACGAGATATTCTCTTACATAACCGTATCCGCCGTGGATTTGTATCGCTTCAAGCGCGTTCTTGACCGCAACTTCGGATGAATAAAGTTTTGCCATTGCGGCTTCTTTTATATAAGGTTGACCGGCGTCTTTGAGTGCTGCTGCCTGCAATGTAAGAAGTTTCGCCGCCTCTGTATTCATAGCCATATCGGCAATTTTGAACTGTATTGCCTGATGATTGGCAATCTCGGTACCAAATGCCTTTCTTTCTTTCGAATATTTAATCGAAGCGTCGAGTGACGCCATAGCAATACCCACAGCCTGTGAAGCAATCCCGTAACGCCCGCCATTAAGTGTGTTCATGGCAAAATTAAATCCTTTGCCAACTTCCCATATAATATTCTCTTCCGGAACTCTGCAATTGGTGAAATTGAGCGAACAAGTATCAGAACTTCTAATACCAAGTTTATCTTCTTTTACACCATGAGTGAATCCTTCAGTTCCTTTTTCAACGATGAAGGCGGTAATACCTTTATGGCGCTTTTCTCTGTCGGTTTGAGCCATAACTATATAATAATCGGCGGATTGTCCATTGGTGATCCAGTTTTTAGTACCGTTAAGAACCCAGTGATCACCATCTTTCACCGCCAGAGTCTGCTGCTGTGTAGCATCACTTCCCGCTTCCGGTTCGGATAACGCGAATGCCCCTAATTTTTCACCTCTAGCCAGAGGTTTGAGAAAGTTTTCTTTAATAAAATCTGAACCATACTTTTCCAGTCCAAAGCATACAAGCGAGTTATTCACAGACATAATTACACCAACGGATGCATCAACCTTGGAAATCTCCATCATCGCAAGCGCATAGCTGACTGTATCCATTCCCGCGCCGTCGTAATCGGGGGAAACCATCATACCCATGAACCCCAATTCAGCGAGTTTTTTTACAATTTCAGTAGGGAATTCTCCCTTTAAGTCGCGCTCAACAGCACTTGGCGCAATTTCAGTCTGTGCGAATTCACGTGCTGTATCTCTGATCATTATTTGTTCTTCAGTTAGCTCAAAATTCATATCTACCCCGAAAATTTATTTTGACTTGCAGTATTATTTAATGAATATAATTAATTACTGACAATTCTTTTACAGCATAAAAGAATAAGAGAAGAAATACTCTACAAATATTTAAGAAAAAACTGAAAACTTTAAGAATCTATACTTCCAATCATAATATTTATATCCTGACTTATGAAAATTCACAAGAATAGATGAAAGTGAATTGTTTTCCCAAATATTTAATGCTTTTTTCCTAAAAAAGTGTTAACATTTTCACTGTATTTTCATTTGGAGGACTTAATGAAGAAAACCTTACTTATCACTTTATTCACAACCTTAATATCCGGTTTAATCTTTTCTCAAAGTCTGGTGCAGACAATCGACGCCCCAAACTACTCTTACGGTTTAACTCATGATGGTACGAACCTTTGGGTAGGATCGAGCAACGGCTACGAACTTTGGAGAATTGATGAGACGGGTGCTGTTTTAGGTACGCTTACCGCCGCAACCGATGAAACAAGGGGTCTTGGCTGGGATGGAAGCAACCTTTGGGGATATCAATACGTTTTTGGCTCTTCCGCGGGCAAGGAAGATATGATTGTAAAATATGACGCAAGCGGTAACCCGCTACTGGACTGGGGTTCGCCTTACGAAGATTATATTGGCGGCATGTGTTATGCCCTTGATTATCTCTGGATATCAGTCTATTACACCGGCAGCGGTAATCCGGCTTATATCATTAAAATTGATCCTGCAACCGGCGAATTTGTTGATACTCTCGACGCTCCCGGCTTACAGCCTCAGGGGCTCGCGTTTGACGGACATTCCATCTGGTGCGCAATGGATGATAACGACGGGGATCCCGAAAAAATATGGGAAATCGATCCCAATACGGGGGAATTCCTGTCATCTTTTGATATTCCGCCATACGGTAGCACAAGCACTGCCAGACCAAAAGATTTAGCGTATAACAACGGTTATCTCTACCTCGTGGTTGGCATCAGTACAAACATGGCAATCTACAAATTTGATATGGGTGGAAGCGGTACACCCGGGATTCAGCTATCGACCGATGAAATAAATTTCCCGCTTACTACTTCAGGTACAACGGAAACTATCGGAATTACCGCTTATAATGTTGGTGACGCCGATCTTACAATTTCCAGTATTGATGTTTCAGGCGCGGCATTCGATGTGGCTGATGAGAGTTATCCTGTTGTGCTCGCACCCAACACAAACCAAACTTTTGACGTTGAATTCACACCGAGCGCATATGGTAATTTCAGTGGTGTTGTCACTATCAACAGCGATGACCCTCTACATCTTACAGAAACTGTGACGCTATCAGGTATTGGTGTTTTACCGGGAGCGACTATATCCATTAACCCTTCAACAGGCTCTTTTGGTGATGTGTGGGTGGCAATTGAAGGTGTAGCTCATATCGATGCTGAAATACTGAATCAGGGGGATGAAACTTTAACAATTACCGAAATGGAAATGAATCATCCCGCATTCACCGTTAACGCACCCGATTTTCCGATAAATATTGCACCAAATACAAGTGTTTCATTCAATATGGGTTTTACTCCCCCGATGGCGGGAATGTATGATGACACACTCGTCGTCACCTCGAATGACACCAACTCACCATCCGAGTATATTTATACCGGTAACGGAATCGTTGAAGATTACACATACGGCTATAAATTCTGGGATTTTAGTATTCCTGATAATCCAAATTATTCCTTCCAGGATTACAGGGTAGAGGCTATTAAACCTATAAACGATATAACCGGTGATGGTATTCCGGAAGTGATTGCCGCTACAGATAACTACTGGCTATTGTGCCTGGATGGTGCCGCGGCAAATAACGGTTATATTGTCTGGGCGCTCGATATGGTTTTCAGTAATGTAAATCAAGGTTCAATTGGTGCCAATTTCGAATATGGTGTTCAGGACGCGCTGCAAATCCATCCCGACGTGAACAGCGACGGTAAAAATGATATCGTCATAGGAACAGGCGGAGCCAATGAACACGTGTACGCAATCGATGGTACAAACGGCGATATCATCTGGGGATTTGGAGATGATTTTAACTATGGTCTCGGTGATTTTGGTTCTGTTGACGCTCAGAGAGATTTTAACGGTGATGGTGTAAACGACGTACTCGCGGTTGCCAGCGGTAATGAAGCAGGTACCGGATACCATCGTGCGTATCTCTTTAACGGCACTGACGGTGAAATAATCTGGTCTTATTATTATCCGGGTCCTAATGAAGCTTTTGGTAAGGCGGTCATTTCTATCGCCGATGTAACCAATGACAACATACCCGATGCTGTTATAGGTGTCGGAAACAACGGTACAACACATCTGCTCACTATTTGTCTTGATGGGTCAAATGGTACGCAGGTCTGGTCAAAAGAAGCCGGAAGTTACGAACCGAAAGAATTACTGGAATATCCCGTTGCGGGTGAAACACCGGATGTAATTTCTGCCGAATATTTCGGAAGAATTTACCGCTATGACGGAGAATCGGGTACTGTTCGCTGGACATACTTTCTCGGAAGTCTGGCTGGAATAATCGAAATGGATATAATTAATGATGTAAACGGTGATGGTCATGCTGATCTTCTCATTGCGGCTTTTACCGGTGGTGTTACCTGTGTATCCGGTGCTGATGGTACTTACCTCTGGAGCTACGGAATGGCATATCAGTTTGGAGTAAAAGCGGTTCCTGATCTCAATGGCGACGGAATTGAAGATGTGATCACAGGTGACAATAATGGTGTTGCTTACTGCATTGACGGTACCGGACAGGAATTGCTGTTCAGCTATCAGTTTTCGGACGATAATATTAACTCTGTTAATTTTATGCCTTCAGTTGACGGAAATGCAAGTTCTGAACTTCTTGTGGGTACGCGTGAAGGTAAAATCGCATGTTTCTCAGGTGGTACTCAGGCTGTTTCGCAGGGGTGGGAAAACCAGATCTATGTTTTCGACGGATCCGGTACAAAAGCAAATGGTACATTGTATTTTGGGCAGAAACCGGGCGCAACCGATGGACTAGATGCCCTCTATAATGAACTGGAATTACCTCCAATACCTCCGGCAGGCGTATTTGATGTAAGATTTATTCTTCCAACAACTCCGCAGCTTGCCACGTTGACTGACTACAGAAGTAGTGCTGAAACTTCTGTTACATGGGAATTGAAATTCCAGCCCTCAGATCTTGGTTATCCCGTTACCTTGAGCTGGCTCCCTACAGCATTACCGGGTGGTTCGTTCAGACTTTTAGATCCATTCGGTGGAGTGCTGATTGATGTTGACATGAAATCCACTGATATGGTAGAAATAACAAATACTTCTGTTAATAATCTTTTGATAGAATATTCATCAGAAGTGTCAGCCTCATTTAATGTTAATGCCGGCTGGAATCTTATCTCGGTACCACTACTCGCGGCAGATATGAGTGTTTCAACTATATTCCCGAATGCGATATCAGACGCGTTTGCTTTCAACGCGGGATATACAGCGGTTACAGAGTTTGAACCCGGTGAAGGTTACTGGTTGAAATTCTCACAGTCAGAAGAAATCAGCATAACAGGTGAAGAAGTAACTGACGCGGTTCAGCTTCAGGCAGGCTGGAATCTTAAAGCGCCATACAATATGCCGGTCGCTGTAACGGATATTATGACTAATCCGACCGGAATTATCACCAGTGATATTTTCGGATTCAACAGCGGATATTTTGCCGCGGAATCTCTTGAACCGGGTAAAGGTTATTGGTTAAAAACCTCATCAGCAGGTGAAATGTATTATCCAATTCCTGTCGGTAAGAAAAATGCAAATACTAATAATGTTAACCGTCTGGAACTTCCTGCTCTCACTATTTCTGACGCTGCTGGAAATATATCTACACTTTATCTCGACAATTCCGGAAATGATCTGTCCCGTTATGAAATGCCTCCTCTTCCACCAGCAGGTATATTCGATGCAAGATTCGGAAATAATGGTTATGTAGAAAATTTCTCGCGTGAAGCGGTTATAAAACTTACCTCTGCGCATGCTCCGGTAAGAATATCATCAAATGGTATGGACCTTAAGGTTTCATATTTACTAAATGGTAAACTAACTGAGATGGTAATAGCTGACGGTAAAGAAGTTGTGATCACTGAAAATGGTGTGAATGAGTTGTTAGTTCTTGGTGAAGCGATACCAACCGAATTCGCTCTTGAGCAAAATTATCCTAATCCGTTCAACCCGAGTACTACTATCAAGTTTACATTGCCGGAAGCTTCCAGAGTTGTGCTTGATGTATATAATGTACTGGGTGAAAAAGTGGCTAATTTATTAAACGCAAATATGGAAAGCGGCTATCATGAAGTTAAATTCAACGCTGAATCTGGTATAAGTACCGGTGTATATATTTACCGAATACAGGCAGGCGAATTTACACAAACTAAAAAAATGATGTTGGTGAAATAATATAGTGATGAGTACTAAGTGGTTAGTGCTATGTAGTAGAGACGGCATTAGGTTGGTGAGGCTCTCTGCCTGCCCCGCTCGCGGGGAACCATATGCCGTCTCTACTGAAAAACAGATAAATTATAATGTAGGGGATGGTCACTGACCATCCTTTTTACTTTGAGGGATGTGCAAAAACCCACCCTTAGTCGATGGTCACCAGTCATAAGTCATAAGATGTAAAACGCAAGGTCGGCATTAGTTTGATGAGCTTAGTCGCCTTTCCCGACTGCGAGAGAGGCGATACGGCTCAGGAACCTGGCTTTTTGTCATGCCCGAGTCCATCGCACTTGTGTCCGGTTAAAAATAATTGAGTTCAAATTGAAGATCGTCCTTCCTGGTTGTATTATCGGGCGGAGGAATAAATAATTCCCAAACTCTGATCTTTCTCATCAAATTTGTCTGCATCAGTCTTGCAATTATCTGTAAGGATTTATTAAATGGTAAGTTCTTCTGAGTTATCCTCAGCAATAAAAATGCTATCAATGCCGTAATGACCTGTATTTTCACTGCATTTTCTGATGTACCTAAAAATGTTTTTATCTTCAGGTTCTGTTTTACCCACTTAAAAAACAGTTCTATCTGCCATCTCCTTTTATAGAGTTCAGCTATTTCTTCTGCACTTCTTTTCATATCATTAGTCAGTAAAATCAATGGGGCTTTCCCATCTCTTATAACAACCACCTTTCTTATTTCTTTGCTTTGTTTTATTATTGACTTTGCCAGTAATCGGTTAAATACTTCTTCAAATATCTTATAACTTCTCTTATTGTTTGCATCCGAGAGAGTAGAACGCTATAACTGATTGCTGCCCAGATGGTAGAATTGTTTGTAATTCGAATTATAACTTGATACTAAATCTCTTAAACTATTTCTTTTTGTAAGCTGGTGATATAGTAATCCGGTGAATTGATCCCGGCATCTTAATCTTCTTACCCGCTTATCTCCTGAATGTTTTTTACTATTCTTTCAAATTCGTATCTCGGTATTTCTTGAGAAGTTGTGAGAATATTGTACTTTTGAACTGCATACCTGTTGTCCTTTTTTTTTGAGTTTCGACACCTCTAATTTAAGGAGTTCTTTTGAATCTAAACAGGTATGCTTTTTTTTATTTCTGCTTAACCGGACACTAGTGGATCGGAGTCGAGCATGACAAATAATAGGTTCCTGAGCACCGTCGAAGGGCCGGGCAATGTTGAAAAGGTTAACTATGACAGGGGTTGGACATGCTTTGTTCCGAGCATTTGCCCCGATGGACGGGTGCTTCGACTTGGCTCAGCAACCCTTTATTGAAGAACCTGGATGCCCGATCAATTCGCCTGGATGTTGGGCATGACAAACTCTGGAAACTGTCATTTCCGGCTTGATCGGAAATCTATTCCTATTTACTCTACGATGCCCTCCCCCGAAGCGGGAAAGGGTCGGGCAATGTCGAAAGGCTTACGATGACTTGTGCTTCCCCGCTCACATCAGATAATAACTACAAAACTACTTCACCCATACAGTCTTTATGTTTACAAATTCTTTTATTCCGTAGTGCGACAGCTCTCTGCCATAACCCGATATCTTCACGCCGCCAAATGGTAAGCGTGGATCAGATTTTACCATTCCGTTGATAAACACAGAACCTGAGTCTATCTCACCTGCAAGTTTTTGCGCTTTGTCGGTATCTTTTGTCCAGATTGAAGAACCCAATCCAAAATCTGTATCATTAGCTATATGAATCGCGTCGGCTTCGTCCCGGGCTTTTATAACAATAGCAACCGGACCAAACAGCTCTTCATGATATGCAGGCACACCCGGAACGACATCGGCAAGGATAGTCGCAGGATAATAAACGCCTTCTCTCTCCAGTGGTGCGCCACCGGTTACAACTCTTGCGCCTTTTTCAACAGACTTTTTAACCTGATCATGGAGTTCTAGCATCAGATCTTCGCGAGCCATAGGACCAAGTTCTGTATCCTCGTGCATCGGGTCACCAATCTTAACCGCTTCCATCCTCTCTTTAAATGCTTTTTCAAACTGATCATAAACTTTTTCGACCACAATAAAACGTTTAGCCGCAATACAGCTTTGTCCGTTATTTATAAGTCGGGCTTTCACACCGGTTGCTATTGCCTCGTCAAGTTCAGCATCTTCCAGAATAATAAACGGATCACTCCCGCCTAACTCCATTACCGATTTTTTAAGATTTTTACCACTTGCACCCGCAACATGTTGACCGGCTACTTCGCTACCGGTAAGTGTGGTTGCTTTTACAAGAGGATTATTTACAACAGCCTCCACTTGTCGGCTGCCGATAAGTAAAGTTCTGAAAGCATGTTCAGGAAAACCCGCTTCACGGAATACTTCCTCGATCGCGAGCGCGCTCATCGGTACGTTGGAAGCGTGTTTTAATATTCCCGTGTTGCCTGCCATAAGCGCGGGAGCGGCAAACCTGAATACCTGCCAGAACGGGAAATTCCAGGGCATCACAGCAAGTACAATCCCAATCGGGTCGAAACGCACGTAACTTTTTGAAGCATCAGATTTCAGTGGTTCAAAAGCCAATATGTTTTCTGTATTATCAGCGTAATAATCGCATACAAAGGCGCACTTTTCAACTTCCGCAATTGCCTGAGTTATCGGTTTTCCCATTTCGAGCGTGAGGGTTTCGGCATATTTTCTTTTGTTACTCCGGAGATATTCAGCGGCTTTTTTCATGAGTGGAGCACGTTCGGAGTAAGTTTTTTTTCTCCATTTCAAGTAGGTTTCATGACTTTTGTTTATTATATCTTTTACTTCCTCTTCCGAATGTTCATCGAAGTTTTTTACAAGTTCATTTGTGGCGGGATTAATAGTTTGAAGTGCCATTTTATCTCCTGTTCAAAAGTTTATATTCAGCGGTAAGCTATTATTTTTTTGTGTAAAATCAAACAAGACAACCGGTATTTTCATTATATTGGCTAAGGAAATGAAACGGAAATATTATGGCTGAGCTAAAAATTGGTACTTGCAGCTGGAAATACGACAGTTGGAAAAATCTTGTCTATCCTGATAAACCAAAAATCAATCATCTGGCGGAGTACTCTAAAAAGTATAATAGTGTGGAAGTTGATCAATGGTTCTGGTCCCTTTTTGAAGGTTATGATCCGGCACTTCCAAAGCGGAAGGATGTACTTGCATACGCCGCTTCGATACCAAAGGACTTTAAGTTTACGGTTAAATTGCCAAACAGTTTAACGCTCACGCACTATTACACAAAGAAAAAATCTGATCCGCTTAAAGAGAATCCATATTTTTTATCGGATGATCTCGTGGAAAAATTTCTCGATTCTGTATCTGAAATAAAGCCAAACCTTGGTCCGATGATGATGCAGTTTGAGTATCTGAATAAGCATAAAATGAAATCGCTGTTACATTTTTTAGGGCATTTGCAGGAGCTTACTGTTAATCTCCCGGAAGAGTTTCAGTTTGCAATTGAAACAAGGAATCCTAATTACCTTAAGAAAGAATTATTTGAATTTCTGCATGAATATAATCTCGGTTTTGTGTTTCTTGAAGGGTATTACATGCCTCCTGTAAGGGAAGTTTACTCAGCGTTCAAGGAGCATATCAAAGGATTCACCATAATCAGGCTGCACGGACCTGACAGGAGTGGAATTGAAAAAATATCGGGTGGAAACTGGAATCAGATTTATCAGCCAAAAGATGATGATCTTCCATCAATCGCCAGCATAATTTCCGAACTTCTTGATCGCGATGTAGATGTTTATCTCAATGTTAACAATCATTATGAGGGCTCTGCCCCGATTACCATTGAAAAAATTTCCAATCTTTTAGGTGTTTGAGGGGGCTGAGAGTAGTCAATTAATTATTTTGAAGTTATATTTATAATGGATGTAACGTAAAATATGGAGTGCTTGATGAAAAGGTTTGAACGTCGGGATTTTTTGAAGAAATCGGCTATTGCCGCTGCCGGAATTGGTGTTGCCGGGTTATCAGCGTGCAGCGGTAAAGAAAAAAATGGTGCACCGGCTATCCTGACTAATAAAACTTATAATTGGAAAATGGTTACATCCTGGAGTCCGCACTTTCCAATTCTTGGAGAGGGTGCCAACCGACTTGCGAGAGAAATCGAGGAAATGTCGGGTGGTCGTCTTAAAATTACAGTATATGGCGGAGGAGAATTGGTTCCACCTCTCGAAAGTTTTGATGCGGTAAGTCAGGGACTCGCTGAAATGGGTCATTCAGCATCCTACTATTGGGCCGGTAAAGCAAGCGCGGCACAATTTTTCACATCACTTCCTTTCGGAATGAATACTCAGCAAACAAATGCCTGGCTGTTTTATGGTGGAGGACTCGATCTCTGGCGCGAATTGTATTCCAATTTTAATCTTGTACCTTTCCCCGCGGGAAACACGGGCGGCCAAATGGGCGGCTGGTTCAACAAAGAGATACATTCACTATCTGATTTAAAGGGATTAAAAATAAGACTCCCCGGATTTGGCGGTAAAGTACTCAATGACGCCGGTGGTACCGCAATATTATCACCCGGTGGAGAAATATATATCAATCTGGAGCGTGGTGTTATCGACGCAACCGACTGGATTGGTCCTTATCACGATTACCTGATGGGCTTCCATAAAATTGCCAAATATTATTATACACCCGGGTGGCATGAACCTACCGGAACTCTTGAGCTTATGGTGAATAAAAGCGCGTATGATTCATTGAGTGAAGACCTCAAACTTATTGTAAGGAACGCGGCATACGCGGCAAATACTTATATCCTCGCGGAATTTGATTCAAAAAACCGGGAGTATCTTACCAAACTGAAATCTGAAAGCAGGATTGAGTTCAAACGATTCCCCGATGATGTACTAAATGCATTTAAGCGAAGTACTCTGGAAATAGTTAGTGAACAGGCAAAGACCGATTCACTTTCGAGAAAGATTTATGATTCGTATAGTAATTTCCAGAAACAGATCCACGCATGGTCAGAGGTGAGTTATAACAACTACTAATCAGTAGGATAGGACAGAGGGTAGCCAGAGCGCGATTTGAGGATAAAATACAATCGCAAGAAGAATGACTATTTGCATCACTACGTAAGGAATCGCGCCTTTGTAAATGTCGGTGGTTTTTACTCCTTCGGGTGCTACACCTTTTAGAAAAAATAGTGAAAATCCGAACGGCGGTGTGAGGAATGAAGTCTGGAGATTGATTGCAATCAATATTCCTATCCATAATAGATTCATCTCGAGATGAACAAATATAGGGGCGACCACAGGAACAATAATAAAAGTTATTTCGATAAAATCTATGAAAAATCCGGCGATAAATATTATCAGCATTACAAAGAAGAGGAAAAAATAGGGATCAAGATTTGATCCGGCAATCAGCGATGTAAGATATTTATCCCCACCCATTCCACGGAATACCAGACCAAAAGCGGAAGCGCCCACAAGAATCATAAATGCCATACTTGTAAGTTTGGTAGTTTGTTTCATCACGTCCCGAAGCACACCAAAAGAAAATTTGCGTTTAAAAATAGTTAACAACGCCGCGCCAAAAGCACCAAGCGCTGCTGCCTCTGTTGGTGACGCGATGCCTGTGAATATTGAGCCAAGAACTGCTGTTATGAGCAGAAATGGTAGCAGAAAAGCGGTAATAACCTTAAAAACGGGATTTGAATTTCTGAATTCCCTCAGTTCTTCAGCAGGCATTGGAGGCATACTTTCGGGGTTCTTGAATGCCATAAATATTATCCAGAGCAGATATCCACCAACGAGCAGTAGCCCCGGTACAAGCGCTGCAATAAATAACTCACCTACAGAAATATTGAGTACACTTCCAAGCAAAACAAGCACTATACTGGGTGGAATTATTTGTCCCAATGTTCCTGATGATGTGATTATTCCGGATGCAATTTTTGGTGAGTACCCTTTTTTTAGCATGGTTGGAAGGCTTAAAACGCCCATTGTTACAACTGTCGCGCCCACAATTCCGGTTGCCGCAGCCAACAGCGCACCCACAACAAGAACAGAAATCGCAAGTCCGCCCCGCAGTTTTCCAAACAAAAGAGCCATGGTTTCGAGCAGTTCTTCAGCGAGCCCCGATTTTTCAAACATTACTCCCATAAAAATGAAGAGAGGTACAGCGATAAGAATATAATTGCTCATAATTCCATAGACACGAAGCGGCAGAAGGTGGAAAAAATCGGGACCGAATACTATCATCCCGAATATTACCGACACTCCACCAAGTGTAAATGCCACAGGAAATCCGAGCAGAAGCAAAGCCAGCACAGTAACAAAAAATACAAGCGGGAGTGCTTCCATCAGTTTTTAACTCTCTTCATTAAAGTTGAAATTTTACGGGTAAGAATCACAACAGCTTGTAAAATCAGGAGTAAAAACGAGAAAGGTAATACGCTTTTGATCAAAAACCGGAAAGGCAATCCGCCGGGATCAGGAGATTGCTCACCATAAGCAAAAGAGCGTTCAACAAAATCGTAGGAAGACCAGACAACCACAATAGCGAAAGGAAGTAAAAATATTAAAATACCAAGGATATCTATGACAATTTTTTTTGTCTCGCTTAATTTTGAATAAATCAGATCAACTCTGACATGTTCATTATGTTTCAGGGTAAACGCCGTTGCCCCCAAAAATATAATGGAAAAAATATGCCACTCGAGTTCCTGAAACGCGACAGAGCTTTCAGACAGGATATATCTTCCGGCAACGTCAACCACCACCAATATTACAAGTAAAAGCGTAAACCAGGAAATTACCTCGCCGGTGTATTCGATAAATTTATCTGTAAATCGGGTTATTTTGTCCATACTAATAAAATGCTGAAAACTGATTAGTTCTAAAGAATTGTTTGAAAATATTGATTTATGGCACATATATCAATTTTATTTAGCATCCTCATATAAATATTCTTAAATTTGAATTAATCAATTCGTTTATTAGGCTAATTTTAAATTGGTTCATTTAGAACGGACAGCTTTATGCAGACCGATATAGATAGAAATAACGACCTTACAATTTCCCACCAGGCAACAATTTCCAAATACTTCCCGAATTTTTCCTCAGACGCGACCAATAAAATTCCCGGCAGTTTGATGATTCTTGGTGATCATACACATTATAACGAAGGAATAACGCTTGCGGCTCTTGTTGATAGAGAGGCTCTTTGCTCAGTTGAGATCACAGAGGAGGAACGGACAAGATTAATTCTTGAATCCGACAAAACCGAGTATGAAATTGATTATGAGGCGGTTTGTTCCAGCTTAAGGTGCGAAGTTGTAAGAATGACATACTTGACGCTCAAAGAAGACGGTATCATAGATCGTGACATAAATGCGGTCATTAATTACTCAATTCCTGAATGTTTTGGATTAGGCTTGTATTCGTCACTAGCCTTTGTCTTCACGAAGACGATACTGGATGCGTTCAAAGTGGGATATGATAAAGAAAAGCTAATGAAACTGGTAAAAAAAATTGAGCTGGCTTCTGTTGGTAAAATTTCAAACAGAACCCATCATCACAATTTTTACAACTCTTTCACCGGTTCTCTGCTTAAAATGGATCTTAGAACTGATGAAGCAACCCCTCTCAAATTTAATTACGATGATTACAGATTATTAATAGTTGACACCTGGAAGAGTATCCCCGAGATACGCGATACTTGTAACAGCAGAATTGAGGAATGCGAAGTTGGCGTGAAAGGGTTAAAACTTTACGTCTGGGGTATTAAAAGTCTGCGTGATGTGAATAAGGATTTTCTTAAAAAACATATCAATATGATACCCAAAAGGGTTTACAGCAGGGTATATTTTAACGTTACAGAACGTGAAAGAGTTGAAAAAGCAATAGATTTATTAGAAAAAAATAACTACAGCGAATTGCTGAGTGTTATTTCCGAATCGCACGAAAGTTTAAGAAGTGATTATAATCTCGATTACCCGGAATTAAACTTTTTACAATCCGAGGCGATAAAGTTAGAGGGAGTTGTCGGTTCAAAACTTATGAGCTGCTCTCCAATTAAAAGCACTTATAATATTGTTCACAAAGACTTTACAGAAAGTTTTTCGAAGGAGATCATAAAACGTTTTCTTGAAAAGTATGGTAAATCTCCCGAGATTTTCGAATTAAAACTTTATAAATGATTTAATATTCATTTAAAACCGGCAAAATCAATACTGACAAGGCTTTGAGGGCAATAAGGAGCGGACGTCCAAATTCAACTTGATTTTGTGCCACTTTAGTAATAGATTTTCATTGAAATTTTATAGGATTTAGATGAATATTCCGGACGAATATTTCGGAGACGATAGAAATAACAATATAGATGCTCAAGACCTTCAATCGAAGGTGGAAATTTGCAAGGAATATGTTTCTGAGGGTCAGGTATTCGCGTATCTTGAGAATATTGAAGAAACAATACAACTGTGCCTCGAGTATGATTTTATAGATGATGGCATTTATCTGGCTGATGCTGTTCTTGAAATTACTCCTTATAATTCCGAAATATGGCAATTCAAGGGTATATTTCTTAATAACCAGTTTGAGTTTGAACGAGCATATGATTGTTTTAACAAGGCACTCTCACTAAATCCTAATGATGTTGAAACTATCATTAACAAATCAATATCCGAAGAAAACCTCGGTCTGGTTGCAGAAGCAAAAGAATCGCTGGAGTTGGCTCTTTCACTTGAGCACAGTAATGAAGAAGCTCTTTTCTCCCTTGCCGTTCTTCATGAGCGCAAAGAAGAATATGAAGACGCGATAGACTATTTTAACAAAGCAACACAAGTTGATCCTGAATATTCCGAAGCGTGGTACGAACTTGGTTTTTGTTATGAAAATACTGACAGGCTCGATCTTGCGCTGCAGTCTTACGAAGTTTTTCTGGATATTGAACCATACAGTTCAACCGGTTGGTATAATAAAGGAATTGTTCATCTCAGGCTTGGGGAATTTGAAAAAGCAGTAAATTGTTTTGAACTTTCAATTGCTATTAAAGATGAATTTTCTTCCGCATGGTTTAATCTTGGTGTGGCTTACGCTAATTTAACCAGACTTAATGAAGCACTCTCTTCGTTTAAAAAAGCCGCTGAAATCGATCCCTTTGATGAGACCGCGTTTTATAATATTGGGTTGACCTACGAAGATCTGGGCCATTTGAAGCAAGCCATAAAATATTTTAATCGGGCACTAAAACTCGATGAGGAATATTACGAAGCATATCTTTCACGCGCATACTGTATGCACAATTTGGGTATGAAAAACAGTGCGTATCGTGATATATCCAAAGTTTTTAGTTTAACTGATAAAATTGGTTCAGATGAATATTCATCTGCGGATATTTCCAATATTCTTATTTCGTATAACACGAAAATCAGTGAATTAAAAGAGAAATTGTCAAAAAATCCCACAAACATAAAAGCTCACTTTGAGTTGGCGGATCTCTATCTGTCACTTCGTAAAAACAATGGCGCTTTGAGAGAATTTAACTATTGTCTTTCTTTGAAGCCGAACGCGCCCGTTGCTTATTATGGTATTGCGATGGTTTATTTTAGACTTGAAAAGATTGAAGAAGCAATCGCTTATTTAAAAGCGTCTTTTTCAAGTGATTCAAAACTTAAAGTGAAATTTGCTGATGATTTCCCCGAGATAAAAGAATCAAAACTTTTTGATCAACTCCTCAACTCCTCTAAATAAAGAAGACCCGGAATAATATGCATTTTTCCAAAAAATATTCACCCGCTGCCAATATTGTAGGTGTTATCGGACATCCGATAAAGCAATCGTTGTCACCCCTAATGCACAACTTTGCGTTTGAGAGCCTGGAAAGCGATTATATTTATCTTCCTTTCGATGTGCCACTCTCTAATTTGAAAGACGCTCTAAAAGGTATGTTGGCACTTAACATTCAGGGATTTAACGTAACACTTCCACTGAAGGAAAAAATCGGTGAATATCTTCACGATATTTCCGAGGAAGCTTCTGTTATCGGAGCCGTTAACACAGTCGTTAATGAAAATGGTACCTTGCGAGGTTATAATACAGATGTTTTTGGAATCATTGAAACGCTATCACCATATCAGGAAGAACTTTCCGGTTCGATTGTAACGGTGATTGGAGGCGGAGGAGCTGCCAGAAGCGTTATTTACGCGTTAATCAGGCATTTTAAGGTTGCGAGTATCAATATTGTTAACCGCACGGCTCAGAAAGCGGAATCACTAAAGGATTATTTCACTGAAAAAATGTTGTTTGGGGAATTTAAGGCATACGATCTTGTTCCACCCGATCTTGTAGATGTATTTAAAAATTCGAAATTTATTATAAACACAACATCAATTGGTATGTATCCCGATTATGACGACTCGGCTACTGAAATAGCGGATTCATTTAATGATTCGCAGGTTGTTTTTGATGTGATCTATAATCCGCTTAAAACACGGTTGCTTGAAATAGCTGAAGCTCGTGGTGCTGTTACAATAAATGGTTTAAAAATGTTTGTAGAACAGGGTGCGCGCGCATTCGAACTTTGGACGGGTGAGAAGATGCCGGTTGATAGTGTTTACGATCTGCTGGAAAAAGAATTGCTTGATATGAAGCGGTAACATAGTTTAAAAAATTTGCTTCTGAACCCTCGTTGTTTTACATCGGGGGTTTTTTGTTAGAGTAAACCCCGATTTACAAACCGTACGGAAAATTGATTAAACAGGAAAGGGATGGTCATCTACCATCCCCTGAAAGAATTTTGTCTCTTCATCGTAAAGACGGGATTTATTGTGCGTCCGGGAGGAATGGCGTCCCTGCGTTTTTTATCTTTTCACCCGGTACTTATTACTTGGTACTTAGCACTATTACTTCATCAGGAGCATTTTTCTTGCTGATTTAAAATTTTCTCCGTTAATACCTGCTGCTGTGATACTGTAGATATAAACTCCGGAAGAAAAATTGGAAGCATCAAATTTAACGTTGTATAATCCCGCGTTAAAATTTTGATCGCTGACCACAGCAACTTCCTCTCCGACCATGTTAAATATTGATAGCTTTACACTACTCTCAACAGGCAACGCAAAACTAATGCTTGTTGACGGATTGAACGGGTTGGGATAATTTTGCCGCAAAGAATATTCAGAAGGAGTTAACTCATCAACATTCTTTATGGAGGTTGGCGTGCCTGATTCTGAAACCCGAATGCCATCAGGGGTTGTGGCTCCACCTGTATAGGTAGAATCAACAGAAAAACTGACAGAATAACCGGCATTTGTAATAAACTCAACATCCACTTGTGTCTCCACGTCTTCCAGTACTCCATCCTCATACTCATATTCAATTTCGGTTTTAGTGTAGCGAATCGCTTCCGCAGTCACACCGTTTGGAAGAATAAGTGTTCCGTAACCATCGCAGACCCAGGTAAAGATTGATATCTCCACGTCGGTAGTACCAATACTATACGCCGTATCGGTAAAACTTCTCTGATCACCATATGTAAATGGTGTCGGGTAAGAGAGAATATAGGGTCTGTAATCGGTATAAGTAACGGTATCCATTACGCCGGGAATTATCGTGTTATTAGCCAGACCCTGAATTTTAAGTCCGTCATTTTCTACCGTGAAGTAAACGTACAGCATCATCGAAAAGCCGGGTTGACCATAATCCTGAATAGAAACATGTTCAGAGCTGGTATATCTTTCGGAGCCCGGATAAGTACCGGGTGAATCATACTGTATTTGTAATGTATCGAATTCCCGATTTTCGAAGAGGTTGGAAAAATCGAAAGTTTGAGCGGAAGCTGATGGAGAGCCCAGATCGACCGTCTGACCCGCAGAACCTGATTCCATCCTGTATTCGGTTATAGAATTATTGGTATAAAACTGAGAAAGAGTATTTGAAGTGATGGTTATCTGCGCGCATACAGAAACCGAGGAAAGGAGTAAAAAATATAAAAATTTGCTCATTGTAAACTCCGGTTAAATTAAAAGATATCCGGGAGTAGAATGGGGAATCGGATTGCTTGTCTTAATTTATGTTTGTAAAAGGAAGTTCACAATAGGGCATTTAGCGTATTAAAGCAGTGAACATATTTTATGAAGCAAGCAGACGATTAGGTGGATAAATAAAAGATAATATTTGTCCTCCTGCCTTCTGGAATCGGGAGGGATTCAGTTTTTATTGTTATTAAAGAGCGGAGACGCGATCCTGCACGCAGGATATCGCGCCTCAACAAAGACTCTAACAATCAATAAGATTATTTTTTGTAACCGGTTACAGTGATACTCTGAACTTCAAACCCTTTTTCGCGGGCATAATTCATATCTTCTTCAGAAATATATTTCAAATACTCGGAATCGGGGATATTAACAACTTTCGAAGATTTAACTTCGATATTTTCGAATCCGGCATCTTTAATCACGTTGAGATATTCATCGCGTAAAAGCGCCCCGGAAACGCACCCCGCATAAAGTTCCGCTGATTTTTTAATATTTTCGGGCATCTCCGAAGATGTTACCACATCGGATACACAAAAATGACCACCATTTTTCAATACGCGCTTAATCTCGGAGAAGGCGCGTTTTTTATCAGGAACAAGATTAAGCACGCAATTGCTGATAACTACATTAACCGTATTATCTTCAACAGGCATATTTTCAATGTCACCAAGTCGGAATTCGACGTTGTCATATCCAAGTTTCTCTTTATTCCGATTAGCCTTATCGATCATTTCCTGAGTGAAATCGACACCGATCAGTTTACCTGTTTCTCCTGCAACCGCCCTTGCGACAAAAATATCATTGCCTGCCCCCGAGCCCAAATCGAGTACACTGTTTCCGGGTGCAATAGCGGCATGTTCAACAGGCAGACCACAACCAAGATTAAGATCAGCTTCGGCAACATATCCATCTTTTAATGTATAGTCGTCGTTAAACGCGGAATAATCTGTATCGCCGCAGCAGCCGGAAGGGCCGCAGCACGAATCTTGTGAAACAACAATTTCCGCGTATTTTTTTCTGACCGATTCTTTTATTTGTTCATTATTCATAATTATACTCCTTTTTTAGTAAAAAACTTTTTCTTGAAATAGAGTGATACCGATACGAGAGAGATTAAAACCGGTACTTCTACAAGTGGACCAACAACCGCGGCAAGCGCTTCACCTGAATTGAGTCCGAAAACAGCGATTGCAACCGCGATTGCAAGCTCAAAATTATTACTTGCCGCTGTGAACGAAAGGGTCGCGCTGACGGAATACTTCGCCCCTGATGCCTTTGCCAGGTAGAATGAGATCAAAAACATTACAAGGAAATAGATTACCAAAGGAACCGCGATACGGAGAACATCGCCTGGAATCTGCACAATCACTTCTCCTTTGAGTGAAAACATTACAAAAATTGTAAAGAGTAAAGCTATCAGCGTAATCGGACTAATTTTAGGTATAAACTGAGTGTTGTACCATTTATCCCCCTTGATTTTCGGGAGGTAATAGCTCGAAAGAAACCCGGCGGCAAAAGGTATTCCAAGATAGATCAGTACCGATTCAGCTATTGCGCCGATAGAAATATCGAGGGACGTGGATTGAAACCCGAAATAATCCGGTAGCAGATACATGAAGATATACGCGTAAAATGAGAAGAAAAATATTTGGAAGATTGAGTTGAATGCTACAAGCGCAGCAGCGTATTCACGATCTCCGCCGGCAAGGTCATTCCACACTATCACCATCGCTATACATCTTGCCAGACCTATTAGAATCAATCCGGTCATATACGCGGGGAAATCAGAAAGGAGTGTTACCGCGAGAATGAACATTAGAATTGGACCAATAACCCAGTTAAGCAGAAGTGATATTAGCAGCACTTTTGTATCCTTGAATACCAGTCCCAGTTTTTGATATTTAACTTTTGCGAGCGGAGGATACATCATCAGTATAAGTCCAACCGCTAGAGGAATATTGGTTGTACCTGAGGAAAATGTGTCCCAGAATTTTCCTGTACCGGGAAAAAAGTGCCCAACCATGACCCCGACGAGCATGGCAAGAAAAATCCAGAGTGTTAAAAATCGATCAAGAACTTTTAGTTTAGCTTTCATAATCACCTGTTAATACGTTAATTCGCCATTTGACGAAGTATGAGTTAAAAAAATTATTTGGAGCAGACTATTTCACAAACAACTTTCTCGGCATATCGTCTATCCACTTCAACTCGCGGATCATCATTGCAGCAGGCGCTGACAAGCGTAAGGGTAGAACGTATCAATTCCGGAGTTCTGGAAGCGAGGCGGTAATAAACCCATTTGCCACGCTTCTCATCGAGTATAAGTCCCGCTTCATTAAGTATGGACAGATGTTTGGATACGGTGCTGGGAGCCAGTCCTAGAATTGTGGTTATCTCGCAGACGCAAAGTTCACCCGCTTCGAGCATTTTTACAACTCTTAGCCTGTTTGGATCGGAGAGTGCCTTGAATATTTTAATTGCTTCTTTCATATCTGCATTTTATTATTTCGTTATATAGCGAAATGTAATCCATTACAACTAAAATGTCAAGCAGCAAAAACATTATATATTTATTCCTTCAGCATTTTTATCGTTTGTATCGAAAATAATAATACCTTCACCGGATTCGTCAAGAGATAGAACAAGGTTTCCCTGGTCATCAAACACTGCGCTTTTACCGCCCCCTTCAAATTCCTCACAGGAACCAACACAATTACTTACTAAAACCGGGAAGCCGCCGGTACGGGCGATATATGCGAGTCGGTTATGAGCCAGCGTTATACCACAATACGATTTTGCAACACTGGCAATATAGAGGTCATTTTGCCTTCGACTAATTTCTTGAAAATGGTCCTCAACAGCTACTTCAAAACAAATGGCGAAAGCAGCTTTTGCTTTTTTGAAATTTATTATAGGTTCGACTGTGCCGGGGATAAAATAATCCTCTTCATCGGGGTGGATATAGTTTTTTGAGTAGATGGAGAAATCCATCTTTGGACGGAAAAATAAACTGCTGATGGTTATTCCCTGGTCAAACTTGAGAGGGACACCAACACAGATTGTTATATTCAAGTTTTCAGCGGTTTTTTGCAGAATTTCAAGTCGGCTGTCATGTAATGTAATAGCTGAAATCCCGGCTAATTTCGGCTGATAACCCGTGAGAGAAAGTTCGGGGAAAACTATCAACTCGGTACCTCTATTTGCCGCAAGTCTGACAAAGCGGAGGTGATGCCTTATATTAAACTCCAGATTCCCGGCAGCAGATTGAGTCTGCGCAACGCAAATTTTCATATTTAATCACTGATTAATTATAACAAAATAATAAATATAAGTGGAATTCTGGTGAAAGAGGGGGAATATATTTATTTTCAAAGTGTTTAATAATTCAGGGCAAACATGCAGACGAACGAGAGTTACGGAATTCTGGCTTTAGGGCCACCACTACTCGCAATAATTTTATGTTTCATCACAAAAAGAGTTTTAATATCCCTTTTCGCGGGTGTATTTCTGGGCGCGACGATTATTTCTGGCTGGAATCCGCTTGCGGGTGTGGAATACTCACTTGATTCAATTATTGGTTCACTCACAGATGAATGGAATGCAAGATTACTTCTGTTTAACTTGTTGATGGGTTCGGGGGTTGCGTTTATATGGCGGTTGGGGGGAAGTAAAGCTCTTACTAATAGTGTCAGTAAAAAAGTTAAAACCAAAAGGCAGGCCGGACTTGGAGCATGGACTCTTGGTATGGTGGTATTTTTTAATGATTATGTTAACGCCGCGATTGTAGGAAACGTTTTCAGAGATGTGTTTGACAGGATGAAAATCTCCCGTGAGAAACTATCCTATATTCTCGATTCAACCGCCGCTCCTGTAGCGACTTTTTTCATTTCCGACTGGATAGCGTTTCAGATAGGAATGATAAAATCGGGGATGGACGCAGCCGGAATATCGGGTGTCTCATCTTTCTCGGCATATCTGAATTCAGTCCCTTTTAATCTTTACGCGATTTTCGCGGTGTTACTCGTTGGTATTGTAATTATTACAAAAAAAGATATAGGGAAAATGAAAAACGCCGAATATCGGGCTGAAACAACCGGGAAAGTGATTCGTGACGGTGCTACTCCAATGCTCGATGTGAATAATGAACTCGGCAAGGAGAGGGATAAAAATCCCAAACTCCTCTCCTTTTTCCTTCCGATAGTCGCTCTTGTTGTTGTCACTCTTTACGGCTTTTATGAGACTGGAAAAGCAGGGAAGGGATTGATGGGAATACTTGCTGAAACAGATCCGGCAAAGGCGCTTCTTTGGGGTGGATTTGCTATGGCGGCGACCGGAATGGTAATAGCTCTATCAAGAAAAATTATGAACTTGAAAGAGATTATGGAGACTTTCATTGATGGGATGAAGCTGATGCTCCTCGCGTGTGCGATACTCGTACTTGCGTGGTCTCTCGGCGGAATCACCAAAGATATGGGGCTTGCTCAATATTTGATAAAGCTGACAGGTGATAGTCTTGATTTTACATTTTTACCTGTTATCATATTTTTCACCGGAATGATAACAGCTTTCGCAACAGGGACTTCCTGGGGCGCAATGACAATATTAACTCCGGTTGCAATACCGCTAACTTATCAGATCACAGGTGATGTATATATATCAACGGCTATGGCGGGAGTAGTCTTCTCCGGAGCAATATTTGGAGACCATTGTTCACCGATAAGTGATACAACTGTACTTGCCTCAATCTTCTCGGGATCGGATCATATGGATCATGTTATAACTCAGCTACCGTATGCGCTGCTAACGGCAGGCACCGCGTTTTCAGGGTATCTTTTATTCGGATTTGCGGGAGTATCTCCTTTTATTATTATCCCGTTAGGCATGATAATTCTCATCATACTTTTATATCTCTTTAGCTTTATAAAAGAAAAACAGATGACTTTGTAAAAGTATGTTTTAATCAAAAATCTTTTAATTTTTATTCTATTTGCGGTTTTTAAAGCTGAATTTAAAAAATCATTCTTGATTTCAATTAAAAATATTGTATTTTGCAAAGAATATAATATATGTAGAAAGCGATTACGTAAACGTTTAATTGATCGACCCTTTGACTGTTATGCTCTTTCGATTTGGCAGATCGGAAGAAATAAAATTTAACAAGATTCACTTGTAGAAATTCTTAATTATTGTTCTTAATAAGCAAGGGGGTTTATTTGCGAATAACCAAACAGTTTACCAGCAGAGAAACCAAATCTCTTGATAAGTATCTTCAGGATATTGGAAAAGTGGATTTACTCGCTGCTGAGGATGAAATTGAATTGGCGCGGCGTATAAAAGAAGGCGACGAACTGGCTCTTGAAAGATTGGTAAAAGCTAATCTCAGATTTGTTGTATCGGTCGCAAAGCAATATCAGAATCAGGGTCTTACACTTGTTGATTTAATAAGCGAAGGCAATCTTGGTCTGATAAAAGCCGCAAAACGTTTTGATGAAACACGCGGGTTTAAGTTTATTTCTTATGCCGTTTGGTGGATAAGGCAGTCAATTCTTCAAGCGTTAGCGGAACAATCGCGTATTGTAAGATTACCTCTCAACAGAGTAGGCGCACTAAATAAAATTGGTAAAGCCTTCAACGAACTGGAACAACAGTTGGAAAGAGAACCAAGCGCCGATGAACTCGCCGAAGCTCTCGAGATGGATAAACTTGAGCTGGCCGGCGCGTTAAAGATTGCCGGGCGGCACGTTTCTGTTGACGCACCAATGAGTGACGGCGAAAATAGTAAACTGCTCGACATACTATCCAGCTCAGAATCACCGGATCCCGACCATATACTCATGGATGAATCGCTACGAAATGAAATTGATTCAACTCTCTCTCAATTAACTCCGAAAGAATCGGAAGTTATTAAATTGTATTTCGGGTTTAACAATGAACACCCGATGACTTTGGAAGAAATTGGAGAAAAATTCAGTCTTACACGTGAAAGGGTTAGACAAATTAAGGAAAAAGCATTAAGGAGATTAAGACACACTTCAAAATCGCGTAAATTACGGGTTTATTTGGGATAAACCAATTTATAAAAGGGGAAATGTAACATGGCACTGTTAAAATTGCCTGAAGTAAATTCTGTTTGTGTGGCAGGAAACTTAACAAAAGATCCAACATACAACACTACAAACAAAAATGCTTCAGTAGTAAACTTTCATATCGCCGTAAACAGGAGCTACAAAACAAGCGATAATAAAAGAAAGGAAGATGTATGCTACGTCGGCGTTGTAGCTTGGAACAAACTCGCCGAAAGCTGCAAGCAGCACCTCAGGAAAGGTAGTCCGGTTATGGTAGAAGGGATGCTGCAAAGTAAAACATTTGAAATAGAAGAATCGCCTAATCTCACGATTGTGGAGATCAAAGCAAAAAAAATTCAGTTCCTCAATAAGCTTTCCGAAGAAGAAGAGAATGCCCACCAATTATCGGCTGAAACTACTTTAGGATAAGAATTTTACTTCATTTGATTTCTAATTCAAACCATTCAAAAGGTTTCTTTTATTGAGAAATATTATATTGCCTCTATAGATACTTATCATTTATAGAGGCAATATTATTATGAAAGAAATGATTCTTGAAAAACAAGCCCAGGCTATCGAAATTCTAAAGGAAAAAGAGATAGATATGTGGCTTACTTTCGTACGTGAAACCGGCAATATTAAAGACCCGATGCTTGAAATGCTTGTCGGTACAGGCGCTACATGGCACTCTGCGTTTATTTTCACTAAAACCGGCGAACGTATTGCCATTATCGGCTCCCTCGAAGAAGCAAACATGAAACAGGTTGGTACTTTTCCGGAAATTATCAGCTATCTTAAATCGGTAAAAGATGATCTCATTAAAGTTCTCAAAAAGTATGATCCCAAAAAAATTGCGGTTAACTATTCGCGCAACTCTACCTTGGCGGATGGACTTACTCATGGTATGTATCTTGAACTTCTTGGATTTCTTGAAGGAACAGATTATGGTAACCGACTAATTTCTTCTGAAGATTTAGTTGCGGCGCTCAGGGGAAGAAAATCAGCTTCTGAAATTGATCTGATGAAAAAAGCAATTGTAGAAACACTTGATATATTTGATAAGGTTACCGGTAAACTGAAACCGGGTGTTTCCGAGAAAGAAGTGGCAAAATTTGTTCAGGATATAGTGGAAGAGAGAGGTTTCGGTTTTGCATGGGATAAAGAATATTGCCCGTCAGTCTTTTCAGGTCCTGATACTGCTGGTGCTCATGCAGGTCCAACCGACAGAAAGATTGAGCCGGGTCATGTTATTAATATGGATTTCGGTATCAAGTATGAAGGTTATTGCTCTGATCTTCAGAGAACATGGTATGTGATGAAAGAAGGTGAAACCGAGGTTCCGGAAGCAGTACAACGTGGATTTGATATCATTCGCGATTCTATCACTCTCGCGGCTGAAGCCATAAAACCGGGCAAGCAAGCTTTTGAAATTGACGACGTTGCCAGAGGATATATCGAAAAACATGGTTACGAAGGATATCCTCACGGACTTGGGCATCAACTGGGAAGAGTTGCTCATGATGGCGGCGCATTGCTAGCACCACAATGGGAAAGATATAAAAATCTTCCATATATGCGTCTGGAAGAAGGACAGGTATTTACAATTGAGCCACGTCTTACAATTGATGGTTACGGTATTGCTACTATTGAAGAAGAGGTAGTTATTACACCTGATGGATGTGAATTTATTTCACCACGTCAGACTGAATTGTACGTAATCAAGCCATAAGAAAAAGTAAAATATTTTTTCCATTCGACTTGATTTTTAAAAAATCAATAAAAATGAAAAAAGTTATTAACACTTTTTTTAATTAAACGGCTAATATTACCCATTTTTCAAAAATTGTAAACATTTACAGAAAGTGCGATTTTAAGTTAAAATCGCACTTTTTTATTTTGATGTAAAAAATATTAACATTTCAGACGGTAGTTGGGGGAGTTATCAACAAGTTATCAACATTTTTGTGGATAACTTATCAATAGCAATTTTACCGGTTCGGACAAGCAAAAAATATTTTTATGCTGCCATTACGGTCAGGAGCTTATATATAGCGGTTTTCAGGAATCCCGGGATAACTGTTTTACGTGTAAGCTGGATAGCATTTGGATCTTCAAGTAATGAAAGCATCATATCATACTTTTCAATTCCGTGTTTTTCAACCACCTGCTCTTTTCTTTCCGGCTGCTTGAAATGGTAGTACATACTTTCAGGATCAGCTTCGGGATGAAACTGTGTACCAAATATTTCATCTGATATTCTCACCGCCATGATAGCTCTTTCCCGATCTATGTGAGGTCTCTCTTTCTCAAGTGCCAGTATCTTCACACCAAGTTCATCCATAACTTTTTGGTTAGGCTGAATAACCTGATAGTCTCTAAAATCAGCGGCATGGAATGGATCGGGTAAACCATTAAAAAGTGGTTCATTTTCACCATCCTCTGTTTTATGTACCGGCATGACACCGAACGATTTAGAATGTCGATCTGTAACTTCCGCGAACTTGAAGTAACGAGCCATTATCTGAAAGGAATGGCATACGAAAAAGATATATTTTTTTCTCTGGTGTGTTTGATTGTGAGTCCAGATTGAGTCGAGCAAATTAAAATATTTTTTCTCCCAGTCGCTCCCTTCTCCGTCAAACGGACTTCCAGGTCCGCCGGAAGAAATATAAATGTCGTAGTCAGTGCCTGGTATTTCATTTTTATATCGGGTTTCGTAAATATTATAAGAAAGGTTTACATCTTTCTCGGAAGCATCTGTTTCTTTAATAATATCCTGCAAACATCTCATGCCCTGATTGGGCTCATTATCATATAAATCTATTATTGCTGCTTTTAAATTCATTAATTTTCTCATGTTAATAATATATCAAATCCAATTATAAGATTGTCGGGGCAAAAAATCAAAAGTTTAATCGAAATTGAATGGTAAATAAGTCTTCACGGTAATTTCAAGAGTTGAGTCCGTTTTGCTGGTAAGTGAAGGGTATATTACTTTACACCCGGAATCTGATACTAAGTATTTAAAAACCCCCGAAAGATAATCTATCGAGGGTTGATGAAATTGTTTTCTGACGGCTCATTCCATTAAAATTAATGATGCGATTTGTGATCCATCTTCTTGTGTTTCTTCGGCATATCCCGCACAACAGCTTCCACTTCTATCTTGCCGGCATGTTTGAATTCCAGTGTAACTTTATGCTTTTCGCCAACTTTCATATTTTCTTTTAGTTTTATAAGCATCACATGATAGCTGCGTGGTTTGAGGAGCAGTTGTCCTTCAGCCGGAACTTCAATCATCTCAACATGACGCATGCCCATCATATCATTTTCCGTTGTGTAAGTTTCGTGAACTTCCACAACTTCTGACACATCAGAAAAAGCGTTTACAAGTGTGTCTGGCAATTCTGACGTGTTTTCTATCGTCACAAAAAAAGCTGTGTTCATACCAGTTGCGGCCGGACGAATCCATGGATCTGTCAACTCCAGATTTGCTCCGTAAAACGAGCTGATAAGTAAAATACTCAAGAGTATTTTCATTTTAGTCTCCCAGTTTTTTTATATCTTCAACAATTTCATTGATATCAATTTCGCTGCCTTTATAATCTTTTCTGACAAAACCGTCAGGATCGACAAGCGAAATTCTGTCTGTGTGAACATAATAGTAAATAGTTTCTTCTTCAGAAATTACCGTAGAGTCACCTATCACCGCAAGAATACCAGCTTGTTTCATGAAGTCTCCTATTTCTTCTTCCTCACCGGTTAGGAAATGCCAGTCGGGTGTATCGATGCTTCTCAAATCGGCATATGTCTTGAGTCTTTCAGGAGTATCTACAAGCGGATCGAAACTGACGGAAACAAACTCGACGTTTTTTATCTTTTCTTCCTTCAGTTTGTCGCGTATCAGACGCATATTATTTGTCGTAAGAGGACATATATCAGGGCAGTTGGTAAATATGTAGCCAACAACACCAATATGCCCCTTGATAATTCGTGGAAATTTAACATCCTCTCCATCTTCATTGAGAAGTGAGTAATTTCTGTCGCCGTAATTATGCTCTTTGGGAAATGGTTCGCCGCATCCTGAAAACTGCAGGGAAATGATTACAAATAAAAACAGGATTGATTTTTTCATCGATTTATCTAATTGTGAACGAATTGTTCGGCGTAATATTTTGGCGTTAATTCTTCTCCGGTTGACGATTTAATAAGCTCACTCCAATGAAGCAGCGCACCGGGATAGAAGAACTTATCCATTAAAAATTTTCCGGCATTTTTATTATTCACCAATGAAGTGCTTCCACCATTTACATAGTTCTTCATGATGTAACTATGAAGCTGTGAAGCAGTTAATTCACCGAGTATGTAATTGTGGTAGTAAGCCGGGTAAAGAGAAATATGTATCTTTGCTGCCCAGTCGGGGGCGTTCCTGCCAGCAGGCTTTTTCAGCATCTGATATTTTTCAACCAACTCCCACCATAGCGCGTTAAGATCCAGGTCGGGGTAAGCGTACATAGCTCTTTCGAAGCGGTAGATTACCTGAACCCATCTGCTGAAAGTAAGCTGCTCAAGCTTTAGTGAATTAAAACAATCGCTGGCGATTTCATTTTTTTCCTCTTCTGAAATTCCGGTCATATCCTTAATCCAGTCGGGATTGGCTGCCATTCTACCAAATAGCATCGCGATAGCTTCTGTTGTGAAAATATGGGAATGTTCCCGTAAAATCCAGGGAAGATCCTTGTTTACATACTTATCATATACAGCATGCCCATACTCGTGAAGCATGGTGCCAGTCCAGCGATAGTTTGGTTTAACATTACAAACCACTCGTACATCGCCACTACGGTCGATATCGGTGCAATATGCATGCTGGTACTTGCCTTCTTTTTCGAACAGGTCACTTTTTTCAAGAAGGTCGTCTATGTTCATTCCCAACCCGTTGTAGTAGTCACGGGTGAGTTTCACGATATCTTCGTTCATGTAATATCTGTCGAGATCGACGCTGTAAATTTTGGGACCTTGCTGGAAAAATTTATCCTGATAATGCCACGGCATCAGGTCATCAACCGGTGCATTATACTTTTTAGAGAGAAAGTTATCTATTTCGGATTTTAATTTGGCGAATTCGTCGCGGGTAAGCTTATCAAGTTCGTCGAAAAGGCGGTCGAGTTCAGCAGGGTCCTGCTCACTTAACGTAAGTGACATGGTATGATGGTTTTCGAAACCGAGTTCGCGAGCCGCTTCGTTACGCATCTTTACCAGTTTAATGACGTCATCTTTAACAACTGCTCCAATTTGTTTGCTAGCTTCCCAGAACTTTTGTAGCTGTTCAGAATCTTCGGAATCCTGCAATACATCATCTATCTGGTTATCGGTGTATTTTACACCATCAACCTCAGCGCGGAAAACGGAAAACTGTTCTTCAACTGTAGCGGAAAGCTTGATGATTTTTTCAAGCAGTTCGGGATTAAATTGTGTCCCGGCAAATTCGTTGTATAACCTTTCAGCTTGTCTGTTTAAAACAGGATCGCCGAAATCGTAATCTTTGTATATTTTCAATTCTTCAAATTTTTCTTTATCAGCGAAGAGAAGACTGAGTTTATGCTGCAATTCAGAAGCGCGCCGGAAATCATCCTCTTTACCCGAAATTGAAGCGTCGAAATAAGCCAGGGTGGCTTCTTTGGACAGATCAGTTACCTCGTTTTCAAATTCTTGCACAAAATGTCTGAATTTATCTTTCATAATATCCTTAATCATTTTTCAATTTGATGAAAATATTGTCACAACGATTCGTTAATAATCGAGGAGATCATCCCTGTGGAGTAGTAAAATAGCCGATTGCGGGACAATGAGTAACTTATCTCCCTCCAGTTCAATCTCTATTGAGTCTTTTTTTAAGTAAAGGGCAAAGTCGCCTTCTTTAGCTTGTAGCGGAATATATTTTGTGTTGGATTCATCCTTCCAGGGCTCACTATCATCCCCGGGAGCAGCAACGGCGTATCCGGGTCCGACTTTCATAACATAACCACCCTGAACTTTTTCTTTCTCTTTTACGCTTGGGGGAAGATACAAACCGCTATTTGTTTTATCGAGGTGTTCTTCCGGTTTGATAAGAATTCTGTCACCGACAACAATAATATTATTTAGTTTGACCATCGTTTCACCTAAAAATTATCCTGAGTACAAAATTAGTAAAAAAGTAGATAACATGAAGAGGCAAAGAATTAACAACGTGGAGCGATGGAATGTTTCAGGGAGTGGCATGACAAAAACCTTATTCTGTCATTCCCACGAATCCGCCTTTGGCGGAGGGAATCTAACCATATGTAATAAAGATCAAAATTATGTGCGTTTTCATATAATTTAACCTATTTCAGTAAGAGACAGGCAATAAAAAACCCCTCGGATGAGGGGTTGAAATTTAGAAAGTTGGAATTTCCTTTTCACGGCTGCAGGTTTTACCTTCATGGTGATGATGTCCACCTTTATTATCTATGGAGCAGTTACCTCCACCGCAGCAGCTGCTGGATCTTCCATCTTTTTTATATTTGGCAAATGTTAACGCGCCGCCCATTACAACAATAGCAACGATAAAAAATCCGGCCAAAGCTAAAATCTGATTTAACATAATTATCACCTTTCAAAGTCGTTTAGTCGACTTACATATATAAAAACTAAATGAACAATAAAGTTCAATTAAAAACGAAGGTATTATTAGCGAATTAAAAGTTGAGCTGAGCGATTGCTCTTCCTTTATTCTCAACCAAATACTGGATTCCTGCCTACGCAGGAATGACAGCATAATACCTCTCTTTTACCAATAAGGAGAAATAAAAAGAGGGGTTTCTATATTCAAAATTTCAATTTAGTAGAGACGGGTATCTTGTGCGCCCTGGCGAAGGGCATGACAAAATGTACTGTTGTCATTTCCGCGAAAGCGGAAATCTAGTTTCAAGCATCGAAGTTTGGCAAATTATCAGACAAGTCAATCCACTCAGGGTTAACTTCTTCTATCAGCTTAATTTTCCAATCCCGATTCCATTTTTTGATCTGTTTTTCTCTTTGCAGAGCTTCTTTAACATCATCAGTCATTTCATAATAAACAAGTAACCGAGTCTTATACTTTTTTGAGAACCCTTCAACCAAACTTTCTTTATGTTCCCACATCCTTCCTCTCAGATCATTTGTCATCCCAATGTATAACACACCGTGAGGTTTGTTGGTAATGATATAAACGAAATAATTGTTTTTCACAATTGTAATAAAATTTAGTAAAAAAAGAACGAGATGCCCAATCAAGTTGGGCATGACATAAATTTAAATTTGCCATTCCCACAAATCCGCCTGTGGCGGAGGGAATCTAACATAATTTTTAAGATATCTAAGAACTCATTTTTATGTGGAGACCTTAATGCTACCAGTACAGTAAAACTAAAATTAGATGCCCAATCAATTCGCCGGGGCGAAGGGCATGACACCAGCTTTTAATGATCCGAAAGGCGTCTCTACAATAAAATAAATACCCACCATGTTGTAGAGACGGGATATCTTGTGCGCCGTGGCGTAATCCCGTCTTTACATAATCAACTATTATCATAACGTGTAGAGATGTACCCCAGGTCTACGAGGTAAACATTATACGTTTTAAAAATTCAAATAACTCAAAATTCACTAACACCAATTCCCCTCTCCTGTTTATAGGAGAGGGGTTAGGGGTGAGGTCAAAACTTAACCGCCGAAGTCGTCCAGCAAGATATTTTCCGGTTCTACACCAAGATCATCAAGCATTTTAAGAACTGCCGAGTTCATCATAGGAGGACCGCAGATATAATATTCATTATCTTCCGGTGCTTTATGCTTACTGAGGTAATTATCCAAAAGGACCTGATGGATAAATCCTGTATATCCATCCCAATTATCCTCAGGGAGCGGTTCTGATAAAGCTATATTCCATGTGAAATTAGGATTGTCTTTTGCAAGTTTATCAAACTCATCCTGATAAAATATTTCACGCAAGCTCCTGGCACCGTACCAGAAAGTCATTTTTCTATCAGATCCGATTCTCTTGAGCTGATCAAAAATGTGAGAACGCATAGGAGCCATACCGGCACCACCACCGATGAATACCATCTCATTTTCAGTATCCTTCGCAAAAAACTCACCATAAGGACCGGAAATGATACATTTATCACCCGGTTTAAGGTTGAAAATGTAAGAAGACATTTGTCCCGGTGGTACATCAGGCATATTTGGTGGAGGAGTAGCAATCCTCACGTTCAGCATAATGATACCTTTTTCTTCAGGATATGAAGCCATTGAGTAAGCGCGTACAATTTCTTCATCAACTTTTGAAGTATATCTCCAGAGGTTATACTGATCCCAATCCGGTTTATATTCTTCTTCAACATCAAAATCCTTGTAGTGAATTACGTGTGGCGGAGCTTCAATCTGAATATAGCCACCTGCGCGGAAATCAACGTTTTCACCTTCAGGAAGTTCAAGTACAAGTTCTTTGATAAATGTAGCAACGTTATGATTTGAACGAACAGTACATTCCCATTTTTTGATTTCGAATACTTCTGCGGGAACTTCAATTTTTATATCTTCCTTAACCGCCACCTGGCAAGAGAGTCTGTAATTCTCGCGGATCTGTTTACGAGAAAGTTTAGATGTTTCTGTAGGAAGTACATCTCCACCACCATCAGTAACAATACATTTACATTCGCCGCAAGTACCACCACCACCGCACGCGGAAGGAAGGTATATTTCCCTTTCAGCTAAGGCACCGAGCAGTTTACCACCAATGGGTACATCTATCGATTTATCAGGGTCATCGTTTATAACAATTTTGGCATTTCCCGATGCAACGAGTTTTGATTTGGCAAACAGAATAACCGCTACCAAAAGCAAAACAATCACCGTGAACATCACAACGCCAATTAATATTAAATTTAATCCATCCATTTAATTATCCTTACAATTGTATTCCGGAAAACAACATAAAGGCGATCGCCATTAGTCCAACGGTAATAAAAGTGATACCTAATCCTCTCAATCCCGGAGGAATATTACTATATTTAAGCTTTTCGCGAATACCGGCGAGAGCAACAATAGCAAGCGCCCATCCGGTACCGGAACCAAGACCATACACGGTACTTTCAACAAAAGTATAATCACGTTCCACCATAAAGAGTGTACCACCAAGGATAGCACAGTTCACAGTAATGAGCGGAAGAAATATTCCCAACGCGTTATAAAGACTAGGTACATATTTATCAAGTGTCATTTCAAGGATCTGAACCATAGCGGCAATAACACCGATATAGGTAATCAAACCGAGAAAAGTTAAATCTACGCCTGTAATTCCCGCCCAGGAGAGAGCATCTTCTTTCAAAACCAGGTTGAATAACAGGTTATTTACCGGAACGGTAATGGTCTGAACAACAATAACCGCAACACCCAGACCAAGTGATGTTTCTACCTTCTTCGAAACGGCAAGATATGTACACATACCGAGGAAGAAGGCAAGAGCCATGTTTTCAATGAAAACAGATTTTATAAACAGACTTAAATAATGTTCAATCATTCTCTTATTCCTCCTCGATCTGTTCCGGATAGTATGCTCTTATCATCCAGATCAATAATCCGATCAGGATAAACGCACTTGGCGAAAGAAGGAACATACCGTTTGTAGGATACCAACCACCTTCAGTGGTTGACTGAAGAATAGTAAATCCCATCAATTTTCCGGAACCAAATAATTCTCTGAAAAAAGCAACGAAAAGTAGTACGAATGAATAACCAAGAGCATTACCAATACCATCCATTATACTCTTTCCGGGCGGGTTCTGAAGCGCGTAGGCTTCCGCTCTACCCATAATAATACAGTTTGTGATAATCAAGCCAACGTAAACCGAAAGCTGCTTACTAACATCGTAGGCAAAAGCTTTGATAAGCTGATCTGCGATAATCACAAGAGAAGCAATAATTGTCATTTCAACAATAATTCGGATACTACCCGGTATATGCTTTCTTATTAAACTCACAAAAAGATTTGAGAATGTGAGAACAAAAATAACCGCCAGTGACATCACAAGAGAGGTTTTTAGCTGTGAGGTTACCGCAAGCGCAGAACAAATACCCAGGATCTGCAGCGCAATAGGATTATTTTTGAAAAACGGGTCTAAAAGTAAATCTTTATATTTTTTCCACATAATTATGCGCCTCCTCTCAATTTTTCAATGAAAGGACCATATCCGTTTTCACCAAGCCAGAATTCAATGGTATTATCAACTCCTCGTGTTGTGATAGTTGAACCGGAAAGACCATCAATTTGGCGGTTGGCTTTATCACTTGATTGATCAACCTGACCTTTAATCACTTCCAGGACAAGTTCACCGGAATCATCGTATAACGTTTTACCTTTCCAACTTGCTTTCCAGCGTGGGTTATCAACCTCACCACCAAGGCCGGGAGTTTCACCATGCTGGTAAAAAGTAATACCGCGCACTGTTTGGAGATCTTTATCCAACGCTATAAAACCATACATAGTTGACCAAAGACCTTTGCCGTATATAGGAAGAATATATTTTTCAACATTTTCTTCCTTGTCAAGCACTTCGTACACAATCATATGTGTTGGTTTGGTTTTAATACCGGCAACATCATTTGAAGCTGAAATACTTGAAGTGAACTGCGGATTTTTAGTAACATCCATTATGCTGAAGTTCTCGGGTTTTAGCTCATCTGCTAAATTTGCCTCATCAGCAACATTACCCGATTCAATTTCAACTATTACCGATTTTATTTTTTCAGTGAATATCTGCTCAGGATCCTGGTTTGCATACTCAATATCACCTGCCTGAAGGATATTCGTAATCCTGTCAATTTTTTTATTTTGGTCGATTATGGCGCTCAAGCCAACTGCTGCTGACGAAACAAATATCGAGCTAACAAGGCATACGCCGAGGGCGACCAGAATAGTCTTTTTTGTACCACCGTCAGCTGGCATATCTCGATTGCCTCCTCTTAATGTTTTTATTTATGTAATATTTATCAATGATAGGAGCAAATACGTTCATGAACAGAATCGCGAGCATCATACCTTCAGGGAAGGCAGGATTCACAACTCTAACCAGAACGACGAAAAATCCTATCAAAAATCCGTATAGAAATTTACCTTCAATTGTCATTGTTGCACTTACAGGATCGGTTGCCATAAATACAGCGCCAAACGCGAATCCACCAAGAACAAGATGCCACATCGGGGTAACTCCGAACATCGGGTTTGTATCACTTCCGATAAGGTTCAAAGCGAATGCTGTAATACCCATACCTATGAGTGTTCCCAGCATTATTCTCCATGAACCGACCTTGGAGATGATCAGTATAAACGCGCCAATTAAACAAGCAAGAGTTGATGTTTCACCCATTGAACCGGGGATAACACCAATAAAAGCATCCCACCAGCTTGCTGAAACTGTCATCGCTGTATCAGCATACTGCGCAAGTGGAGTAGCCTGTGACAAACCGTCAACGGCAACCCAAACTTTATCACCTGATATTTCCGCCGGATAAGCAAAGAATAAAAACGCTCTTGCTGTTAGCGCCGGATTGAGGATATTCATTCCAACACCGCCAAATACTTCTTTACCGATAACAACACCGAAAGAAATACCGATTGCTACCTGCCAGTAAGGGATGTTAGGAGGAAGAATAAGGGGGAAGAGAAGTGATGTCACCAAAAATCCTTCAGCGACCTCATGTTTCCTGATCACCGCAAAGACTACTTCCCAGAAACCACCCACAGCGAGTGTAACTATATAAACGGGGAAGAAGTATAACGCTCCGAATATCATATTACCCAAAATATTGGATGGGTCATGACCTATTCCGAGCCATTCGATAACTTGTGCCTGCCAATGCGAGCTTGTTGTCTGACCAAGCTGCTGCAAACCGAGGTTCGCCTGCAAGCCGGTATTATAAAGAGCCATCAGTACAGCCGGTATCAACGCAATAACAACTGTCATCATCATGCGTTTCAAGTCCATTCCATCTCTAACGTGCGAAGAGGTAGATGTAACTTTCCCGGAAGTAAACATGAAAGACTCGGTAGCTTCAAAAAGAGGGAAAAACTTCTCTAACTTCCCGCCTTTATGAAAATGCTTTTCCTGTTTTTCAAATATATTTTTGAGAAATTTCACCGTTTAACCTTCCTTCTCAATAATTGTCAAATTCTCTCTTAGCATAGGACCAAAGTTCGATTTTGAGGGGCAAACGAAAGTACAAAGAGCGAGGTCTTCCTCATCAAGTTCCAGAACACCAAGCTGTTCGGCTGATTCAAGGTCCTTGACAGCAATTGCTCTCAACAGATAGGTTGGTAAAATATCGAGAGGTACTACCTGTTCGTAACCTTCACTGGGTACAATTGCTCTTTCACCACCATTTATCGCGGTTCCAAAATTGAATTTTTTACCTGGCGCAAGCGCGGAAAGGAAAATATTCTTCACAGAGTATTTATTTGTACCGGGTGATAACCATCCAAGAAATTCCTTTTCACGTTCTTCGGCGATAACAGATATTTGCAGCGTGTTTCTGCCAACATAAGCTACATTATCTTCAGCTTTTACTCCTGAAAGAACCGAACCAATGATAACTCTGTTTTCACCATCACTCAGCTCACCGGCAACAAGTTCGGTAACACTTGCGCCTAATCTGGTTTTGATTAAACGAGGTTCTTTCACCTGTGGGCCGGCAAGAGCAACGATATGATCAACATAGAGTTTACCGGTAGTGAAGAGGTGACCAATTGCCACAACGTTCTGGGCAGTAACATACCAGACCTGTTTTTTTCTGCTTACCGGATCAAGAAAATGTATGTGTGTACCTACATTCCCGGCAGGGTGCGGACCTTCAAATTCTTCAACTTTCGCTTTGTCGATTACCGGAATTTCAGCACCGGGTGATTTACATACAAAAAGATTACCTTCTGAAAGTTGCGATAAAATTGTTAGGCCGTTTTTAAACTCTTTTTCTTTGCCGGCTATAACTTTCGCGACATCGGGAGCCAACGGATTAGTGTCCATGGCGGTTACGAATATTGAATTAGGAGTAGCATCGGGATCGGCCACCTTACTGAATGGGCGGGTTCTGATTACCGGCCACATACCTGATTCAAGCAAAAGTTCTTTTACTTTACCGGCGCCAAGAGAATTAAGTTCACCTTCTTTATAAGAGGTGAATTCAATCTCTTCATTCCCTTGCAATTCGATAACAATAGACTTAAAAGCTCTTTTATAGCCACGGTTAATTTCAACAACTTTGCCGGTACCTGGCGAAGTATATCGAACTTGCGGGAGCTTTTTGTCAGTAAAAAGTAATTGACCTGTTTTAACGGTATCACCAACTTCAACTTCGAGAGTTGGTTTCATTCCAACATAGTCTTCACCGAGAAGCGCTACTTTGGTAACCTGTTTCCCGTCGGATACAGATTGCTTAGGTTCACCGCTAATAGGCAGGTTTAATCCTTTTTTTAGTTTGATTTTTCCCATATTGAACCTGATTTATAAAGAATTCTTTATTAAGATTTATTTATTTGGGGATTATGTGTTTCTGAAATTCGGGCGGGTAGGGAGAACAGTAAAAACCGGAAGAACCCCGAAGTTTTATATTATTACAAGCATTCTTACCCATTTAATCTGAAACACCGGAAATTCCACTCACAAAGTTACAAAACTACTATTAATTTTTATGAAACTAAAATGATTTTATCGTTAAAATATTTTTTAGTGTAAAAGGATTTAATCTAATACAAAAATATCCTAAAATATCATTAGACTTTCCACTAAAAAGAGTAATTCACATATATTTTTTTATGGTTAATTCGCTTCATATTTCACTGATAAGGCTCATTTCTACTATTCTTTACTACTGTAAAATAAAATCAAATCATCATAACATTTAAATATTATCGAATAATTCCACATCTTTTTTACCTACTAAATTAATGGATGATTATTAAGTTTCAAGATTACTGCACTTTAAGCATCAATAAACACCCCAATATCCGTAGCAAAATGCATGCCAAAGCTAATCTCATGATATGCTTCTCATACGCCAAAACGAAGGATGCAAATTGATGGATTGCTTTTGCGCATTGAGGAAATGCCATCATTTCAAATCAGCAATCGTATCTTGCTCATTAATCAAACGGCACCTGAGCATTAGCCTGTTCCTGAATGACAGGTCCCTGATTTTATCGAAGGGTCGGGCTATGTGGGGATTTTGTAAGATCCGTGGCATTTCGATTGAACACGGATATCTTTAATTTCAGGTAGCTGAGTGACGGAAAGGATCAAATAACCGGAAGATTGGAATTTGAGATAATAATGACATCGTTATTAATAAAAGGAGGCATCATCCGCAGGGGCGGATAATGCCTCGAAATTTGAATTTCTTGATTTGTGGAAGGGGCGTATATCAGAAGATCATATTATTCTACAATATCATCCAGGAGATGCTTAACTCACCACTAACAGAATTGTAGCTTGTGTCATCCCTGCTTGTCGAGCCTGTTCCAATCCTTCCGTAAACAACGAAGTTCCTCCAGAATCGGTATTCACCTTTGGCAAAAAGTTCTCTCACAATAAACGAACTTGCCGGTACATAGCCGAGTTTACCTCCGATTGTGAGATAATAATCTTCTGTTCGGTCAACTGTGTACTCAGCCCAGATACTGTGTGATTCAAAACCTTGTGGTGAGTAATAAAATTCTGAAATATAGCGGAAGTTAGAGTAGAAATATTCATAACCCGCGATCAGGTCTGTCCAAAATTCTCTGCCTGCCCTGATCATTATAGTGTTACCTTCATTATTGCCGTAAGCAGGATCGGTGTTGGTAAGACCAAAAATACCGGTGTTGAAGTTGGATATATTGTCAGCTTCTACATACTGGAAATAACCTGAAAGTCGTATACCCGATTTATGCCAGTATTCACCATCTATTCTGTACAAGGTTGACATAAAGCGATTATTATTTACGTCATAAATATTAACCAGGGATGGAGAATAGAGCATAATACCCGCATCAGTATTTAGATATGTACCTCTCAGGGTGTATAGACTGTCTCTTTTTATTTCGGCAAACGCTTCAAGTTCTGTAACCGGGTTTATACCGAGAGAACTTATAGAACCATATCCAACACCCCCGGATACGTACTTGCTGAATCGCAGGAAGATATTCCCCTTGAAAGTATTGAAGTATCGTTCACCAAGGTTGGAGCTAAGACTGGTACGGTATAAAGAAACACCCAAAGCGAGCCAATCGGTTACACCAAGTTCGAGAATAGAGCCTAAACGTGAAAACTTGAATCCGATATCATCTGAATAAAACGCTGCCGCGGGTCCGAGTCTTACATGCGACGGGAATCTGTATAGCATCGCGTTAAGACCTCTTGCCGGAATCCAGGAGCGTCTCAATTTAAGTTGGGCCAGCTGTGATGAGTCGGGATTGAAATAATTCTCCAGAGTATCATATTGCGCTTCAGCCTCTGTATAGATTTCAGCTTTGGTGTATGCGTCGCCGAGATAGAGACGTTTATTAAAGTCATCGGGGTCATCCCGTACTACCATTTCAAAATCAGGGATTGCCTTGTCGGGCATATCCTGCTCAAAATAAACCTGTCCACGTTGAATAGCCACATCAGGATTAAATTCCTGAGCGAGGAGTGAGTTGTAAACTTCCAGGGCTTCGTAATAATCACCAGCCCGGAACTGAATATCGCCATACTCCTTATATATAAGGTTATTTGGTTCAGCTTCTTCAAGAAATTCTTCATAAAAAGGAATTGCGGCTTCATATTCCCCATCAACGGCAAGTTTTCTGCCTTCTTCGAGTACACGGAAAAGGCGTTCTTCCTCTGCTCTTAACTTTCTGAACTCAAGATTTGATTCATGTTTGATTACATCCTCATTCATAGGATCAATTTTTTTAGCCTCGGCAAGATAGAATTCAGCCTGAGGGAAATTCCCTTCATTCATTTCAAGAGAACTGAGTGTTAGAAGAACAGGCAGTGAATTAGGTCGTTTCACGTAAACTTTTTCAAGGTATTCTCTCGCAAGATCGGGTTCGGAATTACTCCATACCGCTAACTGGCCTCTGAACAGTAAATAATCGAGGTTGTTTGGTGCTGCCTCAACAACCCTGGTCATCAATTCACCCGCGGTATCAAAATCCTTGTACCACGCCAGTAACTTCGCGTACAGGAATAACATTTTCGGATCAGATTCATCCGGTTTTTCCTCAAAGTAATAGTCGAGAACACTGAGAGCTTCTTCATACTCATCAAGGAATTCGTAGTTCTGGGCTACAGCATAAACGGCTTCTTTGTCAAGTGGATTTTTTTCAAGTCGTTCCTGTGCGGTCACAATTTTGGAACGGTATCGTTTTTCTCTTGTTGATGTAACAAACTCCCACGGTTCATCAAAACGTTTCTGACCCTGGTATTTAGCCCGTAAAATTAATAGTTGTTGATAAGCTTCTTCAAGGCGGTCTTTCGGGATCAGTTCGGAAATAAGCTTAAACCTTGTTTCATCATCGCTTGGTCTGGATTTTAATAAGCGGTAGTAACGATCGATCGCATATTCCTGAGGTTTGGTTTTTTTGTGGTTATCCAGTTCAACATAGTTAAAGATGTAGCCTTCTTTTCGGGCAAGGTCAAGACCTTCAGAGGCTTCTTTGAAAAAAGGTTTGATTTCGAGCGATTTTACGAACGCTTCTTCAGCCTGTTTGTATTTTGAGAGCCACAGAGAAAACCAACCAAGTCGGCTCCAGAGTCTCCAGTCATCAGGATATCTTGCGGTGAACTCCTGCAATTTTTTTTCACCTTTTGTAAGGTGTTTGGTTTCTGTCAATACATTTGTGTAGCGGATAACCTGATCGGGTGCGGCGTTTGGTTCTTTAACAAAAAATTGATCGTACCAGTCTTCCGAATCCTGCCATTCTTCTTTATGAGCATAAGATTTAGCGATTTCCACGTAGTTATCGGGAATATCGGGGTCGATCGCAATTTCTCTTTTATGCCCCTGGATTTTTTTGTCGAGAAGAGCAAACCATACTTCCCTGACACGTGCATAATCCTGCCGTAATTGTTTGTTATCGGGATCGAGTTTGATTGCCCTTTCCAAATCGATCTCGGCGCGTTCATACTGAGTGCGTTTTTCGTAACACATAGAGCGCTGATGATATCCGTTAAAATCGCGTGGTTTCAGAGCAATGTACCGGTTTAAGAGGGTAATTGCTTCACCGTATCTACCGGCTGCCATATGGCTTTTTGCCTGATTCATAAAAGTTTGAGCTTGTTCCTGTGCCTGTACAGAAAAAGATACAGCAAGCAAATAAAATAGCATCGAGAATAAAAACTTATAGCTCTTCATAATATCCTGTTAAAACAATCAATCATTTTTTTTTAACAATATAACCAAAATGTTATATAAAAATTGTAACAATATATGTGATAATTAGATAAAAAATAACCGTCGGGGGTTCCGGAATTGCTGATCCAAAAAATATCCCCCAAGAAATAATGCAATCATGGCACGGATATTGAGCAGTATAAATTGTAAAAGTAAAGCAAAATTATTATTTGCCTATGTAAATTATTTAGGATATATTCTGAATATAAGATTAAAAGACATTATTTTACGCTTATCATTTTATAACATAAACAGAGCATTAATTATCAACAATAATAAAAACAGGTGCAAACATGAGAAGATTCAGTTCTATTATATCAGCTATCGTTGTCTCATTTTTGTTGATGGCGTTTTACTCCAAGCAGCCTTCCGACAAAAAACATGAGTATATCGGTGTAAAAAAATGTGGTATGTGCCATAAAAAAGAGAAAGATGGCGCGCAACTTAAGATATGGGAAGAAAGCGATCACGCTAAAGCTTACAAAACATTACAGTCAGCCGAATCGGATAAAATAGCTAAAGAACTTGGTCACACTACCAAAGCTGTTGAAACAGAAGCCTGCCTTAAATGCCACGCTCCCGCGCACAATGTTGATGCAAAATTGTTAGGCAAAAAATTTAAAATTGAAGACGGTGTTCAGTGTGAAGATTGCCATGGCGCCGGCGATGACTACAAATCTATGAAAGTTATGAAAGATCGCGCAAAATCAATAGAAAACGGACTTATAGTTTATGAGGACGAAGCCGCTATTGAAAAACAGTGTATCACTTGCCATAACGAAGAAAGCCCGACATATAAACCGTTTGTATTCGCGGAAAAATATGCAAAAATCAAACATAATATTCCAAAGAACTAATTCTAACGGTTAATAAAATGAAAAAGAGTTTATTTCTACTGATATTTTTGTCTCTCACGGCGTTGATGTTCTCTCAGAACATTAACGGCAGGTTCTCTTCATCCGTTTATACTTTTGAGAGGTACGATTCACTAAGCGCCTCGGAAATGTATTTAAGAACATTCCAGTCACTTCATCTAAACGCTTCAAAATCGAATTTTTCCCTTGTTACCCGTGTAAATTTCGCGGCTGATCTATCGCAGACACTTGATAACGACCCGAGATTACGTTTTTATAATCTGTACGTTGTGGGAAGAAATCTGTTTGATGTCGCTACATTAAAAATCGGGCGTCAGCCGGTCTTTAATTCAGCCGCAAGCGGACTCATGGATGGTGCTTCCCTGAAAATTGATTACAGTAGCGTAGTGCTGAAATCCTATTTTGGCGGTAATGTTCCGGCTTATCAGAAACTTGAGTTAACCAGCGATCTTGAAAACAATTATATCCTTGGCGGCGAAGTTGAATTTCACGGAATCAAGGATGTTTATTTCGGTTTCGGATACGTTGACAAAAACTACTCTGCCGAAGATTATGTTGCAACAAGACTGGATGAGGAGCTAAATCCAATACAAATATTAATTCGCAACAATTCAAATCAGTTCAAGTTCGCCACAGCCGAAGCCGGCTACAAAATGGAAGATGTCTTTCGGGTTGATACAAAATTTGAATATGATATCAATCTTGAAAATGCTTCGCTTTTTGAAATAAGCGGCAGGTATGAACAAATCGAAAACCTGGGTATCGATCTTTACTACAATATGCGTGAACCGAGAGTGAGATATAATTCGATATTCTCTGTTTTTAATTACGGGAATACCAGTGAAATTGAAGCTGGTGTTGATTATCGTTTTTCACGCGCCTTCCAGTGTTTCGCCAAGTTCGCTACTGTTGAGTATGAAGATGATAATTCTTCACGAGTTACCGCCGGTTTTCACAGCTCGTACGGTAGTGTGAGCTACAGAAAAACATTTGGCTACGCGGGAGAACTTGATGCCTTCTCTGTCTCCACCGCGAGAACATTCTGCGATGGTAAAATTACACCTTCTCTCGGTGCTGCGTTTACATCATACAAGCTATCGGAAGATGAGGATACTGAAACTCTCCTCACATTACTTGCGGGCGTAAATTATCGACCCTGGAACAAGTTTTCATTCGATCTGCAGGTGCAGCATCTTCAGAACAAAATACTCAATAATGATTTCAGAGTATTGTTCAAATTTAATCACTGGTTTAATTCTAACTTAAATTTAATGTAATATGAAACCGAAAATACTTTACTTATTGATATTCGCAGCGGTTGTACTGTTTCTTGCCTTTTCGGCACAGCAACCGGGAGAAGAGCCGGTAAATAATAAGAGCATAATCAAGTTTTCGCATGAACTTCACGCTGAGGCGATGGATTGCGCAGATTGTCATACAGGCGTTGCTGATAGCGACAAACTGACAGATCGATTATTGCCGGATAAAGAAACCTGTGAGGGCTGCCATGATGTGGAAGATGATGAAAATTGCCAAATGTGCCATTACGAAGATGTCTATGAAGCACTTGTGCAGGTTGAACCGACTCTGATGTTCAGTCATAAATTCCACCTTGAAAATGGTGAAGATGTTGATTGTGAAATGTGCCATAAAGGAATGGATGAAGTTGATTATGCTATTGATAATCCTCATGCAAATCCGGAGATGGGTACCTGTTATCAGTGTCATAATGACCAGGGTCCCGCAGCCAATGTTTGCGAATCCTGTCATATTTCCACAGTCAATCTTATCCCTGAAAACCATTTACAATCGGCGTTTCTTGAAAAACACAAGTTTTTGATGAATAGCGATGAAAATTGTGAAATGTGTCATAATGAACAGTTCTGCGAAAGCTGTCATACTGCTACAATAGCGCTGGATGTTACGAACACAGCAACCGATTTTTATACTCCGTATTCACCCCACAAATATGTGGATAACGAAAATCAGCAGCAGATCACCAGGGTTCACGATTTGAATTTCCGTTTTTCACATGGAATTGAAGCCAGGGGTAAAACAGCCGAATGCGCGACTTGTCATCAGACCGAAACGTTCTGCGCGGAATGTCATAACCCTGAAAATGATGGCGATTATGCGCTTGGTGGTTTGACACCAACTTCTCACCTGGGACCCAATTTTGTGCTAATTGGTCTTGGTTCAGGTGGTGGTTCTCATGCTGAAATGGCAAAAAGAGATATTGAAAGTTGTGCTTCCTGCCACGATACTCAGGGCGCGGATCCCAACTGTATCATGTGCCATGTTGATCAGGATGGTATGCAGGGTACAAACCCCCGCACTCATGACAGAAACTTCATGCGCAACATGAAAGGTGACTGGCATAATGACGAAGGTTCTGTTTGTTTTAATTGCCACACCGATTCGAATGCCAGACCTGATGGTCAAGCCGGAATTTTCTTCTGTGGTTATTGCCATGGTAACAATTGATTATAATTTTGTGGGATAAAAATGAAACATATAATAACATATTTTGCGTTGATTGTTCTCCTCTTGTTCGCCGTTAATGCATGTAGCGATGTAAAAGAAGACCTTTCTTCCCCGACTGCAAAGCTGAGTGTCCATCCTGAAGGTATTGGCTCTCCCGGTTCGGAAAACTTCCACGGAGTGACCCTGATGTCGAAAAATTGGGATATAAAGGATTGTCAGCGTTGCCATGCGGCTGATTATTCGGGTGGAACTACCGGTGAAAATTGTCTAACATGTCATACTCAACCTGCCGGTCCGGAAGCTTGTAATACCTGCCACGGCGCGTTCGCTAATCCTGAAAGAATCGCGCCTCCTTCTGATCTTGCGGGCAATGTTGAAACTTCCGCACCGGGTGTAGGAGCTCACTCTGCCCATTTGCACCTGAATGAAACAGGTCCGAGCAACAGTTGTTTAACCTGTCATGATATGGATACACCAACGGATGTAGATTTTGTGCATGGACATATAGATGGATTGCCCGCTGAGATGAAGTTTGGCGGAACAGCAAATTTAATGGGTGTAACACCGTCATACAATTTTACTGACAATACATGTTCAAATACCTATTGTCATGGTAATTTCTCATTCAAAAGATCTGATTCGCAGGTACCGTTTCCTGAGAGGTATTACGTAGCCGATGAAATAACAGGTTCTACAACACCTCCCGTGTGGAACGCCGGAATGCTTTCCGAACCCGGTAACACTACTTGTGCCGCGGGATGCCACATGAATCCTCCAACAGGACACGCTCCTGTTGATGAAGAATCTTGCGAAAGCTGCCATTACACAATAGTAAACAGCGAAATGGTGATAATCAATAAACTGAAACACATAAACGGAAAAGTTAATGTGTTCGGAATGGAATATTAAGACTTAACCCGTTAACATGAGTTAAGTTAATCTTTAATAAAATAGATAATTGAACACAAAACCCCCGTTTTCGGGGGTTTTGTACGTTTGTTGACAGAGTCATTTCGTTACAGAGTCCTCCTTGGAAGGAGGTGGATTCCGACTTAAGTCGGAAGACGGAGGATGATTTATTACACTTTTTGTGACTTTTAGTCATCCCCCATCACAAAATCGGCCGATGGCGGTGTGATTTCACCCTTCAAAAGGGGGACTTGAAAATCAACAACTAGGTTTTTAACAATCTCAGCTTCCTCTTGCCTGCGTCAGCACCCGAAAATCGTATTAAGTACTCCGAATTAATTTGACACATTATTGACTTCGTAATATCTTTGTTAAAGAAACATTTTGTTTCATTTTTATTATGGAACCATGCCACTAGATACTGTATATAAAAGCGAAATACTCGATTCTCTCGGCGAAGGTCTTTTTACGGTTGACAAGAACTTCAAGATCAACTTTTTCAACAAGGCTGCCGAAAAAATCACAGGTTACAACAGGGATGATGTTATAGGCAAATATTGCAAACATGTCTTTAAGTCGGAGCTTTGTTTTAGCGATTGCCCAATTGCGTTGGTGCTAAAATCAACAAAAAACCTCTATGATTTTGAGAGTAAAATTGTATCGAGAACCGGCGAAAAAATACCGATCAAGCTTAATAGCGCGGTTTTATACAGTGAAGCACAGGAGCCGGTCGGGGGAGTAATATCCTTTCGTGATTTGAGTGAACTTGAAAAAATAAAAAGTAAGATAACCAAAGAAAAGCAATTCCACGGGGTAATTGGGCATGGCAAAAAAATGCGCGAAATTTTTGAGCTTATCCGTGAAGTATCCGATTCATCCGCGACGATACTAATTCACGGTGAATCAGGAACGGGTAAGGAGATGATAGCTAATGCCATTGTTAAAGCATCGGCGCGCGCCAACCAATCATTTCTGAAGATCAACTGTGCGGTATTCCCTGAAAACCTTCTTGGAAGTGAGCTTTTTGGTCATGTTAAAGGCGCGTTTACAGATGCGGTGAAAGATAGACCAGGCCGCTTTGAGCTGGCTGACAAGGGTACACTTTTTCTTGATGAAGTAGCTGAAATGCCGCTTCAGATGCAGATACAGCTTTTGCGTGTTTTACAGGAAGGTACCTTTGAGAGAATTGGTGAATCGAAAACGAGAAAGGTTGACGTAAGAGTTATTGCGGCTACCAATATTGATATAGATAAAGCATTGAAAAATGGTACATTCCGCGAAGACCTATACTACAGATTGAATGTTATACCAATTCATGTACCTCCTTTGAGAGAAAGGGTGGAAGATATACCACTACTTATTGAACATTTTTTAGCCAAGTTTTCCATAATATACAAAAAGCATATTACTGAATTAGATGATGAAACAATGGAAAAAATGCTGGCTTACTACTGGGGCGGTAATGTACGTGAATTGGAGAATGTTCTTGAGTTTATGTTTGTGAGAACATCAGCCGGACAAAAACTGACCGCAGAAAAACTTCCTCGTCAAATTTGCGACTGCAAGGAAATAGTGACCCGGAAGGCGGAAACACAGCCTGAATATGATGTTCTGCCTGAAAAACGGGAGCTGATCAGAATACTTGAAGAGGTTCACTGGAACAAATCGAAGGCGGCTGAACTTATTGGCGTGGGCAGAACCACACTCTGGCGAAAACTTAAAAAGTATGGGCTCGATTAACGAAACCGATTGTTTCATCTGAACCACTATGTTTCGCAAATTATGAAACAACCGTTTCATAATACCATTCCTTATAATTTATATTTCTCCTCACCTGAAAACCTGCTTTGTATTATTTGATCTCTGTAATAGCAAGTGGCACTTTTGTTGCATCCCTTTTTTTTGTTAAACAATTACTGTTGAAATAACTCGAAAAGAATTGAAGGTATCTTGTACTTTAACTTGGGTAGGTTAAAAATATATGAAGCAGATTCAGGTAAGAAAAATCTGCTTTACTCCTGATATGATGAGGGTCGCTTTTGCGACCCTTTGATTTATCAAAAGGTGTTTCATGTGTTTCAATATGAAACAACGTGTTTCAATCGTGAAATAATTCGCAAAACAACGTGAATTCGAAGGAAGTCACATCTATTCGTCACAACATGAAACGTAGTGTTTCACCTCTTTGAATAAACACACCTTAAATGCTTAAAAAACATTATTATCCACTTTTGGCACTCTATTTGCTCAATTAGTTATGATATAACTTTTGGAACAGAAGGAACAACTATGAAAAACATACTTTTATATCTTCTTGTGGCATTAAGTTTCGCTATTGTTTTTTCCGCATGCTCGGAAGATAAGGATGAGCTTATTGTTGATACAGTTACAGAAAGCGACAGGGCGATCAACTCTTGCGAAGGATGCCATACTAACTATGACGTTCTTCAGGATGTTTATTCCCCTGATGATCCCTCAACCGGCGGCGGGCATGGTTGCGGCGGTGATGCTCCTCATTATGAGCCATACGACAGAGTTTATTTGAGTACCTCAAGTTCAGATTACCAGGAATTTAAAGCTGATATCCATGGAAGATTGGAATGTACTTATTGCCATAATGGTGTTAACGGTACTTCCGATAAGGAAATGGCGCATTCAAATGATTTTATTCAGAAGCCTTCAACACACGCTGATGAAAAATGCGGCGTTTGTCATGCAGATATTTATGAACGCGCTCACAACAACCTCCATGCTAATGGCTGGGGACAGAAAAGTATGTTGACCCTGAGGTACGGTTTGGGTACAGGACCCGATAAATTTGACCAGTTACCAGACGAACTTAAACACGCTTATGATCAGAATTGCTCAACATGCCACGGTACTTGCGGTGATTGTCATATTAATCGTCCTCCTGCGGGCGGTGGCGGTTTGTACAAATCGCACAAATTTAACCGTAAACCTGATATGCGCGACAACTGTACTGCATGTCACTCGAGTCGTGGCGGACACGCGTATTTCGGAATTGCAGCGGGTACAAAACCAGATGTTCATTATTCCAAAGCGGGTTTCGAATGTACACAATGTCATTCGGGTGAAGAACTTCATGGTGACGGCGAGTATCATGACCAGCGTTACAAATTATCTAACAAACCGGAATGTGTTGACTGTCATACAGATGTAGCAGGATCAAATACTTTCCACTCTGTTCATATGGATGATTTGAACTGTAATACATGTCACTCACAGGATTATAATAACTGCGGCAGCTGCCATATTGGAGCTGAAGGCGCAAGAGTAGAATCACATCTCAAATTTAAAATTGCTATCAATCCACTACCGGATATAAAACCTTACAGCATGGTAACAGTTCGCCAGTCACTAATGGCGCCTGATAGCTGGGATGTTTACGGAGTTGATGCTATGCCTGATTTCGCTGTAAGACCAACTTACAAATATTCTACACCTCATAACATACAGAGATGGACAACCAGAACAGCAGATGAAAATGGTGACCCTTATACAACATGTTTTTATGGCTGCCATATAAGAGTTGAAGCTGACACAGTTTATAATAAAGAATTTTATCTATTCGAATCAGATCTTCAGGATTGGGAAATTGAAGCCAACAAGGATATCGTTGTTGACGGAAAACTTCCTTCAAGCTGGGGATTATAAATTAAAAAGAAACTTAACTAATCATACAGGAGTTAAAAATGTATCTACGTAAATTATTTTATCTATTGCTTATCTTGCCTATCCTTTTTGTTGGATGTTCTGATGAAGATGACCCGGTAACAACAGAAGAAGGTGTTAATGAATCAGAAGTTCTTGCAAAATATCTTGAAGATAATGGCGATTTTATAAATACTTATGCACCAGCTATGATAACTGCTGACGCTGTTAAAGGTATGGTTGGCGATCCTGCTCAGGTTGTAATTGATATTCGCGCAGCGGCAGATTTCGCAATTGGTCATATCCCGGGTGCTGTAAACGTTACTCTCAAAGATGTTGTTGACTATTACGAAAACAATAATTTGTCATCAAAATCTGTTGTTGTTATAGCTTGCTATTCCGGACAGACAGCCGGTTATGCAACTTCACTTCTTAGAATGAAAGGTTACAGCAATGTTAAAGACCTTAAATGGGGTATGAACAGCTGGAACGATGAACTTTCCAAATCTTGGTCAAACAATATTGGTAACAACTTTACAGGATTTGTTACAACAGCTACAGCTAAAAACGTAGCCGGTGATCTTCCAACTTTATCTACAGGTAAAACTACAGGTGAAGAAATTCTTGACGCGCGCATTGACGCAATGTTAGGAGCGGCTGATCCTTTCGGTGATGTAAAAATTAGCTACAGTTCTGTAACTGCAAATCCATCAGACTATTATATAGTTAACTACTGGTCACAGGCGCACTATGATCTCGGTCATATTCCCGGAGCAATCCAGTACACTCCGAAAGAATCATTCAAATTGGCAACAGATCTAAATACGCTTCCAACTGACAAAACTATCGTAGTTTACTGCTATACAGGTCAGACTTCAGCTCACGTCGCGGCTTTCCTTAAAGCATTGGGTTATGACGCGAAATCTTTACTTTTCGGCGTTAACACAATGAACTATGACTGGATGCTAACTCATGACATGACTCACTTTGATGGTCATTATATCATGGGATATGATTACGAAACAGGTAACTAATATTGATAAATAATTGGGGGAGAAATATTTCTCCTCCAATTTCTATTGTTGATAATTGTTTTATTTTTATATACAATAGCAGATCAAGATATATTATTTTATATTCATAAAAATTCAAACCGGTTGATCAGAGGAAATTTGTAATGAGCGAAATGCTTGGAAATCAATACTTCATGGCTCGAAAATATGAGTTGGCGGAACCGGTACTTGAATCATGCCTGAGGAAATACCCCGATAATAAATCAATCAAGAAGAAGTTGATTGTCTGTTACACTCAAACCGGAAAGATTGAACAGGCTCTTCCAACATTTCTTTCCCTGATAAAAGATGACATCGAGTTTATTATCAATACTGATCCTATCGATGATGACTGCCCTTGTCCGGAGCTGATTTATGATCTTGAGAACTCGGATAATAGCAAAGATGAATTAATGTTTGAATATGAAAAACTTGGAATATTATGGCTTTACTGTGATGTAAACAAGTCATTTTTTTACTTCAAAAAAGCAGTATCCCTCATGCCTGATAAAACTGTGCTTAAATCGATACATGTAATACTGAAAAATTATATTGATGGTACTTCTCCCAAAAAAAATATTAGTAAAAGTATAAGCGCCACGCAATACAACGGACATTATTTTTAGCCTTATTTAATCCCCAGCTTTTTCATTTTACTCTGCAGTGTTGTTGGTTTTAACCCGAGTAATTTTGCCGCTCCATCCTCACCGTAAATTTTACCATCTGTAACTTCCAGAACTTTTTTGATATGATTGGCGATTGTTTCATCGAGTGTTTCTGTATGGTTGGCAATGCCGCTTTTTTTACTACTGTTTTTTCTCTCGGGAGGAAGAAGATGAACAAGTTCAATATAACTGTTACCTGAAAGCACCGTTGCCCTTTCGAGAGTATTTTGCAACTCTCTCACATTTCCTTTCCAGGGATTCTCGCGAAGATATGCCGCCGCTTCAGAAGTTATTTTGAATTTATCCAATCCCCGTTTGCGAGCTATTTCACCAAGAAAGAAATCAGCGAGAAGTAAAACATCATTTTCTCTTTCGCGCAGAGGTGGTAAAACCACCGGAAATACATTCAAGCGGTAGTACAGGTCTTCCCTGAACTCACCGTCCTTAACAGCTTTTTCAAGATCTTTATTAGTAGCGCAGACAATCCTGACATCCGCCTGGATCTGTTTTTCGCCACCAACCCGTTCAAATGTACCCTCCTGGAGCGCGCGCAGTAGTTTTGGTTGAACTTCAAGGGGCATATCACCAATCTCATCGAGAAACAAGGTGCCTGTGTTGGCTATTTCAAATCTTCCTTTCCGTTGTGAAACCGCTCCTGTAAACGCGCCTTTTTCATGACCAAAAAGTTCACTTTCCGCGAGGGAAGCAGTTAAAGTGGTACAGTTGAGCGCAACGAAAGGTCTGTTTGATCTGTGCGATAAACTGTGTATTGCCCGTGCGGCTTTTTCCTTTCCGGTTCCCGTTTCTCCATTGATCATCACAGTTATATCGGAAGGAGCAGCGAGTTTAATTTTTTCAAGTGCCCTTAGCCAGCTTTTGGAACTACCGATCATATTTTTTAATTCATTGGGCATTTCGCTGAGGAGGTTATTTCTTTCAAGCAGAAGTGCTTCTTTTTCAACTCTTAGTGAATCCGCGGCAAGCGACTGAGCAAGCGCGAGGGAGATCAATCGTGATAAAGTTGCGGTAGTTTTAACTATCTGTGGTGTAAACATATCACACTCTCTGTGGTCAAGTGTAAGCATTCCGAGTGTGGTATCTTCTATCTTCAAGGGAGCTACGAGGCAAGAATGCCCCGCGGGCATATCAATTATCTCATCATACGTATCGATGTGCACATCACCATCTTCCGGGTCATCATCAAAAAGATAAACTTGACCTTTAGATAGAATTTCCTTTATATTCGTATGTTTATCCAATGATAAAACAAAATCTTTCAATCTGTTGGAAACAAGTGGTCCGCGAGCGCGTCGAACTTTAAGGTTTTTATCGTCATCGTAGCTTAGTACTACGGCTAATTCGTAATCTACGAGTTCCTCAATCGCTTCGAGAACAATTTCCATTGTTCTTTCCGGATTAAGGATTATTGACAGGGCAGAGTCTAGTGATTGGTTCATGAGTACCGAAATATAGTTGCACCGATATTTAGTTGCCCTAATCTAACGATATTTCGTTATTTGTGCAATCGAAAATTCAAAAAAGTGCGTAAATGCGCTAAAACCGCAACAATAATGGATTGGCACACTCCTTGTATTAACATATACAAACAGTTAAATAATAAAATAGAGGTTAAAAATGAAAGATCAGTTAATTTTGAAAATGAATCAGAGTTTGGCAAATATTCAGGTAGTATATGTAAAACTTCACAATTATCACTGGAACATTACCGGTAAGCATTTTTTCGAAATTCACAAGGTGACTGAAGAATATTACGAACAATTCGCGACAATTTATGATGACGTAGCTGAAAGAATTCTACAATTAGGTGGTAAACCGTTAGCTTCCATGAAAGAATACCTTGAGCACGCAACAATTCAGGAAGAGATGAAAAATGAATTTACCGCTGCCGATGTATCTAAAAATGTTTTGGCAGATTTTGAAGTGATTTACAATAACTTCAAAGAAATAAGATCAATTGCTGATGATATGGATGATCCTGTAACTTTGGGCTATGTTGAAGAGCAGATGGCTCATTTCGAAAAAGCGTTCTGGATGTTGAAAGCTTTTGCCGCATAAAGGTTATTAGTAGTTTTGCTGATGTAAAAAGTCCTGCCAAAAGCAGGACTTTTTTTATAATTTTTGCGATTTATACAGTTTTCCCGGTTTCAGTTCGGGGAACATTAAATCGTAGCCGCCTGCCAGAATTTTTACGTTGTTATACCCCTTGGCTTTCAGATAAAGAAAAACCATAGTGGCTCTTATTGAAGCGGCACAAAAAATACCAACAGTTTTGTTTTGGGGAATTTCATTATGTCTATCCGGAATTTCATAAACGGGAATTTCAATCACTTCGGAAATGTCTTTCAGGGGAAATTTTACAATATCCATCTCTTCTTTTGAGCGGACATCAAGCAGGATTTTTTCATTGAGAGAGAAAAAATCAGCGGGATAGATTTTGTGGTCTTCCTTCGCGAAATTTTCGAATGTATAGTGGCGTAATATTTCTTCGATCTCTTTCATAAAACCCTTTCTGTTTGTTTAATTATCGAAAAATGAAAGAGATTTTTAAGACCGGCAATTACTTTTTGATGATGAGTGTTCTAACCTCGCGATGGTGTTCGTAAAGGAGATAGAAAGTTACGACAGCTCCCACTGCGAGCAATATGTAGGTGGATTCAGGAAGTTCGGCAGAATTCAGGAAGCCGATTGATCTGTTGTAATATTCAGTTACCGGAGATAAAAATGATAAATCAACATCGGGCAAAACAGATGCAGTTTGGTCAGTAACTCCATTAAATAACCAGTAAAATAATCCCGCGATAGAAAACGCGAAAAATATGATTATTCCGTAAATAATATTTTTTTCAGCCTTCTCCGCTGATTTTACAAGAATGGTATCCATCACTTTTCTGCTGAGGTTCGGCTCAAAGGGATGATCGGCAAGTTTTAAATTGCTGTGTAATTTAGCGGATCTATCCAGCTCAGAGTGGATTTCTTGATCAGACTGAACCAAATTTTCCAGTTCTCCTGATTCAGCTTCAGATAATTCATTATCAAGATATTTATTTATCAGTTCGTCAGATCTGTTCATAATAGAATCTCCGCGGTTTCTTCCTTAGTTAGGAGTTCTTTTAATTTTTCGCGTGAACGATATAATATAACCTTTGTGTTTTGCAGAGACAACCCTAAAACTTCCCCAATTTCTTTCAATGAAAGACCGTCAATATAATACATTATCATCACAAGAGAATTTTTTACAGGGAGTTGATTCATTAAAAAATAAAGGTTCTTGTTCTTATTATCGACGGAACCACTATTCTCAACTCCAAATGCCTCCTCCGATTCCGGTGAGGACATTTGTTGTTTCATTTTGTAAGCTTTGGATGTAACCATGCTAAGTCCGGCATTATAAACAATTCGGTAAAACCAGGTGGAAAATTTCGCTTCACCTTTGAATCCGGGAAGAGCGAAATATGCTTTTACGAATGAATCCTGCAATACTTCTTCAGCATCTTCATGATTTCGTGTCATTCTGAACAATAGAGAATATGCGCGTTTTTCATATCGCTTGACAAGAATCGTAAAATTCTCTTTTTTGCCCGAAAGGACTGAATCTATTATTTCCCGGTCACTTAATTCTTTCATTACTTCTTATGACTGCATTAATACTCTAAGGGTTACACGAGAAAAAAATAAAAAATATTTTTGAGATTGTTGAAAAAACCGGTAGTTTATTTTCAAGTCCCCCTTCCGAAGGGGGATATCACTCCGCCAACGGCGGATTTTGTGATGGGGGATGACCAAAAGTCACAAAAATGCAATAAATCATCCTCCGTCTTCCAACATTCGTCGGAATCCACCTCCTTCAAGGGAGGACTTTAGAACGAAATGACTTTGTCAACAGTCTGGAAGAAGAAAATAAAAAAATATTTTTCAAAACTGTAACCTTTTATGTAACTGCTCCAGTCATAAGATACAAACAACAAAATGGAGGAAGTAATGGAAGGCGCAGTAGTTTTTATATTTTTGTTAATGATTGTCGGGATCTCTTTTATAATACATACATATTTACGCTCAAAAGAACGAAGAATGATGATTGAGCGTGGAATGAACGCTGAGGATATTATCGCTCTTTATAAAAAGCCGAAAATTAGGTCAGACTGGTTTTATCGTATCGGAATAGTAGCGGTGATATTTGGTGTTTTTCTTGCAATTGCACTAACTATTGAGAGTTGGACTAGTCAGGAAGAATTTATTGGTCCATTGATAATTATTGGGCTGGGTATCGGATTTATTGCCGCGCATAAAATTAGTGAGATGGAAGACGCGAAGAAAAAATCGGCTGCAGAAGAGGAAGACCAAATCAAGTATTGATATCAAAGTCTAAACTAATATTTATATTTTGCCTTATTCGGGTCTATTCCCGAATGAGGCATTTTTTTTATAATAAATCCGGTAATAAAAGTTGAGTGTATAAACAAAGAAGTAGTAAAGGAAAATGGAATTATTCGATTATCCTGTCGGGGTTATTGGCGATAAAACTTTTCCAGTTGCCTTTGCTCGCGACTGGTGAGTTATATTTCAGGGCGTGGCAGCAGGCAACAGCGAGGGCGTCAGTTTCATCAAATTTCATATCTTCAGTATCGAGATTAAGCAGGGTGGCAACCATATAAGTAACCTGCTCTTTTGACGCGCTTCCCTTACCGACAACCGCCTTCTTAACTTCCCGGGGGGAATACTCACCAATTTCGAGGTTTTTTCTCTCAGCGGCAAGCATTGAGACACCTCTGGCAAAACCAAGTTTCATAGCGGATTGCACGTTTTTACCGTAAAACGCGGTTTCGATCGCAAATTCTTCGGGTTTATAACGGGAAATAATATTATCTATTGTGGTGTAGATTTCATTTAGTCGCTCGGGCATGGGCGCAGAGACTGTGGTTTTGATAACACCGGAATCGATGTAATCAAATGTATTGTCTTTAAAACTAATAATCCCGAAACCTGTAACCACGGTTCCGGGATCAATTCCTAAAATTACCATAATACTTTATTCAGTTTCCTGAATATCTGCGTTTGAATATACGTTTTGAATATCATCGAGATCTTCCAGCATTTCGATCAATGTCATAACTTTTTCGGCACTTTCACCCGCGCTCTCAACCATATTTTGGGCTATCCACTGAAGTGACGCGTTCTCCACCTCAAGACCGGCATCAATTATAGCTCTGCGGACGGGTTCAAAAGCTTCAAGTGAGGTAGTAACTTCAAAATATTCTTCTTCTGTTATTAGATCATCAGCACCGGCTTCAAGCGCTATTTCCATGATATCGTCTTCGGTTTTACCTTGATTAGGTAGAACGATAACACCTTTTTTGTCAAACATCCAGGCAACAGAACCTGATTCTCCAAGAGAACCGCCATATTTGTTAAATATATGACGTACCTCTGCAACAGTTCGGTTTTTATTATCAGTCAAACTTTCAACTATCATCGCTACACCTCCGGGACCGTAGCCTTCGTAGGTTAGCTCGGAATAAGTTGCGCCTTCAAGTTCTCCGGTAGCTTTTTTGATAGCGCGTTCGATATTATCCATTGGCATATTTGCCGATTTCGCGTTATCCACCGCCAAACGCAGGCGAGGATTACCATCTATATCACCGCCTCCTGTCTTTGCAGCTACTGTAATTTCTTTTATAAGCTTTGTAAAGATTTTTCCTCTTTTCGAGTCAATCGCTGCTTTTTTTCTTTTAATAGTTGACCACTTCGAGTGACCTGACATCTTTTACTCCATCCGTTGGTTATTTTTCGCTAAAATTTACTCTTTATTCTGATATCTTTCAATCTTAACTGAGGATAAGTTTTACCTTCTTTAACAATTTTTTCTATAGTAAATACTATATCAACAAGATTCTTGTCTTTATCAATTTCTTCTGCAAACGCACCGAGGTTAAAGCCAATTACATCAAATATCTTGTCATTTGCGTTCTGTTTAACACACGTAACAAGATGATTAGTCCCCACAATACGCGGATTATATATTACTTCAACATCTTCCGCCATAAATACCGGTCGCATATTGCCCGGTCCGAAAGGCGCGAACTGATCAAGAATACGCACAAATTTTGGTGTGATTTCCGACAGGGATATTTTTGTGTCGATATTTACTTCCGGAAGTATATCATCTTCGGAAAGGGTTTCACGTAAAATTTCATTAAAACGTTTTCTGAACTCAGGCACATTTTTTATCTCCAACGCGAGTCCGGCAGCAGCTTCATGCCCCCCAAACTGAAGCAGAAGGTCTTCGCATCTATGCAATGCCTTGTAGATATTAAATCCCACAATACTTCTTGCAGAACCTTTCGCCACACCATCGATAGTTGTAAGCATTACAGAAGGGCGATAATACTTCTCTACAAGGCGGGAGGCAACAATACCAATTACACCGGGATGCCAGTTATCACCATGCAGCACAATTCCGGGGTCATTATCAAAATCGACAACCTCCTGCGCAACGGCAAGGGCATCGGAATATGTTGATTCATCTATTTTCCGACGCTCGAAATTTTCACTTTCTAAAATCTCGGCCAGACCTTTTGCTTCATTGTGGTCTGATGTCATGAAAAGTTCTACTGCTCTTTTTGCGTCACCCAGCCTGCCAACAGCGTTGATTCGCGGAGCGACTGTAAAAACTATTTGTCCTGCAGAAAGATTACCTGGTTCCATTCGGGCGCTTCTCATAAGGGCGGCAAGACCGGGACGCGGATTGTTGTTAATCTGATCGAGACCTTTTTTTACCAAAACCCTGTTTTCATCCACGAGGGGAACGATATCCGCGGCACCGGCAAGAGCAACAAGGTCGAGATATTTCAAAGCCATATCAATCCTGCCAATTCTGTCACCAACGGCGCGTGCGAGTTTAAATGCAACACCGGCTCCGGATAAATATTTGAATGGATAATCACAGCCCGGTTTGAGAGCGTCAAGTACAGCAACCGCGTCAGGGATTACCTCTTTAGGTTTATGATGATCGCAAATAATAGTATCGATACCTTTGCTGTTGGCGTGGGCAACCTCTTCAACAGCCGTAATGCCGCAGTCAACTGAAATGATAAGATTAACACCATCTGCTTCCAGAGAGTCGATCGAAGTATTTGAAATACCGTAACCTTCCGTAATACGGTTAGGAATGTAAGTTGTTACATTAGCGCCCAATTCGGCAAGAAAGAGGGTCATTAACGCCGCTGAACAGGTTCCATCAACGTCGTAATCACCATAAACACAAATACGCTCATTTCCGGTAATAGCTTTGATCACCCTTTTTGAGGCAGCTTCCATTCCATCCATAAGAAAAGGATCATGAAGCATTTCAATTGTGGGTCGGAAGAAAGCTTTAGCTTCGTAAAAATTAGTGATGTTTCTTTTAATAAGCAGATTCGACAGAATATTGGAAATATTCAGACTATCAGCCAAGGCAAGAACTAATTTTTCATCAGCTTGTTCCTTTAGAGTCCAACGTTTTTTCAGCATGGTTATTTAATAGCAAAGCACAATAAAGATCCGGATCTGTAAGCCGAATTCTGTAACCCCGATTTCTCGTGGCGGCAATTATTTATCTGGAGCTGACATTACTGACAGCCTCAAGCGGTCTACCCCGGGATTTTGGAGCGAACAACTCCTATCCGTAAAGGAACTCCCTGTACTTGACCTTGCTCCGGGTGGGGTTTACAGCGATACTTTTCAGTACTCCCGCAATCAGGACCCCGAATATTACTATCCGGGCGGTAGGCTCTTACCCTGCCATTTCACCCTTACCCCATTAACGGGGCGGTATTTTTTCTGTTGCACTTGCCATAACGTAACGATTTTCTGTTACGTCTCCGGGCGTTACCCGGCACCCTGTTCTTCGGAGTTCGGACTTTCCTCTACTCACGTAAATTATGTATGAGCAGCAATTGCCCAATCTGGATCTTCAATGTGTCTTTTACTCTTCTCTTGTTATTTTTTTATTAATTGTGAGAAATATACAAAATTTTAGTCGCAGATTCATTATTAATAAATGATATGAATTCCTTTTTCACCAACTCTCCTTATTCTTGCGGGAACCCTTTTATATTATATTTGTTGTAGCGATAAATCTTTTAATAAATTCATCAGATATCATGTCAAAATACTTACTTATTCTATTTAGTCTTCTCTTGAATTTCGTTTTAGCAGCTCAAGTAAATACTGAAAAATTCAGGTCACTTGAGAAAAATAAAGGTCTCTCCGGAGCTATGGAACTTGAAGGCTCTTTTAAATCGGGTAATGAGGATGAGATGCTGCTTGATATTGAAACTCTTTTCAATTACAAGTTCGCAAATTCAAAATTGTTATTTGTGCTCAACGGCGAATATAATCTTACCGATGATGAAGAATTCTCCAACGCGGGATTGTTTCATACCCGTTTTGTCCAAAATTTTGGAAAAAACTTTGCCGTTGAAATGTTTTTTCAAATAAACTTTGATTTGGTAAGACTTATTGATTTTCGTGAACTTGCCGGAGCTAATCTCAGGTATTCGGTTCTTTCAGATTCATCATTAAACTGGTTTACAGGTGCCGGCGTTATGCAGGAATATGAAAAACTTTCTGAAAAGGTAAAGAGTGTTGAGAGAGAATCCACTATTGGACGAGGGAATTTTTACACTACAATCTCAAAAGAATTTGATAATGTAAAACTTTCTTTTGTAACATATTTCCAACCTAATGTAACCAAACTCTATGATCACCGATGGCTTGTTGAAACATCCGCGATATTTGGTGTGAACAAAGTTTTGTCTTTTGCACTCAATATGGTTTACAGATATGACAATGATCCGCCTGTTGAAGTTTTAAAACGCGACCTTGAGATTACAGCAGGGGTCATTCTGGAGATATAGGTTTTGTTTCAGGGTGAGTAATGATTTATTACCTCCGGTAATTCCGGTTGAATTATTCTCCTCTCCAACCAAATAACTGTTGTTAAACCTTTGCGGAAGATATTATGTTACAATTGAATCGATTTTAGTATCTTTCCATTTAATTCGAAACGATTTTGTACGAAGGAAATAGATGAGCAAAAAAGAAAAAATTGGAGTTATAACACTCGGCTGTTCAAAAAATACTGTTGATAGTGAACGTATATTGAGTCAGCTGCAGGCTAATAAATTTGAAATATCTGATGATCCTAACACAGCTGATACGGTTATAATAAATACATGCGGATTTATTGACGCCGCCAAGGAAGAATCTGTTGATACAATTCTTGAAGCGATTGAATTAAAAAAACGGGGTGACATTAAAAAAGTTATTGTTGCCGGCTGTTTATCGGAACGTTACAAGGAAGACCTTAAAAACGAGATTCCCGAAGTCGACAGTTTTTTCGGTACTGAAGATTACGAAGGTATAATAAAAAATCTTGGTGGTGAGTTAAAGTACGAACTCCTTGGTGAGCGAGTTGTCACAACTCCCAAGCACTATTCGTACCTTAAAATATCGGAAGGTTGTGATAACCCTTGCTCATTTTGCGCTATTCCTTTGATGAGAGGCGGACACGTATCAAAACCGATTGAATCACTCGTTGATGAAACTAAACGTCTTGCCGACAAAGGGGTGAAAGAACTTGTCATTATCGGGCAGGATACAACAGATTATGGTAAGGATATTTATTCAAAACGGAATACGGCAGAACTCCTTACAAAACTTTCGGAGGTTGACGGAATAGAGTGGATACGCCTCCTTTACGCTTACCCATCGCATTTCCCTGATGAGTTGATTGATGTACTCGCTGATAACCCTAAAGTGTTGAAATATCTTGATATGCCGCTACAGCATATTAGTGATCCGGTGCTAAAATCTATGAGGAGAGGTATTACCTCCAGACGAACCAAAGAGCTGCTTTACAAACTTAAGGAGCGGGTTCCCGGCATTACTTTGAGAACTACATTCATTACAGGATATCCTAATGAAGGTGAAGCTGAGTTTAACGAACTCGTTGATTTTGTGAAAGATATACGTTTCGACAGGTTTGGTGTATTTAACTATTCCATCGAGGAAACAACCCCGGCATACATTCTTGGTGATACCATTTCCCCCGAGGAAAAAGAGGAGAGGAAAAGGATACTCATGGAACTCCAGAGTGAAATTTCGCTGGAGAAAAACCGTGAGCTGGTCGGAACGAGAATGAATGTTCTTGTTGATGATATTGAAGGTGAATATTATGTAGCCCGTTCTGAAAGAGACGCTCCCGAGGTTGATGGAGAAGTTTTGATTAAAGCTGAAAACGACAAATTGTTGAAATTAGGAAAATTTTATGCCGTTGATATTTACGATTGTAATGAGTATGATTTATATGGAAATATAGCTAATACAAGGGGATAGCGATATGTTAAAAACTTTAACGGTTTTTTTCTTATTTACAATTGTACTCCATTCTCAGGTTGAGCAATCGGCCGGTGTCAATCCATATGCGATTGATCCCCGGTTTTATTTGGATTTTGCCTCCTACCCTGCGGAAACGATGGACAAATCACGGCTTGATGTGTTCCTCAAGGTTCCGTATTCCAGCATACAGTTTGTTCGTTACGGCGCAAAATATAAAGGCGCCTATTCCGTAACACTCACATTTTATGATGAGGATAAGGAAAATATCCAGTTTGAGAAAATCTGGAATGAGCAGATTATTGTTGATGATTTTCTCAAAACCAACTCAAACTCCAATTTTAACATAAGTTATCGTTCAAATGAAATGTATCCCGGTACTTATTTCATGCGAACTATTGTTGAGGACCGTGATAGTAAAAGAAGTTTCACGACTGAAGGTACACTCACGCTCAAAGAATACAAAGGCAGTATTCAGGTGAGTGATGTGGTGTTTATTCAGAGCAGAGTAAACAGTCCTACTGCGGAGCAGGTAATACCTAATGTGTCAAATATTTTTACAACACGCGATGAAGGATTTGCTTTTTTCTATGAAATTTTATCTGATACGAGCACAACAATCGCTGCCAAATATAAAATTTTCGATGCTGAAGAAGAGGCTGTTCTCTCCAGAGATGAAAAAATAGAACTGACAAAAGGTGAAAATGTTATCAATCAGGAGATCACTTTCGAACGCCTCTCGCTCGGTCAATATCAGCTCAATGTAGAATTGTATGATGAAAATGATGAGTTGATTACCGGTTCATCGAAAAAATTCCTCTCAAAAATTTATGGTTTCCCCAATTCCATCCTTGATCTTGATGAAGCGATAAAACAGATGATGTATATCGCCTCCTCGGATGAATTGGACAGCCTGCAGGCACCGGAGTCGTTTGACGAAAAATTGAATCGTTACGTAAGTTACTGGGGCGCGAAAGACCCATCACCCAATACAGAAGAAAACGAAGTAATGTTTGAGTATTACAGACGCGTGGCATACAGTAATACCGCGTTTGAAAGTTATTATCCCGGCTGGAAAACCGATATGGGGATGATCTACATCACCCTCGGTGCTCCCGATCAGGTTGACAGGCATCCGTTCGATTATAATTCCAAACCTTATGAGGTGTGGGACTATTATGATTTAAATAAAAGGTTTATTTTTGTAGATGAAACAGGATTTGGTGATTACAGATTACTTAATCCGGTATATGGAGACTGGTACAGATACAGGTATTAAATTATGGTTGTTACAATTACGATAAACCCGATTGTTGAACGAAGATTATATTTTGATAAATTTGAATCAGGAAAAGTTAACAGAACCGAAAAAGAAAAATTCAGAGCTGGTGGGAAGGGGATAAATGTTTCCCGCCAGTTGAATAACCTCGGAATTAAAAATACCGCCGTTACATTTCTGGGTGGTGATGGCGGCAAACTGCTCAGAAGAACTCTCAAGGAAGAAAAAATTGAATTCAGTCCGGTACAAACCGGTGGAGAAACCCGACAGGCATGGGTGGCGGTTGATCAATCCAACAAAAAGGTAACCTCTCTCTTCGCGCCGAACTCCGATATTACCCAACGTGAGGCTGATGATTTCCTCGATAAATCACTTAAAGTTATTAATAACGCGTCTGTTGTTGTACTCGCGGGGTCATCCCCTTCCGAGACTTGTGACCATATTTTCCCTGAGATTATCAAGGCTGCGATCAACGAAGATAAAAGTGTAGTTGCAGATACCTACGGAAAACACCTTGAGGCTTGTATAAACGCTGGTCCTACAGCACTCCATATAAACAGGGATGAGGCAGTAAATTCTCTCGGCATTACACTCGATAGTGAGGAAGAATACAGAAATTTGCTTTCCGGTTTTTACGATAGAGGTATTAAGCTCTCATTTGTTACAAATGGTAATAAGCCGTTTTATTCATCCAAGTTCGATTTCCATTACAAGATCGGGGTGCCTGCAATAGAGGAATACGATTCCACCGGGAGTGGTGACGCATTTGTTGCCGGGATAGTTTATGGTATGGAGAAAGCCCTGGTATATGATGAATTTACGAATCTTGCTGTTAAACTGGGCGCGCTTAACGCGACTTCCGAAGAAACTTGTATGGTCAAAATTAATGAAATTGAATCATTTAATTCTTTAGCCGATATTTCTCCTGTCGGTAAAAAAATGAAAATAATTGATGATTCGCCTACTATCTATTAGTCTTTTAATATTTGTTTCTGTTCTACCAGCGCAGGTCGTTGAACAAATAACCATAGCGGGTAACACCAGGTTTAACGATGATGCCTATCTGCGAGTAATTGACATCAGCGAAGGGTCGAAGATATTCGAAGGGATAAAGGATACAGTTTCATCCAGAATAGCTTCATTTCTGAATTCCGAGGGATATTACCATTTCACAATCGACTCACCTCAAATTAAGTACAATCCCGACTCTACACTAGCTACAATAAATATAGAAGTAGCAGAATCATTTCCATCTGAATTGACTGATTTCCGGCTTTCAGGATTTGATACCATTGATTCTACTCGTTTTATAGATCGCACTGACTATCTGATTGACGCTGTTTTTGAACCGGCACTGTTAAATCTTGAATTGAACGACCTGCTTACTATCTATGAAGAAGAAGGTTATCCTTTTGCAAACTTTAAAATTGAATCAGTTCAGTTTACAAAAAAGGAAGAAGTTTTTAACACAACTCTTTATATCAAATTTACAAAAGAGCAAAAAAGTGTGATTGATACAATTGTTGTTGAAGGCAACGATAAAACAGATAACGAAGTAATAGTCAGAGAGCTTAGAATTGAGGATAGTGAACTATACAATCAGCAGAAAATTGATGAAATCCCTGAAGTATTAAACCGACTAAGATTTTTCCAACCTGTTCGACGACCCGATTATTTTTTTAATGAGGAAGGAAAGGGCGTTCTTAAAATTTATGTGAGTGAAAAACAAACAAACAATTTTGACGGAATTGTGGGGTACGTCCCTTCAACAACTGATGATGAGACGGGTTTTTTTACAGGTTACGTAAATATCAGTTTACGAAATCTCTTCGGAACAGGGAGGGCTTTAGGTTTACTCTGGGAGAAAAAGGAACGACTCTCTCAGGAATTACGACTGCGATACCTCGAACCGTGGGTATTCTCATATCCTGTCAATATATCGGGGGAATTGTATCAGCGAAAGCAGGATACAACTTATATAAATCAGAAATATTCACTGGAACTTACTTATTTGGCTAGCGAAATTTTATCTGCGGGTTTTGAGATAAGCACCGAAAGCACAATCCCGACAGATAACGAAAACACCATTTTTACTGTTTATAATTCTACTTCACTTACTACCGCGTTTTCCTTTACATTAAACACAACGGATGATTATTACGCGCCAACCAGGGGCGTGATTTTTAATAACAAGTATGGTTTCAGCAGAAAAAAAATAAATGGTCCGGAAGAATTTCTAAATCCCGATACAGAAACAGAAATAAATCTTCAGCGCATTGAACTGGATTTCCACTATTTTTTACAGGTTTTCAGGAAGCAGATTATAGCCCTGAAACTTCAGGGAAGGGAATTACGTGGTTCATCATTTGAAGTGAGTGATCTCTATCCTTTGGGAGGAACCAATTCCTTAAGAGGTTACCGTGAGAGACAATTTCTCGGCAACAGAACATTTTGGTCTAATCTGGAATATCGGTATCTTTTAACACCAAGAACTTATGCTTTTGTGTTTTTCGATACAGGATATTTCCTTAGAAATGAGGATATTGAGCAAAATATCCTTCGCCAGTCGGATTTCAAAACCGGATATGGTTTTGGATTAAATCTGGAAACAGGTCTGGGAGTTCTTGGAGTTAGTTACGCGCTCGGTGAGGGTGATAGTTTCAGTACCGGTAAACTACATTTCGGAATAATTAATGAATTCTGACCGTTTGATAAAAATTTTACTTGCGTATCTAAAAATTGTACGCCCTGTAAATATGGTGATAACATTTGCATCACTTTATCTTGCGGGAATTTTGTGCGGCGGGGCTTTTTCTGATTCCGAAATTTTATATGCAGCTCTATCCGCCGCTTTTACTGCCGCTGGCGGGAATATCATTAACGATGTATTCGATGTAAAAATTGATAAAATAAACAGACCCGACAGACCCTTACCGGCAGGACTTATCTCAAAAAACGCGGCACTAAACTACTATCTGATAATAAATCTCGCGGCATTCTCTTTTGCGGCTTTGATCAATGTGTACTCGCTTGTAATAGTACTTTTTTCTGTAACCTTCATTTTCTTTTATTGTTACCATATTAAAAAAGTGATTCTGATAGGAAATATTGTTGTCTCTTTCCTTACCGGACTCGCGTTTGTTTATGGTGGAGTTGCTGTTGGTAATCCGTATGCGGGAATAATTCCCGGTATATTTGCTTTACTTGCTAATCTTATAAGAGAGGTTGTGAAAGATATGCAGGATATTGAGGGAGATAAAAAAAACGGAATAATCACATTGCCGCAGAAATATGGAATTAACACCGGAGTATTGGTAACACGCGTTTTCACAATTGTGATTATTCTCTTTACCTTCATTCCATTTCTTTGCAAGATATACCATATTGAATTTTTTATTGCTGTGATGATTACAGCTAATCCTCTGTATGTTTATATCTTCAAAAATATCGGTATAGAAAAAACTCCGGTCTTTTACGGGAAAATGAGTGCTCTGCTAAAGGGTAATATGGTTCTGGGACTCATCGCGATATATCTGGGGATAATGTGAAAAAGTTCGACAACTCATTTCTTGCCGAAAAGATACAATATGTCGCAGGTACTGATGAGGCAGGAAGGGGACCTCTTGCCGGACCGGTTGTCGCGGCGGCGGTATTATTCGAAAATGATAGCGTTATAAACGGTGTTAACGATTCCAAAAAATTGAATGAAAAAACACGTGAAGAACTTTTTGAGGAAATTACTAAAAAGGCTCTTTCCTGGAGTTATACAGTAATAGATAATTATGAAATTGATAAAATTAATATTCTGCAAGCGTCACTGAAGGCTATGAAAGAATCGGTCAACAAGCTTGAGGTTAAACCCGATTTGGTATTAATTGATGGTAATAAATCGTTTTATACTGAAATTCCTGTGAAGACAGTGGTGAAAGGAGATTCAAAATCATTTGCCATTGCGGCGGCTTCAATTATCGCAAAAGTAACACGCGACAGAATTATGAAAGAAGCTTCCGGGAAGTACCCGATATATCTCTGGCATAAAAATAAAGGATATCCGACCAGAGAGCATATTACCGCAATAAAAAAATATGGTCCTTGCGATATGCACAGAATGACATTTCTCAGCAGAATATTAAGCGATTCGCCCGAAGTGAGATTGTTGTAATGTCAAATCTGGGGAAATATGGTGAATCGCTCGCTACATCAATTTTATATGATAAAGGATATGAGATAGTCGATAAAAACTACCGGTTTGGGCATGGTGAAATTGATATTATCGCGACAAAGAATGATGTATTGGTTTTCATAGAGGTTAAAACAAGGAGTAATACCATGTATGGTGAACCGGAAGAAGCCATTACTTATTCCAAGCAGAAACAACTTAGGAAAATCGCGAACGCATATCTGCACGAAAAAAAGATCATAAATAAAGATTGCAGGTTCGATGTAATCGCAATTTTGCTGGAAAAAGGTAATGATCCTCTAATTAATCACATTGAAAATGCTTTTTGATTTAATCTTAGCATCTATTTTTTTATTTTCCCGTTTACGTATCAAAAATAACACTTGATGAATATACCTAAACCAAAATATATGCAGAAGCCCGGTTTCTCAGTTATGCTGAGGAATTTCTTCATACAAATATCGGGGTTGACAATTTTTACTGCTGAATACCTCAAGCAGAGTTTACTTCCGCCTTATGAGGTGACAGAAGTAAAAAAACATATGAATGAACTCGGTTTGAAGACTTTCCCGATTGTAAGTATCACCGGATTGATAATTGGTTTGGTAATGGCACTCCAGTCGCAACCGGTTTTTGTAAGGTTCGGGGCGGTTGACTTCCTGCCGGGAACTGTCGCTCTTACCGTTGTAAGAGAACTCGGACCGGTCATCACGGCATTGATATTCGCGGGAAGGGTGAGTTCGGGTATCGGGGCGGAGTTGGGTTCCATGCGGGTAACCGAACAAATTGACGCGATGGAAGTCTCGGCAATTCAACCGTTTAAATATCTTGTGGTTACACGAATTACAGCCACCACAATGATTCTGCCTATCCTTACAATTTATGTTATTTTTCTTGCTTTTATTGGTGCGTATATTGCCCTGATCATGACTGAAAATATGAGTTTTGAGTACTACAAAAATTCAATTGTTACCACTATAGAATTTGGTGACCTGATACCGGGTGTCGCTAAAACATTTATTTTCGGCTACATAGTCGGGTTAGTTGGCTGCTACAAGGGATATATGGCAGATGGCGGTACCGAAGGTGTAGGTCGTGCTTCAACTACCGCGGTAGTTGTCGCTTCATTATTAATTCTTCTTGTTGATACTGTATTGGTAAAAATTACGCTCTGGTTATGGCCAACACTCTGATAAAAATAAGAAATCTGCTAAAGCAGTTCGGTTCGCACAAAGTTCTTGATCATATTGATCTTGATGTAATTGAAGGTGAAAATCTTGTTGTTTTCGGGCAGAGCGGTACAGGAAAATCTGTACTCCTTAAATGTATTATAGGTCTGCTTAAACCTGATGAAGGTGAAGTTGAGATGCTTGGTAAAAATGTTGTTGATATTTCATTGAAAGAATTAAATGAAATAAGGAAACAAACCGGGTTTCTATTTCAGGGCGCGGCTTTGTACGATTCGATGACAGTGAGGCAAAATCTTGAGTTTCCTCTGAAGCGTCATTTTCAGTTTACACAGGAAGAGCTGGATGAAAAAGTTGAATCGGTACTTGAGCATGTATCATTAGCAGAAGCGGTGGACAAGATGCCCTCGGAATTATCGGGTGGTATGCGTAAAAGGATTGGTCTGGCTCGCTCAATTATTACCGAACCGAAAATTATGTTTTACGATGAACCTACAACCGGACTGGACCCGATAACGTCCAAGGAAATAAGTGACTTAATTATGACAATGCAGAAAAGATTTAATATGACCTCCATCGCTGTTACACATGATCTTATTTGCGCGAAAATCATAGCCGACAGAGCGATATTTCTGCGCAGCGGAAAAATTGCGTATGAAGGTACACTTGATAATCTGGTAGATTCAGATGATAAATTCCTAAAAAACTTTTTCAGTGATGAAATTATAAAGGAAAATCAGGGTAGTTAAATGTTTAAAAATTTGGAAGGCGCTCGCCTCGGTATCTTTATATTTATTTCCACAACCCTTTTTGTTTTCGCGATATTTTTGGTTGGAAATAAAGATTCACTTTTTGTTCAAACGATCAATGTAAAAACAATCTTCAGTGATGTGGAAGGTCTTAAAACCGGTGCTCCTGTGCGTTTGAGCGGTATGGATATCGGCGCGGTTACCAATATTTCACTTACCCCTGATACAGTCGGACTCGTACAGGTTTCCATGAGAATTGAAAATACTGTAAGGCATTTAATCCGGCTTGACAGTGAAGCTACAATTGGTACGGAAGGACTTGTAGGTAAAAAACTTGTTATGATCACACCAGGTTCCGCGGAATCGGAAATAGTTAGTGATGGCGGTACGATCCGATCCGTCCAACCGGTAAGTATGAACCAGATCATTCAGGAAACACAGAGTGCGCTGAGTTATTTCAATGAAATTTCAAAGAACTTTTCCGAGATAGTTACAAAAATTAATGAAGGGAAAGGCACCATAGGTAAACTTGTTAACGATGAAGAGCTTTATTTCTCTGTAGTTGATGTTACTCAATCGGCAGATACTTCTCTTGGCGCGATTGTAGGAAGATTAAACGAGGTAAGTGATTTTGTGCTCTCACTTAGTGGCAATGTCGAAAGTATTATCACTAATGTGGATACCATGCTACTTGATGTCAATCACCTCATTGAAGGTGTTGAAGAAGGTAAAGGTATGCTCGGTGCTCTTCTCAAAGATGAATCTACATATGATTCTATCAAAACTGTGATCAATAATCTAGTGCTAACAACCGAATATGCTGTGGATGGTATTCAGGGTTTCAGCGAAAATATGGAAGCGTTGAAACATAACTGGTTATTTAAATCATATTTTGAGCAGCGCGGTTATTGGGACAGGGCAGACTATGAAAGGCAAATCGACGAGAAACTGGAACTGCTTAACAAAACCAATGAAGAGCTGGACCGTAAGTTAGAAGAATTGCGTGAACTGGAGTCCAAACTCGGGGTTGATGATTCCGATGGGAATTAGTTTAATCTGGTCTTTTGATTTGTTTTTAACGGGCGTGGTAACCATGCCATCCCTGTGGGATTCAATCCCTCCCGCACAAGAAGTAATTGATAGATTTAAGACGTGGAGACGCTGACTAAAAAGTCTAAATACCCAATGAATCATCCTCCGTCTTTCGACTATCGTCGAAATCCACCTCCTTCGAAAGGAGGACTTTTAAAACTAGCAGATTTGCCAACGGTCAAAAGTCCTTCCCTTTAATAAAGGGAAGTCCGCCGCAGGCGGATAGGATGGGTTCGTTTAATATCATGCTTTTCCCGGTGGTTTCCCGCCTTACGGGCAGGCATGAGACGCCTCTACAGAAAAAATTTAATAAACTTTAATTTTGTGATAGTCACTAACCATCTTTTTTCTTCTTTAGAAAATGCTGTGAATCACCCCAAACGTCGTAGCGTATCTCTTCGCCAATCATCTCAATGCGTTTTCCGGCGCACTCCATACACTCATCAGAGCTGTCATCGATACAAGGTTTATTATCGTATAATTGATAATTTGGGCGGTACTCACCTTCCGAAATATTTGGCATAAAAACATTGGCACCCGCCAAAATTCCCTGCTCTCTTCCGAATGATTTGATTGCCTGTAATGCTGTGGTTGAAGCGATGTTTATATCGGGCAGACATATACGAGTGAGAGCTATCATTTTCAGGCTTAGAGTCAGTAGCTCCTCCTTGTCGGTTGGAAGATTATATACCGAATCTTCAAGTGCGGCATCCTTGTGAGGGAGATAGGGACCCATCCCGACCATGTCAACATCAATATCCCGGAAGAAAATTATATCATCTGCAAGGTCTTCATACGTCTGGTGCGGGAGTCCTATCATTACACCGGTACCGAGTTGGTAGCCTGTTTCCTTGATAAGATTCAGAGCGTTTATACGATTTTCAAACGTATGATCTTCTGGATGCAGCTTTTTATATAATTCACGGTTGGAAGTTTCAACACGCAACAGATATCTGTGCGCGCCTGCTTCATACCACCGTTGGTAAGTTTCTTCTGTCTGCTCCCCGAAAGAAATAGTTACATGAATACCATTGTTCGAGAATTGCCGGATTTTTTTGAGAACGTCCTCTACAAATTGAATAAAAGTGTCATCAATTCGTTCACCCGATTGCAGAACGAGTGATTTATAACCGTTATCGTATGCCCATTTTGCGGTGTTGATTATTTCATCTTCACTCATCAAATAACGGTTCACATTTTTGTTTGACTTGCGGATTCCACAGTAATAACAATCTTTACGGCAGTAATTACTGATCTCAACCAAACCGCGTATGTAAACATCCTTGTCGCATAGCTGATGTTTAATTTCACGGGCACGGTTAAATAATTCACTATTTTTCGATTTATCTGTTTCTTTGAGGAATTTTACTATTTCTTTTTTATCTAACATTATATATTCGTTTTTGAGTTTGCTAAATTTAACTATTTCATAAAGGTGTATAAAAGTAATTTATTGATAAATTAATATTTTCAAAATAAAAATAAGAGTTATGATCTCAAATCAGTTATCCGACTACATCGATCAGGTAGAGAGCAATTTTGACTCTATACCTGAAGGCAGAAAAAATATTCTGTCACAAATAATAGATTATATCACAAAACATCAGTCGCGTGAAACAATCAATCTTAACTTTATCTGTACGCATAATTCACGCAGAAGTATAATATCGCAGATATGGGCTCAGGTCGCCGCTTATTATTACGGCGTCGATAAAATAGTAACATGGTCGGGCGGAACAGAAGCCACCGCGTTTAACCCAAGGGCGGTTAAGGCGATCAGGTCAACCGGTGTTTCCATAAAACAAACGAGCGATTCTGAAAATCCTCGTTATCAGGTGGAGTTCGCCAGGGAAATTGAACCATTAGTTGTTTTTTCGAAAAAGTATAATGATCCGTTTAATCCGCAGAGTGAATTTTGCGCAGTTATGACATGCGATTCTGCTGATGAGGCTTGTCCTGTAGTATTCGGCTCGGATGCCAGAGTAGCGTTGACATACAAAGATCCTAAAGAATTCGATGGTACGGAAAAAGAAGCGCAGATGTATGCCAAACGTACTTTTGAGATCGCAACTGAAATTTTTTGGATGTTCTCGCAGATTGCTGAAAAATAATGCGGAAGTTACATTAAGAGCATTTTGCCTGACACTTTTAGTTGATTTTGATTCTGAATATTTTTTATTATATTCTATCAAGTGATAATTATAAAGATCAAATGATATTAGATAGAAAAAATACAATTGAGAGATACGAAAATATTCGTCTGATGCTTTCCCGCGATTTTGAGATTGAAAGTCCGTTTGATTTTATTCAGATCGCAAACGAAGGTGTCTCAGCCCAAATGATAAAAAAAATCATGACGGGCTTCAATTTTTCTCATAGTCTTGCGGCAAAATTGCTTAATGTTTCAGAACCGACTATTTACAGATGGTTGAGGTCTGACAAAACGCTCGATAGAAATATTTCCATTCGTCTCCTGGAAATCACAGACCTCTTTCTCTATGGCGAGGAGGTTTTTGGTGTGCGCGATAAGTTCTTCAAATGGCTGAGCCTCCCCAATACTGCATTAGGAAACATGGAGCCTGTTGAATTACTGGAGTTTCCCGATGGAGCTTCCAAAGTGAGAGATATTATAGGTCGGATTGAATTTGGAGTCTATAGCTGATAAATGCGGGTTTATAGAATAGTTTCCCATAAGCATTCGGATGATTTATCAGGCACAGGAGCAGCGATGTTCGGGGGCAGGTGGAACAGAAAAGGTACTCCTGTGATTTATACAGGGGAATCAATAGAGATTGCATTACTGGAAATTCTTGTCCATCTGCCGGTTTCCATCACTCCTCTTTTAGACCTTGTGACCCTCGAGATCCCTCCAAAATCAGTTAAAAGTTTGCAAATAAATGAACTCCCGGATAATTGGAGAAATTATCCTGCTCCGACTGTTTTATCAGAAATTGGTGACTCATGGATAAAAGAAGGGAGTAAGCTTGCTCTAAAAGTTCCCAGTACGATCATCTCATCAGCTTTCAATTATATAATAAATTGCAGGCATCGGGAGTTTGATTCTGTCAAAATTATTAGTATCAACCCATTTGAAATTGATTCACGACTAATGAAACACTCTTGATTCTTGCGCATGGCGGGTTTCAGATAAAACCTATTCCTTTTAGCTGCATCATACCAATAATTAAAATGAGGTAATGGTATGGAAAACAAATATGATGTGATCATTATAGGATCAGGTATTGGCGGAATGTCAGCCGGATTTATTCTTTCAAAACTGTTTGGTAAAAAAGTTCTGATTCTTGAAAGGCATTTCAAGCTTGGAGGATTTACACATATCTTCAAGCGGAAGGCAAATTATGTCTGGGATGTTGGCGTTCACTATATTGGTGAGATGCATGAAGGAAGCGAAGCGCGGAAAATGATGGACTTCCTCACGGGCGGAAAAGTAAAATGGCAAAGGATGCCCGAAGTTTATGACAAAGGTGTATTCCCCGATTTTACTTTCGATTTTGAAGCAGGTGAAGAAAATCTTAAATCCGCGCTTATCAATCAGTTTCCAAATGAGAAGGATACAATTCTCCGCTATTTCGAAGACATGAATAAAGTAATGAAGTGGAGTCGCAAGTATCAGATCTTACAAGCTATGCCCGGTTTTATCGGAAAGCTGTTAAAAGGGTATAAGTATGCCGGTTCCGAATTGTCACTTCAAACAACCCAAAATTATCTCGACAAAAATTTCAATGATGAAAAACTAAAAGCACTGCTCGTCACCAGATATGGAGACCATGGTCTGCCTCCTTCAGAAAGTTCATTTCTGATACATGCTGTGATCATGCAGCACTATATGAAGGGTGGATATTTCCCGGTTGGAAGTTCGAAAACTATCGCCGATTCGATGATTCCCGCTATTGAAGCAAACGGGAGCAAAGCTCTGATGAACCATGAAGTTAAAGAAATTGTGGTAAAAAACGGGCGTGTTTCCGGGGTGAGAGCAACCGAAAAAAAGGGGAATGAGTATATAGAACGCGAATACTTCGCCGACAGTGTGATTTCCAATGCCGGGGCTGAGATTACGTATAACCGACTGCTGAAGGGTGAGCAATTCAGCGGTATCAGAATAAATCTCGAAAAGGTTTTCAAGCCCGTTGGAAATGTCACTTTATATATCGGGTTAAAACAAAATCCCGAAGAACTTGGCTTCACGGGCGCGAATCACTGGATTTACGCCGGTTACGATATAAATAAACTTCACACTTACCGTAATGAGTTGCTTGACGGTAAAGTAAATATGGCTTTTCTTTCCTTCCCATCAATGAAAAATGAAAAGGCTCCCGGACATACAGCGGAAATAATCTCATTTATAGACTATGAGTCTTTTACGAAATGGGCTAATGAGCCCTGGAAAAACAGGGGAGCAGATTATCAACTGCTGAAAGATAAAATTTCAGAAGCACTCATCAACTTCATAAACGAGAGGTATCCCGGTTTCAGGGATGCGGTTGATTATTTTGAACTTTCAACACCTCTTTCCACAGAGTTTTTCACAGGGAATCGTGGTGGGAATATATATGGTATTCCCGCTACTCCGGAAAGATACAGGCAGGAGTGGATTGGTTACCGAACGCCGGTAAAGAATCTTTATCTTGCCGGGACAGACAGTACAGCGCACGGAATAACCGGAGCAATGATGGGTGGTGTTCTCGCTGCGGCGGTTTCTCAGGGAATGCCATTTTCAATGGGGAAAATTATGAAAGCTGTTACCATCGCGGCAAAAAACTCCTCCAGCTAACTGCGGAATAATTTATTTTTATATACTTTGCTTATTATCTGAACAAAAGTTAAACTAACGCGTCTTGTTTTAAGTGTTAAAAATGTAAAGATACGTTAGTTTAGCTTTTGAATAGGGAAAGATATATATATGCGATTTAGAGAACACGCCAGAAAAACTTTACACCTTGCAATTCCTGTAGCTATTGGTCAGCTCGGACATGTAATGTTCGGTGTTGTTGATAGTATGATGATAGGTCAGATAGGCGCAAGCTACCTTGCCGCGGCATCGCTGGTTAACGGTTTATTTTTTCTTATGCTCGTCTTCGGGATAGGGGTGAGCACAGCTGTTACACCTCTCGTTGCCATCGCGACCGGAGCGGGTGATGATGACAAGTGTGGTGTAATACTCCGCCAATCGCTTATAGTGAATTTGACAATCGCGGTACTCCTGACTATCCTTACCTACTTTATGGGAGATTTACTCTATTTCCTTGATCAGCCGGCAGATGTTGTTGTCCTTGCTGAATCCTATATTAAAATCATAAGTTTTTCTATAATCCCTCTGATGATTTTTCAGACATACAGGCAATTTGTTGAAGGTTTATCGCTCACCAAACCGCCAATGTATATTGTTATTGTTGCGAACATAGTAAATGTTGCGGCTAATTATGTGCTGATATATGGTAAATTTGGTTTCCCTCGACTTGAGTTGGACGGTGCTGGCTATGCTACGCTCACTACCAGAATATTTCTTGCTATCGTGCTGATGTGGTATGTATTCGGGAATCATTCTCTGAAAAAATATGATCCGTCATTAAAGTTCAGGAAATTTAATCTTCCCATGATCAAAAAAATATTAAATATTGGTATCCCGAGCGGATTGCAATATTTCTTTGAGGTGAGCGCGTTCTCATTCTCAGCGATAATGATTGGTTGGATAGGTAAAAATGAACTTGCCGCACATCAGATTGCTATAAATCTGGCTTCTATCAGCTACATGATGATACTTGGAATAGGTGCTGCCGGCGCAATCAGGGTTGGTACTTTCCTCGGCGCGAAAGATAGAAAAGCAACACGTAAAGCCGGTTTTTCCGCATTGGGTGTCGCAACTTTGTTTATGATGGTTTCCGGTACGGTATTTATTTTGTTCCGTGAACAGCTCCCTTACCTGTATAACGATAACCCGCAGGTTGTTGACTTTGCTGTAAGTCTGATAATTGTAGCCGCGTTTTTCCAGCTCAGTGACGGTATTCAGGCTGTGGGTCAGAATATCCTTCGTGGTCTCACAGATGTTAAAGTGCCGATGGTGCTCAGTTTTATTTCCTATTGGCTCGTTGGTGTATCGGTAGGGTATTTGCTGGGGTTCCATTTTGAAATGGGTGTTGTGGGTGTATGGATAGGGTTGCTTACCGGACTTACTGTCACAGCGGTCTTTTTTACTATCAGATTTAGTATTAAAACCAGACTTTAATTACCTGAGTAGAAACGTTCCAATTTCTACATATCCGGGTTTGGTTTTTAAGCCAGGATACGAAATGTTCAGATCAAACTCGATCAAAACAGATTTGATTCAGACTGTTGACAAACGACTCTAAAAGGTGTCTGAGACCCTCGCCTGTCCCGCAGAGCGGGGAAGCGCCAGAAGATGTGGTATGCTTTTGCATTGACGGGGGTTCGAGGATCTCACCCACCTCATTATCAGGCCCCTGTGGTTCCCCGCAAGGCGGGATAAACGATAGGCTCACCAATCATCGTAGAGACGGCATAAATGCCGTCTGAAGGGCTCACCAACCTCACCAATCGGCTCCTGAGGTTCTCGAAGGGCCGGAAGATGTTCAGAATCTGTGCATTGACGGGTCTTCCCCGCAAGGCGGGATAAACGATAAACTCAGACACCTCGCTAATAGGCTCCTGTGGTTCGACAGGGTGCAGTTTTTATTTATGTGCGGTATTTCAGACTGCATACAACACGACTTAAATATCGTTATACAGGATATCCAGAAATCAGAAGTGAAAAATGATTAAATATTCAGGAGTGTATTCACAAAAAGCGTGGCAAATTCGGTCGAGGCTTCAGCGTCTTTGGCAGTAATGATATGTTTATCTTTTACAATCGGCTCATCAGAGTAAATAACACCCGATTTTGTAAATTCTTTTTTATCGGCGGGAAAGCATGTCCCTGTTTTGCCATCCAAAACTCCCGCTTGAGCTATGATTACGGACGCTGCGCAAATAGCGGCTATCGTTTTTTTGCCGTTGTTAAAACGGTTTATAACGCTAATTACACTCTTATTGCCGAAATAATCGCGGATACCTTCTCCGCCAATTATACAAAGTCCGTCAAAATTAGCAGGATGTATATTTACAAGTTTTACATCTGCTTTAACCTTGCTGCCTCTATCTCCTGTGCAAAGGTCAATGGCATCAGAAGCGATAAAAAATGAAATATAGTTTTTAATTAACGCCTCACGAACGGCGTTAAACTCGCGTTCATTAAACTTTTTTTCGGGTAATATTAATAGTGCTTTTTTTCTCAATGCCAACTTACTTTTTATCTTTTCAAATATAATCAATATAAATAGAGCGTGCTATTTTATAATTACCAAATAAAGATTTAAACGGCATGTTAATTGCTTATCACTCTCATTATACCAAGGTGATATTACTGCATTATTGCAAAAATCAATTCTTATTTAACAAAAAACTTACTGGAATATTAGGACTTATTATACTAATATTAAGTTTCGTTTCACTTTTAAGAGAAATCGAGAAATTTTTCTTAATTTTAGAATTATAAAGAATTTAAAAATATAATATTGACATCAGATTGGAGAGATTTTATGTCGAATGAACAAAACATACCGGATGGAAATCTGGACAAAAAACTGAATTTGAGGGATATGTTCACTCCGCCAACATATGAACAGTGGCGTGAAGTTGTTGAAAAAGACCTCAAAGGTGTTCCGTTCGAGAAAAAACTTGTTACAAAAACTTACGAAGGTATAAACCTTCAACCTGCCTACCGTAGAGAAGATATTAAAGATTTACCTTTGAAAGATGATAAACCCGGCTTTGGCAGTTATGTGCGAAGTACCAAAATTGGCGGTTATATTGAAAAACCATGGGATATAGCTCAGGAAATACCTTACGGTGATGCTGAAGAGTTTAACGACGCGCTGAAATATGATCTTAAACGAGGTCAGACAGCTATCAATATTGTGCTTGATGAAGCTACAAAACTTGGTCTGGATGCCGATTACGCAAAGCCGGAGCAAGTAGGTAAAGGTGGATTATCGTTTTCAGCGATCCTCTCAATGAAGCGAGCATTCAAAGATATTGATTTGACAAAATATCCTGTTTATGTGGATGCAGGTTATACCTCAACACCGTTTATAAGTCTTTTTGCGGCATATCTCAAAAAAGAAAATATCAATATCGCGGATATAACCGGCAGCATCGACGCTGACCCGATTGGTTATCTTGCAGAAACAGGTGAATTGCCAATTTCTCTTGAGAACGCTTATGATGAACTTAAAAGTGTTACCGAATGGGCAACGAAAAACGCGTCCGGAATAAAAACAATACATATCAATGCCGCAGTTTATAATAACGCCGGCGCAGGCGCCGTTCAGGAACTTGCATACGCTCTTTCTACCGCGGTTGAATATATAAGTCAACTTACTGAAAGAGGCTTGAAAGTTGAAGATATCGCCTCAAAAATCAGATTTACATTTGGTATTGGCCCCAATTACTTCATGGAAATAGCCAAGCTGCGCGCCGTGAGAGTATTATGGGCAAAAGTTCTTGAATCTTATGGTGTTGCTGCAGATCAGCGCAAAATGTTTATCCACGCTAAAGCGTCACAGTTTAACCAGACAGTTTACGATCCATACGTAAATATGCTTCGTACAACAACGGAGGCTTTCAGCGCGGTAGTTGGGGGTGTTGATTCAATGCACACAAATCCGTTCGATGAAACAATCGGACTCCCCGACAGTTTTTCACGTCGTATAGCCAGAAATACTCAAATTATCCTGAAGGAAGAATCACATCTTGATCAGTTAATTGATCCGGCAGGCGGCTCTTATTATGTTGAATGGCTCACCAACGAAGTTGCAAAAAAAGCATGGGAACTATTTGGCGAACTTGATGAAAAAGGCGGAATTGTTGAAACTTTGAAATCCGGTGAGGCTAACAAAAAGATTGCGGCTGTAAATGAAGCGCGAGCGAAAGACTTCAAAAAACGTAAAGAAGTACTTGTCGGAACCAACATGTACGCTAATATGACCGAAAAGAAAATTACACCCAAGGTTGTTGATCATAAAGGTTTACATGAAAAACGCACAAAATATTTGCAGGCGTATCGTATCTCCGGCGATAATGGTAAACATGAAAGCATACTCGCCAAATTGCAGCAGCTTGTTGATAAATCGAGTGCCGATGTGATAACAGTTGGTGCCGAAGCATACCTTGAAGGCGCGACAATTGGTGAAATTTCAAAAGCGGTATTTGCAAATCCCGGTGAGAAAGTAACTGCTGACAAAATAAAAACTTACAGAATCGCGGAAATATTTGAAGAACTGCGTGACGCTTCATTAGCGTATCAGGAAAAAACAGGATCGGCTCCCAAAATATTCCTTGCTACTATGGGTTCGCTGAAACAACATAAAGCCCGTGCGGATTTCTCGCGTGGATTTTTTGAGGCAGGTGGATTTAATGTAATCTATCCTAAAGGATTCGATACACCGGAAGCCGCTGCCAAAGAGTTCGCGGCATCGAGGGCAAAAGTTGCGGTATTATGTTCAACTGATGATACTTATCCGGAACTCGTTGATCCGTTCGTAAAAGCAGCGAAAACCCGTGGCGATGTAACAGTTATTCTCGCGGGTTACCCCAAGGATAAAGTTGAAGAATACAAAGCAGCCGGTGTTGATGACTTTATATATCTCGGCGCTGATGTTTACGCAATAATTTCAGAATTATTGAAAAATTTGGGAGCGTTATAAAATGAAAAAACCTGATTTTAAAAATATAGACCTGAACTTGCGGGATAAGAAAGTATCTTACGAGGAATGGAAAGCTCAAGTAGAAAAAGCCACAGGCAGAACCGTTGAGAATCTTGTCTGGGAAACAATGGAAAAAATTGATGTTAAACCTCTATACACAGAAGATGATATAAAAAACCTCGGGCATCTGGATTATATGTCGGGTTTGGCACCCTTCCTACGAGGTCCATATTCAACCATGTATGTGATGAGACCATGGACAGTACGTCAGTACGCCGGTTTTTCTACCGCAGAAGAGAGTAACGCGTTTTATCGCAGAAATCTTGCTGCCGGTCAGAAAGGGCTTTCCGTTGCGTTTGACCTTGCTACACATCGCGGTTATGACAGTGATCATCAGCGTGTTGTCGGTGATGTTGGTAAAGCGGGGGTAGCGATTGATTCTGTAGAGGATATGAAAATATTGTTCGACCAGATACCTCTGGACAAGATGTCTGTTTCGATGACAATGAATGGCGCGGTACTTCCGGTATTGGCGTTTTATATAGTTACCGCCGAAGAGCAGGGTGTATCACACGAACAGCTCACCGGTACAATCCAGAATGATATCCTGAAAGAGTATATGGTGCGTAATACATATATTTATCCGCCGGAAATATCAATGCAGATAATCGCGGATATCTTCAAGTTTACTGCCGAGAATATGCCGAAGTTCAACAGTATTTCAATTTCCGGGTATCACATGCAGGAAGCGGGAGCAACCGCCGATCTTGAAATGGCATACACTCTCGCCGATGGTCTGGAATACGTTCGCACAGGTATAAAAGCCGGAATGAGCGTTGACAGGTTCGCGCCTCGTTTGTCTTTCTTCTGGGCGCAGGGGATGAACTACTTTATGGAAGTTGCGAAAATGCGTGCTGCCCGTTTGATCTGGGCGCAGCTTATCAAACAGTTCGATCCCAAAAACGAAAAATCGATGTCATTAAGAACTCACTCTCAGACTTCAGGTTGGTCACTTGCCGAACAGGACCCTTTCAACAATGTTGTTAGAACCTGTATGGAAGCTATGGCCGCGGCGCTTGGTCATACACAGTCACTCCATACTAATTCACTTGATGAAGCAATCGCGCTTCCAACAGATTTCTCGGCGCGTATCGCAAGAAACACGCAGCTTTATCTGCAGGATGAAACCGGCATCACAAGAGTACTTGATCCGTGGGCAGGTTCATATTATGTTGAAGCCCTCACCGATGCTCTTTACAACAAAGGTTGGGAACACATTCTTGAAGTAGAATCTTACGGTGGAATGACAAAAGCTATTGAAGCCGGAATTCCAAAGATGCGTATTGAAGAAGCTGCTGCAAGGCGACAGGCTCGTATCGACTCCGGTCGTGAAACTATCGTTGGTGTAAACAAATACAGACTCGACAAGGAAGATCCAATCGAAATCCTTGAGGTTGACAACACAGCTGTACGTTTATCGCAGATAAAACGTTTGCAGGAAATCAGATCGAAACGTAACGAAGCGGAAGTAAAATCTTCACTTGAAGCCTTGACAAAATGCGCGGAAACAGGTGATGGTAACTTGCTGGAACTATCGGTTAAAGCAGCGAGAGTTCGCGCGACACTTGGTGAAATATCCGACGCGATTGAAAAAGTAAGCGGAAGATACCAGGCGGTTACACGAACGATTTCGGGTGTGTACAGCAGCGAGTACAAAGAAGAGAAAGACGATATGGTTGAAAAAGCACAAAAAATGACAGATGATTTTGCTGAACGCGAAGGTCGCCGTCCACGTATCATGATTGCAAAAATGGGGCAGGATGGTCATGATCGAGGCGCGAAAGTTGTCGCGACCGCTTATGCCGATATGGGCTTTGACGTGGATATGGGTCCGTTATTCCAGACTCCTGAAGAAACCGCTCGTCAGGCAGTGGAAAATGATGTTCACGTTGTTGGTATGAGTTCTCTTGCCGCGGGTCATAAAACTTTATTGCCACAGTTAGTAGAAGAATTGAAAAAACTTGGTCGTGATGATATCATCGTTATTGCCGGTGGTGTTATTCCGGCACAGGATTATGACTTTTTGTACGAACATGGCGCAGCGGCGATATTCGGACCGGGAACTAAAATTCCTGACGCCGGAATAAAAATCATGGAAGAAATAAATAAACGTTTTTGATTATTTAGTAATTGCAAAGTACCGAGCACGAAGTAGAGACGGCATTAGGTTGGTGAGCCCTTCGGCATGCTCAGGACAACGTCACTCGAACCATATGCCGTCTTTACAATCATTCATAATATATTTTTCATGTAGGGGATGGTCATCGACCATCCCTTTGAATTTTAAAAGGATTGATAAAAACCACTCCCACATTCGTTAGCCTTTGCTCGCCAGTCTGTAGTTGCCAGACGTAAGTTAAAAAACAACAACTGGATGCCCAATCGAGTTGGGTATGACAAAAAGTAATTATGTACTCCCCTTCTCCTGTTGATAGGAGAAGGGGGCTGGGGGATGAGGTCAGAAACCATGGAGGCCCAACCAATTCGCCGGGGCGAAGGGAATGACAGACTTTAGGAAGTATAATTTCCGCGAATCTGCCAATGGCGGAGGAAATCTATTCATTAATAAGCTAATTAGCACATAGTCATTCCCGTTTACCAGTCAATTGTCATTCTCGCGCAGGCGGGAATCCAGAGATGTAGAATTATCGCGATCAACAATCAGAACCCACCCCTATCCCTCCTCCCGCTTCACGGGATAAACTTTGGCAAATGGAGGGGCAAAAATGTCATAATATGCACTTGAACTTGTCATTTTCAACTTGATTGGAAAACTATCACGTAAACAAGATGCCCGATGGACTCGGGCATGACAAATACCAGGCTCCTGAGCCCTGCAGCAAGCTCAGGATATCACCTGTCGAAGAACCGGGAAATGTTGGTGAGGCTGGTATTGACGGGCTGAATGGCATAGATGAGTACTCCCGTCTTACGGGGTAAACATGCTAAGTCTCAACAGACACAGTAAAAATTTTTTCTCAGGGGATGGTCATCGACCATTCCTTTTTATATATGTGTTAATTCGACCTGATTTCCTAATAGCCTGTCAGGACAGCGATTGCAATAAATGCCGCGCCGATTATTATACTTACAATGAATAATGGTAAAACGAACCTGAACCATTTTTCGAAGGAGATTTTTGCAAGTCCGAGCATTGCCATTAACACACCGTTTGTAGGGATAATTATATTCGATAATCCATCACCCAAAATGAAAGCAAGCACAGCAGTTTGGCGTGAAATTCCAAGTATATCCGACATTGGAGTCATAAGCGGCATTGAAACTAATGCCTGACCTGATGCAGAAGGTATAAAAAAGTTTAGTGTCGATTGAAAGACGAGCATACCTTCGGCAGCAACAATTTTAGGCATTGACATAAGCACCACACTAGCGTGATGTATCAACGTATCAATGATCATACCTTCTGAAAGTACTACCGAAATACCACGCGCCACACCAACTACCAGAGCAGGAATTATCATAACTCCCAGACCTTTGGTGAATGCTGTCATCGCTTCATCGCCTGTCATTCCTGCCAATTTTGTAACCACTATGGTTATACCGATAAAGCTGGCGCTCATTTCAATTAAACCCCATCCGAGTGTTTGTACAGCATAAAGTACAGACGCATATGAGACGATAAAAAAGCCAAGAATGAAGATATGTTTTCTTTCCAGTTTTACTTCTTCGAATGAGCCGTAATCTTCCAGTTCAAAGCGGTCATCCGGCATTAAACTTTTGGAAGGGTCTTTTTTTACTTTGTCACCGTAACGCATAAGAAAATAAAATCCGGTGAGAGCAAGCGCTCCAAAAAGAGCAAGTCGCAATCCCATACCGGAACCAATTGGCAGCTCTGCAATAATCTGAGCAATCTGTACGGTAAAAGGATTAGTTACACCGGAGGTCCAACCCAGTAAAATAGGAATATTTAATAAACCAAGACCAAATATTCGGTCGTAATCCAATTGTTTCGACAGGAAAAAGAATACAGGTATTAAAGCTATTGTTTCAGGACCAATACCTAAAAATGAGGAGCCTGTAAAAATGGTCATATAGATAAGAAACAGAAGTTGTTTGGGCTTTTTCCTGAATCTTGAAATTAACCCGAAGAGAAACGCGTTGAATGTACCTGTTTGTTGAATGAGAGTGATAACAGCGCCAATAATAAACACATAAAACACAAGCACAGCCGAGTCGCTTAAACCTTTTGGTATCGCGCTCAGGATACCGAGCAGGGAAACCGGAGTTGACTTTCCCTCAACATCTTCACCCGTCAAGACTCCCTGCAACGAGTAATGTTTGGGTATTTCTTTGTAACTATCGGGGATAACAACTGTTTGTTTGCGTTCTCCATAATCTCTGGTGGTGCGTTCATAACTTCCGCTTGGAACGAAGTAGGTGAGTATTGAAGAGAAAATTATAATCAAAAAAAGAAAAATAAAGACATGGGGTATTTTGAATTTTCGCATATTTTTTAGTTCTTTCGGTTTGATTAGTGAAGTGTGCGTTATTCTTTATTTATGGGATTTCAATCCGGATAATTTGGCGGACGATATGTCCTGTTAACGGTTGTGGATTTATAATTGATTTTAACACTATATGTTATCATTATGATTCAGGTTTGCAGGTAAAAATGAAAAAACGGTTGAAGATTTGTAGGGTAGAACAAGATTAAGATTAATTTAGTTTAATATTGACGCAATTTTTTGTAATTATTTTAAGGGAATTGCCGTTTTCTCAAAAAAAACACAAACCTGAGATAATCTTCAATAAAGCGAAATATTTTTCCAGAAAAGTTTGTTTTTCTTCATATCAAATCCCTCTATTGAAATATTATGCAATCTAAATAGCTGTTAAATGTAATCCTTAAAAGGTCAAAAATATCTCCCTTCTCTCCTTATTGATTATCATTAAAAATCCGTAAATTCACGGAAGCGGATAATCAATTTATACTTTCAGGTGGGAATGCTCGATAAACTCAAACAGCTAAGTAAAGAGACTGCTATTTATGGCGCGAGCACGATAGTTGGCAGATTTCTGAACTTTCTTCTTGTACCCTTTTATACCAACGTGTTCAGCAGGGAAGAGTTTGGAATATACACGTTTGTGTACGCCATTCTTGCATTCCTGAATATTGTCTATATCTATGGTATGGACGCCGCGTTTATGAAATATAGCGCAGACGCCGAACGGGAAGGGAAACGAGCCGCGTTTTCAACACCCTTTATATTTGTGACGGGAACATCATCAATTTTTACGGTGGTAATGCTTCTCGGTGTTTCGCAAATAAGTGATTTGATGGCTCTCCCGGCTGAATATTCCCATCTTACGCTGTATATGATTTTTATTTTGCTCTTCGATACAATCGCGTTAATCCCTTTTGCCGATCTGCGTCTTGAACGAAAAGCGAAAAAGTTCGCGGCTTTCAAACTGATAAATATTTTTGTAAATCTAACACTCAACCTGATTTTGATATTGTATTACAAGATGGGTATAGAGGCGATATTTATAAGTAATCTTGTTGCGTCCGCGGCGGTATTATTATTGCTAATCCCCGATATCGTTAAAAAACTTGTTATATCAGTTGACCGGACTTTGCTGAAAAAAATGTTCAGGTTCGGGATATTTTTTCTTCCCGCGAGTATTACCGCCATGATGGTGCAAATGATAGATGTTCCGATAGTTACAGCGCTTACCGATTATGCTACTGTCGGGTTATACAGGGCAAACTACAAGCTGGGTATCTTTATGATGCTTGTGGTGCAGATGTTCAATTACGCCTGGCAACCTTTCTTCCTCACCAACGCAAAAGAGAAAAACGCGAAAGAAATCTTCTCAAAAGTTTTGACGCTTTTTGTGTTGTTTGCCGGATTTATCTGGCTTTTCCTCACTGTGATCATTGATGATATTGTTCATATTCATTTGCCTGGTGGACGTACATTAATAGGCGCCGATTTTGTTGACGGATTTTATATAGTACCCGTAATACTTCTCGCCTACGTTTTCCACGGAATGTATTATAATTTCACCGCCGGTTTATATATTAAAGAAAAAACAAGCTATTTCCCTTGGGTAACGGGTGTCGGGGCAATTGTAAATGTGGCGGTAAACTACGCATTAATTCCGTTATACGGGATAATGGGTGCCGCAATCGCCACTCTCGCAAGTTATGTAGTGATGGCTGCAGGATTATATTTTTCTTCCTCAAAATTTTATAAAATTAATTATGAGTGGGGGAAAATTAGTATTATTATGTTCCTTATTTCGGGTAGTACGGTGGTTTACTATTTTGCGCTTGAACAAAACGGACTTCCGTTATTGTATAAATTTATTCTTCCCGCTTTCTTTATTGCCATTTTATTTATTACCCGCGTTATACGTGTATCAGAAATTAAAACCGTTCTAAAATCATTCAAGAAGAAGTAATGAAAAAAATTGAAGTAAAGTTTAAACGTCTGGATGAAAAATTCAACGATATAGAATTACCCCATTACGCAACTCCTGCGAGTTCCGGTATGGATATCCGAGCCGCTGTTTCGGTTCCTTTGCTGATAAAATCTGGTAAGGTTGCAATGGTTCCCACAAACCTGAGTGCCGAAATACCGGAAGGTTATGAAATTCAGGTGCGCCCCCGTTCAGGTTTGGCAGCCAAACATGGTATTGGAGTTTTAAACTCACCAGGTACCATAGATTCCGATTATCGTGGTGAGATAAAGGTCATACTGTTCAACTTTTCAGATGAACATTTTGAAATAAAACGTGGCGAAAGAATTGCCCAGCTTGTTTTCGCCGAAGTAATCAAGGCGGAAGTTACTGAAACTGAAACTCTGTCAGATACCCAAAGAGGTGAAGGCGGATTTGGTTCAACCGGAAAAAACTAAAAGGAGAAGCAGGATTTAATCATGGGTGATTTTGTACATCTACATAACCACACACATTACAGTTTGCAGGACGCTGCCTGCACAGTGCCTGACCTTATAGCCGCAACTGTGGAGAATGATCAGCACGCAATCGCACTAACCGATCATGGAGTGATGTTCGGGGTCTCCGAGTTCGCTAAAAAAGCACAAAAAGCCGGTGTGAAACCAATTATCGGAGTTGAAGCATATGTAAATTTCGAGGGGAGTCGCTTTGATAAAGGTACTGAAGGTGGCGGCAGAAAAAAATCGAAATATTATAACCATCTTGTACTTCTTGCGAAAAACAAGGAAGGTTATAAAAATCTTGTGAAAATGATCACCATCGGGTACACCGAGGGTTTTTATTATAAACCCCGTATCGATGTGGATATTTTGCGGGAAATGAATGAAGGACTCATTTGCACTTCCGCATGTGCCGCGGGTCCGGTTTCAGCGCCATTATTTAATGGTGATTACGCAAAAGCGAAAGAAAACGCCATACTTCTGAAAGAAATATTTGGTGATGATTTTTATCTCGAAATACAGGATCACGGACTTGATATAGATAAACCGATTCTTGAAGGTGTGCCAAAACTTTCGAAAGAATTGGGCATAAAGATAATGGCGACGAATGATATCCATTATATCAAGCAGGATCATTCAATAGCGCATAATATTTTACTCCTGCTCGGCGATAAGACAGGTACAGCAAATTATCTCGATTTACGTTACCGCACTGACGAGATTTATTTCCGCTCCACTCAGGAAATGAAGGAACTATTCAAGGGTTTTCCCGGAGCGATAGAAAACACCCTCGAAATAGATGAAAAAATTACTTTTGTACCGGAATTTGAGGGATTTCATTACCCGAATTTCCCTATCCCGGCAGACTCACCCGCAAAAAACCTTGATGAATACTTCACCCTTCTTGCGCGCGAAGGTCTCGACGACAGATTCAAGAAAATCAACAAGGAAATAGAAGACCGTTTTGATTACGAGATTGATGTTATCACTTCAATGGGGTATTCTGGGTATTTCCTGATTGTGCAGGATTTTATTAACGCCGCTAAAGACAGGGGCATTCCTGTTGGACCGGGTCGTGGTTCCGCCGCGGGTTCGCTTGTCGCGTATGCGCTAAAAATTACGAATGTAAATCCGCTTGAGTACGACCTCCTTTTTGAAAGGTTCCTTAACCCGGCTCGTAAATCGATGCCCGATATCGACGTTGACTTTGCCGACGATCAGCGTGGTGAAGTTATTGAATATACCAAAAATAAATATGGTGAAGATTCTGTATGTCAGATCATCACTTTCAACCGGTTGTCATCGAAAGCGGTTTTGCGAGATGTTGCGCGTGTATTGAAAATACCAATTCCTGTTGTAAACAGTATCACCAAGTGGATCCCTTCGAAGTTTGGGCGCGTATTTAGCATCGAGCAGGCACTGGAAGAAGTTCCTGAACTTCAATGGGTTAAAGAATCGGATGACCCGAAAATAAAAGATTTGATATCATACGGTAAAATTCTTGAGGGAATGAACCGTAACTCATCCAAACACGCTGCCGGTGTCGTAATTACTCCGGGTCCGGTAAGTAATTTTGTCCCTCTCGCCAAAGCTGGCGGTGACGGCGACCTCGTTACACAGTTTAACATGAAAGAGCTGGATGACGCGGGTCTGTTAAAAATGGACTTCCTCGGTCTCCGTACTCTCACTATCATCCGTGATACACTCACGCTCATTAAACAGACTCGCAACAAAGAGTTTGATATGGATGATATCCCGCTGGATGATCCTAAAACTTATGAGCTGTTCGCGCGTGGTCAGACAACAGCGGTATTCCAGTTTGAATCGGGACCGATGCGCGAGTACCTGAAAAATCTTGTTCCAACAAGTATAAAAGACCTTTCGGCTATGAACGCGCTTTACCGACCGGGTCCGATGGAATTTATTGACGACTTTATCGCGCGTAAACATGGCAGAAAAGAGATTGAGTACCTCCATCCAAATCTTGAACCGATCCTGAAAGAAACATACGGTATTATTGTTTATCAGGAGCAGGTGATAAAAATCGCGAACGTAATCGCGGGTATGTCACTTGCCGAGGCTGATATTTTACGTCGCGCGATGGGTAAAAAAGATCTTGAAGCGATGAAGGAGCAGCGGAGGAAGTTTATCGCCGGCGCGGTGAAAAGTGGTATTAAAGAGCAAGTCGCGGATGAAATTTTTACAGTTATTGACAAGTTCGCAAACTACGGTTTTAACAAATCGCACGCGGTGGCGTATAGTGTTGTAGCGTATCAGACGGCGTACCTGAAAGCCCATTATCTGCCGGAATTTCTCGCCGCGAACATGACGAACGAATATGGCAACACAGACAAAGTTACTATGCTGCTCGACGATTGCCGCAGGTTGAAAGTAGAAGTACTTCCTCCCGATGTTAATAATCCTTCCGTATTCTTCAATGTTAAAAATGGAAAAGTGGTTTTTGGGATGTCGGCTATTAAAAACGTTGGCTCCGGCGCGGTTCAGGAATTAGAACGGGCGCATAGAGAGTTGGGGAGAAGTTTTACAAGTATTTTTGATATGTGCCAACATATTGATACGCGTCAGGTAAATAAACGAGTTCTCGAAGGATTAGTTCTGGCGGGAGCTTTTGATTCATGCGAAGGGCACAGAGCTCAGAACCTTTTGGCGATTGAAGATGCCCTATCCTTTGGTAGTAAAGCGCAGGAAGCGATAAAATCACAGGCTAACAGTCTGTTCGGCGGGATGGATGAAGGATTTGAGATAGAAGAACCTTCGTTACCTGAAGTTGAACCGTGGAGTGACAAGGAAACATTATCCCGTGAGAGGGAAGTACTGGGCTTTTATCTTTCCGATCACCCTTTGCGTAAATATGATCTCGAATGGAACGCGCTCGCGAATGTACACCTTGGTGAACCGGAGACTTTCCAGAACACTGAACAGGTAACCGCTGTGGGTGTGATCACAGAAATGCGTACCAAGATAGATAAATCGGGGAATCAGATGGCGTTTTTCAAGCTGGATGACTTTACCGGTTCATGCGAGTGTATAATGTTCTCCAAGATTTATGTAGATTGTAAAGATTACATTAAAGAAGAAGAGACTGTCTGGGTTAAAGGTAGACCCGAATCGAGTGGTGACGCGATAAAACTACATGTGGATGAAGCATATCCGGTTGAAGAAGCCGCCACCGAATTTATGAAAGCCGTGATTATTGAAGTTGAGGAAGGCACCCATACCGTTGAGCATATTAAATCACTTCAAGAGTTGTTCGAGCAAAACAAAGGAAAACTTGATGTAGCGATATTAGTCAAAAATAACGGGTTTACACGCTCATTTATACTTGAAAGCAAAATAGAACTAAAAGATAATTTAGTCGTTAAAATTAAGGAATTATTAGGGGATAACAGTGTGAAACTCAAGTCAATACCTTTGTTTTAAGGGTTTTGGGCAAAAAGTAATAATTGCTTTAACAGTCTATATTTGTTAAATTTTAATTTATTGTAAAAAATAAGAACAGGAAACAGACATGGAAAAAAAATGGGCTTTAATTTTAGGAGCATCCAGCGGGTTCGGTGGAGCTACTGCTGTTGAGCTAGCCAAGGAAGGATATAATATCATTGGTATCCATCTCGACAGACAGAGTACAATGCCCAATGTTAAAAACATTATTCGCAAAATTCACAGAGCCGGTGCAGAAGAGCTCTTTTATAATATAAATGCCGCAGACCAGATTAAAAGAAACGATATTCTTGATGAAATTAGAGAAACTTTTTCCAAAGACGGACAGAAAGTTCATGTGTTGATGCATTCGCTTGCTTTTGGCGCGTTAAAAAAATATGTCGCCAAATCACCCGTTGACTGTATTACACAGGCGCAGATGGTTATGACCCTCGATGTGATGGCTCACAGTCTTGTTTATTGGACTCAGGGACTTATTCAGAGAGATTTGTTTGCCGAAGGAGGAAGAATCTTTGGAATGACCTCAGCGGGTAACCAGACTGTAATACCAAGTTACGGTGCTGTATCGGCGGCTAAAGTAGCTATGGAAGCACATATACGCCAGCTTGCCGTTGAGCTTGGAAGCATGAAAATTACCGCGAACGCAATTATGGCAGGAGTAACTGATACTCCGGCACTTGCGAAAATACCGGGTAATACTAAAATGCTTGAAGCCGCGAAAATGAAAAATCCGTTGGGTAAATTAACTACACCGGAAGAGGTTGCAAAAGCAATCGTGCTTCTGTGTGATGAAAGAGCAGAATGGATATCAGGAAATATAATTGGTGTTGACGGTGGTGAATTTATAGTGAATTATTTTGGTGATAAAGTATGTCAACCTATTAAATAAATTACTCACACTAGTTTGGAAGAATAATGTTCGAATTTAAGTTCACCGAAGAGCAAAATATGCTCAGAGAGATGGTAAAAGATTTTACCAATAATGAAATCAAACCCATCGCTTCAAAAATAGACGAAAATGAAGCCATCCCGCCGGAATTAATTAAAATGTTGGGCGAAATTGGAGTGCTCGGGGTTTCCTTCCCTGAAGAATATGGAGGAGGAGGATTCGGGGAAGTTGGATATTGCATCTCTCAGGAAGAGATCGCGAGGGGATGTATGTCAACCGCTACGATGATAGGCGCGCATCAGTCGATTGGTTCCAACACCATATATATAGGTGGTACCGAAGAGCAGAAGCAGAAATATCTTGTGCCTTTGGCAAACGGCGAAAAACTTGGCGCATTTTGTTTAACCGAAGCACAGGCAGGCTCTGATTCTTTTAATGTGAGAACCAAAGCTACTCCTGATGGTGATGAGTGGATTATCAGTGGTGAAAAATTATGGATTACCAACGGTGAAATTGCGGACATTGTTTCTGTGTTTGCGCGTACTCCGAAAGGTGTGAGTGCCTTTATTGTTGAAACTGATCGTGAAGGATTTCACGCGGGCCCGGCTGAGAAAAAAATGGGTATTCGTGGAAGTAAAACCAATCCGATCACTTTTGATAATGTAAGAATTCCGAAAGAGAATCTCATCGGAAGAGATGGCAGGGGATTTTTGCTTGCGATGAAGACACTTGACGCGGGCAGACTTGGTTTGGGTGCCGCGTGTTTGGGTGCCGCAAAAGAGCTTCTTGAGTATTCCACCCGATACGCAAAGGAACGTAAACAATTTGATCAGACCATCAACAAGTTCCAGGCGGTTCAGTTTATGCTGGCAGATATGGCATTATTAATATTCAATATGGAATCGATTGTATATAGAACCGCGGTAGAGTATGATCTGGGCAAAGATATTTCACGCCAGTCAGCTATGGTGAAGTTGTATTGTTCCGAATCACTTGATAAAGTTGCCGATTACGCTGTTCAGATACATGGTGGAATGGGTTATTCGCGTGAACTGCCTATAGAACGATATTATCGTGATTCACGTATTAACAAAATATTTGAAGGAACAAATGAAATTCAGCGCGGAATTATAGCTCGTGATATTATTAAGAAAAATGGCGTGATGTAATTCAAAGATTGATTATTTTTAAATTTTGGAGATAACATGAAACCTGTAACATTTACAGACGCAAATTTTGATGAAGAAGTATTAAAAAGTGATGTACCGGTATTAATAGACTTCTGGGCTGTTTGGTGTGGTCCATGTAAAATGATCGCCCCTATTATAGAAGAATTGGCCGGTGAATACGAAGGCAAAGTTAAAGTTGGTAAACTTGATGTTGATGAAAATCAGCAAACAGCAATTAAATATGGTGTAAGGAGTATTCCTACAGTTTTGCTTTTTGCAGGCGGAGAAGTAAAAGAAACTATAATTGGCGCCGTATCAAAACAGGTATTTGTTGAAAAGATTAACGCGGTAGTTTAGTATTAAAAATCTTAAGCCGCCGCCGGTAGATTGAAATATCGGGGCGGTTTCGTATAATTATACGTTTATGTTGAAGTTAAATACGAAAATCGGGATTAAATCTCGTATTAATATTGACATAATAAGATAGATGAAGTAAATTCGGGTTTTGGCTACAGAAGATACTTTATTTAATAATTTCCTTAAATAATTCTAAGGTAAATATAATTCTCTACAATGTTTGTCTCTTGACTAAGACTTCACATTGTATTAATTTGCTCTCCGAAAGTGTAATTGGGGTCTGAAGAATTAGACTCTTGAAAATCGGAAAAGTTCCGTAACAATATTTGGCTACAGATTGAACATAATAAATAAACATACATTGGCAACAATTCTATTCTTCAATTAATTATTTCACAATTTAAGGAGTAACCTATGCACAAAAAACTCTTTACCGTTCTTTTGGTAGCTTTGATAGCTTCAGGCGTAATGTTTGCGCAGTCAGCTAAAAAAGCTCCAGTTATCGTGGACGCACCTGCAGTTGCTGTAGAGAGCGTTCTTAATGTTGGTGGTCCATCCCCTGTAACGGCTGCTAACTATGTTGCTGTTGATACAATGCCTAACGTTTATGGTCCTGCTATTGGCGCATTGAATCCCGCAGCTTTTGATCCATATACAAACACAGCTCTAGTGGTATATCGTGGTTCTACTACATATTCAGCCGGTTCCGGTGAATTGTGGTACGGATATTCAACTGACCATGGTCAATCATGGATGAGAAGCGCTACTTCTGTTAACGGTGATAACGCGCAGATTCTTGCTCGTTACCCGTCAGCGGCTATTTTCAATCCTGGCATGGCAGAAGATTTCAGCGAAACTATCGCTGTTTTCGCATGGCCTGAATTGAATTCTAATCCTGTACAGTTCCAGCATGTTGGTTTCGCGGCTGATCAGGGTTTTGATGGCGCTGACTTTGCTGCTATCACTAACGATGGTGATCCAACATCTACTCCACTTTACAGCTCTCAGGTACCTGTTTTCACACACACTGATGGCGATGGAAATGGTTATGTATTCTGGATGTCTGATAATACTGATGACGCTTCTATCACATTGTGGAAAACTACTGACTATTCTGACGTAACTGAAATCAATCCTGAAAACTGGAATTCAGCTGCATTCGGTGACAATGGTAACATTACCATGGGTGGCGTTTCTGCTAATGGCGTTGCTTATTATGGTGTTATCGGTTCTTTCGCTGAAGAATTTGGTTGGACAAACCCGTTCGGTGGCTGGGGTATCGGTTACAGTAAATCAGAAGATAATGGTGATACATGGAGTGACTGGAATCTCGTTGACTCACTTACTTATGTAATTGATGACAGAGCTTCTTATCACGAACTTTGGGACTACATCAAAGGTGACGAATTTATCAGTTATCAGGGTGACATTAACGTTGATAAAGATGGTTATGTTCACATCGTTACCGGTGTAACAGCTATCGATACAGCTGTTTCTGATGAATATGGTTCAAACTTCATGGTTGAATTTATTGAAACAGACGCTGGCTGGGATAAAAAAATCATCCTGGATGGTGAACTTCTTTCTGACTCTACATTTACACAGTATGATGGTGTAGCTCTTGGTCAGATGGGTCCATCTGTATATTTGGCATTTGATGCTGATCGCGAATTCATGATGGCTCAGTGGGTTACTCATGATGGTGGCGACTCTGCTTTCTGCGATGTTTACGCGGCATACAGACATCTTGATGATGCTGAATGGTCAGATGCAATGAACCTTACTGAAACACCCGGTTTTAACGAAAACGGTTCACATTTCGCTCCTAGTCTTGCGAAAGAAGTAACTGTTGAAGGTGGTGACACAACTACTACTTATACAGGTTTCTCATTCTATTATTATCCTGCAGGATTTGAATATGGTGCCGGTGTACCATTGACAGATCCAACTGTATATTATGCAGCTCCTGTAGCAGTATCATTTACCACTGTTTCAAGTGTTGAAGATGGTATTGGTGAATTTGACTATAATCTTGGTCAGAACTATCCTAACCCATTCAACCCTGCAACTTCAATCAAATATGAAATTGCTAAGTCTTCAAACGTAACACTTAAAGTGTATGACGTTCTTGGTGCTGAAGTAGCTACTTTGGTTAACAAAGCACAGAATGCAGGAAGTTACACAGTTAACTTCGACGCATCAAACCTAAGCTCAGGCGTTTACATTTATGAAATCAAAGCTGGTGACTTTGTGAAATCAGCCAAGATGATGTTATTGAAATAATTGGCTTAAAATAAGCTCCAAATCACGCGGGAAACCTGAAATATGGTTTCCCGTCTGGTTACCATCTATTTGATTTACCTCGACTAATATTAGCTAAATAATTGCAAGTCGGATAAATTTGTCATTAAATAAACAAAATCAATTAGATTAGAGGTAAATAATGCTATCTAAATTTAAAGTTTTTATCACCTTTCTAGTATTTGGCGGTTTGTTCCTAACCGGATGCGTAGATGAACCCGATATGGAAATACTTGAAAGACCTTACACGCAATTAAGGGTGGCTAATTTTGTGACAAACGCAGATGTGCTCAACGTATCTATCGATAATACAAACGATGGTGTTGATAATTTTACTGCGATGAACAGTTTTACCAGTCTTGGCGGAAGTGCTGTTGCCAACAATCTTACAAACGGACAATATACTGCATACTTCGATGTGAATGCAGGCAACAGAAATATCAGGCTACAAAACAGCTCAGGTACTGTAATATTTGAAGGTTTGATTGGTATGGGATCTTATGAAGAAGCAATTTTAATATTCACCGGTACATACGACGCAAACGAAGACAATAATACAGTAATGGGTCAGTATATCTGGCTTGGTCAAACTTATCTTGATGATTATCATCAGCTTCCTGATCCTAATGGTGAAGAAAAAGTTTATCTTGAATCAAATCAGGGTGTTCTTAAATGTATCCATGCTGCTGCAGGTGTTTATACCGGAGGTCAGACTGATTTAGAATTGCCTTACACATTTATCACGCTAACAAATAACACATTGGGTGAAATTGATACACTTCTTGGTGATGCTGATGATGCTCTTGAAATTACCAGCGACCCTCATTACGTTGGCGGTATCATTACTGAAGGAAATTATGACCTTGAATTTTATTCAATTCAGGCTAATCCTGATGACGCAAATATACTTGATACGCTTTCTCATGTAACGGGTACTTTCGATCTGAAAGCCGGAATGACTACCCTGATAGTTTTACATGGTGAGCCATCAAACGCTTCGTTTGCTAAGTACGAAGAAAGTTTAATAACATCTACGAGACCAAGATAACTGGTTTTATTCATAGTTTAGGGGAGAAAAATATGCCCAAGTTTAAACAAATTTTAATTTTACTCCTGTTTCTATTGCCGGTTATAACTTTCGCGCAGTCCGGTAAAATTGTTGGTACCGTAACAGACCTTGAAACTGGTGAAGCTCTTCTCGGAGCTAATATCCTTATCGAAGGTACAACACTTGGTGCCGCAACAAATGAAAACGGTGAGTATCTAATACTTAATGTTCCTGCGGGTACGTACACATTGAAAGCCCGTTATATCGGTTACCAGGAAGTTACCATGAGTAACATCCGTGTTTCGGTGAACCTGACTACTGAAGCAGATTTCTCGCTTCCGTCCGAAACTTATGAAACCGATCTGGTTACGGTGATTGCACCAAAACCGCTTATTAATAAAAACATTACCAACTCTACAAATATTGTTGGTAAAGACGATATTAAAAACTTGCCGGTAAGAGGTGTTAACGCGCTTGTTGCTAATCAGGCAGGTGTTGTTAACCAGGGTGGAAACCTCTATGTTAGAGGAAGTAGAAGTGACGCGGTTGCGTTTTATGTTGACGGTGTACTTGTAAATAACCCTGTATTTGGTGGCGCTCGTACACAGCCAATCCAAAACGCTATCGAAGAGGTTCAGTTCCAGGCCGGTGGTTATACAGCCGAGTTTGGTGGTGCGAATGGTGGTATTATTTCCACTACTTCAAGAACCGGTAGTGAAAACTACAGTTTCAGTTTAGAAGCTATTACTGACAATATACCGGGTTCGGAAGTTGGTGAGGAATTTGCAGGCGGATGGTATCCTTATGGTTATTCGGAATATTCTTTCACTGTTGGCGGTCCTGTATTGCCTTCAATGAAAAATCTTAAATTCTTCTTCGCGGGTTCAAATATTTTCCGCAGAACCGCAGCAAGATATTATAGAGAATATGATTTCCCGGTATTGTTTGACGCTACATTGGGTGCTTCTGCTGATACTACCAGTATTTACAGAGCTCCTCATCAGTCAACCAACTCTGCAAGCAACAAATATCAGGGTTATGCTTCATTGATGTACGAACTACAGCCATTTACTATTAAAGTAAATGCTAACTACGAGTATAATAAATATCGTAGTGGTTTTGACTGGAAAGATATCATGTTCGAGGATAAAGCTCCTTTGAACGAAGATCAGACTCTCAACACTAGTGTAAAAATAACTCACGCAATCAACAACAAGTCATTCTACGATGTGATTTTTAACTACTTCGATGACTTCTATGTAACTATGGATCCATACTTCCAGCATGATATTCTTGCTTATGGTGACAGTATTGCCAATGCCGGTCTTGGATATTATCCTATTACTGATGGTCAGTGGGATCTTGGTGTTCGTGCTTTTAATACAGTGTTTGAGCAGGAAGGTGTAAGTTCTTACAGAAAGATGAGCACTAAATCTTTCGGTGGTAAAGCTAACTTCTTGTATCAGATTGGAAAACACCACGAATTTAAAACAGGTGGTGACTTTACTTATTATACAATCAGAAGATATTCTTATTACTCATTCCCACTATTGTCAAACTTGATGTCTCGTCCTGATGGCGATATCCGTGACGTTTATGACAGACTTGACAACTATGGTTATGATGTTTACGGCAACGCTACTGACGATGAAATCTATGGTCCGAAAAATCCTGTTTTCGCTGCATTCTATATTCAGGATAAAATGGAGTATTCTGATCTCGTTGTTAACCTTGGTTTCCGTCTTGATTATATAGACATTGACTCAAAAACATTTGAAAATGCTAGTAATGTTCAGTTTGACGCAGACGATATAATTGATCCAGATTATTTGGTAGATGTTGAACCATTGCTTCAGATCAGTCCTCGTCTTGGTTTCTCATTCCCTGTAACAAACAGAACAAATTTCCATGCACAGTATGGTAAATTTATTCAGCAGTCGCAGTTACGTAACGTTTATCTTGGTTTCAACAATGCCTCTGATATTATCAAAGGTGGTTTTGCTGAATTGAATCCTGTTGGTTATGGTTTGAGACCTGAAAGAACAACCCAGTACGAAATTGGTTTCCGTCAGCAGTTGGGTGAAAACTTCGCGTTTGATATCACAGGTTTCTACAAAGATATCAGAGACCAGATTCAGGCAAGACCAATATTTGCCGATGCCGGTGCACAGCATTCAAGATATTACGCTTTGGTTAATGGTGACTTCTCAACAACCAAAGGTTTTGAGTTAAAATTTGATTTAAGAAGAACAAATCGTCTCTCTGCAACAGTTGATTATACATTCAGTGATGCTCAGGGAACAGGTTCCACACCTAACGAAGCGGCCAGAATGATTTGGCAGTCGCCAACAAAAGATCCATTCTTCCCTCAGCAGATAGCTCCATTGTCATTTAACCAGACACATTCAGGCGCAATGAATATTGACTACCGTTTTGGTGAAGATGATGGTCCGGAACTATTTGGTTCAAAAATATTCTCTGAATTAGGCGCGAACTTATTGTTCACTTTCTCAAGTGGTTTCAACTACACAAGATGGACTGGTTTTAATCAATCCAGAATTCCTACGGAACAGTTGAACGAGTCAACCACGCCATGGACATTCCAGCTGGATCTAAGAATTGACAAATCATTCGAAATTGGTCCTTTAAGCCTTAACGCCTATGTTTGGGTAGTTAACCTGCTTGACACTAAAAATGTTATTAGTGTGTTTAACGTTACCGGCGATCCTTATGATGATGGTTATCTTGCATCACCTGATGGTCAGAGACAGATATCCGAGCAGAAGCGTATCGGTGGAGAAGAAGCAGCTCAACTTTACCAGCAAGTATATCTGGCAAACGTGTATGATGCTAACAATTTTGGACCACCACGCCAGGTAAATCTTGGTATCAGGATTGAATATTAATAATTCTCTGGTGAAACTGAATTAATTTATAGCGGAGAAAACAATGACGAAAAATAAAATTTTAATTGTTATGACAGTAGCGGTGCTTCTGGGAGCCCTCTCTTTCGGTTTTTATAAAGAGAAAGGTGACAGTCCGTACAACCGCTTGTCTAAAACAAGCCAAAATGACTTTAATGATTACATTTCCATTAACCAGATCCTGATGTGGATTGGTAATAATGGTATGGGTTCTCATGACCCTCGTAGTGACGACTCAGGTTTCTACTGGCCGGGTGGTGAAAACGCGGATAAAACTGCAATTTTTGCCGATGGTTTGATCTGGGGCGCGAAAGTTGGTCGTGAAATCAGAACCGGTGGCGCTACTTACCGATATGGTTTGCAAGCCGGTAAAATTCTTGATAACGGTCTGGCAGATGACCCGAGTCTTGATAAGTACAGAATTTTCAAAATCAGAAAAGGTTGGCAGGGAGTTCCTGATCCTGACCTTCGTGACAGATTGCAGAAAGATTACGACGAATGGCCTGCAGAAGATGGCGCACCATATATAGACGTCGATGGTGATGGTTCTTTTACCGCCGGAATCGATGAACCTGATTTTGTTGGTGATGAAGTACTCTGGTGTGTATCGAATGATATGGATGCCGGTAGAACTACATTCTTATATGGTACAAACCCGATGGGTCTTGAAATTCAGACTACAGTATTTGGTTTTAACCTGACTGGTGACCTTGGTAACATGGTCTTTAAGAAGTATACCATCATTAACAAAGGTTCAAGATCACTTAATGACATGATCCTCGGTTACTGGTCGGATACGGACCTTGGATTTGCTACTGATGACTATACCGGGTGTGATACAGTGTTAAGTTTGGGTTATACCTATAATGGTGATGAAGACGATAATGATATATATGGTTCACCTCCGCCTGCCGTTGGTTATGATTTCTTCCAGGGGCCTATTGTTGAAGCTACTGCAGCTGACAGCGCTAAATTCCTGGGTGAATGGAGACATGGTTACAGCAACCTTCCAATGACAGCGTTTACTTTCTACATTAACGGTGACGCTACTTACTCTGATCCTGACCTTGGTGTTGCTGCCGGTTCACAGCAGATGTACAACTACCTTGACGGATATGTATGGAATGGAGATGAATTTATCGATCCAAATACAAATCAGCCTACAGATTTCGTTCTTGCGGGTGATCCTGTTGGTAAAACAGGTTGGTATGAAGGTCCTGGTGGTTGGGGCGGTGGTCCTGATCCTGGCGACAGGAGACACCTAATGGCTTCCGGTCCTTTTACTATGGAAGTAGGTGATACTCAGGAAGTTGTAGTTGGTATTCTAATTGCACAAGGTACAGACAGATTAAATTCTGTTACGGAGCTTAAACGATTGGATAATGCTGCTCAGATCGCGTATGATCTTGACTTCGATATTACTCCTCCACCTCCGGCACCAAATGTTCACGCCTTTTCCGGTGATAGTGAAATTACATTATGGTGGGAAACTAATTCAGAAGATTATGATGAAGTTAACCCGTTGATCTTTAACCTTGGTTATGACGATACAACTTACACATTTGAAGGTTACAGAGTATGGCAGTTCCCAAGTATCAGTTCTTCCCTTGATGAAGCTGAATTGCTCGCTACCTTTGATATAGCAAACGGAATAAGCAAAATTACAGAAATACGTACTGTTGGTGATATTAGTCCGGTTCCTGTAGAATTTATTGTATTCCAGAGTTTGGATGAAGGATTGACAACAACATTTAAAGTTGATGTTGATGCTACCAGGGATGATTCAAAATTGGTTAATGGTAATCCATACTACTTTGCTGTTACCGCATATGGTTACAACGAAAATAGTGTTCCTCAGTTCCTTGAAAGTCCACCAGTAATTCAGGAAATTTTCCCTCGCAGGAAAAACATTGACGAAAGTTACTCGTTACAGCCCGGTGAAGAGCAATTTGGTACACTTTCCGAAGGTGACGCTCACGCGCGAGTTAACTTTACCGTTGTTGATCCATGGGCATTGGAAGACGCTACTTATGAAGTAGTAATGGAAACTGTTGATGGTGACCTTACATGGAATCTGTTCGATGTTACACGCTACAAAATTGACAATACAGAACCAAAAGATACATTGTTATTGCACATGCCTAACTTTGGTGTTGAAACTGATGACTCTAAATTTAACAGAGTAACTGATGGTTTCTACGTGAATGTATTTGATGATGGTCTCGATTCACTTGATGGTAACGATAGCGGAATCCGTGACGTACTTGAAGTTGTAAACGGAGAAGTTACCGGTAATGTATTTGGTGAAACAGGTACCGCGGCAAATTATCAGATTTTGTCTAGTGCTTACTTACCAGCTGGAAGGACTGATCCGCCAACAAAAGCTACATTGAATGTTGAAGATAAAATTGGTCTATTTACTTATGAAGTAAGATTTACCGCAGCGGGTAGTCAGTATTATGCTGCCAGTATGAGATCTCCTGCGTTTAACGGTGCAGGTATCGCCGGTGATCCATTGGCTCCTAACACAGTTCCTTTTGAAGTTTGGAACCTTGGTGCCGATTTGGATGATCCTGCAGATGATACTCGTCTTGTGGTTAAAGTAATGGATAAAGACGCGAATGATGATATTCCAACTACAGATGGTCAATGGACACAAGCGGCAAATGGCCAATGGGAAGCTATTTATACATTTGAAGTGGATACTTATCCAGCAACTTTTGATGCAGAATCTCCTAAATATAACAGAAATACCCAGAGAATTGGTAACCTTGTTTTTGACGGTGACCTTCCTCCAACCGGTACTGTTATTAGATTAGTATCTTACAGACCTCTCGAATCCGGTGATGCGTTTGAATTTTCAGTTAATGCATCTGAAGCTCAGGATCTTGAAGAAGGTAAAGCCAATATGGATGAAATTACCGTATTCCCGAATCCATACTTTGCTAGTCATTCTCTTGAAGGGAGTAAATATGACAGATTTGTTAGATTCCTTGGTTTACCCCAGGAAGCTACAATCAGAATATTCTCACTTTCCGGTGTGTTTATCACAAAAATTGAAAAGAATGACACAGCTGACTGGGTTAACTGGAACTTGTTGAATAAAGATAATCTTCCGGTAGCCAGCGGTATGTATATCGCTCACATTGAGATGCCGGGAATCGGCGAGAAAATATTGAAATTGGCGATAATTGTGGAAGCGCAATACATCGATAGAATATAAGCGTAACCGGGGTGAATTTTCCCCGGGTATGTTGTATTGCAAAAATTATTAAGGAGATTGAAAAATGTTAAAAAGAAGTACACATATATTAGCGGCAATTGTTGTTCTTCTTGTGCTCTTCGTCGATGTATTTGCCGGAGGCGGCAAGAGAAACGGTACCGGAGGTGCCCAGGAATTGCTGATACCGGTTGGCGCAAGAGGTCTTGCTCTTAGCGGTGCGTATACTTCAGGAATTACCGGGCTTGATGCGATTTACTACAATCCTGCTGGATTGGGCGCAGCCGGTGGTAACGCTGAAGCTATGTTCTCGTACATGAACTACATTGCTGATATTAACTTTACATATGCTGCGGCTGCATTCCATATGGAAGATTTCGGTTCCATCGGTATAAGCGTAAGAAGCCTTGACTTTGGCGATATACCTTATACTACAATCGAAAACCCTTATGGAACAGGCGCAACATTTTCACCAACATTTGTAATATTTGGTGTAACCTATTCTAACGCGCTTACTGACAGAATTCGTGTTGGATTGAATGTTAACCTTATTACTGAAGAAATTGAACGTGTTGCTGCGTCAGGTGTTGCTTTTGACGCTGGTGTTCAGTATAACGGTCTTGCGGGTATTGAAGGACTCAAATTCGGATTGGTTCTTAAGAACCTTGGTCCGAAAATGCAATTTTCCGGTCCTGACCTTTTGAGAAGCGCTACTGATGATGAAACACTAAAAGGCGCTCAGTTTAGAGAAATTAACGCTGCTGCATTCGAATTACCATCTCAGATGGAACTCGGTTTAGCATACGAAAGAAGATTTTCTGATTTGTATTCAGCAACTTTCTCATCATCATTCCAGAATAATACCTTCTCCAATGATGAGTATAAATTTGCCGGTGAATTTGTTTATGATAATATGGTGTTTATCCGTGGTGGTTACACTTATGTATCAGAAGCGGCAAATGTTGAAGAAGAATCAATTTTTGGTCCTACTTTCGGTGTTGGTTTCAAGGTACCAGGTGACTTGCGACTTGGTGTTGATTACGCTTTCAGAAGCGCGACTTACTTCGACGCGAACCACATGGTGACTTTAAATGTTGGTTTTTAAGTAACAATTTTTACATTACGCAAGAAAAGGCTGAGTGATCAGCCTTTTTTTGTATTTACAATTACTTTCGGGGTTATACAGTGAAAAAGATTTTGTTTTTCTTCGTTGCTTTCTCAAGTTTGTGGGCGCAGAGCGAATTTGCACCCGCTTTCGATTATGCTCTCTTTAACTATGATGATACATCAAAATATCTCGAGATTTACTATAGTTTTCCGGTAAATAGTATGACGAGTGAGTTGATTGAAGGTGAAGACTTTGTTAAGGGTTTACTTGTTCTTGAAATGAAGAAACAGGAAAAAGAACTGGTCCCCTACTATAGCGATTCCTGGGAATTCGAGCGAAATAAAAAAGAACTTTCCGAGGGTAACCTCACAGGGTTAATAAGTCTGCAAGTCCCGTTTGGAAGATATGTTGTGAATCTTTCAGGTAAGGACATTCTCGCGGATATCAATTCTGACAGCAAAGAATTTGAACTGGTTGCACAAAAATCTGATGACGCTGTTTTCTCAATAAGTGATCTGGAAATAGCAAGTGATATTATTCAGTTTACAGAAAACACAGAATCAATTTTCTATAAAAACAGAATGGAAGTAATTCCTAACCCCGGTATGGTATTCGGTGAAGGGCTGCCTGTATTATACTTTTACTGCGAGCTATATAATCTGGATAAATCGAAAGATTCCGAGAAACTAAGGGTCGATCATCAATTACGCAATACACGGAATGAGATAAGTTATTCCAAAAGTAAATACATAAGCAGAAAGTCGAGCTCAAGAGTTGAAATTGGCGCTATTAATATTATGGATTTACCCGCCGGAGCTTATACAATTAACGTTTCGTTAACAGATACAGTAAGTAACAAAAGCGCATACTCGTTCAGGAAAATATTTGTATATAACCCGGAAAAGATCGACACAACATTAGCCATCAGCACAGAGAATGATCTTTTAGCTACAGAGTTTTCACTTATGGATAATGAAGAACTAAAGTTTGTTTTCTCTTACAGTAAATATCTGGCAACCCAAAATGAGATTGACGCGTGGGAAGCGATTCTTACAGTTGATGGAAAAAGAAATTATCTGTACGAATTCTGGAAGAGAAGAGATCCAAATCCGTCAACACCAGAAAATGAAGCCAGAGCTGAATATCTTAAGAGATACAAGTTCGCGAATACGGAGTATTCCAATATTGTTATCAAGAACGGGTACAAAACTGATATGGGCAGGGTTTACATGATTTACGGAAAACCTGATGATATTTCAAGATATCCCAATGAATCAGAAAGAGTACCATATGAAATATGGCGCTATAATAGTCTGGAAAGCGGAGTGATATTTGTATTCGCGGATTTTAACAGTTTGGGAAATTACAGACAAATTCATTCAAATAAGCGAGGTGAAATAAGTAATCGTTTTTGGCAGCAGCAAATAAATATTGAAGGAACTGATTACTTCTCACGATAATTAAATTTCCGTATCTTTCAACTATAAATACGCACAATTTAAAATGACAAATATGTTGAATATGTTCAGTTTAGATGAATCAGAGAAAAAGAATTTATTGTACATCGTCTTAACCGGACTGGTATTAAGGGTGTTCTTTATTGTTGAGACATCCGGTACTCCGTTCGTAGCACATCTATTTTCCGATTCCAAAATATATTTAGATTGGGCAAAAAGCCTCGCTAATGATGGATGGATCGGGAACATCCCATTTTTTATGGCACCTGTTTACCCGCACATCTTAGGTGTTTACGTTGAGATATTCGGTGAGTCACTATTTTTCTTCCGTGTTGTCCAAGCATTGGTGAGTACACTAAACATTCTGGTGATCTATCTAACAGGCAGAGAATATCATTCAAAAACTACCGGCTATATCGGGGCGATACTTTCAGCACTCTACTCGGTTTTTATTTTTTACAGCGGGGCGATACTTTCGGAAACATTTCAGGTGTTTGTGTTGTCTTTACTGCTGCTGATGCTTGTACAAAAAGATAAGTATTCTGATACAAAGCATTGGTTATTGACCGGAATATTACTCGGACTTGCGGTTCTGTTTCGCGGTAACATCTTATTGTTTTTACCAGTAGGTTTGATTTGGATATTCAGGCTATCGGAAAAATTAATTGCCAAAAACAGAAGAATAACAGCCGCTATTTTCTTTTTGGTAGGTACTTTTATACCTATATTGCCTGTAACAGGCTATAATTACGCTGTTTCAGGAGATTTTGTTCTCCTTACAACCAATGGCGGGATAAACTTTTATCTCGGAAATAATGAAGATTCGCCAGGTGTGTACATAAACCCGAAAGAATTTGACATTAGTTCGGATATGGCGGGTAAGAAGTTTGCGCAACGCCAAACCGGTCAAAAGATGACCGATTCAGATGCTTCGTCATACTGGTATAGCCGTGGTATTGATTACTTGACCGGAGAACCGGGTGATGCGGTTCTGTTATACGCGAACAAGTTTTTTCTTTTTTGGGGTGAAGGTGAGAATCCGCAATCAACGATTATGGATTTGGGATACTTTGAAAAGCATTATTCAAATATTCTTACATTGCCGCTACCCGGATTTTTCCTTATCTCGTTATTGAGTATTATTGGAATAGTTTTCAGTTTCAGGGATAAAAATCAAAATAAACTGTTTATTCTTTTTGTTTTTACTTATATCGCAGCAACATTATTGTTCTTTGTAAATGGCAGATACAGACTCGGCATAACCCCGGCATTGATAATTCTGGCGTCATATTCGGTATATAATATCTTTGATATCATTAAAAATGGCGAGTTCAGTAAACTGAAGCTACCGGGATATGTAATTGGAGGATTTTTGTTCTTCTACACATTCTTTTCATTTCAACCGGTTTATGGTGAATTTGACGCTTATATTCATTTGGGTGATATTGAATATGAAGAGGAGAACTATGAAAAGGCAGTGGAATATTATAACAGATCTTTGTTTTTCCAGGATAACGCGCTTGCCTATATGAATATGGGTAACGCTTTGGCGAGATTAAAAGATTTCAGAAGCGCGGTTTCCTCTTACCAAAAAGCTATTAACCGTGATGGTGATAACCTGCTGGCTCATTTCAATCTTGCATTCGCTTATACACAAATGGGCAATTTTCAGGAAGCTATCAAAGAATACAATACCTGTATAGAACTTGACCCGACATTCGCAAATGCTTACCGAAATTTAGGCATTACATTGTATGTGCAGGAATTATACGAAGAGGCTCTTCCATATTTTGAGAAGTTTCTTACATTATCGACCGATCCGGAAGTAAATTCTCTTGTTCAGAAAGATATAGAGAATATTAAATTGAAATTACAACTACAAAAGCAAGACTGACAGTATGAAAAAAACTTTCACAGTTCTATTTATCTTAATATTAAACGCGTTAATCCCTGCTCAGGATGATTTCAGTTTTGAGTTTGACTATGCGCAGTTCGGATTTGATTCCACTTCAAACTATATTGAGTTTTATTATTCCTTCAATCAGCAGCAGCTAAAGCGGATCGAAAAAGAGAATCAGACTACCGTAACCGCAAAGCTGTTTATTGATCTGAAAGAAATTAGTGTAGATACGCCTTATGTTTCTCGCGAGTGGAGCGTAAATAACATTGTTGAAGATGGTGTGAACAGCTCCAAATCCCTGGTTGGTGTGCTCGGACTTGTTGTTCCGAGGGGAGATTACAAGGCAATTGTAAAGGGTTATGACCCTAATCAAACAGCTATGGTTAAAGAGTTTAGCGAAGATCTGACTGTTATACCGAGATTGAGAGATGATTTTTCACTTTCTGATATACAGTTGGCTTCAAATATTAAAAATGATAATGTAAACGAAAATTCTATTTTTTATAAAAATACTCTCGAAGTACTTCCGAACCCCATAACCGTTTTCACTAATAACAACCCGGTTGTTTTTTACTACACGGAATTATATGGGCTTAATATGGGTTCTGATGCCCCATTGATATTGCAGCGGGATTTATTTAATAGTCGGGGAATTCTGGTTGATCAAAAGACTAAATCTGTCTCGAGAAAGAATGCGTCAATTGTTGAAGTTGGTGTATTGAATATGCAGAAATTTCCGACAGATTCGTACAACATGGTGATGACTCTGTTTGATTCAACGGAAAATGAGGGATTGAGCAGTACAAAGCGGTTTTACATGATAAATCCGGATGTTAAGGATACGACAAACACCGAAGTATATATAGCTAATTATCTTGGTTCAGAGTTTGGCGTGAGTAGTGAAGAAGAACTTGATGATATGTTCGCCAAGTGTAAATATATTGCCGCTTCATCTGAAATAGATCAGTACGAAAAACTTGATTCGCTAAACTCAAAAAGAGAATATTTTTACGAGTTCTGGAAAAAAAGAGATCCTGACCCGTCAACAAATGAGAATGAGTTTAAAATCGAGTATATGTACAGACTCGATTATGTAAATGAAAGATATGGCTCGTTTTATAAAAAGGGTTACAGAACTGACAGAGGCAGGATTTATCTTCTTTATGGTGAACCTGATCAGATTGACAGATACCCTAATGAAACGAATATGAAGCCCTATGAAATTTGGTACTTTAACACTATTGAAGGTGGTGTGTATTTCGTATTTGGCGATATCACAGGATTTAGTGATTATGAGTTGTTAAGCTCAACCAAACGTGGTGAGATTCGTGATGATAATTGGACCAGAAGGGTTCAAACCAATTAGTAGCGGGTTTATATGCAAAATAAACTTGAATATTGGGTTTTACTATTTTTTGTGAAAATATTTAGTCTGCTCGGAATTGACCGGGCAGCCTCCACATCGGCGGTATTATCTCGATTTTTGTACTACGTTATCCCTCTCAGAAAGGAAGTTGTTCGAAAAAATCTCAAAATGGCTTTCCCCGACAAAAGCGAAGAGGAGATTAAAAGACTCACACTTTCAAACTATAAAAGTTTAATTACCATCCTGCATGAGGTATCCTGCTTTTTTACCACACCAAAAGAGAAAGTGCTTTCTCGCGTAAACTATACAAACATTGATATAGTTAATAAAGAACTTGAAAACAATAAAGGCGCACTACTATTATCTGCTCATTTTGGAAATTGGGAGTATGCCGGATTATCATTAAACAGTTTTACTACCAAACAATTTTGTGCACTCGCGAAACCACAGCGTAACGGCTATGTGAATAAATGGATAAACGACGCCCGCGAATTGTTTGGAACAAAGGTCGTTTCTCTAGGGCTGGGTGTGCGTGAAATATTCAATGAACTGAAATCGGGAAGCGCTATGCTGATGGTAAGTGATCAGCGGGGACCGAGTGACGGATTGCGAGTAAAGTTTTTCGGGCAAGATACTGCCGTATATATCGGGACAGCGGCAATTGCCTATAAAACGAAAGCACCGATTTTCTTCTTTCTGATGGTACGTAATGAAAATCAGGTTTATGAAGCGGTTTTTGAAAGAATCAATTATGAGCAAGTTGAAGGTACCAAGGAAGAAGTAATAGCCTGGATAACTCAGGAGTATATGTTTAAACTGGAAACCGCGCTCAAAAAATATCCCGAGCAGTGGTTCTGGATGCACAACATTTGGAAGTACTAAAATGCCCACGAATACGTTAGTAATACAGACCGCCTTCCCCGGAGACGCTATACTAACATTGCCTCTTCTGCAAAAAATAAAAGAGCTTGAACCCGACCAAAAGCTTGGTGTTATTGCGATCCCTTCAACAAAGTCAATTTTTGAAGCATCGCCTTCGGTTGATGAAGTGTTTGTTCTTGATAAGAGAGGTGATCATAAAAAGTTGCGTGATGTGAATAAATTCGCGAAACAATTTGTTAAGCATGGCTATAATAAAATTATCACTCCGCATCGTTCTTTACGTACTGCGCTGCTTGTCTATTTTTCCGGGATTAAAGACTCAACAGGGTTTTCCAATTCCGCGCTGCCATTTGTCTTCAATAAACAAATAAAATATGATAAAAACTCCCATGAAGTAAAGCGGGATTTGAGTCTGATTGGATACACAGGGGAGTGGAGAATCAGACCAATAATTAATATCTCAGAAGACAAAGCATCCGGCATACGTGAAAGAGTAAAAAGTATTGGTGATAAAATAGCGGTTATAGCGCCAGGATCTGTCTGGGAAACAAAAAAATACCCAGAATCATATTTTGCTAAACTAATTAGAGAGATGAGCGAAGGAAATTATAATATAGTTACGGTAGGGGGAGTATCTGACAGAGAATTATGTGATCGAATTATCAGAGAGTCGGGTGTTTCTGCTAATAATTTAGCAGGGGAATATTCAATTCCGGAAACAGTAGAGGTTCTTAAGAACTGTGATTTGATCATAAGCAATGACAGTGCCCCCGCGCATATGGGTGTAGCCGCCGGAATAAAAGTCTATACAATTTACTGCTCCACAGTACCGGCATTCGGGTTTTATCCATACGGAGAAAAAGACAAAAGTATTGGGCTGGATGATCTCCGGTGCAAGCCGTGTGGAATTCATGGATACAAAAAATGCCCCGAGTCACATTTTAATTGCGGTAACAATTTAACCCCGCAAACAGTCGTCAGTAAAATCTTTTCTTAGAGCGAAATTAATGGTATATTTAACGATGAATTTGTTAACAAATAGTCCATTTTATGGCAAAAATAAGTTTTAGCGATTTAAGAAAATCAACGGTTTATATTACGCCCAATTTTCCGGCAATTACAACCAAACGGTATAAAGTGAGTGTTTATCGTATTCTTGGGATAATGATGCTTTATACATTGTTGATAACGATTGTTGTTTCTTCGATAATTGCTCTAACTCCAATTAAAAGGTTTGTTTTTATACTCGAAAACGAACAGTTGGCAACCGAATCGGCTAAACTCGATGCTCTTGAAGAAAAAATAGTTTTTCTTGCCACACAGCTTAGGGATGTTTCCTCGGCAAATAAAAAGCTTGAATACGCGCTGATATTGGCAGACAGTGCTGATTCATTAGATTCAAATTCGGCAGTTTATGACAGTTTGAGGCAAAATCTTGATGAAATTGTTCCTGTTGAAGGAAATGTATTTGGTACTCTGCTGAACTTGTTTGCGGAGATATTTCAGAATGACGAACCCCTGAAGCTATTTTTTACAAATCCGGTGAAAGGATTTGTTATATATGGCTACAAGCCCGAAGAAGGGCATATGGGAATAGACTACGGGGTTAAAACGGGTACTCCTGTCTATGCAACCGCGGGTGGAATAGTTCTATTTGCAAATTATACGATAGAAGACGGGTACAAGGTACTAATTAAACATGAAGATGAGTATTACTCATTATATAAACATTGTTCCGGTTTAATGGTCAAAGAAAGAGACTATGTAAATCAGGGTGAATTGATTGCTTTAAGTGGTAATACGGGGATAAATACAACAGGTCCGCATCTGCATTTCGAGTTGTGGAAAGAAGGCAAGGCGATTAATCCGCTTGATTTATTGATAACCAATAGGAGATAATTTTTAATGGCGAGGAATAATAATTCTTCAAATGAGGATGTGAGTATCCTCAGTACGGGCGTAAAAATCGAGGGGAAAATCAGTAGTGAAGGGAACGTTCGGATCGATGGAAGCGTTATCGGTTCGGTAGTGGTAAACGGTAACCTTACGCTGGGAGATAAATCTGTTATAAACGGTGAGATAGAAGCACGTAATATTACAATAAATGGTAAACTGGAAGGAAAGATCAGTTCATCAGAAAAGTTAGTGCTTGAAAAGAATTCGGCGGTTACAGCGGATGTAAGGGCAAAAATTCTTGTAATTGAAGAAGGGGCTCTTTTTGAAGGGCGAACCAACATGAAAGGTGATGCTCCCAGATCCAGAGAAGAAGAAATAAATAAAGATCAACTTCTTTAATGGTAGAAGAGCCAGAGAAAAAACCGGTGTACGCGGAAATAGGGCCCTATCTTGGTCTCGGATTTCAGCTTGCCGCTACAATGGTATTTATGCTTTACATTGGATATAAACTTGATGAATATTTTGAGACATATCCGCTACTGATGATCATTTTTGTGCTTTTCGGCGGCTTCGCGGGGATATACAATTTCATCAAGACAGTTTTAGACTTAAATAACAGAAAGAAACGTTGAAACAAAAACTCATTCAAACAGTTCTTATACACATTGCGGGCTTTATTCCGGTAATAATTTTGTATATTACAGATGTTATAACTGCCCCAATGGTAACGGCAGCACTTTACGCGGCGGTATTAACTTTGGTTGACTCGTCCGCAGTTCATTTCGCGGTAGATTACTCTATCAAAAAATCAAATCAGACTTTTTATATAGTAGCATTAGGCGGCACTTTATTAAGCATGTTTGTAACGCTTATAGCTATTTTAATTTTATTAATATTCTTGAATATTGATAAATATGCTTTTATATTAGTATTCTTTATATTTTATGTCTTTACCATGGTGCATAAAATATATCATTTTAATAAGCTGAAGACTTAGAAAAACACCGAATATAAAATGGATATAGACTCAACTAAAGCTGTTGTTTCCGATACTTTAGCACAGGTGACTGAAAAAGCGCAAGATACCGGTTGGATAATGCATCATATTCTTGATGGCAACTACCTTGAATTCCCTCCATTTGGCGTTGTTCATTTACCCGAATTACATCTGTTGGGAATGGATATTTCTATTACCCGCCATGTTATATTTATGTGGCTTGCGGTTATCATACTCGTGTTTTTACTTGGCAGAGTCGCGAAAGCTTATAAAAAATCTTTAGTCCCCAAAGGTATAAACAACTTGATGGAAGTGCTCATTCTTTTTGTAAGGGATGAAATTGCCAGACCAACGATCGGGCATGGCTTTGAAAAATTTGTACCTTATCTTCTTACCGCGTTTTTCTTTATTCTCACCTGTAATTTCCTCGGATTAGTCCCGTACGGCGCTACTGCAACCAGTAACATTGCGGTTACCGCTTCACTCGCTACTATATCCTTTATCGTTATTCAGGCGGGCGGTATAATGAAAAACGGATTTTTCGGCTATTTTAAAGGACTGTTACCGCACGGGTTGCCAACATGGCTGATCCCTATTATGTTCGTGGTAGAGTTATTAGGTTTATTCACCAAGCCATTCGCGCTTGCGATCAGGTTGTTCGCTAACCTTACCGCGGGTCATATTGTAATTATGGCTTTACTTGGTTTGATTTTTATTCTGCAAACGTATTTTGTCGCACCTGTATCAGTAGCGTTTGCTTTATTTATATATTTACTGGAAATATTGGTTGCCTTGATACAGGCATACATATTCACAATGTTGTCATCCCTGTTCATAGGAATGGCTGTACACCAGGATCATTAATTTATTTTAATTTATTTGGAGGAATATAAATGGATTTCGCATATTTGGCAGCCGGATTTGGCGCGGCGTTAACAGTTATCGGTGGTGCTTTCGGTATAGGTAAACTTGCAAGCTCAGCAATGGACGCAAGTGGACGTCAGCCAGAAGCTGCAGGAGATATCAGAACCTCTATGATTATTGCTGCTGCACTTATAGAAGGTATTTCTCTATTCGCGCTTGTAATTTGTATTCTATTGGCATTGAAATAATCGGTTTAAGTGGGGTGTATTTGTTGCACTCCTTTTGATTTTATAAAAACGGAAGGATATTTATATGTCTTTTATAAATAACCTGGCTGCTATGGTTTTAGCTGCAGGCGGCGGGAATGGTGGATTATTGGATGTTAACCCCGGATTGATTTTCTGGACGGTTATCACATTTATTCTCCTGCTGCTTATCCTGAAAAAACTTGCCTGGAAACCGATATTGACTTCCTTGAGCGAACGTGAACAGTTTATTGAAGAATCGCTTAAGAAGGCTGAAACAGCCAAAGCTGACGCTGAAAAGATGATGCAAGATAACAAAGCGGCAATAGACGCGGCGGATGATAAGGCGAGAGAAATCATCGATTCCGCTAAAAAAGAAGCGGAAGCTCTTCGTGTTAAAAATGAAGAGAAGGTGAAGTTGGAAACTCAGGCTATGATCGATGCCGCAAAGGCAGAGATTGAAAGGAAAAATCAGGAGGCTTTCGTTAAGCTGAAAGAACAGGTAGCTGAAATCGCTGTTGACGCAGCTGAAAAAATTGTTCGAAGCAGCCTTGATAAAGGTAAGCAGATCGAGCTTGTTAATCAATATATAGACGATTTATCCAAGAATTAATTATGAGCAGCTATAACGTTTCCACAAGGTACGCAAAAGCTTTAACACAACTCGCAGAAGAGGGTGGTAACTATAATGTTATCGCCAGGGATGTTGAGTTTGTTAACAATACATATTCGGGTTCTCGTGATCTGAGAGTTACGCTTGCAAGTCCTATAGTTAATGAATCCAAAAAAAAGGATATCATTAAAGCGATTTTTAGCGGTAAAATTCATACTTCAACTTTGGAGTTTTTGAATTTTCTTTTAGCTAAAAAACGAATTGCGGATTTGCACTATATTCTGACGAGATTTCTGGATATGAGAGACCAGAAAATGGGTATTGTAAGAATAAGTGTTAAAAGCGCTGTTGAGCTTGATAAATCGCAAAGTGATAAGCTTAATGAGAGTTTTAAGAATATCACCAAAAAAGAAGTTGAAATGAGTTTCAAAACCGAAGATTCACTAATCGGAGGATTTGTAGCTCAGTATGGTGACACGTTAATTGATGCATCTGTTGTTAATCAGTTGCGTTTGTTGAAGAAAAAACTTCTTCACGAAAATTAGTAGTTACGGAAATTATAAAAATTTAAGGTATAGAAATGGCAGAAGTAAGACCAGATGAAGTCTCTGCAATTTTAAGAAAACAATTGGCCGGTTTTGATAACGAAGCCGAAATATACGATGTTGGTACAGTACTGCAGGTTGGTGACGGTATTGCCCGTGTTTATGGGTTAAGCAAGGTTATGGCGAGTGAGCTTCTTGAATTCCCGAATGACGTTATGGGTATGGTGCTTAACCTTGAAGAAGATAGCGTTGGTTGTGTGCTTTTCGGTGAGACCAGCCTGATAAAGGAAGGCGACACAGTTCGCAGAACAAAACGTGTTGCTTCTTTTCCTGTGGGTGATGGCCTGCTAGGCAGAGTGGTGAATCCGCTTGGCGTAGCTTATGACGGTAAAGGTGCTGTTGAGTTTGATAAATATATGCCGATTGAACGCAAGGCGCTTGGTGTAACAGCAAGACAGCCTGTGACAGAGCCTCTTCAGACTGGTATTACAGCTATCGACGCTATGATTCCTATTGGTCGTGGACAGCGTGAGTTGATCATTGGTGACCGTCAGACAGGTAAAACCGCTATTGCTCTTGATACCATTATAAACCAGAAATATACCCATACAGAAGAAGCGAAAGCTAACGGTGTTGATCCTGTTTATTGTGTTTATGTAGCAGTTGGACAGAAGAGTTCAACCATTGCACAGGTGGTTGCCAAACTTGAAGAAAATGGCGCGATGCCATATACAACTATTGTATCAGCTCCGGCATCAACTCCTGCTCCATTGCAGTATATCGCTCCTTACGCAGGCGCGACACTTGGTGAGCATTTCCGTGATACAGGCAGGCATGCGTTGATAATTTATGATGATCTTTCAAAACAAGCGGTCGCTTATCGTGAGCTGTCACTATTGTTGAAAAGACCTCCCGGGCGTGAAGCGTATCCCGGTGACGTTTTTTACGTTCATTCGCGTTTGCTTGAGCGTTCTTCAAAACTTAATGATGAGCTTGGCGGCGGTTCTCTTACAGCGCTTCCGATTATTGAAACTCAGCAGGGTGACGTTTCCGCTTATATTCCAACTAACGTTATCTCAATTACTGACGGTCAGATTTATCTCTTGCCGAATCTGTTTAACGCGGGTGTTCGTCCGGCCATTTCTGTTGGTATATCTGTATCCCGTGTGGGAGGTAACGCGCAGATTAAAGCTATGAAGAAAGTTGCCGGGTCGTTGAAACTTGATCTTGCGCAGTACAGGGAATTGGAAGCATTCGCGAAATTTGGTTCCGACCTTGATAAGGCAACACAGAGAACTCTTGCCAAAGGTGAAAGACTTGTTGAGTTATTGAAACAGGGTCAGTACACACCTATACCGGTTGAAAAGCAGGTACTCAGTGTGTATATCGGCACACAGGGTTTCCTTGAAGGTATTCCTGTTTCTGATGTAAAAAGATTTGAAAAAGAGTATATTGATTACGTTGAACTGAAAAAACCTGAACTTTTTGATATTGTAAGAACAGAGAAAAAATTGACTGATGAACTGGTTGCCGGTATTAAAGAGACGGTTGCAGAGTTTAAAACCAAGTTCAAAGTAAGCGAATAGCTAATAAAAATTAAAAATTTTTAAACCAGTACCGTGAAATATTCGGTATTGGTTTTTTGTGTCTATAAAATATAAGAATTATGGCAACTTTAAGAGATATAAAAAGCAGGATTACGGGTGTAAAAAACACCCAGCAGATCACCAAGGCAATGAAAATGGTAGCCGCGGCGAGACTGAGAAGAGCACAGGAAAATATTATCAATGCTCGTCCGTATTCAAGGAAAATATCTCAGGTTCTTGCTCATTTACTTTCAGTTGAGAAAGATATCAACAACCCTCTGTTCGAAATCAGACCTGCAGAGAAGGTTGCCATTTTGCTAGTTACATCCGATAGAGGTCTTTGCGGCGCGTTTAACATGAACGTGATCAGACAAGTTGAGACATTGTTAAAAGAAGATTACGCAAAGTTTGTAGAAACGGGTAATCTTGATCTTTTTACAATCGGTAAAAAAGGTGATGATTACTTCAAAAGATTACCGTACAATATCGCTGAATCATATCCGCATATATTTGCTCATCTCAAATTTGAGTTTGCGGCGGGTTTGATGAACAAAATGAAAGAGTTTTATATAAACGGAACATATGACAGAGTTGTAATTGTATATAACAAATTCAAATCTGTTATTCAGCAGGATTTAACTGTTGAGCAGCTACTTCCTATTGAACCGTTTGATAAAACAGAAGAAGATGATACAACCGCGGAATATATTTACGAACCGAACAAAACAGAGATTATTAATTATCTGTTGCCAAAACAATTAAACGCTCAATTGTGGCAGGCATTGTTGGAATCGTATGCCGCTGAGCTTGGCGCGAGAATGACCGCGATGGATATGGCGACTGAAAACGCGAAAGAGATGATCAAACAGCTTCAGATGACTTATAATAAAGAGCGTCAGGCTTCGATCACAAGTGAAATTATTGAGATTGTATCAGGTGCAAACGCCCTTAAAGCGTGATCATGATATAGTATTTGATTAGAAAATTATTTTTATTATCTTAATTCAGATTTATGCTCGAAGACTTAACGCAAAAGCTTGAAAAAGCCTTAAATAAAGTTACAGGTCAGGGGAAAATCAGTGAAGAAAATATTTCCGATTCCCTGAGAGAGATCAGAAGAGTTCTGCTCGATGCTGATGTGAACTATAAAGTTGCAAAAAAGTTCATTGATGACGTTAAGGAACGAGCTTTAGGTAGTGAAGTTGTTAACTCGGTTACACCGGGTCAGTTGATCACTAAAATATTTAATGATGAACTGACAAGGTTAATGGGTGGTACCAGTTTTGAAATTTCGGTAAACCCAACCGGCGTAACAGTGATTTTGTTAGTTGGTTTACAGGGTTCCGGTAAAACAACTTTTAGTGCAAAATTAGCGCGCTATCTTACAAAAAAGAATAGAAGTGTGGTTCTGGCAGCAGCAGACGTTTATCGCCCGGCGGCGAGAGAACAGTTGAAGTTGTTAGGACAACAAATAGATGTACCGGTTTTTTCGATTGATGACAGTACAGACGCTGTTAAAATCGCGAAGGAATCGGTTATTTTCGCTAAAGAGAACGGTTTAAATACCGTTATTGTTGATACTGCCGGACGTTTACATGTAGATGAAAACCTCATGGATGAAGTATCAGCTATTAAGTCGGCTGTAAAACCGACAGAAACATTGTTTGTGGTTGATTCCATGACGGGTCAGGATGCTGTTAACTCGGCAAAAGCGTTCCATGATCGTGTTTCTTTTGATGGAATTGTTCTTACAAAACTTGATGGTGATACCCGCGGCGGTTGTGCTTTATCTATTAAAGCAGTTGTTGATAAACCTGTGAAATTTGTGAGTTTGGGTGAAAAAGTTGAAACACTTGAAGTATTTCATCCTGATCGTCTCGCTTCAAGAATATTGGGGCGTGGTGATGTTGTTTCACTCGTGGAAAGAGCACAGGAGCAGATAGACCAGACCGAAGCGGAAGACCTTGGAAAAAAACTTTTATCGAACAAATTCGATTTTGAGGATTTCCTTAAACAGATCAAGATGATCAAAAAAATGGGATCGTTAAAATCGATTATGGGAATGCTTCCGGGAGTTGGTTCAGCTATTAAAGATGCTGATATTGACGAAAAGGAAATGGTGAAAGTTGAAGCTATCATTCAGTCAATGACAAAAGAGGAGAGAAAAAATCCTCCATTATTGAATGGTAACAGAAGAAAAAGAATTGCTCGTGGTAGCGGAAATTCAATTCAGGATGTTAATCGCCTTATTAAACAGTTCAAGGAAATGCAGAAGATGATGAAGATGTTTAATAAAAAAGGTGGTAAACGTATGTTAGGAAAAAATTTAAAAAAATTCAGATATAACTGATTTAGTAAGCAAAATAATAATTTGGAGGAGACACTAATTTGGCTGTTAAGTTAAGATTAAGAAGGATGGGTAAGAAGAGACAACCTGTATATAAAGTTGTTGCAGCCGATGCACGTTCACCAAGAGACGGTAAAATTATCGAATCGATTGGATTATATAACCCAAAAACTGAACCTGCAACGATAGAAATAGACGCAGAAAGAGCTTTATACTGGTTAGGAGTTGGTGCACAGCCTACAATTACTGTTAATAACCTTCTTTCTAAAAGCGGTGTTAATTTAAGAAAAAACCTGCTCAAGAAAGGTGTTGGCGAAGACGAAATCGAAGCACAGGTAGAAGCCTGGTTGAATAAACAAGGTATAGCAAAACCTGCGGTAAAAAAACAAGAGAAAAAAGAAGAAGTTAAAGAAGAAGTAGTAGAAGTTAAAGAAGAAGCAAAAGTTGAAGAACCCAAAGGTGAAAAAGAAGAACCGGAAGTAAAGGGTACTGCTTCTGAGAGTGAACCTACTGAGGATAAAGAATAATTCTGTAATTCCTCACTTTATCCGGATTGTTGAGTCGCTTTGTTAAATAAGTACCCTGTTTCTAAACTTATAAAGGTACTGTTATGAAAGATTTTATCGAATTCATTGCCAAGCATCTTGTTGACAATCCCGAATCGGTTTCTATTGAAGAAACTATGCCCAACGAAAAGACCATCGAGATGACTCTGAAAGTTGGCGCGGAAGATGTCGGCAAGGTTATCGGTAAACAGGGTAAAACGGCGCAGGCTATGAGAACTTTACTTACGGCTATCGCTGCGAAAGAAGGAAAACGCGCGATTCTTAAAATTCTGGATTAAGTTTTTTGAATGATCTTGTATTGATCGGTGAAATTAAAGCTGTCGATGATGACGGCTGGCTATCGATATTCTCTTATTCCGATTTCCCGGACAGATTTAAAGAATTAAAATCTGTCTTTATAGAAGTATTTGGTGTAACAAAATCGTTCTATATTGAAAATGTTGAATTGAACGGTTCAAAAATTCTATTGAAATTCAGAAACTTTGACACCTTTGAAGATGCCGAGTTTCTGAATGGTAGAAAGTTGCTTATACATTCTGCGGAAATGATTGAACTTCCGGATGACCAGTTTTTTATACATGATTTAATTGGTTCGGAAGTTTTCAGGAATGATAAATTGCTCGGAGTTATTGATGATGTTTTATCTACTCCGGCAAATGATGTTCTGGTTATTCATGGTAACGACGATGAGTTGCTTATTCCGGTTGTAAAAGATTTTATTGACAGGTTTGATGCTTTCAATAAAAAGATGATACTTAAACCGGGTGAGGATAATATTTACGATGATGAGGATTGATATAATTTCGGCAGTTCCCGAATTACTTCACAGCCCCCTTAATGTTAGTATTGTTAAAAGGGCTCAGGATAAAGGAAAAGTTGAAATTTTCGTGCATAATTTGCGTGATTACGCTTACGACAAGCACAAACAAATTGATGATAAGCCGTTTGGCGGCGGACCCGGAATGCTTCTTAAACCGGAACCGTTCTTTGAGTGCATTGAAAAATTGCAAGGTGAAAGAAATTACGATCATATTATTTTTACAGCTCCTTTGGGTAAAATATTTGATCAGACAGAAGCAAACAGATTTTCACTTGGCAAAAATATTATAATTATTGCCGGTCATTATAAAGGAATTGACGACAGAGTCAGGGAGCAGTTTGTTACCGACGAAGTTTCCCTTGGGAATTTTGTGCTTAGCGGTGGAGAACTTCCGGCACTTGTTGTTGTTGACGCGATTGTCAGGTTGATACCGGGGGTTCTGAATGACAGCGAGTCAGCATTGCAGGATTCATTTATGGATGGTGAATATATAGAAGCGCCATATTATACCAGACCTGCAGAATATAAAGGTAAAAAAGTACCGGAAATTCTACTTTCCGGGCATGATAAAAAGATTAAGGATTGGAAAGAAGAACAATCCAGAATTTTAACAGAAAAGTGGAAAAACATTAATAGTGTGGAGTAGGTTATGAATAAATTAACAGAGCTTGTCGCTGATCAGGTGAGAAAAGATGAGTTGCCAAATTTTAAAGCGGGTGACAGGATAAGAGTTCACGTACGAGTTATTGAAGGTGATAAAGAGAGAATTCAGCCTTTCGAAGGTGATGTAATTGCTATTAAAGCTAGTGGAATGGGCAGAACTTTCACTATGCGTAAAGTTACAAGTGGTGTTGGTGTTGAAAGAATATTTCCTTTTAATTCGCCAAAAATCGCTAAAATTGAATTGTTGAGAGAAGGTAAAGTTAGAAGAGCTAAACTTTATTATCTAAGGAAGCTATCTGGTAAAGCCGCGAGAATTAAAGATAAAAACCAGAGATAAAATTTTACGGATTTACAAAAGCCGCTAATTTAGCGGCTTTTTTTTTGAACAGGATATAATATGAAATTTGGAATACCTCAAAATATTTTTGCCGCGATTTTTGCTTTTTCTCTTCCGGATAAATATCAGGCGGCAATAAGCGGAATGTCTTCTGCGGTGATCGCTAAAGAATTGAGTGATGGAAAGTTGGATCTTGCGCTTATACCTTCATGCGATTTATTCACGCATAAAGAGCTTTTCATTTCGAAAAAGGCAGCGATTTCTTTCGATGGAGAGTTATCAAACAGCTATTTATATTTTAATGGTGGCGGTGCTATCGATTCTTTTTTCATGCGGGGTGATGTGACCAGCAATGATATAATCTTGAGTAAGCTGATTTTTCAGGAAAAACTGAAAAAAGAGATTACTGTAACACTCGATACAGGCGAGCTTGATCTTGAAAATAAAAACTACATTATTGCCGGCGGAGAAAACTTTGAAGATGACTTGTATAAATCGGGACTTTCATTTTCTGATCAGGTTGCCGATATGCTGGATGCTCCATACGTAAACTATCTCGTTGCGGCAAAAACAAAAGAAGCGATAGAAGACTTTAATAAAAGTTTAAGCGCACTCGATAAAAAAATAGAAGATAACATTGGCAAATACCTCGATAGTAGTGGATTTGATGCATCAGTTGTTTCTATGATAAAATCTAAATTGAATCAGTTATATTTTGAGCTTACTGAAAATGAAATAAATGGTTTCGAGGAGATGATCAGAATGCCCTTTTATCAGGGAGTCTTGAAAGATATAATTGAAGTAAATTTTGTGTGAGTTTGTTCTATAAAACCCGGGTAATTTAATCCGGGTTTTTATTTTAATGATACTGGTCGTCTTGATTATATTGTACTCAAATAGTATTATTGTAGTATAAATTTGGGACAAATGGTCGTATAATTGGGCTATCGCAAGAAAATATCTCTCCTTTTACTTATAATCTACTTGCTGACGAATAATCTTTGGGTCGTGCCTTTCGTTGAATATTACTACAATTTGGATGAAATTATTAAAAATTATTGTGTAGAGCGTGATCTCGAAGAAAATCTCTGTATGGGCAGCTGCTATTTGAATAATCAGGTGAAAGAAGCAGTAAAGAAGCAGAAATATGGTGAATACAATTCAGAAAAACCGGATGTAAAACCGGTTCTTGTATCTTATCATTTATCAGGTAAATCGGTAGATATTCCAAACTGTTCCATATCTAATAGTATTAAATATACCAATATAAATGCATCTCTCATAACCTACTCAGATGAAATCCCTTCACCTCCTCCCAGGTTTTAGTTTACTATCAAAAAACTATAACTAATTTTATAACGGAGGAAAAATTGAAATTCAAATTTATTCTTTTTCTCTTTCTCTCAGTGCTTATGTTCGCTCAGGAGAAAGACAGCATAAAAGTATATCATCTTGAAGCCGTTGAAATAGTATCCAAAAAAGTTGCGCTTTCAGACAGAATGTACCCGATGGATAAAGATAATCTCGGTGTTGTACTAAATAATAACGGGTTTAACCTTATCAGGAAAGGTGTCTTTTTCGCTCAGGATATTTACAGCGACGGCTTTAAACGTGATGATATCAATGTAGTAGTTGATGGAGAAAGATATCACAGCGCGTGTCCGAACAGGATGGACTCCCCTTTAACAAGGGTAAACCCGATGGATATGGAGTCGGTTGAATTAAGTAAATCAGGTTCATTAAATCAATGCGGACTTGCAGGTAAAGTTGAATTCAGACGCTCAGCCCCTTCTGACGCGTTGAGGGTAAAAAGCAGTTTAACTTATCAGGCAGCGGCAATGTCGGGAATTGATGGAGCGGTGAGTGTAGAAAAATCTAATCATAGAATATCATTCAGGTACGCCGAAGGATTGCCATATGAAGACGCGGAATCAAGAAAGTTTTCAGATTTGTACGGGTATAATGACGATTACAAATATAAACTTGGCGAAGTAAGTTTCCTCGGTGAGACAGGTGAAATGAAATATGGTTTATCGGGAGCTTATAACGAGAATATTTCATTCCCGTATCTTATGATGGATGAAAAATATAATCGTGTGTCGAACGGATTTGTCAGCTACAAAGGGCATAAGGCATACTTCAATTACACATCTCACTTGATGGATAATACTCTAAGACCCGGTGGCGGACTTATGGTAACGGATGCTAAAAATTTGACCGTAGGTGTTACGGGACATTTCTATGATTTTTATTATCGTAACTGGAAAGCGGATAACCAAATTCTGGCGATGGGCAATCTGTTCGAGAATAATCTGATTCCGGGAGTTAATAACGCGGCATTTTCACTTTTGCATGAAATGAATTATTTCGGATTGGATTTATCAGGGAAAGTAGGGGTTTCTTATTTTGATATTGCTGAGCCGACAACAGTTTCATTTTATGATAAGTATGTTAGTGATGCTAATAGTACAGCCGCATTTGTAACTTTCGGATTAAATGCAGCATATACGAAAGTTTTATCAGATAAAATGGGATACGGACTTATAGCTGAAGTAAATAGTGAAGCCCCGCAAACCGAAGCGCTCTTTATCGCGGTTGGAAAACCTCCGGCAAAACCGGATTGGTCGGGAAATCCCGGATTGAATCAGCCACTCAAAGCGGGATTGCGCGCGTCATTCATCTATGATAGAATAAACTTTGAGGTTTTCGGTAATTATGTCTCAAATTATGTTTCACTCACCAAAGTTATGACTACAAAAGCGGCTCTGACTTATAAAAATATCAATGCGTACTTTGCGGGAGTAAATATTGGCTTCCAATCGGAGTATATAGATAGTGAACTTAATTATACTTACGCCCAGAATACAACGGATGACAGGCCGGTAGCAGAAATTCAGCCCCTACAGTTGAAGAATACGATTAAACTGCCGGAGTTCAGCGGAATCAATATTTTTATCCGACATACTTACAATAACGCGCAGACCAGAGTGGATGAATTTCTTGGTGAAACAAGCACCTCTGCGTTTAATAAATTTGATGCGGGTGTGTCGTATTCGTTTAGTGATGTGACTTTCTCACTTGAGGCGGAGAATATAACAAATGAATTGTATTATCAGCACTTAAGTTATTTGAGAAACCCGTTTGCTTCGGGAATGCGAGTGTTTGAACCGGGCACAAATCTTAGAATGAACGTAAGATACGGGATGTAAATTTTTATAGATTGTTCAAATTAACCCACGGTTGAAACCGTGGGTTAATACAAAAATGCTATTTCAAAAGAGTCATTTTGAGGGTTTTGATATCACCATCGATATCAAAACGGAGGAAGTACAATCCGCTCGATAAATCAGTACCATCAAATGTAAGATGATATTCACCGGGTGATTGTATTTCATCAGCCAGTGTAATTACCCTTCGGCCAAGCGCGTCATACACTATTGCGTTAACGTGTGATTCCACAGGCACTGAGTAAGATACATTGGTAACAGGGTTAAACGGATTAGGATAATTTGATGTTACTTTAAACTCTGTTGGAGGCGCAGGCTCCTCAAAGTAAGGGACAGCTTCTGGTTTTATAAGATCGTAATATTTATTCTCAAGTATTTTAGCGTAATTATACGCAAGTTGAATACCCTTTTTATTATCCTCTTCAAGAATACCCATAAACGCAAATGTAAATGTTAACGATTCCCCTGGTTTTATGTCATATGGACCGAGATTCATCATTATATCAATATCCCGGTATAGCTCACGATTGTCTTCTTTAAAATTACTACCGGTACCTTGATAGGGGTTTCCTTCAAAAACATATTTAATTTCTTCGCCTGTCTCAGGGTCGGTGTAAGGATCATTAAGGTAAATTATTTTTCCTTGTAGCTGATTATACACTGTGCGATTCATCTGCTCAGGATAAGGTTCGATATCCCAGCCATGATAATAATTCGGAATTATAAAGGAGCTCATCCTATCGGAGCCCAATTTATTTGCAGGAGGATTTATACATTGAAGCGCAAAAACAGGGGTGTTAATTCCATAGTGTTCATCATTATCATCAAGGTCGTATGCAAATCCCAAATTTGCGTCTGACAAACAGCCTGCTGCATCATCCGATACGTTGCCAATATCGGAATCACAATAATAGCCAAAATAAAAATCTTCAATAAATTTACCAGATTTGTTGGTTAAGGTATATTCCTTAAAAATAATATTGTTGAACATTTGATTTTGGTCATAGGCGAAAACTTTTATAGCTACATCGATTCCAGCTTCAATTTTACGGAGTAAGGAATTATAATCATTCCCGATAAACCATACCATTTCGTCCCCGGTAATAAGCGGCGCGTCAATTTCGGGATTAAATTTTCCATCACCATCAATATCTTCCCATGGGGCACCAGCTTCTACAGGATAGTGTTTCATCAGTTCGAGGTATTCAGAATAGGAATAATAATTCTTCAACTCTTTTGGAAGATAGAACAATCCGGCTTCCGGAGCATTGGGATCGCTGGTATTTCCATTCTCATCGATGTATCCGGGATAGGAAGAATAATTCCACTTGCCATCGTAGAATATCTCACCATCAATTTTCCCACCCCATCTTGGATATTCCATATAATTTAAATATGTCCATCGGGAATCAAAACCTTTAATCTTGAGAGGCGGAATGTTGATTCCATGATTATAATAAAAGCCGACATTGGAAATATAAGCCTGCAGGTTATTTACAGAAAATTGTTGATGTTGAATGTTGTCAATTTGCGCAAAATTAATTGACTGGATGAAGAGAAAAACAATTAGTACTGAATACAACTTTTTCATGTTACCCTCGATAAATGTTTGCCCGTTTGTTCAAAAATGCCACTAAAAAAAATAAACCGCAAGAGTATATTTTTTCGAGGAAATTTAATGGACTTGCTATTTGCATAAAAAGTGGTTGAGTGAACGGAGTGGTTGTCAAATATTTTCAGTGTTCGTGAACCGATCGACATGAGGGTAAGTAATTTATGTGAGTAGAAGAATAATACCAATTGCATACTGGATGCCCGATCGGGGTCGAGCATGACAGAGCAATAGCTTTTGATACAGCCTCAATAAATAAGAACATTATTTTAACGTATAATTATACAGCATAATACATTTATTTGTATCCTCTGAAATTATTTATTGACATTTAGTCGTTATTGCTTTAATTTTTGCGCAATTGAAAATCTGAAAATGACAAAAAACTTTAGCACATACAGCCCATTCTTTTATTTCGGTTACTTTTATTTTATTTACCCGAAGAAGGGGACTTGTATGGTTTTGCGCTAGAATAAAAATAGAATTTGACCAACGAGCCCCGAAAATTTTCGGGGCTTTTTTTTTATCGGAGATATTTTGAAGATTGCGATTCAGGGTGGAAAAGCCTCTTTTCACGATGAAGCTGTTCAGACTTACTTTGGCGAAAATAGCCATGAGTTACTCGAATGCCCCACTTTCAGAGGATTGAGCAATTCACTAAAAAACGCAGAAGCTGATCTTGCGGTTATGGCGGTTGAAAATACGCTTGCCGGTTCAATATTGCCAAACTACGGTTTGATTGAGGAGTACTCTTTCAATATTATCGGTGAAGTTTACTTGAGAATTGAACAAAACCTTATGGCGCTTCCAGGGCAAAATATTGAGGATATCAGTACGGTGAGATCTCACCCCATGGCACTTAATCAATGCAGCATGTATCTCGAGGAACAGCCTCAGATGCGGGGAATCGAAACTTTCGATACCGCCGAAAGCGCCAGGGAGATCAGAGAGTGCAACCTGAATAAAACCGCGGCGATCGCAAGCAGAAGAGCGGCTGAAATTTACGGACTTGAAATTCTCGCTGAAAGTATCGAAAATGTTAAACAAAACTACACCCGCTTCCTGGTCCTCTCCACCAAAGATAATTATCAACTCGACGGAATAAATAAATCATCAATCAATTTTAAAGTTCAGCATCAGCCGGGAGCGTTGTTCGGTGTATTGAATCTGTTTCAGGAGTACAATCTCAATATGTCGCTGATACAATCAATACCAATCCCGGGCTACCCGAATGAATACGCGTTTCATATTGATTTTGTCTGGCGGGATAAGGGGGTTTGCCAACGGGCGATTGATGTATTAAAAAGTAAAACACAGGATTTCAAACTTTTAGGTATGTACAAAGCAGGAAAAATCCCATATGAAAATTAGTCCGTCGGTAAGGATAGCGACAACGAGTGAGTATTATTTCTCAAAGAAAATGAACGAAATAAACAGGCTGAATGCTGCGGGAGCTGATATAATTAATCTGGCTATAGGGAATCCCAATATGAAGCCTCATGATTCGGTGATAGATGAATTAAATCGCGTCGCAGAGTTACCTGATGTACACGGTTATCAGCATCACAGAGGATTGATGGAGTTGCGTTCAGCTTTTGCTAAGTGGTATAAAAACAAATATAATGTTAATCTAAATCCTGATGATGAAGTTTTATCACTTATAGGCTCGAAAGAAGGAATATTCCATCTGTCATTCGCGTTGTTAAACCAGGGTGACAAGGTGCTGATACCCGACCCGGGTTACCCGATGTACAGATTTGTCGCGACAATGATGCAGGCAGAACCGGTTTTCTACGATTTGGAGGAGAAAAACGGATGGCTCCCAGATCTCGACAAACTGGGTGAGAAAATCGACGACAAAGTAAAAATGATGTGGGTCAATTATCCGAATATGCCTTCGGGAGCAGGTGCGACAAAAGAGTTTTTTACTCAGTTAATCGCGTTCGCCAAAAGGCATGATATACTTGTAGTGAACGATAATCCATACACATTTATATTAAATCAAAATGAGCCGTTGAGTTTGCTATCGGTCGAAGGCGCGAAAGAAACAGCTGTTGAATTCAACACTCTTAGCAAATCGCATGGCATGGCGGGCTGGAGAGTCGGGGCGGCAGTAGGAAACAGCGAAGTGCTGAATTTAATGTTGAAGGTAAAAAGCAATCTTGATTCGGGTATATTTAATCCAGTCCAGCAGGCAGCTATCAAAGCGTTGAGTATTGAAGAAAGCTGGTATGAAAATCTGAACGGAATATACTCCGAGCGTCAGATTGCCGCAATGGAATTCGCCAAGATACTGGGTTGTTCATTTAGTAGGGAGCAATCGGGGATGTACATTTGGGCGAAGCTACCGGATAATGTGAAATCTTCCAAGAATTTTGTTGAAGACCTGTTTGAAGATAAAAAAATATTTGTCGCTCCCGGTTCTTTATATGGTAATAATGGTGAAGGTTTTGTAAGGATTTCATTATGTCAGCCGGTTGAAATAATTAAGGCTGCGATTGCAAGGGTTTGTTAAAATTTACGGATGAAAAAACCATCATCCTCCGCTTTCCGACATCCGGCGGAATCCACCTCCTCCCGAAAGTTTTCGGGACGGGTTCAGAAGGAGGACCTTTAATTTTACGGGCTCGGTAAATGTTTATAGTAAACAGAGATTATTCATATAAATGAATAGATAAACAAAAAAGATATTGGCATTGACCAAGTTTTTAGACAAATTAAACTGAAATAAAATATAATTAAATAAATGATTAGGAGTAACCAATGATAGTAGTTCTAAAAGATTCAGCCACCCGTGAAAATGTCCAGGCTGTAAAAGATTATATTGTTGGAAAAGGCGCGCAAGTGCATGAATCTGAGGGAATTGAAAAAAAGATCATTGGTATTATCGGAAACAAACGTGTTATCGATAAAACCGCGTTAAATGCGTTCCCGGGTGTTGAACATGTAATTCAAATCCTGGAGCCGTACAAACTGGCATCAAGAAAATTCCATCCGCGTAATACTATTATAGATGTGAAAGGTGTGCAGATAGGGGGACTTGAGCCGGTGCATATGGCGGGTCCCTGCTCCGTAGAAACAGAAGAGCAGATTTGGGAAATCGCTAAAGAAGTATCTGAAAAAGGCGGACATATCCTTCGTGGCGGAGTTTTTAAACCACGTTCGAGTCCATATTCATTCCAGGGTATTGGTCTTGAAGGAGCGAAATGGATGTATGACGCAGGTAAGGAGTATAACCTCGGGATAGTTTCAGAAGTAATGGAAATAAATGATATTGAAGCGCTTTATGATTATGTGGATATCTTTCAGGTTGGCGCGAGAAATATGCAGCATTTCAAACTATTGAAAGCACTCGGTAAAACCGATAAGCCCGTACTACTAAAACGAGGAATGTCGGCAACAATGAATGAGTTTCTGATGAGCGCGGAATATATTCTCGCTGAAGGTAACGAGAAGGTGATACTATGTGAGCGTGGAATCCGTACCTTTGTTCAGCACACACGAAATACATTCGATCTCAATGTTATTCCGGCTTTGAAAAATGTATCACATTTGCCAATTCTTGTTGATCCAAGTCACGCAACCGGAAAAACCGATTTAGTAAGTCCTGTAACTTTGGCGGGATTGGCAGCAGGTGCTGACGGATTTATTGTAGAAATACATCCGAGACCCTACGAAGCGTATTCTGATGGCGACCAATCCCTTAATTTTCAACAGTATGACGCGCTATTGAAAGACCTGAATATTTTGCGTGACGGAATCCTCACACTCAGGAAACAAAAACTCGAAAAGGTTGAACTTGAATGTATCTGATAAAACCGGAATATAAATCTGAAATTACTGTAAATCTTCCTTCATCCAAGAGTTTAACACACAGAAGTTTGATACTCGGTTCGCTGAACAGGGGAAGTACCACTATCCGTGAAAAGCTGGTTTCCGAAGATACAACAATCACTCTGGAAGCATTAAAAAACCTCGGTGCGCACTGGGTTGAGAAGGATGGTGTTATCCGGAATAATACCATATTAGGTGCTAATCCGGGATCGGAAATTTTTCTAGGTAACTCGGGTTCATCCGCAAGATTTTTGCTCCCTCTTGCCGCGTTTTGTAAAAAGCCGGTCAAATATTACGGAGTTGACAGACTGCATGAACGACCATTCAACGAATTGCTCGATTCTATGATGATGCTGGGTATCGATTTATCAAGAACCAACGACGGTCTGCCTGTTGTCGTTTATCCTTCCAAAGTCGCGGGTGGAAGTATATCATTTGGAAGTCTCCCTTCATCACAGGTAGTTACGAGTCTGATGATCTCGGGATTATGGATGGAAAAACCACTCACAATTGAACTCCCTCACAATACTCCATCGCTACCATACATTACGATGACGTACAAGCTGATGAAGCAATTGGGGCTGGAGGTTCAGTTCGAGCAAGATACTATCTTTGTTGCCAACGAACCACCGGAAAATGACTGGAATCTTAAAATTGAAAAGGATTATTCGGCAGCATCATACTGGGTGATTTACGGACTTATAAATGACGCAAAAGTAATTTTGCCCGGATTAACACTGCCATCGCTTCAGGGAGATCATAAAATTCTGGAAATAGCGGAGCTTGCGGGTGGTAATGTGATGCTTTATGATGATCGAACTGAAATTACCGGCAGAATAAGTAAGGGAATTAATCTGGACTGCGGCGCTGTCCCCGATCTTGTCCCTGCGCTTGCGGTATTGGCAATGTTCGCGCCTGAAAAAAGTGCACTCTCGAATATCCGACATCTTGAATACAAGGAGAGCAATCGTGTGGCAGCAATTCAGCAAAATATATCCGCGCTTGGTGGCAGTACCGAATACCAAAACGGATCACTGGTTATTCATCCGGCAAAAAATTACAAGTCGGCTGAAATTAAAACTTTCGACGATCACAGAATAGCGATGAGTTTCGCGGTTGCCGGTTGTAAAATTCCGGAAATAACAATAGATAAACCCGAGTGTGTTCAGAAATCTTATCCGGAGTTCTGGAACGACTTTACACATTGGGAGAAACGGCAATAATTTTAACACAAACAAAGCATTAAATGAAATCTGAAGAAAATGAACTGGACATACTCCGCGAAGGAATTGATAACATAGATTTGAAAATTATCGAACTTCTGGCGAACAGGTTTGAAATTGCGGGGAAGATTGGTAATCTCAAAAAAAATCTTGATATTGATGTTGTTGATACCATTCGTGAAACCGCGCTGCTCGAAAAATTGAAAACTAAAGCATCGGAAAATGGATTGCGACACGATTTTGTTGATTTGCTGTGGGAGTGTATATTGAAAGAATCACACTATATGCAGCACAATATTGTGGGAGAAAAAGATTAAAGGTAATTTCAAAATAGCGTTTATCGGCGCCGGAAGGTTCGGGTTTTTCTTCGGAAGTCTTATCAATCAGTATGAAGAAGTTTTGTTTTACGATAAGATTGGAAATAAAAAAAACTTTGAAAATTTCGGTACTCTTGAACAATGTTTGCAGGTGGATTTTATTTTTCTCACAATTCCTATAAGTGAAATTGAATCTTTTATCAGGGAGCATGGGGCTAAAATCAAGCCGGGAGCGGTGGTTGTGGATTGCGCCTCTGTGAAAGTTTCGGTGCTGAACTGGTTCAAAAGTTCACTGCCTGAGGGAGTGGAATATGTGCTTACCCATCCTTTGTTCGGTCCTGATTCGGCGCGCAAAGGTCTCAAAGGTCATCAAATCACCATGATGCCGGGACGGGTAGCTGCCTTAAGATACAGATTCCTGGTGCAGCTTTTTGAGGACAAACTAGGGTTACTCCCGTTGAGTATGGACGCGCATGAGCATGACCGACTTATGGCTTATAACCTGAGTTTAATTCATCATTTGGGGCGCGCGCTGGGTGATATGGATATCTTTAATGTTCCTCTGAAGATGAGAGGGCTTTCAGATTTGAACCGAATCGCCCATTTTACAATGAACGATTCGGATACTTTATTCAAAGATTTTTACAGGTATAACCCTTATTCACATGAGATAAGGGAGAAGTTTGAAGAGAGTTTTAACAAAATAACGAAGATATTCCTGAACTAAACCGTGCGTGAATATCTTGCAGTATCCTGTTTTCTCTCCATGTAACCGTCAAAACTCATTGCAATATTTCTTATCAGAAGTCTTCCCATTTCACTTACTTTAAACCCGCTATTGTTGAACATTACGAGTCCGTCTTCAGTAAAATCATTCAATTTGTTGATACTGTATGAGAAATAATCCTTAAAGTCGATTTTATATTTCTTCTCAAAGAAAGAATAATCCAGTTCGAAATCACACATGACTTTCATAATAACCTCACGGCGGAGCAGGTCATCTTCGTTGAGCATGTAGCCGATTGTGGTTGGAAGATTTCCCGCCTCAAGGGCTGTCATGTATTCTTTTTCTGTTTTGATATTCTGAACGTAAATTCTTTCAAGCTGACCGATACTTGTAATGCCCATACCATATAAGTCTGTGCCAGCATGCGTGCTGTAACCCTGAAAGTTACGGTAAAGTTTCTTCTCACGAAGCGCGACAGACATTTCATCGTTCGGTTTAGCGAAATGATCCATCCCGATAAATTCGTATCCTGCAGCGGTAAGTTTTGCGACTGTCATTTTGAGAATTTCAAGTTTTTCCTCGGGAGCTGGCAAGTCTTCGGCTTTGATAAGGTTCATATGTTTTTTCATCCACGGTACGTGAGCGTAATTAAACACAGCAACGCGGTCGGGAGAAAGTTCTATGAGTTTATCTACAGTTTTGGCGAATTCTTCGGTGGTCTGGAATGGCAATCCGTAAATAAGGTCCAGGTTGATTGAATCGAATTGCAGTTCACGAACCCAGTCAACGACCTGTTTGGTCATTCCTTCGGGCTGTATTCTGTTCACGGCTTTCTGAACTTTCGGGTTAAAATCCTGCACGCCCATACTGATACGATTAAAACCACCTTCACGAAGGGCTTCGAGATGGGCGCGTGTAAGTTCACGAGGATCAATTTCGCATCCTTTTTCAGCGTCAGGTTTAAATTCAAATTTGTTGTTGATATAGGAAATAAGATCTGTTATTTCATCCGGATTAAGATGCGTTGGTGTACCACCACCCCAGTGGAGCTGAACAGATTTCCGGTCATCACGTATAAGTCCGCGTAACAAGTCGATCTCTTTTTTGAGTGCCGCCACGTAGTTGGAAATACGATCCCTGTTGCGGGTTACGATCATGTTACAGCCGCAAAAGTAGCACAAAGTATCACAAAACGGAATGTGGAAATAAAGCGAAAGGTCGCGATCATTCGGTTCGGAATTGGTTTTAATTATTTCCGTTTTGTAGTCTTCAGGGGTAAAACCTTCATGAAAATGGGGCGCGGTGGGGTAACTTGTGTAACGCGGTCCCGGTTTATCATATTTTTTAATCAGATCTATATCTATATCAAACATTGTAACTCCAATCAACACATCATGTGTTATAATTCAAAACTAATAAATCATCCTCCGTCTTTCGACTGTCGTCGAAATCCACCTCCTTCGAAGGAGGACTTTCAAAACAATCGACTTTGTCAACAGTATGCGTCTCGTAACGGAAGACGTGGTTCAATAATTTGGATATCGAAAGTTAATCTATATCCTGAATATGGTATTTCACACTTTCTTCTTTTACAAATTCAACCATCGCTTTAGCGTTAGCGGGTGGAACATCGGGTAAGATTCCATGCCCGAGGTTAAAAATATGACCTGAACCTTTACCGTATGATTTAAGAACCTGTTTAACACGTTTGCGGATTTCCTCATGGTCGGCATACAAGGTTGTCGGGTCGAGATTTCCCTGCAAAGCGCAATGGTCGCCAACTTCTTTTCTCACTTTTTTAAGGCTCATAGTCCAGTCAAGACCGAGAACATCGCACCCGGTTTTGGCTATATTTTCAATCTTGTAATGTACCCCTTTCGCGAAAACAATAACAGGGATATCCGGGCGTTTAATTTTCCCAACGATATCACTAATGTAATCGAGAGAAAATTTGCGGAAATCACGCGGAGTGAGAATCCCGCCCCATGTATCGAAAATTTGCACAGCGTTCGCTCCCGCGTCGATCTGGGCGTTCAGGTATTCGGCAACGGCGTCAGAAATCTTTTTCAAAAGGTCATGAGCAAGATTCGGGTTATTGTATATTAATTTTTTTACTTCGGCAAAGTTTTTAGAGCCTCTTCCTTCCACCATGTAGGTGAGGAGTGTCCATGGCGCACCACTGAAACCAATAAGAGGAACGCGTCCGTCAAGTTCTTTTTTTGTTAACTTAATCGCGTCGAGAACATAGCCAAGATCTTCTTCCGGTGTGATAAGCTTGAGATTTTTCGCTGCGTTTTCATCACGAATCGGAGAAGGGAAAATAGGGCCTTTACCTTCGTGCATTTCTAGTGTCATTCCCATTGCTTCCGGAATGACAAGTATATCGGAAAATATAATCGCGGCGTCTGTGCCGATAAGGTCGATTGGCTGAATAGTAACTTCAGCCGCAAGTTCCGGAGTTTTGCACATTGTTAAAAAATCGGCTTTCGCGCGCACGGCTCTATATTCAGGAAGGTATCTTCCCGCCTGACGCATCATCCATACCGGTGTTCTTTCAACCGGTTTTCTCAAACAAGCTCTTAAAAAGAGATCATTTTTAAGCTTTTCCAAACTTTCTCCACTATTTAGAATAATAATTCAATACTTTTTCTACAAGGTTTTCCATTGTGAATTTATCGGGAATTATATCAACTGATACCCCGGCTTTCTCAATTGCCGCCTGAGTGATACTACCAATTACGGCTATTTTATGGTCGCGAAAATATTCCGGCGCGTTTGTAATTTCTTCAATTTTCAGGAAGTTATCAAAAGTTGACGGACTTGTAAATAAAAACAAACAGGAATCTAATTTATGCAATTCGATTTTAGCTTCCCTATATATCTCTTCATCCGGTATTACAGTTTGGTAAAGGGGGAAAACTGTGACATCCGCGCCAAGTTTCGCGAGTCCTTCCTTTAAAACCGGACGAGCGATTGCTGATTGTGGGAGCAATATCTTTTTACTTGCTACACCGGTTTCAGACAATACATCCAACATCCCCTCGGCAGTAAAATTATCGGGGATTACATCAGTAGTGAGATTGTAATCCTTAAGCTTCGCGGCTGTTTTATCACCCACCGCACCAATTTTACAATTTTGCGGAAAGGGGATATTCAATTTTTCCAGGGTTTCAATGAAAAACCGAACCGCGTTTACAGAGCTGAAGAGGATAAAATCAAAATTGTTTAAATCCTGTAAATCCTTAATGAATTCTTCAGCGTCTTCATGCAATCGTGTTTCGATTGAGGGGTAGAATATTAAATTCGCGCCATTATTTGTAAGAACATCTGTTTCATCACCGGTCTGGTCAAGAGCCCGGGTGATGACAATATTAACTCCGTCTAGGGGTTTATTTTCCTCGTGATTCGGCATAGATAGCCTGTAATATTTCATTCGCACCGGCAGCTATCAAATCCTCAGCCAGATAAACACCAAATTTTTCGGGATATTTTTTGCTGCCACGCATAAACTTCCGGAAAGTAACAGTGCCATCTACTGACCCTACAATTGCGTCGATGTACAATCCGTTGGTTTTAACTTCAGCATGAGCACCAATCGGCACCTGGCATCCACCTTCGAGATGTTTCAGAAGGGCTCTTTCCGCAAGAGCCGCCGCCGCGGTATCCGGGTCATGAAGTGCTGATACTTTTTCCTCGGCGAGTTTATTACCGGCTTTAATTTCGATTCCCAAAGCTCCTTGTCCGACAGCGGGAACCATTACATCTTTGGGGATAATGGAAGAAATATGTTTTTCCAGTTTTAATCTTTCAACTCCGGCGCGGGCAAGAATGATCGCATCCCAATCAGAATCGAGGAATTTCTGAATTCTTGTAGGTACATTACCGCGGAGTTCAACAATATTAAGGTCGGGGCGCATATGTTTTAGCTGACATCTCCTACGAAGTGAACCGGTCGCTACTGTGCCACCTTCCTTGATATCGGCGATAGTCATACCCTTTTTGCGTGCGATAAGCACATCCTCAACATCATGTCGTTTTGTAATCGCCGCGAGTTTAAGTCCTTCAGGGATTTCGGTCTGGAGGTCTTTCAGGCTGTGAACCGCGATGTCAATTTCGTCGGTAAGGAGGGCAACTTCAAGTTCTTTGGTGAACAAACCTTTGTCCCCGATTTTGGAAAGCGCCACATCGAGTATTTTATCCCCCTTGGTTTTAACCAGTTTCAGTTCAACTGTAAGACCGGGAAATTCGTTTTCCAGTTCAGATTTGATAAAGTTCGCCTGCCAGAGAGCCAGGTCGCTGGAGCGGGTACCAATAATTAATTTTTGTGCCAATTTGAATCCTGTTCTTCCGTTCTGAGATTTTCATTATTTATTCCGAATAGCTCTTTCGCTATGAGCGTTTGGGTTGTGATTTGGTTAGCGTTCGCACCCGATTCGGCAATTTCTTTAAGTTTCATTGTGGGGTTATGTAATAATCGGCCCACCATTCTGCGGGTCATATTTTCAAGTTTCGCGTAATCTTCTTCTGTAACTTTATGCTTGATTTTGCTTAATTCATCCTGCCTGATATCCTCGAAAAACTCCCGGATAGATTTAATGGTCGGCACAACCTCGAGGGTATTATACCAGTTGAAATATTGAACCATTTCTTCCATTATAATCTCTTCAACGACAGGGATTTCCTTCTCTCGCTTTTTCATGTTTTGCTTAACAATAATTTGAAGGGAATCGATATCGTTGTAAAATACGTTCTCTATGTTTGTAACCTTTGGATCAATATCACGCGGGATTGCGATATCCATAATACAAACAGGGGCACCACGGCGTTTGCGCATCATTTTTTTTACATCGTCGTAATTGACAATGAAATCATTTGAGCTGGTCGCGCTAACGATGATATCAAAATGGTGAAGATCTTCAGCCACATTTTTAAGCGGGATAATATCGCCATGAATTTTCTCAGCCAGTTTTTCCGCTTTTTCGTAAGTGCGGTTAGCAATCGTAATTAAGCCAACCCCTTTATCCCGAAGATGTATAGCGGCAAGTTCACCGGTTTCTCCTGCTCCAATAATGAGAGCGTGTTTTTTATCGAGGTTGGCGAAGATTTTTTCGATTACCTGCACGGCAGCGTAACTAACTGTTACAGCACCTTCACCAATGAGAGATTCTTTAATAGCGCGTCTTCCAACTTTTATGGTAGTATCGAAAAGACGATTAGTGATTGTTCCGGCAAAATCGAGATCTTTTGACAGCTCAACTGCCTCTTTGACTTGACCGAGAATCTGGCTATCACCGAGAACGAGAGAATCAATTCCGGTAGCGACAGCAAAAATATGTTTAACCGCCCCGCATGAAAAGTAGCGATCAAAGTTTTTCTCTCCGAAGTTATTAACAGGTTTGAAGCTTTTTAATCCGTCGATTATACCGGCAACATCAACTTTTTCGGAATGAGGGGCACCGAAAATTTCAGTCCTGTTACATGTTGAGAGCACAAATCCTTCAGAAATGTGGTCTTTCAGTTTCGGGATAAAATCTATTATCTCTTCTCGATTAAGATGCAGTTCTTCCCTGAGTTCTACAGGGGAGTTTCTATGATTTATTGAAATACCTATTATGTTCATTTTTATCTATTCTGCTATTCTCAATAAAATGAATGAAAACTGCTTGCGAAAATATTTGAAAGCATTAATGAGAACATTGCAATTATAAATCCTGCCAGTGAAAACCAAATAACTTTCTTGCCGTACCAGATTCCCGAAAGTTTAATAATTATACCGGTTCCGTACACAAGCCATACGAGTGCGGTTGAAATAAGCTTTGGATCCAGGAAACTGTAATCGGGGAACGCTCCGGGAAGCCATATAATTCCGATCGAGATTGAGAGTGTAAGGAGTAAAAATCCAATTATAAGTGAGATGAAGCTCATTTTTTCCAGAGTCTCAAGGCTGGGAAGCCGGTTAAATATGATGCTGAATTTGTTGAGCTTTATATCTTTGTATAAAATGAGGAAAAGCAGACCATGAACCGCCGAGATAGTAATACCTGAGTAACCTAACAGCGCGCTGATAACGTGCATTCCAAGCATGCGGTTTCTAAGTACTTCACGCACCTCAATTAAATCTTGTATAAAAAGAGATGAAATAACCTGAAACAGAACTGAAAAAAGTAAAATAAATAATCCTGTTCCTCTGTTATCAGTAACTAGCTCAAGTAAAAAATAAGAGCAGGCGATTGAAAAAGCGAGTACTGTAAAAATCTCGAACTTGGTTGTTATCGGAGGATGATTAAATTCTATAGTTCTTGCCAGTAAATAAAATACGTGCGTAGTGCAAGTAAGAAAAAGAATTACCCTCTTGATATTTTCCAATCCGGAATTGTCTTTAAAGAAAGCAATTACATAAAGGGCAAATGTAACAATGTACATTACCGGTAACGCAATATTAAGTCCGTGAATAGCGTCTAACATTTTTCCTCAAATAAAACTAATATTTTACACACTAAAATAACTTTAGCAAAAATAAAGCCAATAAGTTAAAGAGTAAAACCAATTTTTAATTCATCTATATAAATTGGTACAATAAGACTAATTATCGAAATTGTAACCGGTTTATTCAAAACAAGATAAATAATTTAATCTAAATATCTTTAAAAAGTATCATTAAGATACTGCGATTGTTGAAAAACCTGGTTTTTGATTTTCAGCCCCCCCTTTTGAAGGGGGAAATCACTCCGCCATCGGCGGATTTTGTGATGGGGGATGACCAAAATTCACAAAAAATGCAATAAATCATCCTCCGTCTTCCGACATTCGTCGGAATCCACCTCCTTCCAAGGAGGACTTTAAACGAAACGACTTTGTCAACAGACTGAGTATCCGTAAGATACTGAATATTTTTGGCAACATAAATCAAACAAATATTTCACAAAAAGGAAATATTTCTTAAAAATGAAATTGAGGATTATAGTTCTGATTGATTGAATGTGGAAATGTATCAGGTTTTTGAGGAAGGGAACGGGAGAGACATGCTCTCCCATGAATCATTTTACTGAAAGATTACGCTAAATACTGAACCATTGTTCTTTGCACTTTCCACATTAATTTTGGCATTATTAAGTTCACAGTACTTTTTCACAAGAGCTAAACCCAGTCCCGTACCATCGTATGGGCGTGTATAACCTTGATCTTCCTGTGAGAACAGTTCAAATAGCCTGGGAAGATAATCTTCTGTAATTCCAATTCCGGTATCTTTTACCTCAACAACAAGGTTATCGACTGAATTGCGAAAAATTCTTATGCTGATACTCCCTTTTTTGGTGTACTTGATAGCATTTTCAATGAGTTGTACAAAAATCTGGGTTATTGAGAATATATCACCATTAACAATAGTATCGGTAGTTAATGGTAAAATTGAAAAACTGAGTCCCTTTTTCTTTGCCTCATGAAAATGTTCAAGGTAGATATCATTAAGAATATCCTCGTAAATATCGATATTTACCGGTCTGAAATCATATGTTCCCGCTTGTAGTTCTGACATATGTAGTATTAGATCTATTGTTTTTATTATTCGTTTACCTGATGTTTCAATTACTTTGAATGATTGACGGGTATCATCATCAACTTTTTCACGAAATTCACCACCGATGAAACTGGAAAAACTTAGCAGTGCGTTAATTGGTGTGCGGATTTCGTGTGATATCTGCGCCAAAAATTCTGATTTCACTTTATTAGCTTTTTCGCTCGCTACTTTCGATTTAATTATTTTTTCCTCATAGCTGGTTCTTTCAATCGCAGCTCCGAGCAGCTCGGAGAATGTATATAGAGCCTTAATTTCCGCCTCAATCCAGAATTTATTTTTATCTACGTTCTCAAAGTAGATTGCTCCCCATACTTTTCCATAAACGCGAATTGGAATTACCAAAAGGGAGTCAATATTTAATTTATTTATATCAATATTCAATCGGTCACAGACAGGGTTTTCAGAGTTACAAAAGATCGCGTCTTTCTTTAACGCCTCTTTTAGATCATTTACAAAACCTGTGTCAGAACCCTCGAAAAAACTTTTGAGAGATGATTTAAAATCTTTGGAAAGCCAGTCATACAAAAACAATATTTTATTGTTCCCGGAAGAATCATCAAATTTGGAGATTAAACATGAATCGACATTTGCCGCGGATCCGATTCTTGATAAAATATCGGGAAGGTTTTCTTTCCAGTTTCTGTTCTGAAGGAAATTTCTGCTGGTTCTAGATATAGATTTAAGGATTTTTACGTGTCGTAGTAATTCTTTTTCAAAAACCTTTGAGGCTGTTATGTCGATCATTGTACCAGACGCACCAAGCTCTCTGCCATTTTCAGTGGAGAGATAAACAAGGAAATCTTTTGTCTTTCCATCTTTGGTTTCAATTACGAAGGCAGCTTTACCCGACTTTTGCGACTCTTCCAATAAAGTGTTAAAACTTATCGTTTCAGCGCCGGGGGAGAAATTAGCAAGATTTTTACCGATCGAGCTTTCTATTGAAAAACCGGTTATTATTTCCCAGGCGTTATTGATGTAAGTAAGTGTACCGTTTTTATCTGTTTTGAAAATTATTTCGCGTACATTATCTATTGCTTTTTTGTAGTGATTCCTGCTCTCAATCAGTTCAATCTCACCTTGTTTTTCGGATGTAATATCTCTGCACGAAAATGCTATCCCGGATATCTCATCATTCTTACCATTGATTGGTGAAGCTGTTAAATGTATTATTTTTAACGACTTATACCTGTCGTACTGAAAAGTTTCACCTGACCATCCTGACTTACCAAGGATCATCTGCTTAAATTCATCGCTCGAATATCCCTCGATACGCATGGGGATAAAATCATCAATTTTACGTCCCAGAATATCATCCTTTTTCCATCCGTAGAGGTATTCTGCCGCGCTGTTCCACATTTTTACACGGTTTTCCAAATCAATCACAAAAATCGCGTCATTCAGATTTTCGATTATATTTTTTTCATCGTAATTGGTGGCTTCAAATTCTTTTTTGGAGTTGAGATCGTGAACGACAACAATTAAAATTCCATGATCATAATGGATAGTGCCTTTTAACCAGTAATTCATTTCACTACTGAAAACATTAAACTTCCTGTCCTGCTTAAACTTTAGAGCATTTCCAATTTGCGAATAAAATGAAGATTTCGTTAACTGCGGGAAGATATCATGCAGATTTTGTGATACTATTTTTTCAGGGGGAATATTTGTAAATTTTACAGTTTTTTCGGATGCATAAAGTATAGTAAGTTCCTGATTAAGGATTAACACACCTTCACTTAGGTTTTCAAGAATTTTTGAAAATTTGATTTCATCAGGAAGTTTGTAAAAGCTGTCTAAGGTTCCCTGTAAAATATTGTACATTAAATATTCCAGAATTATAATTTATAAAATTAGAGCCACTCGGGAAAAGAAGAGAAAATATTCGACAAAAGTTGATTCAGAGTAAATAAGGGCTGTGATTTACGCTACTAAAATAACTAGTACTCTTCCAGATAAAAGTAGCTAATTCGTTGAAAGTTACGTAACATATGTTGCCACACTTGTTGGATGTCAGTGTTTTGTATCACAATTCGCCATTTATATTGAAGTAAATGTTTTTACTGGTAATTTCATGCAAGAGGGGAAATGAAAAATAGCATCAAAGTTTTGAATTTAATTATTTTATTGTTCTTGACAACATCTTGCGATAACGATAATATCGTGGAACAGGAAGAATTTACATCTGCGGAATTTACGATTACGGGTGAATTAAAAACGTATAGCACAATCAAGTTCGAAAATAGCTCAAAACTGGCAAATAAATTTTTGTGGGATTTTGGTGATGGCATGTATTCCAGGGAGCGTGAACCGGAAAAAATATACACGCAAAAAGGTTTTTACGATATTTCGCTCGATGTTACCGATACAACTACAGGTATCCGCGATATCAGGATAAAATCGGTAATGATAGAGTATGGCAGGGTTTATATGCGAGGCATCGGCATAGAAGATTTCCCGGATACGAATATGTTGGGTCAAAAATGGGACACCGATTCAGACCCAGACTTGTATTTTGAGTTATTTATGGAAAATATCAGGGTAGTGGATGGTATTAACTATATTATTAACGATCTGAATCCGGAATCACATTATGTTTACTGGTCTTTCGCTTCACCATATCTTCTTCCTGACCTGAATAAACCGTATCTCTTGAAGTTGTTCGACCGGGATGACGGGGAGTCTGAAAGTATAGGATATACAAATACTGTACAATTTTCGGAGCTCACATCAGATGTTCCTCATGATACAATTGAGGTAAAAAGTGCTGATGGTAAAATAGTTGTGAATTATTTTGTTGAGTGGGAATGACCTCATTATCAGGGTTGACATGTACTACAATTGCATATAGGGGTAAGAATCCCGGCAACTTTTAAATACGCGTCCACAACCACAATATGAGAAGGAAATAAATTTCAGTATTACTATCTCTCTGTAGCGCGGTTCATATATCCTGTGTAATCTTTAAGTTTCGGTTGATACTCTTCATTAAACAAGGGTGATGAAATAATAAAATCAGCGGATGATCTGTTGTTTGCTACAGGAATATTATAAACCACGGCTATTCTTGACAGAGCCTTAACATCAACATCGTGCGGTTGAGGCTCCATCGGATCCCAGAAAAATATAAGTACATCAATTTTTCCTTCGGCGATCATCGCTCCAAGTTGCTGGTCTCCACCAAGAGGACCCGATTTTAATTTCTGTACCGGATGCAATATGGCATCACTTTCTTCGGCTTCATGTTTTTCGAGGAGTACTCTCTCAATCATTTTTCCTGTGGTACCTGTACAAATGATATTGTGTTTTGCGAGTATCCGGTAGTTCCATTCAACCCATTCAGCTATATCTTTTTTACGATTATCATGCGCCACGAGGGCAAGATTTTTTCTGGCTTTCATATTATTACTCATTTCTTCTTCAATAGATAATTTTTGGCTGAGTTAACTTGCGAGTCAATCCCTTTTTTATAATCAGAGATAGTTTGTACGGCTGAAACATCCGGTTGAATAATTATATTTTCCAAAGTATTAAATTCGGCATCAACCGTTTCTCTGAAGCTATAACGCGTATAGTACATTCGATCCGGGAATAAAATCGGGGTTGCGAGCCCGTGACCTTCAAGTGCAAATTCCTCTCCAATAAGGCTGATATTATTACGTTTTGCCGCCTCAAACGCAAGCAGGGAAGCCTCGCCCGAGGTTAATTCGTTTGTAAGAAGCACAACCGGAACTTCGGTAAGAAATTTATTTACAGCCGGGTCAACATCTATCTGCCACCAATCAGAATACCCATCCTCTGCCTTACGATTACCCCTTGAATATCTCTGATCTTCATAAAGATTTCTTTGTTTCAGTATATCGTTAAACCTGAAACTGTCTTTGAATCTGAAATAAAAAGGTGTATAACTTTTTGTTGTGAAATAGCTCAAAAGCTCCTGAAGAGCCTCATTATTACCTTTTGACCAACGCAAATCGATAATTACACCGCCAACCTTTTGTTTACTGAGCAGGTCAACCTCCTTTGAAAAGTTTTCTACAACCGCTTTTATATTCGCGTCGAAAGAGGGGATTCTGATATACCCGATGTTTCCGGCGAGTATTTCCGATTCCGGTAATATTTTATTATAGTGAAACCCGAGGTACACGTGAGGCTTTTCATAAGGGCGGGGTGGCATGAAGTTCGCGTTTTTGCCGATTTTTAGCGTACTGATTTCACCGGAATAATAATCTTTCAGCTTATATTCCAGGGTATCCGGATAGGTGTCCCTGAAAAGCTGAAAATATTCTATAAAACGCTTCCTGTTGACCAATTCTTTTTTTGTGCCGGTTTTAGTCCTGAATAACTTGTAAACACCTGAAAGTTTTTCGATAATTTCTTCTATTGGAACATCATTTATCGCAATTATATATTTTCCTGAAACATCCGGTTTGGTTGTTGAATTAACAATTAATACGTTACCCTCAATAATTCTGCAATTAAAAGGATTGTACAATCCTTCCGAAAATTTAAAAATGTTGACTCTCGACACACGAGCCTTATACTGAACCGCGCAATTTTTATCATTCAGCTCGGAAGCGAATGATGAAATAATTCTGAAAAAATCACTTTCGTTTTTCGCGCTGATCATTTCTTCACGGTATTTATGATATAGCTGATTCCAGGTAAAGCCGTATAAATCCTCTTTCATCTCAAGGTTTACATAGTAATCTTTTATCTCTTTATAGAAAAATTCAAGATTACTCAAAAATCTTGTGTTGGCGCTGTTGTCCACTCTTTGAGCAAATACAGCACTGGATAATAGTAAGATAATAATCGGTATTATGAGTCGTAATTTTGCTTGCATATAAACTGATAATTTAAGTTCGAGATAATTATTCCGACAATATAATTATTATAAACAAAAATAAAAGAAAAGTTGCCAACATTAGGGGATATAGTTTTGCAATCTTGTATTATCTCCATATTTTGGTATAGCCAAAAATTACGGAAATCACATTAGGGGTGTTTTAATGAAGAATGTTCTTATCCTTGGCGCAGGACAAAGTACGCCTTATATGATCAATTATATGCTCGAGAATGCCGAAAAACATGATTGGTTTGTTACGGTTTGTGATATGGATATCAGCCTTGCAAAATCGCGTGTAAATGGTAATACCCGGGGCACAGCCATTGAATTTGATGTTAATGATGAAGTTTTAAGAAAACGACTTATATCAGAATCGGATATAGTCCTCAATTTATTAGCTCCACAGTTTCAGTACATGATTGCGCTCGATTGTCTTCATTTCGGCAAACATGTAGTAACAGCTTCCTACACTAATTTAAGAGTCGCGGATCTTAACAACGACGCCATGCGTAAAGGAATGATAATCCTGAATGAAATGGGTCTTGATCCCGGCATTGATCATATGTCCGCTATGGCAATGATCCACAAAATCCGTGAAAATGGAGGATATGTTGCCGGATTTGTTTCTTACGGCGGCGGATTACCCGCACCGGATGTAAAATCGAACCCGCTTGATTATTGTATCACATGGAATCCGCGTAACGTTATCATGGCCGGCCGTGACGGCGCGCAGTATATGGAAGATAGCCAGGTGAAAATATTATCGCATCAGGAATGTTTCCAGCGCACATGGAATGTTGAGATTGATGGTGTAGGTACGTTCGAGGCATATCCGAACCGCGATTCACTCATTTATCTTGATGTTTTCAATCTTAAAAAAGCTCACACTATGTTACGTGGTACTTTGAGATATCCCGGCTGGAGTGAGACCTGGGAAAAAATTATCAAACTAGGTTTACCCAACGATACAATGGTATTAAAAGGTATCGCTGATAAAAGTTATGCGGAATTTATTGAAATGTTTCTACCTCTTAATATGACCGGCTCAACACTTGAAGCAAGAGTAGCAAGATATCTTAATATTAGTCCGACCGGAAAAATTATGGATAATCTTAAATGGCTTGGTCTGTTTAGTACAGAAAAAATCGGTAAAGAATTCCGTACAACTGTTGACGTTATGACCGATTTGGTTAAGAAAAAAATGCCGCTCCCTGAAGGAAAGCGTGACATGGTTATTCTGCGTCATGAGATTGAAGCAGTTTATCCGAATGAAAATAACCGTAAGGAAAAGATTATTTCTACAATGATCGATTATGGTGTGCCAAACGGATTTACAGCAATAGCTAAAACTGTTGGCGCTCCTGCGGCAATAGCTGCAAAACTGATACTGAACGATGAATTACCAATTAAAGGAACTCATATTCCAATTCAGCCTGTGATCTACAAAAAAGTAATGGCAGAACTGGAAACACTTGGTATCAAGTTTGAAAAAGAAGTTATTCCGATGTAAATAATTGGTTTAGTCTATTAACCCACGGTTTAAACCGTGGGTTAATCTATATCGAAAAATGTTTGAGGATTCAGAACAATTCTTATATCTGAATTGTAAAAAAAGAGAAGTCTGCCGAAAGGTTTGCTGAATCCCTAAGCGGAACACTTCAATATTTCGCGACCGGAAATACAGTTGCAACAACACCCCAGGGTGGTCAAATAATTATAAATGACTCTGACCAAAAAAGGGAGCAGGTTTCCGAAAGAACTGACAACCAGCTCGACAGGATTGATAAAAAATACGGTCAGGTAAAAACTAATTTTAACGATGGCGCACTAAGGAAAAACACTGTTCTACCTGGTCAAAGTGTGAATGGCATGGTCTATCTCGCCATAAAAAATATTTATATACCGGATGAAAATTCATATTCTATCTCATTCAACAAATACACAGGTAAATATGAGGCGACATCAAAAGATAAAATTGAACTTATGAACTTCAGGGTTTATTTCCAGATTGAAGGGGAAGCACAATACATCGATATCGAACCGACTAAAGTTTGGTAGGGAAATTACTTCGAATTCGTACAAGATTTATGATGAAAATACAAGTTTTACCCCGGAGTTAATTTTAAATAAGATTAACTTCGGGCAAATTTTAACAGATTTTCGAATTCACCTTCATCCGCAAGTTTAACCGCTTTTATGTACTCCGCTCTTTTTTGATTTGCCTGAATTAGATTACCTTGTCCCCATGTAAATACGGGACGATTAAATATTTTTTCTGAAATTACATCTGATACAAGTCGTGAATGCCGTCCATTTCCATTTGGAAAACAATGAATTTGTACTAGTCTGTGTCCAAAACGAATCGCGAATTCATCAGGTTCATAAATCTCTTTTTCAAACCAGACAATACTATCATCAATCAGATTTCGAAGACTAATACCAATCTCAAATTTATCGACACCAAGATTCTTATTGGTTTTTCGAAACTGACCGGCCCATGCCCACACATCACCAAACATTCTTGTGTGCAAAGTTAAAATAAAGGTTTCAGATAGTATGTAATCTGCCTTCCATCTTTTACCGAGAGTCCATTCAATTGCTTTTTCAATATTATGATGTTCAAATTCATCGAGGTCGCTACGCGTTTCGATTGTTTTAATCAGCAAACCCTCTTTTTCATCTTCATCAATCGGTGTTTGACCGTCAATGTAAGTGAAGTCTAATCCCATAAATATGATGGCATTTTATCTTTAATCTCTTGTGATTTAAGTTTTACCGCGTTTTCCACTCTATCATAAGGAATAGCCTGATCTTCAAGGATCATACTCGCGGATGTTCTTGCAACAATTGTTTTTGCAATTTCAGCAGCTCTCTTTTCTATCATAGTCTCAATGTTTTCACTTTTCGGTATAAAACCGTATACAAATTTCATATCAAGCGCTTCCGCTACATTTCTGAGCGTTTTAAGCGTGATTCCACCATCAGCTTCACGTATTTCAATTTCTCTGGCGCTTTGTGGTGAGATATTGAGCCTTTTACCCAATTGACGAAGCGACATTTTTAATGCGATTCGAATGTTTCTAATCCATCCACCGGACGGGATGGACAAATCTTCAATTTCTTTAAGTTTTTGTAACTTTCTATCAACTTGTTCTATAAGAAGCTGCTGCTTAGAGTTTATCATAAATGTCTGACCTTAATATTCTTTAAAAATATAAGGCTAAACATTTAAATAGTCAATCAAAATATAAGGCTATAACCATACAGAGAATATTGTTTATAAGGTTATAGCCTGTTTGTCTAAATTGAAAAATGTTTGAGGTACATGTAAACAAGAGGCGCCGTAAGAAGGAGTGAATCAAAGCGGTCGAGAACCCCGCCATGCCCCGGTATCAGTTTTGATGAGTCTTTTACTCCCGCGTCACGTTTGATCAGACTTTCGATCAGGTCGCCGGTCTGCCCGAAAATTCCCACAATCAAACCAATCACCACAGCATCCGTCATGGAGATATAATCGAGCAGGAAGTATTTCATCGCGAGCATTGCGATAATCGAAAATGCAAATCCGGCAATTGCTCCTTCCCAACTTTTTTTCGGACTTACACGCGGGAAAAGCTTGTGTTTTCCGATGGCGCTTCCGATAAAATAAGCCGCTGAATCACATGCCCAGATAGAAACGAGTATCGACAATATAAGGTATCCGCCTGTTGGGTAGAGCATATCGTTGTACCTGTAAAGCTCACGAATAAGAACAACTGTACCGGGCAGAAGTCCTGTATATAATACCCCTAGTAAAGTTGCCCCGATATTACTTATTGCCGAGCCTTTATTGCGGAATAATTCCCAAAAAATAATTATTACGAATAGCCCTACAACAATATCGAGAGTATCAACAGACCAGAAAAACACGGAGGTCATTATTACCAGTACGGCAAAGAAACCTGCAGGTTTGTTTGTGTAAACCTGTTTTTGTTTGGTCATTCCGACAAATTCGTAGTAGCCCATTAGAGCGAGAGCCATCATAAAAAGCCAAAAAGGATAACCGCCCAGGATGCATAATCCCACAACAACCGGGATTGCGATTATCGATACGATTATCCTTACTGAAGTATTACTCAAAGCCATATATTAGTTTTCATTGTTATAAATATCATCCAGGATTTTTACCGCGTCTTCGGCAGATTCTTTTCTAACCAAAATCTTGATAATGGCTAAGTCGCCAACAGTTGGGTAGCTACGGTCTTTTTGACCCAAAACCAGTGTTTCGATTTCAGCTCCTTCAAGATTGGCTTTTAGCATATCAGCTTCATACTGCTCGGCAAAAGTTTTTAGTATTACCCAATCATCGGCGTGAACCAGATTGCCTTCAAAATCCTCAGTATGTATCAGGTCAGACCCGCAGTCGGAGCATTTGGTTATACCTTCTACAAATTCGTACTCACACTTCGGACATATCATCGTTACCTCCCTTAATTTTATGGTAGTTTTTGTTCACTATGTAAAGGAAGAATATAAATAAAACTGATAACAGTACAACATTTATTACGGAGTATAAAATTTCACCCTCAGGAACGGCAGTCGGGTCGAGTAGTTCCGTGTCGCCCAAAGCATAAAAAACAGAAACTGTAATAAAATTGTTCAGAAAATGTAAAATCATCGGGATGAAAATAGAATCACTTTTGTACGCGGAAAAACCGATATAAAAACTGAGCAGGATAAGCGCGAACAATCCGAACGGATTAAAGTGATACATTCCGAAAAATATTGAAGTGATAACAGCCGCCCAAAGAGGCTTCATTCGGAATTCAAAACTTTTCTGGATAAAACCACGGAAGAGCACTTCCTCACAGATAGCGGGGGTGAACGCTATAATAAATACAACCCAGGAGAGCTCGAATAAATTATCGGCTGATATAAGTTTCAGGTAGGTGCCTTCGAGAGTTTTGCTAAGCTCATCAAATACTGCTTTGACGCTTTCGAGAACCGGCACCGATTTTATGATCACATCAATAATATAATTTTGTACTGTTACCAATTCCTGCATAAGAGGAATTATTATTAACATACCCGCAACAAAAACGGCTATTTCTTTCCAGCCCGGAAGTTTGATTCGTATGATATCGGTTATATTTCTGTAAACCAGATGTGATAGCAGCAATGCAGGAGCGAGGATGAAAAGAAACTGTCCGAGTGAGGTCATGAATCTGAAACCATTTACAGGAGCGTTCTCAAGATCAAACCCGAATAGTGCAAGCGTTATCAATCCACCTACAATCTGGTAGGTGAAAAAAATAAATATGAGTCCTGTTATCGCTGCGGCAACAGGACTCAATACGGGTATAAAATCACTTTTTTCAGGGTCGTAAGGATTGTAGGGCATAGGTATTCCGAATAATCATTACTTAATAAAAACAAATTTTTTACGAGATATTCAACAAAATTAAATTTACGCAAAAAAAATTATTTTTTTGAAAATACTTCGCCCGCTACTCCCTGATAGCTTGATAATTCGGCGTTAATAGAGCCAATAATAACTTTTGTGCTTACTTTAACAGGCATTTTTGCCTCGTCATCTGTGAGCCAGATTAAAATACTACCTTCACTTTTAAACAACCCGCCTTCCACAACCAGTGGTTCTACAATTAAACAATCAAACTTTCCCGCGTCAACAGAAACTGTTTCTTTACCGCGATATACAACATCGAGAGGGTTAACATTACCGTTGAAAAAGTTCTGAAGTCTAACTTTGTCCCCAACTTTTTTATCGGAAAAATCCTCGGTTCTGATGTAATAGAACGCTGAAATTATATCATGAACGCCGGGAGGAATATCATAACTTCCGTTTGATGTTTTCGCAACGTTTCTTCGCTGATCAAAAAAGGCGGAATAATCTTTTGAAAAACTTCCTTCCCGAATATGCTGCTCAAATCTCCACGGGAATATTGACCTGGTATCAACGTATGTTTCGTATCTGTCGCGTACTTTAAAGACAGGGTCAAATGTGGGAACCGAGTTTACTCTGAAAGTAATATGATAAACATCTCTACCGGTGATCTTCTTCACCTTTGGAATTGCGAGTTCAGCCACACCAGCTGTAACAAAACCATACTTCACATTAAATACAAGCCGTTCGCCTTCACGAAAAGCGTTGTTTTCGATAACCGGAAATTCATCACTCTGCGCAAAAAGAGAAATATTTATTAACATTAACGACGCGAAAATCAATATCTTTTTCATAATTACCTCACTGTTTTCCGGAAAAGTAAGATATAATTTCAGTTGCCACTATTTCCGGTTTGATACTGCTCATACAATCAAACTCTTCACACTGTTTCCTGGTACAATTATTACACTTGATCTCCGGTTCGAATATTATCCTGTTTTCTGTGTAGGGACCCCAGCGTGTTACCGATGCAGCGGGTATTTTGGGATAAAACCCGATAACCATTTTGTTCATCGCTGCTGCTATGTGAATAGGACCTGTACTGTTTGCAACGAGCATTGCTGATTTTGAGATCAAAGCAGTAAGCTCGTTAAGTGTAAATTTTCCGGCAAGATTTTTTACTTTCTTGCTGGTTACCAGATTTTGGCAGATATCAAATTCATTCAAAGAACCGGTGATTATTATATGTATATTCAACTCGCGTGCCAGAATTTCAATAAGTGATTTAAAATGAGCTTGCGGCCAGTCAATAGCGCTTCCGTGGCTGCCGGGGTGGATAATTAAGGCATTTTCAGCGTTTTGTATGCCTGATTCTTCCAGAATCATTTTTACTTTATATAGATCAACCTGATTCGGCTGTATAGAAAAGTGTACATTATTCGGAGCCGGTGTATAATTTATATTCAGATGTGTAAGAAGTTCTACATTGAGATCAAGCTCGTGGTCAGTACCGTATTTTCTGTGCTTATATACCTTTTTGTTAAAAAGAAACGAATACCATCTGTAGCCGGTACCGATACGAAGGTTGATTCCCGCGCGAAATAATGCCCACGCCATCCCAGCCCGGGGATAGACAGTTACGGCAGCGTCATAATGTTTAATTTTCAGTGTTTTGAGCAATGATCTGTAATCAGGTTTGCCTTTAATTTCGGGTAAAACAATAATTTCATCCACATATTTGTTGAGCGCGACAATGTTTTTTGTGTAATTCTTTACGAGGAATGTTACTTTTGATTCGGGGTAGTGGCGTTTGATCAATTCCGCCAGTGGTAAAGTGAGGACTATATCTCCAATTTTGTCAGTCCTGACGATCAATATGTTTTTATATATACTCATTTTCTGGAAACGTAAGGATTATCTTTGATGTAAAAACGCCATGGTAATTCTTTCGCTTTTGAAATACCGATCCGCGTGGTTTGCACAATTCCAGGCTGATTTGTCTCGAATGATTCGGTGAGATAAATCTCTCCTTTTACCAGATCAGTTCCGTTATCTCCTTTTACAATACCCATTGACTTACACAGTTTCCCGGGACCACTTGTAAGATTCAATTTCTCTTTAACTGAAATTTGATCTTTACCAAATCTGTTGATTGCCATTTGGTCTATTCCGATTACGGGTTCGAGTGCGCGAATAAGTATTGCTGTTCCTTCATCCTTGTTGCCTGTAACGATATTGCAGCAGTAGTGAACGCCGTACGAAAGATAAACGTAAAGATATCCACCTTCTTTGAACATAACCTCGGTACGAGGGGTTTTACCGTTAAAAGAATGCGCTGACTCATCAGTCGCGCCATCATAAGCCTCAACTTCTACTATTTTACCGGCAAGGAGTTCTGATCCGGTACTTTTTACCAGTAATTTTCCGGGTAATTTACGAGCGAGATCCAGCAGAGGTTGTTTGTAAAATTCTCGATTTAGTTTGAGAGGGAGTTCCATATTCACGGAGCCGGAACTAATTTTGGCTGTCAATTTTTATTTCTATTTCTTCAATCTTGCTATTGTAAAAATCGACCCTGTCAGGATTTTTCTTCTTGAGTTGTTCATAAATATCTTTAGCCTCTTGAAGGTGTCCCTGACTATAATGGATGTTAGCGAGTGTTTCGGAGATTATTTTGTTAGAAGCAGAGGGTTTGGGTTCTTGAGGTTCTGGCTCCACTTCATCGGGGAAAGCTTCTCCAAACTCACTGATTATAGAATCGAATTCTTTTCCGTTTAATGCTTCTTCAGGTTGATCTGCACCATCGAATTCATTACTGTCTATATCAGCCGGTTCTTTTTTGTAATATGAGAGGGTATCGGAGTTGTTAAGTATTTCATTTCCCTTTTCCGCCATTATCCTGGCGGAATCAGCATCACCGAGGCTTTTGTAAAATAGAGAATAGACAAAATAAGCTGTTGCGTAATCGGGATAAAGTTTTATCCCTTTGTCAATCACTTCTTTTGCGTTCTCCAAATCACCCGTATCAATCATCTTTTTTGCTATCCGGGCAAAAAGGGGTGATTCGGGGTTATATTCGTAAATCAACGATATCAAGTCAATCTTGGTGGACATCAATAATTACCGTTTGTTCATCCTGCTGAAATAGGTATGCTTAAAAGATAATAAAGAAACAAATGAAAATCCGAGAAAAAACATCAACTGGAAGGGTAATGCCGCAAATTCCATGAAATAAATTGATGCCCCCACACCTATAAAACAATATATTGCCAGAAGCAGCTCTACAAATGCCGAAGAATCAACCTTCATTCCCTTCAGATATTTGTTCATATTGATATTATCGTTTTTTTTCTCAACCTTAAACTTGGGTGTACGTACAAACTCACTTTTTTTGTTCATGAGTCCTTCTACCACAGCGCGTGAGTTGTTGAGAGCGAAACCCATGCTTCCTGCCATAAACAACGGGAAAAGCACCATACGTTTCCGCCAGTCTGTATGCACTTCCTTTTGCGCGTACAAATACATCATAAACGAACTGATAAATCCCAGTACAAATATTGCCATAATATTAAAGAAGTAATCGTACGGACCAGCGTTTTTGATAAAAATCAATGGTACGTTCAATATCCCGGCAAGTAAAATAAAAGGGAATACAAGGTTATTCGAAAGATGGAACGTTGACTGCAATTTAACGCGCATCGGTACTTTGGACCGCCATACAGCGGGAAGAATTTTTTTCATAGTTTCGATTGCGCCTTTCGTCCATCTAAACTGCTGTGCCTTGAGCGCGTTCATTTCAGAAGGAAGTTCCGCGGGGGTAGTAAAATCGCGCAGATATATAAAATTCCATCCTTTGAGCTGCGCTCGGTAGCTTAGATCAAGGTCTTCGGTAATGGTATCGTCGTGCCAGTTGCCGGCATCCTCGATACATCCTTTACGCCATACGCCGCCGGTGCCGTTAAAGTTTATAAAAAAGCCGGCTTTATTGCGTACACTCTGTTCAATCACAAAATGACCGTTAAGAGCGAGTGCCTGAACTTTCGTAAGGAGTGAATAACTTTCGTTAAGATGTTCCCATCTGCTCTGAACCATACCAATTTTATCGTTGTAAAAATGGGGTAAAGTCTTCTGCAAAAAGTCTGCGTTAGGGATAAAATCGGCGTCAAAGATGGCAATGTAGTCACCTTTCGCGATTTTTAATCCTTCTTTAAGCGCGCCCGCTTTATATCCCACACGGTTTTCGCGTCTAATTTGTTTAATATCAAATCCTTGCGCCTGTTTTTCCTCGACTACTTTCGCGACAAGGTCAACGGTTTCATCTGTTGAATCATCGAGAACCTGAATTTCGAGCAGGTGTTTCGGATAATCAATTTTACAAACCGCGTTAATAAGTCTTTCCACCACATAAAGTTCATTGTAGAGAGGCAACTGGATAGTAACAGTTCTGCCTGCGTCCTCAACTTGTGATTTCGTAAGGTCGGTGGTGTAATATTTACGAAGATAGTAAATCATTACAAAACCGTGACTGGCGAAAAACATCAAAACCGAAAGCGAAATGATGTATGATATCAGAATAATCTGATCCAATACCATTTTAATAATCTCCCTAAAAATATTACCAGTTAGAAACAACCCCGATGAGGATATCCTCAGTAATTTGATCTATTGCTGTTTCGATTGCAGTTCTTCGTTCAGCGATTATATCACCCGAACTTGTATATTCGCCGAAGTTACTGAACGATTTATCGAACATAACTTTTTTCATAACAAGGTCGCGGTAAACTACTTTTGCCGTAACCGTTATTTTGCGAGCGTCAATCTGTTCGTTACCCGAAATAATCGCGGGCTGATCGTTAATTGAAGTGATAGTGCATTCGAGCAGAGCGTCTGCCACGTCGCGATCCGCTATTTGCAAAGTATTATCCTGCAGGAATTTTGTTTGCAGTCCCGTTGTAAAAAGATCGCTTAATTCCGCTTCACCGAAACCGGTCCTGTCCTGCACTATCGGAATAGCAATAGTTTGAAGATGCGGCGGTACCGATGCTCCGGTAAACGAGTATGAGCAAGCGGAGAAACTAATTGCCGCGAGAAGTAATAAAGCCACTATTTTAAATTTATTGAATTTCATATTCTTTAAGTTTTCTATATAACGTACGTTCACCGATGCCGAGTAATTTTGCCGCTTTACGTTTATTACCGCGGGAAAAGTTGAGGGCGTTAATGATCGCGTCTTTTTCCATCACTGAAAGAGGTACAACTTCATGGATACCGTAATCCTGTTTGGGCTCATCATGTTGATTGTTAAAAGCCATACTTTTCAGTTCAATCAAATCTTTTTTGATCTCAATAAGCGCACGATAAATCATTTCTCTATCAAGCGCGTCAGGTGATTTCCGCAAATGCACAGGAAGAAAACGATTATCTTCGTTTATTTTATCGTCACTCAGCAGCATCTGAAATGATGCTTCATCAAGAACACCTGTTCTTGTAAGAGCAACGGCAGTTTCTATGGTGTTTTTTACCTCGCGTACATTTCCCGGCCAGGAATAATTCACCAGAATATCCATTGCGGCGGGTGTGATAGAAATTTGCGGAATATTGTTATTAAGTGAATAATTATCGAGAAAATGATAAATCAGCGCCGAAATATCTTCTTTCCGCTCACGCAAAGGGGGAATATTAAGTGTAACCGCTTTCAGACGAAAATAGAGGTCATTTCTGAATTTTTTCGCGGCAACTTCATCTTTTAAGTCTTTATTTGTCGCTGCTACAATGCGGATATTCACTTTATGAGTTTTTTCACCACCGATTCGCATAAATTCACGTGTTTCAAGCACCCTGAGAAACTTTACCTGTGTAGTAAGAGGCATTTCACCAATTTCATCAAGAAAAAGCGTTCCGTTATCCGCAATTTCAAAGTAACCTTTTCTGCTTTCAATTGCACCGGTAAAAGCGCCTTTTTCATGCCCGAAAAGTTCGCTTTCCAATATTCCTTCGGGAATGGCGCCGCAGTTCACGCTTACGAGCTTATTGTTTGCGCGACGACTCGCTTCATGTATGGCGCGCGCGAAAACTTCCTTTCCCGTACCGCTTTCACCTTGAATAAGAACAGATATATCTGATTGCGCCACCTGAAGTACAATATCTATCAGGTCGCGTATCTCCTTGGATTTACCGATAATCCCGTGTTTTTCCTGAAACTCGCGTACTGTCATTTTGGCCGAATAATCGAAAAAATTGCTTAAACTAAAATAATACAAAAAAAATCGAAAAGATAAACTATTATTTTACGATTGTGAAGTCAGGAAAGTTTCCATGCCGTCGTATGCCGTTTCGGCGAGTTTTCCCGCGGGGTAAGAGGTAGAGGTAAATTGTTTGAGTGTGTCGTACTGCTCGTCTTCATAATGTGTGAGTATCAGTTTTTTTGCGCCCGATTTTAGCCAGGCTTCAACTATATCATCGAGAGAAACATGAGCGGTTTCGGAGATGAATAAGTCAATCTGATTATTTCCGAACAGTTGTAAATCTGATGCATCGCACACATCCGAGGTGTAAAAGATATTTCCAGCATCAGTTCGAATAAGCAAACTACCTGATAAAAACGGGATATCATATTTCCGGTTTGTTAGTGCTTTTGGTTGGATGTGGGTGTTTTTAATAAAATGTGTAGAAATTCCATTGCCGATGGAAAGAGTCTCTCGTTCATTCATGGGAATAATCGAAAACTGATACCCGAAGTTTTCCGCAAAGAGATTTGTCATTTCGAGGTAATATTCCAGACTTGCGATAAGTCCGGCAGGACAAAATATTCTCAATGGTTCGGTTCTGCCGATAATTTTCATTTGGGTAAGCAGCGGGGCGATACCACTAACATGGTCAGCGTGGAAGTGCGTGAATATTATATCTGTAATATCGGTAAATTTATAACCGGAGTTCAACAAAGCTTTGCAAACTGAATCACCGGCGTCAATCAATATTTTACTTTCCCCCGATTCAATCACAAAAGAGCTGTGAAATCTATCCGCAGAAGTGACTCCGGATGATGTACCGATAAACTTTATCTTTACATCAGTTGGATTTTTCAACTACTCGTCCGTTAAGATTATGACGACTCTTCAGGTACGCAAGAATGGCTTCTCCATCATTCTTTGATTGAAGACTGCCAACAGTAATTACGTTGAGGATACTGCCGCCGACATTTTTTTGATACATGGAGCATTTGTAGCCATCTTTTTCAATTTTATTAACGAGTTCACCCGCGTTTCCGGCGTTAAGAAAAGCACCTGCCTGAACAGTAAATTTTCCGTCTTCTTCCCGAACAGGAGGAAGTGGTGCTGGTCGTTCCTTCTTCTGAACGGGGGGCGGCGGAGGCGGAGTATAAACGATTTTTTCTTCCGGCGTATCAGTTTCAATTTTGTCAGGGATATTACGATCAGCCGCTTTTATGTATGGTGAACGGGGGTACTCATTCTTTAGTTTGTCGAGATAATCCTGCGCCTTATTGTAGATACCCAAAGAATAATAGTAGGAAAACACGCGATATAACGCCGCATCCGCGTACGCGTTTTGTGGATGCTGGATATAAAATTGCTCGTAACGGGTAAGGGCTTCTTCACCATTTTCTGTGAGTATCGCCTGCAAAAAGCGAAGATTGACAGAGCCGGGATTATCACGCTGAATCTGTGGAATTTGCGTACGAACTTCATCTGCTTTTCCGGCTTCAATATCTTTCAGGTATGGCACCAAATTGATATCCTGCGACAAAATTGTGCCGCAGATTATCAATAAACTCAAAACTATTTTATTTATCATTATACCTACGCGGTAAGTTGGACTTCCTTTTTACCGTCACCAATAACTTCAAGGATATCGCCGAACAATGTTGCCGAAGTAGCGCGGTGGATTTTAATCCTCACGTAATCACCCGGCTTGATGTTGTCAACATTCGGGATAATCGCGATTTTATTGGTGTCTGTACGTCCGGATAAAAACTCTTTCGATTTTTTACTAAAACCTTCAACGAGCACAACTTCTTCATTACCGATTCCCGCCTGATTTATTTCGGCAGAAATTTTCTGCTGAAGGTCGATAATTTCTGTTAATCTTCTTGTTTTAACTTCTTCGGGAACGTCGTCCCCCATCTTCCAGGCTTTTGTACCTTCGCGTGGTGAATATTTGAACATATACGCGCCATCGTAACGAACTTTCGCCATGATGTCGAGAGTTTTCTGGTGATCTTCATCTGTCTCTGTCGGGAAACCGGCAATAATATCAGTGGAGAAGCTTACTCCGGGCATAAGCTCGCGGGCTTTATCGATGATTGTCAAGTAATGCTCAATGGTATAGGTGCGATTCATCAACTCAAGCACTCTGTTTGAACCTGATTGTACAGGAAGGTGAATATACTTGCAAATATTATCGTATTTCGCCATAGTTTCGAGAAGTTTATCGTTCAAATCCTGCGGATGTGAAGTTGTGTACCTTATTCTCAACAAAGGGTCAACTTCCGCACAGGCAGCGAGAAGATCGGCGAAATCGCGTCCTTCATCGTTGTAGGAGTTTACATTCTGACCAAGCAGAGTTACTTCCCGGAAATTTCTTACAGAAAGCTGTTTGACCTCTTCCACAATAGAATCGAGATTACGACTTCTTTCGCGTCCACGAGTAAATGGTACTACGCAGAATGTACAGAATTTATCGCAGCCGCGCATAACAGATAGCCAAGCGTTTAATCCATCTTCACGGTATGGGAGGATATCGTCGTAAGTTTCGGTACGTGATAGTTTCACCCCGATACCTTTCTCACCCGCGAATGCTTCGTCAATAAATTCTGGTAGACGGCGGTACTCATCCGGGCCAACAACAATATCCACAATTTTTTTATCCTCAATGAGGTCTTTGCGAAGACGTTCGGCCATACACCCGAGTATGCCGATAACTGTATCAGGACGAGTATCCTTGTGTGTTTTAATGTTGCCAAGTCTGCCATAGATGCGTTGCTCCGCGTTATCACGGATGCTGCATGTATTAAGGAAAATTACGTTGGCGTTATCTATATTTTCGGTGATCTCGTAACCTTTATTCTTTAAAATACCCATGACAACTTCGGTATCGGCGAAGTTCATCTGGCATCCATACGTTTCGATATATACTTTATTGTGGCTCATACTAAATCTTTCTATTTCAATCGTCAAATAATATTAAACGTCCAAAAATAATAAATTTTTGTCCTAAATACAGATTTTTAAAGTGAGTGGCAAGGGGAAATATTTGTGAAGTGACCGAATTATTTTATATCAACACCCCGACCCTGTCAAGACCTGAAAACGGTTGAAACCGTTATGTTCTCACAGCATTTCCGCTGAACCGCACGGTTAAAACCGTGGGTTAATGTATTGATGCCAAAGATAATCACAGTTTTTTACCTCATCCCCCTACGCCACGGCGCACAGGCTCCGATGAATAAGAGAAGCAAAATAAAATACATTTTTATTCCTCTCCTTTGCTAAGGAGAGGTTAGGTGAGGTAGAAAATCACCGCATTGAATTGTGAAAATCTTCCGGATTCCCTCCTGCGAGGAAAGGACAAGTTAATAGTTTTCAAGTCCTCCTTTTGAAGGAGGTGGATTTCGACGATAGTCGAAAGCCGGAGGATGATTTTGTGGGTTTTAATTGATTTATCGCGATAATACTGTATTTCTGGATTCCTGCCCCACACGAGGTGGGTGAATTTCGCGGGAATGACAACGTTTTATCCAGCTGTTACAGGATAGATTTCCGGTCAAGCCGGAAATGACAAACTAATGCCTCATTGTCATGCTCGACCCCGATCGGGCATCCAGTTTTTTGTTTTTATCTTTCGACTACTAAAGGTGCCTGAGCCCAGTCGAAGGCCCGATCACAGGAAACTTTTTCCCAATTCCCGGCCTTCCCTGCGTTGCGGGAAAGGCGATAAAATCAGGGATCTCGTTTTATCAATCCCTATAAAACAAAAAAGGGATGGTCGGTGACCATCCCCTACATGATAATTTATATGTCTCTACGTACTCAGCACTATTTCACAAGCATCATTTTACGCGATAATATTTTGTTTTTGTGTTCAAGAGTGTAGATATACACTCCGCTGGCAAAACGTAAGGCGTTAAACTCAACTTTGTAATTTCCCTTGTTCATTTCTTTATTGACAAGTTCGGCAACCCTTTCGCCAAGTATATTATATACAAAGAGTTTTACATGTCCGGCTTCGGGCAGATTGTAATAAATATTAGTTGAGGGATTAAACGGATTCGGGAAATTCTGACTCAAGCTGAATTCTTCCGGAAGGATCCCCGATTCACTAATGTTAGTCATATTTCCTGAAGAGGCTGTAAATGTAAATTTATCATCATCGGTCACCGGTCTGGAAGTAAGAACCATATTGGTATCACCTTCCTGAGGAAGGATCAACTCACCGGCAGGAAGATCATTTAGCAACTGTCCGTGAAAACGGGGGAAGTTGGGATCATATCTGCTTGGAGTTAAAAATACGATGCTTTCATCCGGATCCCATCTGTTATTTTTCGGGTTATCTTCAAGTATGTAAGTATATACTTTTTCATTATCGGTAATGCTCCAGGCTGTAAAAGGTATATTTACCGCAAGCTGACCATTGGAGGCATACGCTGTATCGATAGGGTTTGCCCAGTTACCGCCGGCGAGTGTATCGGTTGAACCCCATATAACCGCTATATCGATTGGAGCAAGTGATTGTGTTCCCGATGGAGCAGCTGCAGTAAAGATAAGATTTGAGCCGGAATTATTGATAAAATTCGAGCGTTCACCATCTATTTCAAAACTGTATTCAGGGATTATTTCAACGGCGATACCATCAAAAACCGGTGTAAGGTAAAATACTTTTTCACCGTTTCGTAATGAAAAATCTTCAACCACCATCTGTGTTGTGTTCAGGTTTTTAATATTGGCTGCAATATCAGTAGGTGTCTCACCCACATCAAATGAAATTTCATATTCATCTCCGGTAAGAGCTGTACTGTCGATAACATGTACATAAAATCTTACTGTAGAAGTACCTTCAGAATGTTCATACGTACCCGGAATTATAGTGCCAACAGAAATTGTTGGTTCCATCTCCGCCATGATGATTTCGTAATCGAGTTCGTCACTCTCCCAATCGGAGTAAATAACCCTGATGGTGTTATCCTGAAGCGGCATAAATACCGGTTCCCACTGATAACCTTCCTTGTTTTCGTTAACAAGGGTTTCCAGACTGAGCGCCTTGAGTTCGGAATCGAACAAGCGGCAGTAAACACCTTCGCGGCTACCATCCTGTCTCCAGCTTGACCATACGACCATGATGTCATCCGAGTTGGTATATTTTACATTTGGAAGCCACTGATATTTTTCGGTGGTTTTGTTGATCATTTTTTCGCTGAAAAGTCGTTCACCAGCGGTGTTAAATTGGTTCATGAAGATACTTCCGTCATGACCATCCTGCGACCATGAGCACCAAACCGCGGCAAATTCAGAATCATTTTTTATATCAATATCAGCATACCACTGAAAATCATTTACAAACTGATTAAGTCTGAATTCATCAGTTATGACTGTTCCATCATTATCATAAATTTTCGCGTAGATATCATAACCGGGGGTTATTCCTTCCACTTGTCCCCAGCTCTCCCATGCGATAATAAACTTACCATCGGGGAAAGCTTTAACAACGGGGCGTGCCTGTGAAAGATCTGTTGTTGTGTTAACAAGGGTTTCGTCGCCGATTTTATTCTGACCTGCATCGAATTTCTGGTAGTAAACACCACGGTTACTTCCATCCTGGTTCCATGATTCCCAAACAATGATAAAGGAGTTATCCTCGAAAATTGCAACGTCAGGTTCGGTTTGGGAGAATGCGGTTGTGGTATTTACGGAGAATTCCTGACTTGAACTGCCCGCGTTAAAAAATTTAGCTTTGATATCGCTGATTGTTTCACCATCCTCGGAGTATGAAGCCCAGGTGATAACGTATGCGCCATTATCATTCATATCAATGGCAGGTTTCTCCTGTTCATTATCGGTAATATCATTGACAAGAGCCGGTTGTGAAGTTGGATTTCCACTTGCGTCAAACTTTCTGTAAAATATATCGCTCTGACTTCCTTCGGCAAGTTCATCTTCCGAATCCCAAACGACCACAAACTGACCGGAAGAATTGTATCCTATTTGCGGATCGCGCTGAGTTGAGTCGCTGTATGTGTTAATTTTTGTATAGCTTTGAGCAAGAAATGAACTTGCGCAAAACAGTATAATTATCAATAGTTTTTTCATCACTCCCCCTACTTCATCTGGAAATCGCGTAATGGATAAGTACTTGCACCCGGAACCTCATAATGCCACCATTCAGCGCCATAGATCAACAATCCGGCAACGTTTACCATTACATTTTTCAATAAATCGCGGTTATTTATTACGTGCGCAGGCAATGAAGTATAGGTATGCGAAGCCTGGTTGCTGAAATCATCAAACTCGGTTGGCATTTGCAATTCTTCACCGGTAGCAAGATCAATAAGTGTTATATCCACAGCACCGCCCCTGTTATGCTTGGAACCGGAAGCCGGATCAGCAACATAAGCGGGATTCGGGTAAACTTCGAAAAGCAAATACTGCACCGCACGAGGTCTGTAACCATCCCATATCTTGATGCCGATACCTTCAGGATAAAAGTTTCCGTTAAAATTGCGGATATTCATCAGAGAATCCTGCGCGAGTTTTAACGCCTTGGCAAGTTTGTAAGTCATAAGGCATTCATTAGCGGTATAAAATTTTGGAAGTGCCACATCACCTTGCGGGAGACTAAGAAAAGAGTGATCAGGCGAACTGTATCTCAAGTCGATTACAACTTTGGGAATGATATCTTTGGGGTTGACAAATTCCTCGTCACCATCCTGGGCGAACAGAAGGGCAGAGGAAAATATCAGTAAAAACAAATATTTCATCGATCCACCTTTGTTGGTATTGAAAAAATAAAAGAATATTCCGACAGATTTAAACTACCGAAATTACGAAAAAACAGAATTCCTGCAATAAATTAAAGTAAGCAGAAATATGAAGCGGTTCAACTACATTTAATGGGAGGTTAGAAGGCGTAACCTATTTTCAGCAGTTCAATATCGAGATAAAGTTTATCAGAAACATATACCGGAAATGTTTCATCCGTTGAGTAGGAATGTTTATCAAGATCGTTAAAATATCTACCCACCGACAATGATACACCCCAGACAAATCCCTTACGTGATATCAATCGGTATCCAATCCCGAACGCGAGTCCGATTTTTGTAATATTTTCACTCTCCGACCTGTAATGCCAGTCATAACTGAGCGGGACAGTATAATAGACATCCCTGTTGTGTGAAAAATTGGCTATCCTGAACGCCGCGTTAATATAAAACCCCCTTTGATACTCCGTTACAAATTTGCGGTAGCAAAGATCGACGATAAAAGTATGATCATCATTCTGTCCCCCGAGCTGAGTATATAACATAAATGGAACTGCAATTTCCGCGTTCCGGTCGAGACTGTAGTTGAGATAGCCGGCGCTAAGGGTGAGCGCGTCACTTGCTGTTCCAACGAGGATGGAGGCAGGACTAAATTCTAACGCAAAGTCGTAAAGATAATCTGCTGTAAGTGACTTATTGCTATCGACTGCTGCAGGTAAGTATTTTACACCGATACTTTGTGCTGAAATTAAGAAACTACAGAACAAAACAACTATTACAGTTTTCACTTGATATCCCCTTGTAATAATATTTGCGTATAATGGCATCCTATGGTGCTATTATGCGGTGAAAAATAGTCTCAGTTACACTTTTTATTTATTACGTTCTTTAATGATATTATAAACTTCACCGGAAATATCTTTGAAAATTTTAAGTGCATCTTTCTCCGGTATAGGTGTGAAAAGGGCAATAACGTAAGTTAAATTACCCGCTTTTACAAATCCGACATCGTTTGTCCAATAACTCCACCAGCCTGTTTTATGATACATCACCGCATCTTTCGGCAGCCCGGACGCAAGCTTTGATTTATCAATCTGAGCGCCTAAAAATATCTCCATACGGTTTGATACCCATGGATTTTCAAGTTTATCATTTGCAATTTTATACATAAAATCGGCGGCATGCAATGCACAAGTTTCGGTACCACGTATCTTCTCAAACCCGGGGTCTTCATACTTTCTGCTGAGGAATTTTCTTGTTACTTCACTTCCTTCCCAACCGTTATCAGCCATCATTTTATTGATATATTCACGGTTGGCGAGATCAATTACACAATTGGCTGCGGTATTATCACTTCTCGTGATCATCAGATCGAGCAGGTAGTGGATTGTAAGTTCGTCGCCATCTTCAATTAGCGACCGCGGATCAGATTTAATTTCGCGGGTTCTATCAACAATGTTATGCCCTGAAGCTACATAATTCCGGTAAAGATCATACTCCCCCTCATAACATTTTTTAAGTAAAGCCGCGCCGGCGTACATTTTATAAACGCTTGCTGGATAGATGAAATTATCGTAGCTATATCCCGCGAAATCATTTTTGCCGTTGGTCATATCAATTACAGCAAATGAAATTTGTTCGATGCCGTCTTCACCCACATCGTAATCACCGCCGATATTATATTTTTCAACTAAACGGGTGATCTGATCATTTAATGTTTCATTGAAATTAAGGTAATCGGGGATTTTGATGTTCTGAGCCATAAATGTTCCTGCAAACGACAAGAAGATTGCTAATAGAGTAATTTTCATTTTAACCGGCCTCTTTGATAAATGAATACCGAAACATACAAAAATAATAAGATTTTTCGGGAGTGACCCAAAAAATGGATGAAATTATTAATTAAAAAGATTATTTTCTCCCTTGAGGGAAAAGTTCACACGGAGGTAAGTTTGAAATCAGTAAAATTAATAATCTCAATATTATTAGGCGCACTGTTCGGTATATCTTCGGCTCAAAACATCGATACTGTTTTGGTTGAGAATATCATGGCACCGAAGCAGCTAAATGAGTGGGAGGAGTTACCCTCGCAAACCTATGATCCATCCATCGATCACGATTCAACGGGTATGTATCTTATTACTTTAAAGACTAAATCGAGTCTAAAACCATATTCGTTTACCGTAAATTTGTATACCTCAGAAGACTCATTGCGATTCACAAAATACTACAATTTTGAAGATGAATTAACAGATGCCAAAGCCATACTAACCGATGACGGGTATATTTTGGTTGTTTACGGGTTAAAAGAATCTATAGCCGACAGGATTTATGGAGAGATAATCGATACATCCGGAAATGTAATACTCGAATCAAAAAAATTGTATAACGACTATAATTTCACATTAAATCAGTTTGAATTACGCGAGTATAATTCGACCTACTTTTTAAGATTTGCTTCCAACCAGAGCAGTTCATATTGTGAATATTTAATAGCTGGATTCAATACACATCTTGAAATGCTTTTTAATGTCATCCACGCAGTATATTATTTCCCAATGGAGCAGTCATTCTTTAAATTCGAGTTGAGCGACCAGCAATTGAGAGTGGTATATTCAATATATGGTTCTGTTAAATCAAAAATTTATAATGCCGCTGATGGAAGTTTGATTTCGGACGAAAATTTGATTTCCACAGATGGTGCTTTAGCGGATTATATTATTGATGCTTTCGGGAATAATGTAATTATTTTCAAGGAAACTTCAGGCTTTGGAGAAAAACTAATTCTCAAAAAGTATAATTCTGATTTCAGTGAGTTAATCGCGAGTGAACAAATAATCGAAAACAGTGAATATACATATGGTCAGGCTTCTTTAATGGTGAGGAATAATACGCTGATTATTTTATTTATTTCGCACGAACTTCCTGGTAGAGATTCGTTTTATTGGGGGGTGATACCCAACGAAGATACCCCTAATCATGAAATCATTCCGTTTGAAATGACACCTGATACGAAGAGCATTGAATCATTCAATTCGTTTTTATGGCAGGATACTATCAAACTAATTTATACGGATAAAACAAGCGGGCATTATTATTCTTTTTATCAAACATATAACATTTCCAATCTTACATTAGCAGTAAAAATTCTGATGGGAAATAAATCTATTACTAATGAAAAAAATATTAATGTTGCAAAGAATGAACAAAATGAATTTTTAGTTATCTGGACTCATGATGATAATCTTTCAAGGATTTATTGTCAGATGATGAATGAAGAGGGCGAAAAAATTGGAGAACTTAATGAGGTATTCGCAACAATAAACAGGGTATATCCTGCTGTTAAATACATCGGTGATAACAAGTTCAGGATTTTGTGGAATGAATTTGCAGATGATGAAACAAATTATTATTCTGCCTTATACTCCGCTGACGAAGATTCAATTTTATCAATCATACAGTTCAATCATGAGCTATCTTTCTTTAATATGTCATTTAATTATATTATTGATATTAATGAAGAAAGACATCTGTTTTTGACAAAAACGAGAGGTGATACAGTTGCTGTTGAGAGATACAGTTCTGCAACGGGTGAGCTACAATCTGTTCATCCTGTGAATTATATTGATGGTGCGATCACTCAAAATTTTCTTGGATTGCATCTTGTAAAAGCTGATTCTAACGAATATTTTGCAATCTGGGAGGGATCAAAAACTACCTACGATCCCGATGTATACTTCCGAAGAATAAATGGAGAGGGTATTCCGGAAGGCTCTAATGGCAAAGTACTACTGCATTTCGGGAATCCTTATTGGTTTCAGGTTTTGAATATCCATTACATTGGTATGGGGCAAATGTTATTTTCCTGGCAAAAAACCGGGTTCGGGAATTCATACACATTACTCAATACTATTGTTGATACCCTTGGAAATAGTTCAAGTGAAGCAATTACATTAAAAACATTTCAGAACTGTACCAATCCGCAGAATAGTATTCGTCTAATAACAGACGAAATTCATTATTTCGTGATTTACAGGAATTATTATGAACCATTCGAATACGTAATGCAAGTATTTGATTTGGATTATAATGTTTATGGTGACAGAATCAATTATTGGGATACAGATGAAGTAGAAATGGGGTATCCAAATTTATTTGTAAATAATGATGAAGCGTTACTGTTTTATGTTGAAAAAAATCGTGAAACAAATTTAGGGAAGGTTAAGCTCAGAAAAGATCGTTTTACCTATCACCTTGTTGGGGTTGAAGAAGAACTGGAACTGCCACACGACTTTAAGCTCGCGCAGAATTATCCCAATCCGTTTAATCCATCAACCATAATTGAATTTTATTTGCCGGAGAGAACCAGAGTGTTACTCGAAGTATTTAATGTATTGGGTGAAAAAATTGCTACTCCAGTTAATAAAGTAATGGATGAAGGGAATCATAAAGTGCGGTTTAATGCGGAAGATGGATTAAGTTCAGGTGTTTATTTTTATAGAATTGAAGCGGGAAAATTCACCAAAACCGAAAAAATGATTCTTCTGCGATAAGCTAACTCACTAAAACGGAGATTGTTATTTTACCTGATATATTGTTATCAGAACGATTGAGGGATAGATGCGTTTTGTTTTATTAATATTTTTCTGTTCTACATTGCTATTTTCTCAGGTTACGCGTTATGTTGATAAAATGGGTAATAACACTTTTCCATTTACTTCATGGGAAACAGCCTCAACTTCTATCCAGAAAGTAATAGATATCTGTGAACCATGGGATACTGTTCTTATTGGTCAAGGAGTTTTTGAAGAAAACCTGAATATTAACAGCCCCCTTATAGTCTTCGGGGTTGATAGCGACAGTACCATTATTCGGCAACCGAATTTAAATCCTGAACCTTATTTTGTTGTTACATCTACAGACAGTTTAATATTACAAAACCTGTCAATAGTTGGATTATCCGGCAATGATAATGGAGCTGCCACAATCTACGACTCTTATTTATTTGTGGATAATATAAACTGTCTAAATTTTAGAAGAGGAATTTATATTAGTAACTCGGATGCAGAAATTGCAAATTCAGTAATCTCTATTACCGATGTATCCTGTATAAATTTCCAAATAGCGATGAACAATATTCCGAATATTTTCGTAAGCAACAATTTGCTAAAAACTGAATCAGGCGGCGGACTAAGAGTATGGTCTCAGGCAAGAATAGTATTCAGAAACAATATAATGTTAAATTCAAGATTTGGGTCTAACCTTATGTATGTTGATGAATCTTGTCCATTCATTGAAATTAAAAATAATATGATAATCTCCAATTTTAATGGGGATATTAATATTGCTTATCTTGCCGATACTTTGGTCATACATAATAATTCTGTAATCACACTGGAACATACAAGCCATATGGGATTAAATGGAATACTAGCAAAAAACGCGGATGTCAAAAATAATATTTTAACCAACCGTCAATGGGGAATTACGGGGTCATTCGGAAGTTCCTATCCAACGCACGCTGATTACAATCTGTTTTATAAAGTCCAAAATATCTTCCAAGGGAATATTATTGATGGCGGACACAATATAGAAGCAAACCCGATGTTTGTGAACGCTGATACGAGTGATGTATTATTATTCGACTCACACTTGCAAGCAAACTCCCCTGCCATTGATGCCGGTGATCCTGATATATTGGATATTGACGGGAGCATAAGCGACATAGGAGCATTTGGTGGTCCAGGTGGTGAAACTTACGCTTATACTGATCTTCCGCCAACAATACCAAAATGGTTGTACATTACTAATGTTGACAGTAATTTTGTCATTCATTGGCGAGGGGGTGATGAGGCTGATTTCAGTCATTTTACAGTTTACGGCAGCGATACCCCAAACTACCAAAACAATGAATTTACGCTTATTGATACATGTTCAACAAATTTTTATCAAATACCGGACAGTCTCCTCAAACTGAATATGTACTTCAATATTTCTGCAACGGATGTGGCGGGTCATAAAAGTGAAATGTCCGCTACAGTAGAATATATACTTGTGGGATTAAACCCGGAAGTTAAAATTTCTGAACGTTATGAACTGATGCAGAATTATCCGAATCCGTTTAATCCTGAAACTACATTAAGATACAGCATCAAAGAGGAAAGTAGAGTAAAATTACGTCTGTATAATATACAGGGTGAGAAAGTAGCCGAGATTTACTCCGGCATTCAAAGTGCAGGTTATCACGAGGTTAAATTTAACTCCGCCAAATATAATCTCGCAAGCGGGATATATCTTCTCACCATTCATGTGAGTAACGATATTGGTAAACCGTTGTTCAATTCCACAAGAAAATTGGTATTGTTGAAATGAAAATCTTCTGCCGGCATCTCGCGATAACAGACATAGCTGTCATGCTGTGCGGGCAATGAGATCAAACTTTACTGCCGCAATAATGTTATGGATTTTACCTTTCTCCCATGCTTTTTTCACGTGCGGCTCTGAACTCGGAGGTTTTACTCCATTCAGGCCAATCATTGTTAATGCTCAATTCGTGACCAATTTCCATTAGAAGTCGGGTATCTTCCACCAATCCGGCGAGGTTCCACCAATCCGGCGAGGTTCCACCATTCGGGATCATATTCATCATTAGTAAGGTGGTAATATTCCGCAGTCCACTTTGCGAGTTGATCCTGCATATAGCTTTCAGGTTTGGATACATGTTTTATACCCGCTTTCAGGTAGATTGCCGGTACTCCGGCGAGCGCAAAAGTAAAGTGATCCGACCTGTAATAAAATCCTTTTTCGGGAGTTGGGTCAGCATGAATGTATCTGCCATGTTCCCGCGCAGCTTTTTTTACGTATTTATCCAGTTCGGATTGCCCGTACCCCACGAGAGTGATATCTTTCGTTCTTCCAAAGACATTTGGCCCGTCGATATTTATCGCCGCAACTGTTTTGTTTAGAGGGACTAGAGGATTTTTAACGTAATATGACGAGCCAAGCAAGCCTTGTTCCTCAACGGCGGTAGCAAAAAATATAATCGATCGTTTTGGCTTTTCAGGTAGTGTAGTAAATGCTTCCGCTATCTCAAGGATCGAAGCAATACCGGCCGCGTTATCCCTTGCGCCATTGTAGATTTGGTCCCCTTCGAGAGTCGTGTCAATTCCGAGGTGATCCCAGTGCCCCATATAAACAAGGTATTCATCAGGGCGTTCACTTCCCTCGAGTTTGGCGAGCACATTATTTGAAGTTGATTCTATGATTTGATTACTGATAGAAAGCGAGGATTTTAATCCTAATTCTAATCCTTTGTAACCCGGAGTTTTTGCTTTATCCAATTCCGCGTCAAAATCATATCCTGCGAGTCGGAATATTTCTCTGGTTTTCTCGAGATTGAACCACCCTTCAATTTCAGCACGATCTTTATTGCCATTTTCAGTTTTGAGGTAGAACTCCGGACCTGTCCAGCCATTTCTTACCACAGTCCACGGGTAACCGGCGGCACCTGTCTCATGAACCACGAAAATACCGGCTGCACCCTGACGCGCGGCTTCCTCATACTTGTAGCGCCATCTGCCATAGTATGTCATTGCGTTACCTGTAAAAAGAGTTGAATCCTGTGAGTGATATCCGGGATCATTCACCATCACAATTACAAATTTGTCTTTTACATCGAGATGCTCGTAGTCATTCCAGTTATATTCAGGTGCTACAATACCATAGCCGGCAAAAACAAACTCAGCGTTTTGCACAATTATTTTATCCGTTATATGTCTGGTTTGGGCGACAAACTCGTTTGCGTGATCGAGTTCAACTTTTCCTTTTTCACCCGATATCGTCATAATCGATGGGGCAGAGGAGATCAATTCTACCAGCTCAATTTCCTGGAAGTATGAATCCCCGTTGACAGGTTTTAAACCCAGATTTTCGAACTTGTTTTTTAGATAGTTGATGGTTTTTCTTTCCCCTTCGGAATATGGAGCGCGTCCTTCAAATTCATCGGAAGCAAGCGTTTTTATGATTGTTTCCAATTCAGCTTCGTTGATACTCTGAAGTGCTTTATCTATGTCGGATTTATTCTGTGAACACGAGAATAATAATAGAGAGGCGATTGCCAGGAAGAGTACTTTCATCTGTTTTCCTTTCAGTATGAGTTTCCTGATTAACTTCAATTCTCGGTAACTTAGTTCAAAAAGGAAGTGAAGGATGAAATTAATTTTATGAATTTGTCGGATCAGGATACCTTCCGGACTGAGGGTACAATTTAGGAATAAGTCTATTTTTGCGCAGAGAAAACAAACTTTTGAAGAATTATATTAACATATTCCATATATACCAATGTGGTTTTTGTTATTTTTTTGGTGATTATATTGTATATAGTTTTATAATTCTCTGTTCAATTTTATCTTCTTGTGTATCATATTTTTAATAACCATATTAAACTGAAGATTATTGTTTGCGATTATCAGGGTAGAGTAGATCAATTATGGTCAAGAAAAATTGATATGTATCATTGTTTCTTTTTATCAATATGGCAAACAATAAATTCAGGCTTGTAAACCGGATGAGAATGTCGATAAAGACATCGCGGTCATTTTGATGCCGGCAAGAAAGGTTATGGGGATACGTTTTTGGTTATAAATCATTATGAAAAAGTAACAACACTTTAGAGGATGTGGTAATTTCGCCAACCTAATTCATTTTTGAATTACTGAATTACTGAATTGGTGAGTTTCTATTTAATAAAATATGTGAATCAGACTTTGTATGAGCTAATATGATGTTCCAGATTAGCAAAACCGTGGATCAACTAATGAAAAACTCATTTTCATCAAAACAAATTAAATTCGTTTACCTCTTTTTGCTATTATCGGTGAATCTCTTAAACGCAACAATTGCAGATTCCTTAAAAGCAAATCTGGCTAAAGCTTCAGCCGATGAAAAAGTTAAGGCTTACATATCGCTTGTCAAGTATTACACAAAAACTTCCCCGGATAAAAATGATCTGATTGAAAATGAAGCCTTGCAGTTTGCGAAATCACAAAATGATAACCCTGGTTATGCTGATCTAATTTTATCCTTCGGCAGTTCCTATCACAACTTGAGTGATTATGATACTGCTTTGCGATATTTCAAAATAGCTGATAGTCTTTACCGGGCAGAAAAAGACAGCGTAAGAATTGGCATATCACTCAACAAGATTGGCCGAAATCTTATCAGTAGAGGAAAATACGATGAAGCGCTTGAGAGTCTTCAGGAATCAATTCGCATTCTTGAAAATCAGGACGAGAAAAACGCGTTGGGAGATTCATATAATTTCTATGCGATACTTCAATATATAATTGGTGAACGAGAAAAAGCAGGAGTGCTAACTAAAAATGCAGTTGAATTTTGTGAAAAACTTGATGACGAGCTAATTCTTGCACAAGCCCTGGAGCATTACGCAATATATTGGATTTGGAAACGCGATTATGATAAAGCTCTTGAACTTGCACATCGATCATATAATTTGAGAGAGAAGAATCAAGATAAACTTGGAATGGCCGGTTCTTTAACAAATATGGCTCTCATAAAAAGAATTACAAAAAATTATGAGGAGTCTCTCAAGTATTACGAAAGAGCCTTGTCATTACAGAGAGAAGCAAATTACATTGGAGGCGTGGCTCTTTCTCTGACCGGTTTGGGAAGAATTTACAATGTTACAGGGGATTACAAAAAAGCTCTGGAGTATTTGCTTCAAGCTTATAATATTAGAAAAGAATCACGAAATAGACGGGGGGTGGTAACTACTCTCGAGCTGCTTTCTGAAATTTATGCCAAAATGAACAATTACGAAAAATCACTGGAATATTTAAAACTGCATAAAGTACAAAACGATTCTCTTCTGAATGAACAAAAACAAAAGAATATTGCTGAATTGCAGGAATCTTTTGCTTCTGAACGCCGTGAGCAGGAGATATTGCTTCTACAGAAAGAAAATACAATTCATAAAAATCAGCGAACATATTTACTTATCATGCTGTCAATTTTATCTCTTGCCGCAATTTTCATTTATCTCGGATATAGTTCCAAGAGAAAACTTACAACACAATTGGAAGAAACTAACCGGCAAGTAACAGATCAAAAAAATGAATTGTTGAAAATAAATCTGCGGTTAAAAAAAGTATTGGAAACAAGAGATAGCTTTTTCTCTATAATCGCTCATGATTTAAAGAGTCCTTTTCAAGGGCTAATGGGAATTATCGAAATAATAATTAAAGATTTTGATGAATTAAAAAAAGAAGAAGTACGGGAACATTTGGTGCTTGTGAAAAACTCCGCTGACGGGGTTTACAATTTAGTAATTAATTTGCTCGAATGGGCAAACTTGCAAAGGGATAAACTTAATGTTGAGACGAAAACATTTAATTTAAGACAACTCGTTGAAGACATTGCCGTTAGTCATAAAATTATTGCGACTAACAAAAAAGTAAAAATAGAAAATTTAATAGATAAGAATCTTACGATAAGTACTGACAGAAATATGTTTAGCGCTGTTATAAGAAATCTAATTTCCAATGCCATCAAGTTTTGTGACGCCGGGGATGTAGTTACTGTGTTTACCGAAAAATCGAATAATTCAATCTCGATATGTGTTGAAGACACCGGGATTGGAATTCCATCAAAGATAATACCCGAGCTTTTCAAGGTTGGTGAAAAGGTTTCCAGACCCGGTACCAGAGATGAAAAAAGTAATGGCTTGGGACTTATATTGTGCAAGGAGTACGTAGAAAAATTAAATGGTAACATAAGAGTGGAAAGTGAAGAAGGTGTCGGTTCAAAGTTTTTTGTTGAGTTGTTACAATAAGAGTACAGATAACTATTTTAATAGTAAATCTCTTAACACAAATTAAAGATAAAAACCAACACTAGATAAGACTATAAACATCTGATTAATAAAATTGTCTGATCATCATTTTGTGCGCCATATGAAGTTAATTCCGAATTTATTTTTTCATATATATTGGATAATTTATCATTTCGATTATTAAAAATAGTCTGTTTTACTTTCTCTATTCCAAAGAATTCATTCTTTTTATTCGACGTTTCTGTAATTCCATCAGTCAGCAAAATAAATAAATCATTCTTGTTATATTCTGTGCTACTCGTTGTAAAATTAAAATCTTTTATCGCCGCAATTGGAATCTGTTTTATCAACAAATCCTCAAAATTGTTTGAATCATTTGCGAGTTTTAATATCGGAAGGTGACCTGCTGTAGAATATTCTACAGTATGATTTGGTTTAAAGTTTAAAAAAGCGCATGTAAGAAACATGTTTTTCTTTTTTAAGTTATAAATTGTCTTGGAAGAATCGGTTAAAATTGATTTGAGCGGTTCATCTTTGTTCAATAAAACTCGAATTGTACTCTTAAACATTCCCATCAACGAACCCGCAGCGACTCCATGACCCGATACATCTGCGATATAACAGGTGTATGTAGTTTCATTTTCGAAAATGTCAATTAAATCACCACCTACTTCATCAGTTGGATTGGATACTCCATATAGTTCAAAACGGTCATTGACAATTTCAATTTTCGGAACAAGGTTGGAATGAAGTTCCTGGGCAAGATTCATTTCAGCCTGAATCCTTAAATTTCTGATTCCCTCCTTATTTATAAAAATAATAAGCAGTATATATCCCAGAACCAATGTTACTAAAATTCCCATGGCATCCCAATACGCTCTTTCAGGAAATTCGGCAAGCAGTGGTTGGTCAGCCTCTTTCCAAATGTTTATTCCAGCTACAATCTGAAAAATGATGGTAAAAGGAAGAAATTTAAGATTTTTTGTAAAACTATAAAGGTAGAATACAGCAACAAGCCCTGAATAAAATACGTTTATTAAAAGCAGTCGTTCAGAATATGCCCCCTGAACCTTCAAATCGATGATAAATCCAATTCCTGAAAAAAGGAAGAATATCGCCGAGATAAATATCAGATATCTACTAAATGGTAAATGTTTCCAGAATTTGCTTTTTGGTGATAAATTAGTTTGAATCAAATTAGTCCTCTATATAAAATCAGATATCAGCTACTTAAAATAAAGCACTTTTTAAACATTTCAGTAAGGTATTTAAAGAAATATATAATTTCTTGTCCATAATACATATAATCTTGACTAAGAAGATAGCCTTTATTCTTATAAACAAATGTAATCGGTTGCACTTTTGGGGAAATATGGGACAAAGCTCAAAGGGCGCACTCACAGTATATCAGGTAAGAAGGCTATCAATTCAGGAACTAAAGAGATCAGGCATATTGAATAGTAACCGCAAGGCAAAATTAACATTTCCCGATGGTGCAACAATGGGTATTCAGCACTTTAATGATAGTACAGGCAGATATATTGAGCTAAATTATTCGGTTACTTCTGATGGTGAGAGTGATGTTTATAATTACAGAATTTATATTTCAGAGGTTAAAAGTAATTTGGGAAATGGAAATGTATTATATTTTTTGTGTCCTGTTACATATAATCGCTGCAGGTACTTGTATATGGCTTACAATTATCCTAAGTTCAAAAGTAGAGTGGCATATCAAAACCGATTATATTATCCTTCTCAGAAGGTGAAAAACTCAATTACAACAATACCAGATTTTGGGAATTGGAAGATGAAATTAAGCGGATCAGGTCGAAAACAGTTAAAAGCCATTATAGAGGTCTGTTAACCCAAAAACAGGTTAGATTACAGCGATTAGAGCTACTCAGGGACAAGTTTGACCATAAGAGGTTGTTTGATATGACTAAGAGCCTTTACAGGGCTGTAATGAGTGCATAGGCTACAATCACATATTAAATATAAAGAGGTGTAAAATGAGGATTTTGATACTTTTAATATTTTTTGTCTTATTAATGTCCTGTCAGGATGCTGATAGTTTAAGGTTAAAAGCTGAACAAGGTGATGCTTCTGCACAATATGCTTTGGGTATGAAGTATGTCAATGGAGAGGGAGTAAATCAGGATAATAAGAAAGCATTTGAGTGGTTTTCCAAAGCTGCCGAACAAGGAAATGCCGATGCACAATATAATTTGGGTCGGATGTATGATAATGGAGAGGGAGTAAATCAGGATAATAAAAAAGCATTTGAGTGGTTTTCCAAAGCTGCCGCACAAGGACATGTTTCTGCACAAGTAAATTTGGGTCTGATGTATTATATTGGATATGGAGTACTTCAGGATTATAAAAAAGCAGCTGAGTGGTATTCCATATCTGCTGAACAAGGACATGCTTCAGCACAATTTAATTTGGGTGTGATGTATGATTATGGAGAAGGAGTAAATCAGGATAAGAAAAAAGCATTTGAGTGGTTTACCAAAGCTGCCGAACAAGGATATGACAAGGCACAATATAATTTAGGTGTGATGTATTATAATGGAGAAGGAGTAGATCAGGATTATAAGAAAGCATTTGAGTGGTTTTCCAAAGCTGCCGAACAAGGTGATACTAAGGCACAATATAATTTGGGTGTGTTTTATTCTTTTGGAGATGGTGTATTGATGAACAAGTCAAAAGCTGCTTACTGGATAAAGAAAGCTTATGAGAATGATGAAGCAGAGATTTCTGAAAAAGCAGCAGATTTTTGGAAAGAAAATGAATTATGGAAGTATGATAAGTAAGTTTTGTTACTATTTTGTTACCCGTATAAAGTTAAAGCCTTGCAAGATAATAACTTACAAGGCTTTATTTGTAGCGGGGATCCCGCAAAAAGGCTGCGGGACAGGCAGGACATAATTCCTTTACCTGAACACTATTTAAAAAAGAAAAACCCCACACTTTCGTATGAGGTTTTCTTTTTTAGTTTCGCCACGGCGAAGGGGACAGGTCCGCCGGGGCGGATGAACCTGCAACCTTCAATAATTTTTCACACTGTTTTTTAGAAAATCACGCCCAACACCGCTCTTGAGCCACTTTTCATATCTCAGCGCCTCCGATTTATTGTCAAATACTTTGATGTAAATAATCTCCCAATTTTTACCCCTGCGAGTCCATTGGGATAATGAATGGTCGTTATGCTGTAATAGTCTGAATTCAAGGTTTTCAGTCATACCGGTATATCGGTAACCTTCTGCGCTTTTTATCACATACACGAAATAAATAATACCCTCCAGATGATATATTCTGAAAAATAGTACGAATAGATTTAAATTCAAATTTTGGCGGGGATCCCGCAAAAAGGCTGCGGGACAGGCAGGACATAATTCCTTTACCTGAACACTATTTAAAAAAGAAAAACCCCACACTTTCGTATGAGGTTTTCTTTTTTAGTTTCGCCGCAGCGAAGGGGACAGGTCCGCCGGGGCGGATGAACCTGCAACCTTCGGGTTATGAGACCCTTTGTCCTCTTTTATTTAGGTGACTTATGGTGGATTTCACCCCCATTTGCCAACTTTTGGGACAGCTTTTTGCCTAGCCATAAATCATACAACTTGTCTCCAAGTCCTCCTTTGTAAAATATCTCTTATTGTATGCGTGGCGACATCGTATACTTTTGCCAGTTCGGTAATATTGGGTTTAGGATTCTTCCTGATGTCATAAATATCCTTTTCTGTGAACTTTGCTCTACCATGATTTTCGCCTTGGGCACTTCGACCTCTTTCCACTCTATCTCTTACGTTATCATCATTTGTTCCAGCTACGAGGTGTTCTGGATTTATACAGCCCGGATTATCGCAAACATGACGCACAACCATATCGTCACCTAGTTTACCATTCAGTAAGATAAATATATATCGATGGATGCGTGTTTGGAGTCCCTTTCTTGATATTCTGCAGTAACCATCTTTATCCTTGCTATGAGATCTGCAATTCCAGCAGCCATTCTTATCTACGGTATATAAAATCTCCATTCCTTTATTTGCTTGTTCCGGAAATGTGTATTCTTTGTTCTCAATGTATTTCATTGTAGGCTCCTCATTTTAGGTAGGGGATAAATTTGAATTGGTTGTAGTACGCGTCAGACATGACCTCTTTGAGCTTATCAGAATACTGCTTCTCTACAATAAAGCTGTCATGAACGCATAGGCATGGGATGCCTTTTTCAGTGAAGTATTTTAGGACTGCCTCAGCAATAATGGAATCTTTATTCATTAGCTCCAGCCCGATACCAGAATAGAAGTAGTGACTTATTGAGCTAAAATAAGCGTCTATGAGGCCGAATATTTTCTTGGCAGAAATATTGTGTGCCTTTAGTAGTGAAAGTGCCTCAGAATCGCTCTTGAGCCCTTTGTTGAAGGCCGCAACCGCTCCTCTTCTACTGTCAGCATTGAGAATGATCAATAAAGCTTTCTTAAATAGCTTTCTTAGAGGAGAGTCCTCAAAAACGGCATAAGGGTCTTCAACAGTTGGAAGCCCTTGTATGTTATAGAGCATATTAATGTGAAGGCCTGCAAAATCAATTTCTACGGTAGGAGAGTTATTGATCTCTATCGGCTCCCGCTCTCTCTCATCGAATTTCTGGTATTCAGCCCCATAGAATCTCCCGCCTTTATCAAAAGAGCCATCATTAAAAACCCTGTAAACCCTGCAGTCCAGGTTAATTCGAGCGTCCTCCCAAAAGTTTTTCTTAGTAATGGCCCCATCCGCCCTATAAGCCCTTAACCTTCTCTTCTCCTCTTTCCCCAGGATGGATGTAAGCGGTGCCTTTATATCTGAGCATGCCACAAGTTCATTATATTCATTCAGGTGCCTATCCATCTCTCTGATCTGATCGGTAAGCTCAAAGTTCAAGTTATGCTTCTCATCACCTGAGCTTCTAAGCACAATCAGTTGTTTAGATGGAAGCTTCTCAAAAAGCTTCCATCCATACAGTTGGGTTTCTGTTTGGTCCGTTCCAAAATCAAAACAATTGTATTTACTCACCAGCTTATAGTAGTCATACTCAGCAAGTAGTTTATCTGATGCCCATTTCCGCTATCGGCATCATAGAATCCACAAGCCTCTTTAATAAAGCCGTATTGCTTAAGCGCGTCAACCATCTTAATGATATTGCTGTATGCGTAGTGAGGATAGGTAGATGCTGAATATCTATTCCTGTCTCTGCTTATCGAAACAACCTTCTCCTTGTCTGCAGCCAGTAAAAGATTGGTGATTATATTCTCCATAGCTGCCTTCTTCTTTGAGATGGTATAATCAGGGCGTTGTAGTGGAAGCCTGCCGTAAAAATCCTCTACCATCTCAAATATCGGATTATGTTCAGATGTTATAGTTGAAGACATCAGCCGACTATTAAACGGGACCGAATCATCGAGATACTCAGCCCATTTGAAGTTATTGAGTACCCTATAATCCATTCCGCTCCTCCTTGAAATTGAGCAGACTGGCTTTCGAGACTATGTACGTATTCCCGATTTTCTGTGCTTCGAGACGGCTCTGTCTAACTAGCTGCCAGATATAACTTCTGGAAACCTCAAGGATTTCGGCCGCTTCAGAGATTGAGATATATTCCATCTTCACTCCTTTAGATTGTTTGTAAATTTTATTTATGCTCTAAAGGTGAGGATGGGTATTGGACAGGTCAATCATCATTTTGGTCAAATCACACTCAAAATCGTTCAGATCATACAAAATCAGCTAGTTTTTGTGTGAAATGATATAACCCACAGCTTTCTGAGCATCGCCGGCCGCTTTCAAGAGCGCGTCCTTCTCTTCATGGATAAGGTCAAGCCATCCGGCTATATAGGCTGCCTGATTATCGATAGTTTGCTGCGTAATACCGACTGTACCACAAAGGAATGCACTCCCAATTTCCGCTACGAGCTCCTCATAGGCATAGGCGTATCTTTGCAAGCCCCCATAAGTTCTGTTAAGTCGTCCGGTGTGACCTGTCCAATGCACCAGTTCGTGCAGTAGTGTTGAGTAGTACTCTTCTTCAGAGTAGAAATTGTTCTTGGGAGGGATAGAGATGTAATCACCATCAGGTGAGTAATAGGCTTTTGCAGGGTTATGTTTTATTATCGGCTGATCAATCAGGTTTTCCAAAATTTGCCGGATTGCAAGGTTATCAGTTTCACTACCTGCAGCCTCTGCCGCAATCAAATTAGTCTGTTCAATATTAAACACTATACTGTACTTGAAAACCGGATAACTCTCAGGTTCATCATCCTCGGACACAGGTTCTTTCGACCTGATGTCCCAGAAGACGATCGGTAAACCCTGCTCTCCCTTATGTATATGCCCGCCTTTCTTCTTGCACTGGAGGTAAGTCAAATAATAGGGCTCACCGTAATCCTGACAAATAAGATTAAAAAGTTGATACCCTGATATACTTTTCGGCTGATGTAATTTGCAGGGAGTCTCACTTTCCATCCCTTTCTCCAGGGTAAAGTACCCGCAGCGAGCTTTGCTATAATATCTGAATTGATCTGATCAAATATCTCTTCTTTACTCTTCATCGTTTACTCCTCGATATGTATAAGGTAACAGCTATTTTATCAATATCACCGAGACCGTTAATTTGAGAGTTGATATTGATAGCATCCTTGTAGCACTGAAGCATTACACCAGAAAGGTCATCTCGAGCCTCGGCTTTCGGCTTATCATTGCTTTGAGCGGTACCAACAGCCTGTGTATCATAGGTGGATACCAGCTTATCGCCTCTGAAGGCGGATAAGCGAGTAATTAGGACTCTGTCTCCCCGTCTGTATTGGTCGAGCTCTTTGTGTAAACTCTCGGGAGGGAAGAACGAATACTCCTGCCCGTTACACTTCACAGCGTAAAGAAAATATGCACCATATTGATTCTGTCCGGAGACACATTCATCATATAGCAGCTCAATCTCGGTCGGTCTGTTTACCTGCAGCTCAAGCTTCTTGCGCTGTGTCATTTTTACCTCCCTTGCTGATTTTGCTCTCCTGTTCATTTAGATATATCTCTATAGCTTCGGCTACAAGCACAGTCATAGGCTTCCGGTTTTGCTGCTTAAGCCTGTATAGCCGCCTTACAAGGTCTCCGGGTATTTTTGGTGTATACATAGTGGTATTCTCCATTTTTGTGATTGATCTAAATTTCAAAACTTTGGCCGGAGGCGCGAGGACTTGCCGGAGATGTGGAGCATCACGCCGGAGGCGGGGCAAGACGGAGCTTTGCCAACGCGGGTTCTTTTATAGTGTGTGTTCTATGGACGTGGGATTATTTGAAAATTAGGGTAAGTGTTTTTTATGATGAGGTCTAGAATTTAGAAGCGAGATTGCAGGTTAGATATAAATAAGCAGGCTGTTTTTGGAAGTTCCTTTACTTTTTCTGCTTTTATAAGGAACAACCTCTTTTACCTTGTAAAGTCCGTCGCTCACAGGTGTATCGTCCCCAAGTCTAAATGACTTATTGTTTAGATTAAGTCTGTTGCCTTCAATTTGAATCATGTCAATTTGAGTAAATTGATCGATGGATATCTCATGCCTTGCCCAGATACGAATAACCTGCATTGAGGATTTAACATTTGCGATAATCTTTTTGCGTTCTTTTTTCTTTGTGATTCTATAACCAAACCCCAGATCACAGAGCATATCTATCGTATCCGAGGCTGTACCTCTGAGTTCATCTGTATTTGACATCCACAAGATGCTGTCATGAACTGATCTATCGGTTTTATATATCTCGTAAGCAAAAACTTTTGCCAGCTCAACTCTGTCTTCTGTTTTGAAGCTGCTTAGTCTCCGCAGCAACTCTTCCTGTATCTGCCTCGTTCCTTCTATCCTTGCAGTCTCCCGTTCGTTCTGAGGGATAAAGCCTATCGATTTAAGCATCTCGGCTATCTGGCGATTATACTTCCGTAAAGAGTTGACTCCCAAACTATATAGCTGACTGTCTATAGCCGATATACCAATTTCTGATATTGGTATATCGAGTGAGTCTATACGACCCGGAATTCTGTTACCTGATGAGACTGTACCACGTCCCATAATCTCGGTATCGGCCTCATTGACGAGAAACTCAACTGCTTCAAGAAGCTCATAAAGTGGGTGATTATCATCAAACGATATAAGCCCCCTGTGTTTTTCTGATGCTCTGGATTTTAAGGATGCCGGAATACATATCTTGTTCTCTATAATATATTCATACAATGCGGATATCGCTTCAAAATCTTCTTTTGAATCCGCGCCTTCTTTAACTGTAGCATCTATAATCCTCTCCAGATCCCATTTATATATTGAAGAGAGTTTCTTATACAGAGCTTCATTCGATATTCTTATCGCGGCGAGTATCATCTCGGCGTTAGCGGTTATACCAATATTAGCAGAGTTTTTACTTACTCTGCTATAAGTTCTGAGAAGGTTGATGTTGGTAAAATGATGTATTTTCCTTTGAGTCACAGTTCTGTTTTTCAGGAATGAGCCTAAGAGACTGTTATTACTTACCTCAGAGATTATAGCTTTGTCCGGGATTGTGGATATCTCTTTCTGAGTTAAATCTGAAATTTTTTCATTGTTGTGTCTGATCTTAACTTCTCTCAACATCAGATTTTTCTCTATATATTCCCCTATCTGATTGGGGTTCCTGTATATAATTACTTTTCCATCTTTAACAGGTATGAGGGCAAGAAGATCATCCAGATCAGCGCCGCCAAGAATACCCAAATCCTCCTCAAGTCTATCTGGTGAAAACCATAGGTTGCCATATTTATCCAACTCAACTTCATCATGACTTAGCTTGGATGTGAAATTACCATGCTCATCGTGGTTTCTTAAATCTACTCTCAGATAAGCTCTCTTCCCTTCAGGGACAGGTATCCTGAATACAGGGGTGCCATTTATATCATTAGCGTATCGCATGATGGAGGAGCGGAACATAGTCCATGCGCTTCTTAGTAGTCCCGGGAATCTCGTATAGTCAATCTTGTGATAGATCGCTTTCCTGAGAACCCATTTCTCCTGACTATACTTTTCTTCCGAGATCATATCGAAATCATCAAGCCAGTCTGATAATCTCCCTGCGAATAAATCCTCTTTGTACTTCTCAATACCTCTATATGCCCACTTCAGGTATTGTTCACCACCGAACATCGGCCAAAGGTTGAGCAGACTCTGTATATCCAGTCTGAGTGATTTACCAAGCTTAACAGGTTCAATGGCTATGTAACAGTTTTCACTATCGAAGGATATCTCCCTTTTGATGTTCTGTTCTCCATAGAGGACAACATCGTGACTTATCTTATCAGATAAAACACAATGCCCTTTAACAAGACCTCCTTTGTAAAAGAGTGTAAACTGTGCTGACTTGCCTGCACGGGCTTTTTCCCATCCCAGTGATTTTGCCAGCTTCACAGATATCAGACTTATACCATCTGTTACTTTGTTTGAATATCGATCACTGCGGTTGATGTGTATGTCAACATCGCTGTAGAAACCGCCATATTTGGTGGCGCGGAATACCCTGCTAAGGTACTTGCCTGCTTTGAATATATTATCGGTATTAACCTCAATGCACGTCCGTGAGAGGAACTCATTGTTCCGGATATTTTCAACGGATGCTGTCCTGGCGTTTATGGTTCTGAGCTTGTTATCTCTCAGGTAGGCAAATGAATGCTCCCCTTGCAGAATCTCTTTTTCCACATCACTCTCATCGAAGTAATATGAATTGAAATTAACCTCGGTAAGATTGAAGTCCGGGTTTTGAAAAAACAGAGGGTAATAATCACCCTGTTTTTCGTTGAATAGAACGGGAGATAAATCCAGTTTGCTGTTAGTCATTACAGACCTCCATATTTAAAATGAAAAAAGCCGCCTGAGGTTTTTCCTCAAGCGGCTTTTTTTTATTGGTTTTTCGGGAATTCATGGAGAACACTCTAGATAAAAAAGCAGTGGAGTCATAAAAGGATAAAAATACTGAATTGTAGTATAAACGTGGCACTCACCGGTCATTATCTGACTGCAAAGCATGATTTTGGGTAATAATCAGTTATAGATTGGAGTTTATCTCATCCCTGTATTCGCGTAAGTATTTAATGGATGCCACTTGTTTATTCGGTTGTTTATCCCTGGTATAGAATGTATCAAACGCGTTACAGGCTCCGGAGCGTATAAGCGGAAAGTAAAACGCTACCATATTGGAAAACAGATTATTTAACGAGTACCCTTCAACGTGCTCAAACATCTGGATGTTGCACTCTATACATTGTGTAGTTTTACACATACAATCGCAGAGAGTTAGACTTTTACCATCTTTTGATTTAAGGTACAGGTTTTCATGAAGTATCGCGTTAAAATAATAAAATCGATTCAGCTCTTTTTTAGCACCGGAGGGGATACCAATTCTATAGTAGAGCACGGTCCCGCTATCCAGAATTTTGTGCAGTATATGATTGCTATATTTTTTGATTAGAAATGTTTCCTTTTCTTTACTATCCATTATTTTTCTTTGCAGTGAAATTTGCTCATGCTCTTCAAACTGGTCATCATCACCGAGAATGGAGAAATTACCCCCTCTTTTTAGTAATATCCTCTTGCCGGTTTTGATATCAACAAGATGCCCACCCTCATATTTTACTTCAAAATTTTTCAACTCTCCCTCGTTAAAAGTGAATATTATTTCAATTCTCTATCTCAAACTTTTCGTACTCTTCCTCACTTATTATCTCCCCGATACCGGGGTCAACTATTTTTACTTCCTCGTAGGTGAGATTGTAGAGTTTGTAAACAATCAAGTCTATTTTATTTTTAATAACCTCGCTATTTTTGAATTGTTTGTTCAACATCACTGAAACGATATTCTTGAGTTTATTTAGAACGATTTTGTTAATAGAATTTAGGTCTGGAATTGGTAATTGACTAAGCAAAGTTTTTGAAATATTAACGGTTAACTCAGAATTGTTCGAAAAATTAATTGCGTAAAACCAATTCAATAGTTTTGAGTTTAATAAAGCCAAAATAACCTCATAGAAATCCGAATACTTGTCACGCAAAATAATATTGTTCACTGAGGCAAAAGATTTGTATTTATTTGTATCAAGAGCAGCCACTAATGGTGTTTTCCCTCCACTAACTCGTTGCATTACAATTTTAACTGATTGTTCCCACAAATAGCCTGGTCTAGTGTGAAGTCCCCTTGAAAGATACACTAATATTTATTATCTTTCAGTATGAGAAAATCA
>BQMY01000075.1 GCA_022181065.1 Melioribacteraceae bacterium | reverse complement strand
ATTTTCCTTCTAACTTTAATATTCGATTTTGTAAGAATGCCTAAAAGACGTAAATAATAGGAAAGCGATTTCCCCAAAGGAGAAAACTTCTTCTTATCAGGGGTGGTTTGATATTCATTAACGGTTGAATAATTATAGGGATAGTCTTTAAAGTTAGCCATAGTTACCTGAGTATTAAACCAAAATTAAACGGGAAAATAGTAATAAAAGTGGATAAAAGGCACAAAAAAAGCCTGACGGAAATTATCCGACAGGCTTTGTGACCCCTACGGGGCTCGAACCCGTACTCTTCGCCGTGAAAGGGCGATGTGTTAGCCGGTTACACCAAAGGGCCTTATAAAAACACAAACAAAAAAACAAAACTGGTGACCCCTACGGGACTCGAACCCGTACTCTTCGCCTTGAAAGGGCGACGTGTTAACCGGTTACACCAAGGGGCCTGAAAATTCCTGGGGTGAGTGATGGGATTTGAACCCACGGCCTTCTGGGCCACAACCAGACGCTCTAACCAACTGAGCTACACCCACCATTTAAATCTTCTGTACGCCAGAGTGGACTCGAACCACTAACCTACAGCTTAGAAGGCTGTTGCTCTATCCTGTTGAGCTACTGGCGCAGCTATTGTCTTTCATTACTTCAGGAACGTCTCTACAATAAAAAATCGGGTTGTGTTTCCCCCGACCTTCTAATATAAAAATAGACTCTAAATTTATTGTTATTTTCTTTTTTTGTCAAGTTAATATTAAAATAATATCGCAGGTTTATTTTTAAGGCTCCTGATTATTCTCCAGTTATTCTAAAAAGAATTATTTTACTTTAATAATAACAACTTTATTTGCTTCTGATAGCTGATTTCTGATGAGTTTTCTCTTACTATTATCCTCGCAAAATAGACCCCTGAAGCAAAACTGCTTCCATCCCACTCCATTTTGTGATTACCCGATTCCATCTCTCCATTTACAACGGTTGATACTCTCTCACCTAATGAGTTGAAAATTTCAAGTACTACATTTGAGTTTTCTTCAAGCACAAACTCAAGTGTAGTTGCCGGGTTGAAAGGGTTTGGATAATTCTGTTTCAGCAGATATCTATAATCAGCCTGAGTGTCATCTATGGAATTTACAATCTCCATTTCATACTCCTCAACTCTGAATATCGGCATCATATTATAGAGAAATTTCCCCCATCTTCCGAATACTGAATAAATCTTATTTCCACTAATATATGATTTCCGGTAATCATAGAAATAATAATCATCCTCTTCCATAATTTTCACTTCACCAACCCGTCCATAGCCATTTTTATAAAAAGCCATCCTGCCCGTTATCCAGTTATAGTAATCATAAAAGGAAACAATACCAACCTCGGAATTATACCCGGAATTAAACTCCATCTGTGATTCGGGATCCATTGGGTCAATAACATCCACTTCATACCAGTTGTCGGATAATACTTCATCCATATTACCCTCAATGCCCCTCAACGAAAACCTCGATCCTCCAAGAGGAACCTTTCCTAGCAGCAGTAAGTTATCCTCTCCGGTAATTGCCACATCGAGCATCTCAAATCCGAATGGTGAACTCCCGTAATTAATCGACAGGGGAATATCCAAAAGAGGATTAAATTCCTGATCATACACCTGGCACCAGGTATATCTGTAAAAGAAACTCATCGGTTCCTGCCAGAAAACATATATATTTCCACCGGGTTTTTTCTGCATGCAGTACCTGTTGTAACCCCTTGTCCAATTTGCAAGTTTTCGATTTACCTCATCCGGTTCACCCATTTCACCGGTCACAACATTAAAGGAATTGAAATAGAGAAGTTCATCCGTACCCTGATACAGGTAGGCAAGTCTGTTTTCTCCTGCGGTGATCACATCAAATTCGTAGCCCGGATTTTCACCTGTTCCATCGAATAGCGGAACAGGGTTCGACCACTCCCCCGTATCAAGATTGTATATCAAGTTATATGTAGTAATTAACGAATTCGGAAGTCTCTCACTAAATGAAATAACAAGGTGCCCCGATTCCACATAATTTATTTTATCGTTAAAAACATCCACACCCGAAGTTGTATAGAGGTTTAGTGCTTCTTCAAATTCAAGATTACCTTCATCGGTAACTATTTGTAGCTTAATAGTAGTTGTATCATCCTTCAGGCGGTTAAAAACAATATAATTTTTTCCTGCCCCCCTGCAAAATTCAATTTCTTCATTCCAATATCGAGGAATTTCAGAAAAGACTGCATGCTCAACTCCATACTCCCCGCTTGAAATATCATACTCACCAGCGATATTTTTTCCTGAATCTGAATCATGATAATAATACTCAATATTAGTACCGGTGTAATACCGACTCATACCCGGTAATCTGTCATCTGCCATTAACATGTCGAGAGAGAGCAGTATCCCGGAATAATCGCTTACTACTTTTTCAAGTTGAGTGATTTGCTCATCATTTTCGCGAAGAAACAGAATCTCGAAATTTCCACCATTTTCAAAAATTTCGGGTGAATTCAACTTTTTGGTTGAATATAATTCAAGTTCATAGTGGTTCAGTTCACTGCCAAAAAATTTTTCATACTTTGACAAAATAATATTATAAAACCCGTTATGGACATTGTTGTGTACAATCCAGAGATTTTCAATTTGGTCTGTTAACAGGTCGGTAGTAAAATTGTAAGATGTCGAAAACAGTGTTTTGGAGGGCTGATAGGCAACAATCCCGTCACCCACTACATTTGCCATGAGGGAATACTTTGCCGATTTACTTTTGTATGCAAAAAGCACCTCTCCCGTTTCAGCGATGTGTAATTCGGAATCAAAATCGCTATGCATTTCGCCCACAGGATAATTAAAAAGGTCGGAGATGGTTTTTCCTGATAATGAAAAAAGTTGCAGATAGAAATTATCCGTTGAGCTGTTTTTATACCAGCAAATTGCAATCTTCGATTCCGAGATCACGCAATTCAGCCCCTCAATAGTGGTTGCATTATAATCACCAAAGATTTCCTTATTTTGAATTATCGGGTTTCCTTCAGGTGAAATGATGTCAAAACTGACTTTCGAACGATTAAGACCAAAACCATACACAACAACAAGGTATCCCTCCTCATTTATTGCTGCTGATAAAGATTGAACATTCTGAGGCTCAGCTGGAGGGATAGTTCTTTCGTAAATCAACTCGTTATTCTCATCGTAATATTTGTATCCGGGAACGCTGATATATGCCTCGTAACTGAAGCTCCAGAGATACACACTTCTTCCACTATTATTTTTGACAAGGAGCGGATTAAAATTACCTGGTTGCAGAAAGCCCGGTGTATCAAGAAATGTATCGGGTTGAAAAAGCTCTACCCTGACAGTGTCGTTTAATTGCGGATAGAGAAAATTAAAAGTAAATAGCAGACTCAAAATAAAAAGTAATCTCATTTGCCCTCGGAATTATTACTGTACCCGCAATATAGCAAAATAATAGATTTTCGCAGGTCATTTTAAACTGACCTATTTAAACCAAAAAACCCGCACTTGATAACAAGTGCGGGTTTTATTTGTCGGGGCGGCAGGATTCGAACCTGCGACCTCCTGCTCCCAAAGCAGGCGCGCTAACCGGACTACGCTACGCCCCGAGTCAATACAATTTCAAAACAGACTATAAATTTAATATTACTCAGTTCGAAAGTCAATACTTAATTTTACTTTTATATCAACTTATTCCTATCGCTCTCAGACCATTTACAGTTAAAAATGTAGCTCCATATGCTATAAATGTAAAGAGAATTAGCTGCAGGATCGGTATTCGCCAACCTCCTGTTTCTTTCCTTGAAACCGCTACGGTAGTCAAACATTGCAGCGCAAAAACAAAAAACACTATTAGCCCCAGTATGGTCGCCGGTGTAAATAACTTCTGACCGGTGTTACCAACTTCGGCACGGCGCATCTCCCCTAATAGTTGATCCTGTATCTCATCCTCTTCACCTGTTACTTTGAAGATTAGAGCCAGAGAACTCACAAAAACTTCACGAGCCGCAAACGCTGAAATAAGTGAAACACCCACTCGCCAATCCATCCCGATGGGTGTCATAGCGGGTTGTATCAGTGTACCCAAATCAGAAAGATATGAGGTTTCAAGTCTCTCAATTTGTATCGCCTCTTCAACTTCCTCTGCGCTCTTCCCCGCAGTATCAATCTGAGGATTCGGATTTGGGAAATAGCTGAGAAACCATAATGCTATGGAAAAGACTAAAATTATTGGTCCGGCTTTTTTAATATAGGAATATGAACTTGTCCAGGTATTGTTTAACACAACACTCAGTTTTGGAATCCTGTAAGATGGTAATTCGAGAATAAAGGAGGAATCATCATTCTCACCAAAAAGCTTGTTGTTAAATTTATTAGCGATAGCGGAAATGATAACTGAACCAAAGATGCCGAATATATAAATACCCGCGAGAGCAATTCCTCCAAGCCAGACTTTGTCCGCAGGAACCAAGAATGCCAGCAATAGCGCATACACAGGCAAACGTGCCGAGCAGCTCATCAGAGGAAGAATAAATATCGTAAGCAATCTCTCCCGTCTGTTTGAAATAGTTCTCGCGGCCATCATCGCGGGGATCGCGCAGGCAAAACCGGAAAGCATCGGAACAAAAGAGCGACCGTTGAGCCCTATTCTGCTAAGAGGTTTATCAACGAGCATAGCCCCCCTCGCAAGATATCCTGAATCTTCAAGAAGCCCGAGTATAAAAAATAATATCGCGATCTGCGGTAAGAACACCAGAACTGATCCGGTACCGCTGATCATACCGTCGGCGACAAAATCACCATACCATGTAGCACCCAATGTTTCAACAGCAAGACCGGCAAGAGCTGAGAAAAAACCATCAATGGCATCCATAAATGGAATGGCGAGCCAAAATACCGATGTAAAGATTCCCGTCATTATTATAAAAAACGCCAAAATACCAAACACAGGATGCAGCATATATTTATCAATATTTATTGTACTTGCGTCAATTTTATTCAATCCACCACTATGATCAAGTACTGTCAACTGCTTGTTTGCCTTGTCAAGATTCCTTTTATCCGGAATTTTCTCAAGAGAAACAATTGTTCCCGCGACAATAGACTCAACACGTTTATAATCAGCAAGAAGTCCATCCTGATCTTTTCTTGATACCTGTTCTCTATTGAGTATTTTTTTTCCGGAATCAGGTTGAAGTCTCTCAAATTTATTTTTTACGGTTTCAACGAGATAATCAATACCATCACCATTTCTGCCATCGACAATTACAACTTCGCAGCCCATTTTAATGGCAAGTTCGTTTGACAATATCCGGTAACCTTTCTTGGCTAGCAGGTCGGGCATAGTTAAAACGAGCACAATATCAAAACCGGCTTCGATCAACTGACTCGTTATAATGAGATGGCGCGTTAACTGACCGGCATCAGCTGTGACAATAACCAGTTCCGGTTGACCATATCTCGGATGGTCAAACAAAGCATTTATAGTCACCTCTTCATCGGGTGAGCCGGGCATCAGACTAATAATTCCCGGAGAATCAACAAGTTCCGCGTCAATGCCGTACTTTGTTTTTAATGGAGTTGTAGCGTACTCCACAGTTGAACCGGGATAATTTACAGTCCTTGCGTTCTGTCCGCTCAAGAAGTTAAAAAGCGTAGTTTTTCCAGAGTTCGGCGGACCGATAAGCGTAATAGTATTCAATTTTTTGTCGGTTTGGAGGGAGTTTTTCATATAACTTGTATTGAGGCAGCCTCTTTTTTCCTGATAGCAATTAATGCGCCACGTATTGAAAAAGCAAGCGGATCATTAAAGAGTGATCTGGTCACCAGCTCTATCTCCTGACCCGGAGTAAAACCAAGCTCAATTATCCTTCTTGAAGATGGATGAGTAGAATCGATTCCCATTATTACCGCTTTTTCACCATTTGAAATTTCTGCAGCTGTACGCATGTTTCTTATCCTTATCTAAACTTAGTCTAAATATAATATTATCGTAATTATTACGCAATATCTTTAGCGAGTATTTTAAAGAGAAATTTGTCTGTTAAAAATTCTGGATAAGAAAAAGACCTGCTAAAATGATCAGAGTTGCTGTTATTTTCCTGTAAAGCCCTTTTTCACTGAAAAGTTTTCCGCCAATTACAATCGCGAAAAGAATCGAAAGTCGTTTGACAGATAGCACCAGAGCTGCCGGAGCGAGCTTTACCGCTTCCATCTGAAAGTATCTGTATCCAAGTGTAAGAATAGAGATGAATAAAAAAAAGTAGAGATATTTTTTTACCGGAACAGATAGTTTTTCCTCTCCGGTTTTTCCGCGACTGAAGGAATAAAACACCGCGAAGAATATCACTGAAAAAAACTGCTGTATCATTAAAAAATCGAGGGGTGGTAATTTGTATTTCCACAAAATGAGTCGATCCAGAACAGAAGTAAAACTGAATATTCCAAGAGCCAGAAAAATATATTTACGATTCTTACCGTATAACAGTACCTTCAACGGGTCCATCCAACTACCCGCGTTAGAACTCTCCAACACATAGCTTCCCGCTATCATCAGAAATATTCCGGCAACCCCGAATAAACTTATCAGATCCCCCAATAATAAAAATGAAAGGATCGCCACAATACCGGGTGTTAAAGCTAATAATGGTAATGCAGACGAGATTTCAAAACTTTTGAGCGCGCGCATAACATATAAAAAAGCGGCACTTGCCAGAAATGATTTAACTATCACCGAAATAAGAATATTTGGTTCAGGTATCTGCGGGATGTGGAACAGGAGAACCGGGATGAGTAAACCCAAATTAAATAATGAAAGTATAAAAGAAAACCTTACAGCATCTATATTAAAAAGAACTTTCTTCTGCGATACCGCGGCAGCCGCTGAAAATAATGCAGATATTAAAGCCAGCCCGAACCACATTTATATACTCGTAAAGACAGGAGTAATAAATCGGAACATCACAGCCAGTACAACAGCGATTACAGTTGAAAAAGTTGTGATCGCAAGTGCCCTTTTCATACTCAGTTCTTTTGCCAACGCAGCGATAGTTGCCAGGCAAGGAATATAAAAAGTTATAAATATCGTAAAACTTAAAATTTGCGCCATAGATAATACTTCAACAACGTTATTGGTTCCCAGGGCACTAAACAATAACACCAGGGCAAGTTCCTTCCGCATAATCCCGAAAAGCAGAGTAATACCAACTGCGGCAGGCAATCCCAGGATACCCGTTGTAAACGGACTCATAAAATTATTAATATATCCCGAAAGCTCATAGTAGTTTATTACTTCCAGTACAATACTTCCAACTATCAATAAAGGCCAGGCAACAATTACAAATTCTCTCATCCTGAACCATGTCTTTGACAACAAAACTCGTGGTGAAGGAATGCTGTATCTCGGAATCTCGAGTATCATTCCCGGTGAAACGTCACCCATCACTTTTGACATTATCTTACCGGTGATGCCCAGGACAATTATATTAAGCACATAAATTAATATTGCTGCTTCTATGGAAATAAAAAATCCGACCAACCCGAAAATAACAGTCATTCGCGCTGAACAAGGAACCAAAGTTGTTAATGTGGCAGTGATAAACTTGTCTGTTGGTGATCTCAAAATCCTTGTAGCAAGAATGCCGGGAACAGTACAGCCATAACCAAGTATCATCGGTATTACACTAAGACCATGAAGACCAATCTGATGCATCAGGTTATCAATTAGATACGCTATTCTCGCAAGATAACCTGTATCTTCCAGGAACGCAAGACATATAAAAAATGGAAGCAGATAAGGTATGACAATCCCTATACCGCCGCCAAAACCATCAAGAAACCCGTTCAGGATTGAGTAAATAAGTGTACTTTCACCAAATTGTTGAGCAAGATATGTTGAAATCGCCTCAAAATTTTCAAGAAAGACGGGTTCCAGTAAATTGCCGATGGAAAAGATAATCGTAAATATCATATAGAGTATCGCGACAAGGAAGATATAGCCGTAAACAGGATGCATCAGCATATCATCAAGTTTCCCTCTTATATCCCTCACGCTGTCACCCGAGAATTCAACAACCTCCTCAAAAACTCTGAACGCAAGGTCGTGCCGGGCGGAATGAATCATAAACTCTGTACTTTTTTCATTCTCTTTATAATACTCATTAATGATGGTAAAACATTCTTCAAAAACTTCATTTCCGAAATGCTCATTTATTTCCGGAAGCAAGAGTTCATCATTTTCAAGAATCTTGAGTGCGATGAAACGATTGCTCCATTTCATCTTTTTACCGGTTTTATTAAGAATTTCCTCAACACTTGATAATGTTTTTTCAACCTCCTTGCTGAAAGACAGGTTTTTGGGAGAAGAATGGTTTACAAGCACTTCATATGCTTTATTAAAGGTTTCGAATACACCTTTTCCCTTCTTTCCAACTGCGGGAATAACGGGCGCGCCGATTTTATCACTCAATTTGGCTATATCAATTTTCAATCCCTTATGTTCTGCTTCATCCATCATGTTCAGCATTATAACCATAGGGATATCGAGTGAGGCAAGCTGTATTGTTAACTCAAGTGAACGGGATAGCACAGAAGCGTCTATAACATTTATAAGTACAGATTCTTCGGGGAGATTTCTGACGTACTTTACGCTTAATAACTCAGCATCATCTGTGGTTTGAGAAGAGTAAACTCCGGGGAGGTCAACAAGAGTGATCCTTTCTCCATGTAGTTCAATTTCACTTCTGGTGTACTGCATACTCGCGCCGGGAAAGTTTGACGCGATTGTTTGATAGCCCGCTGCCTCGTTGAAGATTGTACTTTTGCCGCTATTAGGTTGTCCAATCAGGATAAATTCCACTTTCAATCCCTTCTACAATAATTTTTTCAGCAAGACCATACCCGATTGCGATATCCGATTCCTGGTATTTTACCAAAACAGGGCCGTGTAACTGAGAGGATTTACCTACTTCTATTACATTCCCGACAACTACTCCCATATTCATCAAATTGAGAATAGCTCCTCTTCCGGCGGCTATTTTGGAAACTCGTACTTTAGTTCCCTTTTTACAATCTACTAATCTGGCAATCATCTTTATATGTTTTTATGCTAATATAACCATCGAAATTTTTTTTATAATTTAAACTTAGTCTTAATATTATTTTCTGTCAAGATATAAATAAGATTTTATTATTCCATTTAATCAATACTTATAGGGCAATAAATTATACAGCGACATGTATTACGTAATTTAGTGGAATATTTTCAGGATGATCTTTATATTTAAGAAGGGCTAAAAGAGGACGAATCATGTATAGAATCATCATTGTATTTATTCTGTTATCTTGTTTTTACTCAATCACTATTGGGGCGAACGAAAGTTTAATCTATATCTCCCCCATTCCAAATTCTATAAGGGTCGCCAAATCAACAGAAATAATTCTCCGACCTAAAGATGAATACCTTCAACAATACAGCGAAAATCCACCCCAACTTGATATTGAGGGTAGTATCTCGGGAATACATTCTTATTCCCTTTATATCTCCCCGGATGGGAAAAGTTATGTTTATAAAAATCTGAGCGACTTTGCGGCAGACGAAACGGTAACTGTCTCAACATCCGGTGGTCAGCTCTCATCAAAGGATAATTATAACATCTACTTTACTTTCACTATTTCTGACGGTGACTTAAATTCAACTATCGAACCCGAGCGTTTACTTGTGGAAGAACTGTTGAGTAATGAGGTCGAATCGGTAAGAAAAGAACAGAGTACTAAATATGATGATCCGCTACCAGATGATATGTTGAAAATTCTGCCCGTATCACAACAAATTACTTCAGGGAGCAAATATTATTTTACTGGTACTTGTCAGTTCAATGAGCCCTATAATTCTTACATAATGATACTCGACGCATTCGCCACCCCACTTTTCTACAGAAAAATAAACGGGCCAAATTACGATTTCAAAAAGCAAAAAAATGGACTCCTGAGCTACTACGATGGTAGCAAATCAAAGTTTATGATACTTGATAACTATTATAATCTTATTGACAGCATCAAGAGCGGGTATGGGTATAAAACCGATTTTCATGAATTTCTTATCGATGACAATGACCATTACCTTTATTTCTGTTATGACAAACAAAGAGTCGATATGTCGCAGTATGTTCAGAATGGAAATCCCGAAGCAATAGTTTACGGATTGATTTTGCAGGAAAAAGACGAAAACAAGGAGGTAATTTTTCAATGGCGAAGTTGGGATCACACAGATATTACAGATGCGGCGGATGCTGTTGACCTGACTCAGACTTCCATCGATTATATTCATGGAAATAGTATTTCAATAGACCATGACGGTAATCTGGTTATTTCGCTAAGGAATTTTAATGAGGTTATGAAAATTGACCGGCACACAGGTGAGACTTTATACCGACTGGGTGGTAAAAATAACCAGTTCACTTTTATGAACGAAAATTATGAATTTAACTGGCAGCACGACGCGAGGATCCTGCCGAATGGTCATATTACTATATTTGATAATGGTACAAAAAGATCACCACGCTTCACCAGAGGCATTCAATATGAAATCGATGAGTCTGCTAAAACCGCGGAACTGGTTTGGGAATATAATCCTTCACCATCAATATACGCCGGTTCGATGTGTAACTTACAGACACTGGAAAATGGCTCAAGAGTAATGTCCTGGGCAGGCTGGGGAGGCATGGGTTTTTCGGAAATTATGGAGAATGGAACTATCATCAATGATTACGATATTGAAAGTTCAGGTCGTTTGTACAGAGTATTTAAAGATTCTTGGGAATCGGAGTTTATTACCGCCTCCCCTTCCAACATTGAGTTTAATCTAAATGCGGCAAACCTGAAAGATACCGCTGAGGTCACTCTTACAAACCATACAACATCTGTTATTACAATAAATCAGGTATTTAACAAAGATGATGTTTTCGTCATGTTGAATGATTTACCATTCACGATTGAGCCGGGTGGAGTACATAAAATCTCTATAGAATTTTCTCCCGGAAGAGATTTTGTTACCTTTTTTGATAATTTACAACTAAGTGAGGATAAACCGGGTAAACGGCGCTCAATCAGGGTTCCTCTTACAGGAAGTTTAATTACAAACATCGAAGATACCGATCATTTAAGCTCCCAGGGCTTCAGGATTGATGAACTTTATCCTAACCCGTTTAACTCAACTACAAATATTACATTTTCAATCCCGTATAGTGGTGAGGTAGAACTAAAGATATTTGATATTACCGGCAGAGAAATAGAATCGATTAGTAAACATTACGCGAAAGGTACGCACAAGATTCCTTTAAGTATGAATGAAGCAGCTTCAGGCGTCTATTTCGTCTCCCTTTTGTATAAAAGTCTAAAAGTTAGCCGGAAAATAGTTTTATTGAAATAAAAATTGTTGATTTCGTCGATTATTTTTAGACGTTTTATCTTGTTTTGCATTCAGAAATCCTTTAAGTTGATTAAATATCTTTTTTCAACAAAAAAGGAAAAAAATGTTTTTCAATATTCCCTCAGAAAAAGAACGTTTTGAACTCCAGCATAAAATTGATGTACTAAATACCCTCGAAGAAAAAGTTAAATTCTGGATGGATGACCATCTGGCGAAAAGGAAACTATGGTTTTCGAGCGATTTCCTTCCTGCCGATGAAAAAAATGATGAGAATAGTGAAAACGTAATTCAAAAATTACGCGAACGAGTAAAAGGGATAAAAGATCACGCCCGTGTTTCCGTGGCCGTTAATCTTCTCACTGAAGAGGGTCTTCCCCATTTTCACAGACTAATATCTACGTATCTGGGAACTGAAAGTTTTTGGGCTAAATGGAACAATATGTGGACTGCCGAGGAAGACAGACATGGAGCAATTCTTCGTGATTACGCTCGTGACAGCCGTCTTTTTAATTTTGCCGCCGTTGAAAAACTACAATATGCCTATCAGGAAAAAGGCTTCAACCCGGATTGGGATAAAGATCCGTATCGTGTATTTGTCTATACAACTCTTCAGGAAAGAGCCACACAATATTCTCATAGAAACACCGGTGCCGTGATTGGTGATGATGAGCCGATGATCAAAAATATACTTGGTAATATTGCTAAAGATGAGGCGAAACATTTTAATTTTTACAGACGCGTATTTAAGTCTGTCCTTGAAATTGACCCGAACAACGCTTTGCAATCAGCACTTGCGATAATGCCCGCTATTGATATGCCCGGTATATCGATGCCCAACTTCCGTGATATGGCAGATGTTATTCGCAGAGCCGGTATTTATGGTCCCTGGGATTATAAAAAAATAGTTGAAGAGGCAATCGCGCATTGGGAAATTGAAACATTAACAGGTTTAAATGAAATGGGAAGAGCCGCACAGGAAAAAATCATGAAGATTCCCGCTCGTTTGCAGAAAGTCGCGGAATACCTCGAACGCAGGACTGTTTCAAAAACTTTCTCCTTCGATATTATTCATAACCGCATCCTGGCGATGGAGTAAAAAGACTATTTACATCGAGTTCTTCTGTATGGCGCTGACTAACAAGGGACTCAGCCCCTTGTTAAAAAACAGCTATGTCAGTGTCCCCCAGTAAAATCGGGAGGTATCCAGTTTTTGTTTTTCGTGTTTCACTTAAAACTAACAATCATAGATTAACGACCATCATAGGTGGGTGAGGCACTCGAACCCCCGTTAACAGCATGAAATTAAACTAACCCATCCTATCCGCCTGGGGCGGACTTCCCTTTATTAAAGGGAAGGACTTTTGACCCTTGGCAATTGTGCTGGTTTTAAAAGTCCTCCTACCGAATGCTTTCTGAACAGGTTCCCAGGGGTGGATTTCTACGATAGTAGAAAAACGGAGGATTATTTATTGGGTATTGAGACTTTTTTGTCATCCCCTTGCCCTTTCTAAATAAACATGACTCCTGAGATTGAAATATCGATATCGATCAGAAACTTTTTAATTTTTTGCTGCATAAATCAGTTTTTTACTGTTGTCAACTTCATCGATAAGTACAGGATTTTTTAATGACCTAAGTGTTACGAGATCAACTTTCTTCCGAAACAATTTCTGGAGTGATTCATGTAGTCCGAAATAATTGTCTGTATATGTTATGGGAGATAAATCAATGAAATCTACAAGTAGATCAATATCGCTCGACAGATTACTATTCCCGTTTGCTGTCGATCCAAACAAATACAAACTTTTAACATTATACTTTTGACAAAGTTCGTGAACTTATTTTAATGACCCAATATTTGATGATGGATATTTCATTTCGCTAAATGATGCTCTCTCGTTATGATTAAAATCATATAACAATAATTCCTAAAATTTAAAATCAAAAACGGGCTCTGTTGAGAGCCCGTTAACTTTGAACTTAGTACTATTCACTCAGCACTATTTTACTTCTCAACCTCTCCGTTACCATTTACAACCCAGGTATTTCCGCTGTAAAGAAGTTTTTCAAGGCTTCCGTCACCTTTTTTCTCTTTAACACCCTTGATCTGGTTTTCAACACCTTCGTCATAGGTAGGTTTTAGTATCTGACGGAAAACACCAACAGGAGTAGGTAGTTCTTCGTGATCTGTCATGTGAGCAATAATAAACGCTCTCAACGGATTCGGGTCTTTTTCATCGTGTACCCAGCAATCATCGGCAGTATGTTTACCATCTGCAAGACTTACAACTTTTGGAGTGAAGCCGTCAAGTACAATACCTTTATCTTTTTCAGCACCGAAAACCATTGGTTTACCATGCTCAAGAACAACAATGTTATCAGCTTTGGATTTTTTATCAGTCAACACTTCAAAAGCGCCATCATTGAATATATTACAGTTCTGGTAAATTTCAATGAAAGCTGTCCCTTTATGCTCGGCAGCTCTGTTAATCATAGCCTGCATATGTTTTGGATCGCGATCCAAAGTACGAGCGACAAAGGAAGCTTCCGCGCCAAGAGCCAACGAAGCGGGATTAAAAGGATAATCAACACTTCCATAAGGAGAAGATTTTGTTACTTTCCCCTGTTCCGAGGTTGGAGAATACTGTCCTTTGGTAAGTCCGTAAATTCTGTTATTGAACAGTAATATTTTCAAGTCAATATTTTTACGGCAAGTGTGGATGAAATGGTTACCACCGATTGACATCAGGTCACCATCACCTGTCGCAACCCACACAGAAAGATCAGGGCGAGCAACTTTCAATCCGGATGCAATTGCCGGAGCGCGTCCGTGAATGCCATGAATTCCGTATGTATCCATATAATATGGGAAACGGCTGGAACAACCAATACCTGAGACCCACACAAATTTTTCTTTAGGTATTCCCATTGCGGGGAATGTACGCTGAACCTGGGCAAGAATTGAATAATCACCGCAGCCCGGGCACCATCTTACATCAAGACCCGATGAAAAATCTTTAGCTGTAAGTTTGGGTTTATCTATATTCATATTTTCGTTAGCCATTTGATCCTCCGAGGATTTCTTCAATTTTTGACCTGATTTCAGCTGCTCTGAAAGGTAAGCCTTTTATTTTGGTATGAGAAACCACGTCGATTAAATATTTGCTTCTGATGAGTGTTGCAAGCTGTCCGAGGTTCAATTCAGGGACGATGATAGTTTTGAATTTTTTCAACACATCTTCGGTATTAGCAGGCATAGGATTAAGGTATTTCATGTGAGCCTGTGAAACCTTGTGTCCTGCAGCTCTCATCTGTTTTACAGCTTCGGTAATAGCACCATATGTACCACCCCAGCCAAGCACGAGTATATCACCTTCCTGCTCGCCATCAACTTCCAGATCAGGAATAAACTTTGCGATATTATCAACTTTTTCCTGACGTAATCTTACCATAAAGTCATGGTTATCAGGTTCATAGTTAACATTTCCGGTAATATTCTGTTTTTCCAAACCTCCTATTCTGTGTTCCATTCCCGGCGTTCCCGGTTTTACCCACGGACGCGCAAGAAACTCATCTCTGTTATAGGGCTGGAACTCTTTGCTTTCATCCAACGGGGCAACGTTGATTTCTGGTAATTCATCTATTTCGGGAAGTTTCCACGGTTCAGCGCCATTAGCGATGTAACCATCTGTGAGAAGAATTACAGGGGTCATAAACCTCAACGCTATCCTTGATGCTTCAATTGCCATATAAAAACAATCTTTCGGAGTGGAAGCCGCTATAACAGCCACTGGTGATTCACCATTCCTGCCATAAATTGACTGCATTAAGTCAGCTTGCTCAGTTTTGGTTGGAAGGCCTGTTGAAGGACCCCCACGCTGAACATCAACTATCACAAGTGGTAATTCAGTCATTACCGCAAGACCCGTAGCTTCTGTTTTTAGCGCGAGTCCGGGACCGGATGTTGTGGTAACCGCAAGAGAACCACCGAACGCGGCACCTATTGCTGAGGCGATACCCGCGATTTCATCTTCCGCCTGAAACGTCTTAACACCATAATTTTTATATACACTCATGTAGTGAAGAATATCACTCGCAGGAGTAATCGGGTATGTACCAAGGAACAATGGGAGGCCGCTTAACTGGGAGGCGGCAACAAATCCTATCGCTGTGGCTTCATTACCGGAAATATTTCTGTATGTACCTTCAGGCAAACTTGCTGGTTTAACAGTATATCTGGTTGTAAATAGTTGTGTAGCGTCACCATAATAGAAACCGGCTTTTAACGCTTTCATATTTGCGTCAATAAGTTCCGGACGTTTCTTAAACTTGGTCTCAATCCATTCAATGGTTGGTTCTAACGGTCGGTTGTATAACCAATACATAAGTCCTAATGCAAAGAAGTTTTTACAGCGCTGCACTTCTTTTATACTTAGTGGACTTCCTTCAAGCGCGTTTTCTGTAAGCGTGGTGATCGGCACCTGGAAAACTTTATATCCTGCGAGGGTATCATTTTCCAGCGGATTTTCATCATATCCTGCTGTATTCAGGTTTTTCTTATCGAATGAATCTGTATTAACAACAATTACAGCATGTGGTTTGATGTTTTTCAGATTTATTTTCAAAGCGGCGGGGTTCATTGCCACCAGAACATCCGGAGAATCACCCGGAGTATGAATTGGGTTTGAACTAAAATGCAACTGGAATCCACTCACACCATAGAGAGTTCCGGCGGGGGCGCGAATTTCAGCCGGGTAATCGGGCAATGTACTCAAATCATTACCAACAAATGCTGTTGTGTCACTAAATTGTGTTCCGGTTAGCTGCATTCCGTCACCGGAATCACCGGCAAACATCACTGTAACTTCACTAACACTTTTTACTTCTTTTCCGTTTTCTTGTGCCATTTTTTTTTAACTCTGATCTTTTTTTTAGGACCAATTAGTTTAGAAATTGTTTTATATAATAAAATATTAAAGCAATCGGTTTTTAACAATAAATTAACATCATTTTTGCTTTTTTTACAAAAAAAGTAAACCCCGATTTGAAACTTTTATCTCACGGGGCCTTTGATTAAACGCCTCAAGCAGAAAACAAGTTCGCTCCGCTCTAATTGTCCTCCTTCGAAGGAGGTGGCTTTCGATGTTAGTCGAAAGACGGAGGATGATACTTGGTTCTCCATAATTTTAGTCATCCCCCATCACCATCCGCCTGCCGCGGAGTGATTTCCCCCTTCAAAAGGGGGACTAAAAAACAATTTAAATATTTTATCTCACGGGGCTTATAATTAAATATCCTGCATTATTTTCAGAAATTCATCGGCATTTACAAACCCTGTTAATCTTTTAACTTCTTTGCCGCTTTCATCTATAAATATGATTGTGGGCATACCGATAATCCTGAATTTATCTCTGATTTCCTCTGTGGTTTCCGACATTGATTTTGTCATATCAACCTTGTAGTTGATAAACTCTTTCGATTTATCAATAACGCGCTGGTCAGAGAATGTAAGTGCGTCCAACTCTTTACAAGGCACACACCAATCTGCGTAAAAATCGATGATGATCTTGTCTCCTGAATTTACAGATGCTTCATATTCCGCGATTGTGAAATTCTGCCAGTCGGGTGATTTCTTCTCTACCGGCCACAACATCCAGACAGCAAGGGCGATAATTACGACAGAAAAGACAGATTTGAATATCCTGAATCCCTTCTGGTTATTCGCTAGTTTGTCAAACAGAAGCAGGTAGATAGCCGCAAGGAGCATATATACCGGAAGAACGTAACCGCTGAACGATTTAGGTAAAATCGGGATAATGAAATAAATAGCCATACCAATGAGGATAAATCCGAATATATGTTTTACGGCTTCCATCCAGAATCCGGCTCTTGGTAGTGCTTTTAATTTTCCTGAGAATATAGCAAGGAACAGGTACGGTGTTCCCAGTCCGACCGCAAGGGTGAAGAACATAAAAAATCCGTAAACCGGATCACCTTTAGCCGCAACCGCTGTAACCAATCCAAGCACGAATGGACCAATACAAGGTGCCGCGACGATACCCATTGTCAGACCCATAAAAAAGGCGCCGAGTACTCCAGATTTCGCGCCACCCGCTTTTGTAACCCAACTGTCAGGCATCTTGAATTCGTACATTCCGAACATACTAAATGCCAGAGCAACTAACACAGCAGCGATCACAATAATCACAATCGGGTTCTGCATTAATGAGCCAAATACCGCTCCTGAAAGTGAAGTTACAACTCCCACAACCGAGTATGTTAGCGCCATACCAAGAACATAAAACAGACCCAACATAAACAATTTACCGGTGTTACCTTCACTTTGTCCACCGAAATACCCGATTGTAATTGGAATTAACGGATATACACAAGGAGTCAGGTTTAACGCCAAACCACCGAGAAATATTAGAATCAGACTTATGAACAATCCACTCTCTTCGAGGGTTTTGCCGAGCGAATCTTCATCGTCACCATCTTCACTAACCGGTGCAGAATAATCTATATCAACTTTGCTGAAAATTTCATTATTTATTTCACTTACAGGAGTTGTAGTACTTACAACATTAAGTGATAATACCGTATCGATATTGGTTGGCGGCATACAACTCGCGTCATTACATGCCTGATATTCGATACTTACCGGCAAATCATAAGAACCGGCGGCGAGACCTTCCTTAACTTTGATAAGAGCAGTTATATACACTATACCTTCGTACACAGAAACAGGATTTTCCGAGAAACTGAAAGTCAACTCCTCAGCATGAGGAAATGTCAGATTTGATACAGTAAAATTTTCGCCACCTTCAAAACTTACAGAAGTGCCGATAAGAAAATCATCTTTGGGTTTACTTGAATTTATGTGCCAGGTCTCTTCAATATCAAGCTGAACAGCAAATTTTACTTCACTTCCGGGATGTAGCTGATCGAAAGAAGTATAATATGAAGCTTTGACAAGGTTGAGATCCATACCAAACTGCGCGAAACTCTGGATTGAAAACAATAGAACGAACAGGAGAGAAAGTTTTTTTAGCATTTTTTCACCGTTTTTAATTACCTTTTCCAGTTATGGACTATGGGGAACCTGCGTCCGTATCCGAATGCTTTTGTGGAAACTCTGAGTACAGGAGCCGCCTGTTTCCGCTTGAATTCGTTGAGGTCAACGAGTCGGAGTGTCTGCCTGACAAGCTCATCATTACCGATAACATCTGTAATCTCGTCAATCTCCTTGTATTCCTCGAGGTACATTTTCAGGATTGTATCAAGCGTATCATAAGGAGGTAGAGAATCTTCATCTTTCTGGTCGGGTCGTAATTCCGCTGATGGTGCTTTTGTGATAATGTTATCCGGTATCACTTCACCGGCGCGGTTAATATATTTTGCAAGTTTGTAAACTTCGGTTTTATAAACATCTCCAATTACAGCAAGCGCACCACACATGTCACCATATAATGTTGCGTATCCGACTGCAATCTCTGATTTGTTTCCTGTAGTTAATAGCATACTTCCAAATTTATTCGACATCGCCATAAGGTATAATCCCCTGATCCTTGATTGGAGATTTTCCTCTGTGATATCCTCTTCCTTTCCTTCAAAAGCCGGTTTGAGTACATTTTTAGCACTTTCAAACACAGGTTGTATTGAAATATTTAAGGATGAGATGCCGAGATTTGAAATAAGTTTCTCACTATCTATTACACTCCCCTCACTTGAATATTGCGAGGGCATCATAAGTACTTTTACATTTTCTGGTCCAAACGCGTCTGCCGCAATTACAGCAACAAGCGCGGAATCAATACCACCGCTTAAACCAAGGATAGCGTTTTTGAATCTTGCTTTACGCGCGTAATCCTTAACACCAAGAACAAGTGAGTTATAAACTTCTTCCTCAAAACTTCCTTCAAATTCTTCGATAGGCGTATATTCTTCATTCGTGTCAAAGATGAAATAATCTTCCTGATAGGTTTTCCCAACCTTGCAAAGTTCACCTTTGCTGTTGTAGCACATACTCGCGCCGTCAAACACAAGATCAGTCTGAGCACCCACACAACAAACATACGCCAGGGGCAGCTGATCTACCTGAGTGAGTCGGGATAACATCTGAAAACGCTCCGCTCTTCTGCCGTATGCGTATGGTGAAGCGCTGACATTTATCATAACCGTCGCCCCTTTATCTACGAGGCGCTGCACCGGGTCTTTTTCATACCTGCGTTGTTTCCAGTAGTCGGCGTCATTCCAGATATCCTCACAGATTGAAATACCGAGCTTCTCCCCCTTGAACTGATGCACGTGAACATCTTTCGCGGATTCAAAATAACGGACTTCATCAAATACATCGTAGTTAGGGAGTAAGGTTTTATTCTGTGTGAATTTTATTTCGCCGTTATAACACAAAACAGCAGAGTTGTAGATTCCGGTACCAACTTTATCAAATTCTTCGGTAATTGTACCAAATACCAATCCAATTCCGCCGGTTTTTGAGGCTAGTTCTTCAGTGGCTTCCCGAACTTTGGTTCGGAACCACTCTTTTTCGATAAGATCCTGAGGTGGGTAACCGCAAATCGCGAGCTCTGGAAAAATCACCAAATCCGCGCCGTCACTGCACCCTTTCCAGTATATTTCTTCTATCTTCTTTTTGTTGCTTTCTATATCACCGATTACAGGATTTATCTGTCCTAAAGCAATTTTCATCTTTTGCAAACGTATTATTTTTATTACAATATGAAAAAATAGTTAACCTTATCTGATATTGCAATACAAATCAAAACATAACATTTTCTTATATTTCCATATAAAAGTTAATATTAGCTTAATATTACTTTGCAATTCATAAGATTTAATCTCTTTTTTCATAAATAAATAAACGATTTACCATAAAACTCCTAAATAAGTTTTTTTGTTAAATGTGTAAATCATTTTGCATGTAAAATTATTATCTTACTTATTATTATTTCTTTTCACGAATGAAGTAGAACAATGTGAAAGAACGCGAAGCTAAAACCATACTGAACAGATTAAGCCGACCCGATACCTGGTTCGGGATAGCATACACGATGAACCTGTATCGCGGTTGCCAATTCCAGTGTATTTATTGCGATTCACGCAGCGATATTTACAACCATGAGGATTTCAATGATGTTCAGGCAAAAACTAATGGAATTGAACTTCTGCGTAAAGAACTCGCATCCAAAAGGAATAAGTCCACTATCGGTTTTGGCTCGATGCACGACCCCTACATGCCGATTGAAAAGCAGCTTGAATTAACTCGTGAAGGTATAAAAGCTGTTGCCGATTTCCGTTTCCCGATGCACCTCATTACTCGTGGTGATCTGATCACTCGTGATATTGACGTGCTTAAAAAAGCGTCATCAGTTTATTGTGCCGTAAGTTTCACTATTACTACATGCGATAACGAGCTTGCTAAAAAAATTGAACCGGGTGCCCCGATTCCAATACGAAGACTCGAAGCAATGAAGAAGCTTTCCGATGAGGGAATTTATACGGGTGTTACATTCATGCCCCTCCTTCCATTTATCGAAGACTCGATCGAGAACATACATGAAGTTGTGACCATGGGTGTGAAATATGGCGCCAAATATATTATTCCCGCATTTGGAATGACCCTGCGTGATGGTAACCGCGAGTATTTTTATGAAAAACTCGAGGAGCATTTCCCCGGCCTAAAAGAAAAATATGAGGAAAAATTTGGCAATAAATACTCCTGCGAGCCGGAAGAAGTAGAAAAATTGTATGCCTATTTTTACAACCTCTGTGCTGATTTGGGCATAGACACCAAAATGAAATTTTATGAAGAAGAACGTGTTGAACAATTTGATTTGTTCGGATAGATTATATTTATGAAAGTATTATTAATAGTTCCACCATTTACTCAGTTAAACTCCCCCTACCCCTCTGTAACAAAACTTTCAGGTTTCCTTAACAATAATGGTATTTCAGCAGAAAGCTATGATTTATCACTTGAAACATTCAGGGTATTGTTTTCGAGAGCCGGACTTACCCGTTTGTTCGACAGTATAACCGAACTGCCGGAGGAGGAGTATTCTGAACGAGTATATGCCCTCAGGAATTCCTATATAAATGTGATTGATGAAGTGATCGCGTTTCTTGATGGAAGCAAACCTGAATATTTCAGAAAGATTCTATCGGATGGATTTTTACCAAAAAACGAAGCCTTTTCCAGAGAAACCGATTTAGTCAGAGCTTTTGGGGAGATGGGTGAATATGATCGCGCAAAACATTTCGCGTCATTGCTCATTGAAGACCTTACCAACTTTATCCGAGCCAATGTTTCACCAAACTTCGGACTGAGCAGGTATGCCGAAAAAATAGCCACTAGCTCCCCAACTTTTGCCCCGATCAAAAAGGCACTCCGGAAAGAGAAAAATATTATTGAAGAAATTATTCGTGAATTGACCATTGAAAAAATTGAAAGTTTTCAACCTCAACTTGTAGGTTATTCAATACCATTTCCGGGTAATCTTCTCGGGGCGATGATCTCATCTGAAAATATCAAAAATTTGTTCCCCAATACTTATGTTGTATATGGTGGCGGTTACATAAATACAGAACTACGCAAACTGAAAGACCCCGGGATTTTTGAATTCACCGATTTTATTACCCTCGATGAAGGTGAAATGCCCCTTCTCAACCTGATTCACTCTATTCAGCATGATGATTTGAATCTTCTGGTGAGAACATACCTGTTGAACGAACGGACAAATAAAGTTGAATACATAGATGTTCACCCTGTAAAAAACCTCCATTTTAATGAAACCTCATCACCTGATATCGGTGGTTTAAATCCGGAACGATATGTTTCCCTCACAGAACTCCTTAATCCCATGCACAGGATGTGGTCAGACGGCTACTGGAATAAACTAACACTTGCGCACGGATGTTACTGGGCGAAATGTACATTCTGTGACGTTAACCTCGATTATATTGGAAGATATTCCCCCGCAAAAGCTGTGACTATAGTTGACTGGATGGAAGATTTAATCGAGAAATCGGGTAGAAACACATTCCATTTTACTGATGAGGCTGCTCCTCCGGCGCTGCTTCGTGATCTTTCCCTCGAATTATTAAAACGTGGTTTGCATGTTACATGGTGGGGCAACATACGATTTGAAAAAGCATTTACTCCCGATTTATGCAAACTGATGTCCGCTGCAGGGTGTATAGCTGTGAGTGGCGGACTTGAAGTAGCTGACGAAAGGTTGCTAAAACTTATTGATAAAGGTGTAACAATAGCGCAAGTCGCCAATGCATGCAGCAATTTCAAAAACGCGGGAATTATGGTTCATGCGTATTTGATGTATGGTTTCCCCACTCAAACAGCGCAAGAGTCTATAGATAGTCTTGAGTATGTCAGACAATTTATGGAGATGGGATTAATTGATTCCGGGTTCTGGCACCTTTTCACACTTACTGATCACTCTCCGGTTGCTGCTGACCCTGAAAAATTCAGGATTAGTATAGAAACACCCCGTAACAATCCCTTTGCGAACAATGATCTTATACACACTGATGAAAAAGGTACAGATCATGAGCGTTTTTCCGAAGGCTTGAGAAAAGCAATCTATAATTATATGAATGGTAATGGTATCGATTGGGATGTGCGCGACTGGTTTGATTTCAGCACTCCCAAAACAAGGATCAGAAAAAACGAGGTGAAAAAATTTATCGAAGGTGCTTCATCCAATGTCCCCTCTCCAAAATCAAGGGGGATGTGGATAGCAGCTACGCCCGTTACTTTTGAAAGTGAAAACGGGATGACGATAGTGATACACAACAATGAAATAGTTGGCGAATATGAACTGTCGGTTCAAATCTGGGACTGGCTGGAACCCAATATAGAACGATTAGTTAATGGCGAGCTGATTACCTTTTCAGACTTATTAGATTCTAAACCTAAAGAGATAAATAAAAATCATTTTTTTAATTCGGAAATCTGGCAGGAAATTAGAACCGAGTTTTTACTATTTGTTTAACGAGGCGGATCACAAATGAAAAAATCTTTGCTAATACTTGTTCTTATTACTCTTAACATTTACGCGCAACGCGATACTCTGATCTTTCAGGCTGATTACATCCCCCATCCCGACACTGTTTTGATAGTTACACCGGATGATTATTCCGATCAGCAAACCTATCCTCTTGTTTATCTGCTGCACGGCTGGACGGGCTATTGGTCATACTGGGATGAAATAAGCAACCTCGATTCGTTAGCTAACGAGTTTGGATTTATTATTGTTTGTCCGGATGGATTTAACGACTCCTGGTACGTCGACAGTCCGTTGAAACCAAACGTACAATACGAAAAACATTTCTGGAATGATGTTGCGCCGGCGATTGAAAAAAAGTACCAATATCCGAAAGATGAAGTTTTTATAACCGGGTTAAGTATGGGGGGGCATGGTGCGATAACCATATTCCTTAAAAAGAAAGATTATTTCCGTGCTGCCGGATCAATGAGCGGTATTCTCGATTTAACACATTTTCCCGACAGGTGGAGTATTCGCGACGGAATTGGTTCAATCAAGGATTACCCCGACGCTTGGGAAAATAATTCCGCTATAAATCTTATCGGCAATATTATTGATACAGAAAAAGAGGTAATAGTTGAGTGTGGCACCGAGGATTTTGCATATGAAGTAAATAAAAAATTTATGAAAGCCTGCCTCGATCAAAAGGTTAAATGTACATTTATTTCACGTCCCGGAAAGCATAACAGGGATTTCTGGCGTGAAGCTGTTGGCAGGCACCTCCGTTTTTTCAATAAGCTGGTGAATGCTCACAATTAGTCAACTGAATGATATATTGCGCCTTTTGCTTGCAAAGATATAGTTAAGATTATATATTAGAAATCTTATATCTTTTACACTTGAGTGAATATCTATTCCCGATAAATAGTTTATTTTAAGACATTTTTAAATTAGTTGTGGATTGTATGAATATCGTAAAACCCCGTAAACTTGACAAAGGTGATTTGATTGGATTGGTAACTCCCGCTTCACTTCCAGCGGATTTATCACGTATAAATAAAGGTGTATCTTATCTCGAAAATATGGGATACAACGTTAAAGTTGGAAAGAATGTCGGATCGCAGAGAGGATATCTTGCCGGCACTGACGATCAACGCCTTGAGGACTTACACGACATGTTCGGCGATAAAGAAGTAAAAGCAATTTTTTGTGTAAGAGGCGGGTACGGTTCGGGAAGATTGCTGGATCGGATTGATTACGATCTGATCAAGAAAAACCCGAAGATATTTGTCGGCTATAGTGATATCACAGCTCTACAGACTGCCTTCATGAAATATACCGGCCTGGTAACATTTGCCGGACCAATGGTTGCTGTTGATTTCCATGACGAAGTTGATCCATTTGCGGAAGAAATTTTCTGGTCAACCCTTACATCAAAAAACAAAATTGGAAAACTCCGCAACCCCGAAGACGAAAACTTTTATATCCTTTCGCATGGGAGAAGTGAAGGTCAGATAATTGGTGGTAATCTGTCCCTGATCTGTTCCCTCCTGGGTACCAAATATGAACCGGATTATACTGACAAAATATTGCTGATCGAAGAAATTGGTGAAGCACCCTTCCGGGTTGACAGAATGTTTAACCAATTGCGTCTCGCCGGTGTTTTTGAAAAAGCGAAAGGTATCATCCTCGGCAGATTTGTTGATTGTTATGACGATGATGATAAAAACGCTACTCTTTCACTAAATGAAGTTATTGCCGATTTCTTTACAGATATGGATATTCCTGTTTTCTACAATATTAAGCATGGACATATCAGACAGAACATTACTATCCCTTATGGTCTCAATGTTAAATTGAATACTTCCAGAAAGTTTATTGAATTTACCGAGGCCGCTGTAATTTAGCTCAGAATTTCATTAAAAATTAATCCGGGTTTTTAGCCCGGTTGAGAATGTTGAAAAACTTGGTTGTTGATGTTCACGTCCCCCTTACGCCTGAGGCGCACAGGTTTGAAGGGGGAAATCACTCCGCCATAGGCGGATTTTTTGATGGGGGATGACCAAAAGTCACAAAAAATGGAATAAGTCAACTTACGTCGGAATCCACCTCCTTCCAAGGAGGACTTTGTAACGAAATGATTTTGTCAGAAGATTAAACCGGGTTTTAGACCCGGTTTTTTTTATGATTGTACACGGGTTCCCAAAAAACTAAATTAAAAGTATCAAAATTCGGAATGTTTTTTACAAAGAAAATTTATATCTTAGCCTTACACAACACAACTTGAAGATCATTTAATTTTCGTATGACCAATGAACAGTATTTTGCAAAACTTCAGGAAATATCCGAGTTAAGTAGCTATATACTTAACGATCTGGAAAGCAACGAACACGCTAATCAAATTTCTCAAAAAGTTACAGAAATTTTTGAGGTTGATGCATGTGTTATCAGGTTTATCAAAGGTGAAGAGTTATACATACTTGGTTCATATGGTGTGCCTCAGGAAAAATTGACCCCCGTACTTCACAAATATGAAGGTTTGGCTAAAAGAATCTTCGAAACATTTAAACCTCAATCGGTTTACGATATAAATGCCGAGCCAATTATAAAATCTCAACTGAATAAAAGAAAAAACGAATTAAAATTTGTTTCATATGCTGGCGCCCCTCTGATCGCGGATAAAAAAGAGATTGGAATAATCGGCATATACAGAATAGAGATCAAGAGAGATTTTACTTCATCAGAACTCCACCTGCTTCAATTAGTATCCAATCAGGTAGCATTAAGACTTGAGAATTCGCAACTGTTTGTGAACCTGCTTCATAAAAATTCCGATCTCGAGGATGAGATACAAAAACGGAAACTAACGGAAACTCAACTCATCCGCGCTAAAGAAGCTGCCGAGTACTCCGATAAAGTAAAGAGTGAATTTCTTGCTCAGGTGTCCCATGAAATCCGTTCACCCCTTGCGGGAATGTTGAGTTTTATCTCCCTCGTAAAAGAAGCGACATTTGAAAACAATACGCCTGAAGAAGAACTGAAGGAGTATTTTAATTCAATAGAAATTTCAGGCGGCCGACTCGTTCGTACCATAGATTTATTGTTAAATGTATCAGAAGTTCAAAATAAAGCATTTAACCCCATTTTTGAGGATATTAATCTAATTGAGATTATCTCAAACTTAACAAGAGAATACCGGGCACTGGCTGTAAATAAAAATCTGGAGCTAATTTCCGAATGTGATATTGATAACCTGTATATCAATGGTGACCAGTACAGTGTTGTACAGATCCTTTCCAATCTGGTCGATAACGCGATAAAATATACTAATAGCGGTTATGTAAAAGTGATTTGTAAAACTGACACCGATGGTAAAATAAATATTTTTGTCGAAGATTCAGGTATTGGAATGAGTAAAGAATTTATGGCTGAAATTTTCAAACCATTCACACAGGAAGATACAGGATATACCCGTAAATTTGATGGCAGCGGTTTAGGTCTATCTCTCGTAAAATCTTATTGTGATATAAATAACATCAAAATTGAAGTCGAAAGCGAGAAAAACAAAGGCAGTAAGTTTATTCTCACTTTCGATGCTAAATAAAATTATTTCAACTACTTCTTAACCCATTCATTTGTAAATCTGCCTCTTGTCTTTATCGGGTCACCATCTTTATATCCAAGTTTTTCCCAATCCATACGAGTACCTGCTTTACCGTGACATGAAGTACATTTGAGGGCTTCACTTGCCGGTGGTACCATATGATTTATTGGCCAGTACATTTCTGTCTCAACAAATTTAACATCTCCCGAAAATGGAAGACCAACAGATTTCATTCCTATCTCCGAAGCGCTCACCCAGTTAAAAGTCTTCCAGAAACCTTTTTTACCGAACAAATTTGGAACAATCATCAAGTCATTTTCAGGATCATAAGGCTGTTTTCCGCGCATAACCTTGAACGGAGTGATTTTTGCTTTTTTATTCGTGATATCGCCATTGAGTTGATTTAATTGAACAGGTTCAGCTGAATTAACTTTATCTCCGATCAACTGATATTCAGCAGTACCATCGTACCAGGAATAATAAGGTGTTACATCCATGCCCCACTCAAAAGTACCTTTTTTCTTCATATATGTTTCTTTACCGTATTTATCTTTTTCCGGTTCAATATCCTGCCCCGCGGTTTCCCAGTTCCAGTAAGTTTTGGTGGGTAAGCCTCTTCCGTATTCAGGAATGTGGCAGGTTTCGCAGGCAAGCGAAGCGGTATGTTTATCAATCACCTTAAGCTCATGAATTTCACCTTCATGACAATCGGCGCATTCAATATGATTTTTACCCAAATTCATTGAACCGTGGCTTGCACCCGCTATTACATGATTTTCTACTGTGTGGCATTCGGTACAGTTAAACTCCATACCTCCCATGTGAACATCCATTTCCTCGGAAGGATCATAAAGGGTATCATCCATATCGCCATGTTTGACACCAACTCCTCCGCCCCCGTCAAAGTGACATTTTCCGCAGTTGGCTCTGGATGTAGGACCAACATTCTGAGCAACTTTCAAAAGATCAACTTCTTTGAAAGGCATGCCGGCGCCCGTAGGAATTTTTTTGTATTCCCCGGTCTGATCATGGCAAACAAGGCAATCAATATTTGAGGGATCGCTATGATCGAAAGTATTATCTTTCCAGCCATATCCTATATGACAGCTGGTACATCTCGGCATATTTGAGGGTGTTGCAATACAAAAATTGTTGATTATGTTCGTCTTTCCGGCACCTGAAAATTTCGCTTTGTCAGGGTGAGTTCCTCTTCCAAACCAATTCCAGTGACGCGTATGAAGTATATCCTCACCTACTTCGTCATGACACATTAAACATGTTTCTGTTACTTCCTGTGGTGAATCAAAAGGACCTTCTACAAACTCGGAATGATCCTGTGAAAACAATGTGATACTCAATAATAATGTAACAATCAATATTCTAACAGGCATATTAGAACCTCGTTATCTGTTTTTAAGCAATAATCTTTTAGTCTGTAAAACAAATTATATTGTAATTATCGAATATATTCAAGTAAAATTTATTTTAGCGAGTAAAATATCGGTTTATAAATATAAAATACTTTTAAGCCGGTTAATAACCATTAAACTTCTTAAACAATTCTTCGATAATTCACTATAACTATTATTCCATTTATACAGTTATAAGGGTACTAAGGGTATGATTAAAAGCAGGAAACTATTAATCGGCATTTTTCTATTTCTTTCATTTAATGTTTCATTTTATTCTCGGAACGGGCTTGATCCAAACAAAGATTTATCCCAGTATTTGATAAAATCATGGCAAACCGATCATGGACTCCCCCAAAACTCGGTAAGGGAGATAATTCAAACACAGGACGGGTATCTCTGGTTTGCCACAGAAGAGGGTCTGGCACGTTTTGATGGTGTATCATTTAAAGTTTTTAACAAGATCAATACTGATATTCTCCAGGAAAACTTTATAAATGATATTTATGAGGATTCGCAAAACCGTTTGTGGATTGCCACTAACGGCGGAGGTGTGGTATATTACAGTAAGGGCACTTTTTATACCCCGTATTCCGATACAAAACTCAGTTTTGCAAAATGCATTATCGAAGACAAAAAGGGTAATATTTATATTGGTACCGACCTGAATGGTATAGCTATCCTTGGCGACGATAAAGTTAATCGCTTCTTAACCGGATCTGACGGATTGCCTTCAAATACTATCCATGAAATGGCTTGCGATAATGCAGGTAAAATCTGGATTGCTTCAGAATCCGGTCTGTCAACTTATAACGGAAGCGTAACTTCACCAAATATCCCGGAAATCTCGGGAATGGAATTTTTCTCAGTTCTCGCCTCCCCGGATGGCATCTATGCGGGAACTAAAAACAACGGTTATTTTCGTATCAGAAACAATTCAATTGTTGAACATGTAACTTCTGATGATGGTCTTTCCTCCGACGAAGTAAAATATTTCTTCTATGACTCTTTCAGAACATTGTGGGTAGGTACTTCTGACGGCCTTAATCGAGTTGTGAACGGAAAAATAAAAATTCTCGATGAATCTGACGGCCTTCCGGTAAAATCAGTCTATACAATACTTGAGGATTTCGAAAAAAATCTGTGGGTTGGTACCGCCGGCGGAGGTGTAACCAAGATTCGCGATGGCAAATTTACTACATATTCACAGAATGAGGGTCTGAATTATGATATCATATGGACGATCTTCGAAAGAAGTAATGGTGATATATGGATCGGAACAGATGGCGGTGGAGTAAATATTATTAAAAAGGATGGCTCTGTTGAAATATTAAATTCTGCGTCAGGTTTACCCAATGATGTTATTTTCGCTTTCGAGGAAGATCGTGAAGGTAATATGTGGGTTGGGACATACGGCAGCGGACTTGTGAAAATTTCAAACGGAAAAATCTCGGTTTTGTCTGAGAATGATGGACTTTTAAGCGATGTAATACGCTCGATTGATATGGACAATTTCGGGAATTTGTGGGTCGGCACTACAAAAGGACTCAATATAGTTACGAACGGGAAAGTTTCAGATATCACCTACACTACATCTAACGGATTAGCTTCTTCTTACGTTCGTGACGTATTACATGACTCCCGTGGCAATGCGTGGGTAGGAACAAGAGGTGGGGGAATTTCTCAAATATCCAATGGTCGGGTAATTAATACCTTTACCGAAAGTGAGGGTATTAGCAACAACACAGTCAGAGTTATAAGTGAAGATAAAAAAGGCAATATCTGGGCAGGAACAAGCGCGGGATTAAATCTTATACAAAATGGAAACGTAAGTCCTTTTACTGTAAGAGATGGCTTGTTTGATGATCCTGTCTTCGCACTTGTGGATGATAATTACGGCAACTTTTGGATAAGCTGCAACAAAGGTGTTTATTCCGTCAAAATAGCAGATTTGTTGAGTTACAGTAAAGGTGAAGAGCTTATTGAAACAGTAGCATACGGTAAAAAAGATGGTATGAAATCTTCAGAGTGTAACGGTACAGGTTCACCCGCCGGGATATTAGCTTCAACCGGAAATATCTGGTTCCCAACCATCAAGGGTGTTGTAACCATAAATCCGGCAAAAATTACCAGTAATGACTACATTCCTCCGGTTATTATCGAACAAGTTGTGGTGGATAATTACAACATCAAACTATCTGAAGAACTGGTGGTGGAAGCAGGACAGGAAAAATTTGAATTTCACTACACAGCGCTTAGTTACTCATCTCCCGAGCATGTAAAATTCAAATATATGCTTGAAGGACTTGATGACGACTGGGTTGACGCTGGAACAAGAAGAGTAGCTTATTACAATAACATTCCGCCGGGAAGTTATGAGTTTAAAGTAATCGCCTGTAACAATGATGGCATTTGGAATGAGGCTGGAAGTTCGCTGCAATTTGAATTTGAGGCGTTTTTCTATCAGACTGTATGGTTTTACCTGCTATTAGCCGCATTTGTTATTTCGGGCTCGGTTTACTTTTTCAGGAGAAGAGTTAAACTTATGGAAGCACGGGAACAAGAACTGAAAAAGCACCTGGAAGCCGCTGAAGAAAACAAAAAACTCGCTGAGAAAAATGAAGAGAAAGCTCATAATATGATGGCTGAGATGGAAAAAGCGAAAAAAATGATCGAGGATGAAAAACATTACCTTGCTGAAAGAAGCGCGTACATGCTTGAAAATATAAATTTACTCGCGAAAGGTGATCTGACAGTAGAGCTTAAAAATGAGTTGAACGATGATATTGGTAAACTTTTTGCCGGATTTAACGATGCAATCAGTCGCATAAAAGAAGTTTTCGATGACCTTGTTATCACAATTGAGAACACAAATAACTCGGGTAAAAAGATACAGGATGAAGCTGAAGGTGTACACAGAGGTGTTGAGAACCAGAGTATGCAGCTTAACGAAGTTATGTCCTCAATTGAGCAAATGAACAAAACTATAAATGATACTGCTCGCAACATTGAAGTTGTCTCTCTATCTTCAGAAAAAGCGGGACAAGATGCTTTAGAGGGAGAAAAAGTTGTTAAATCTGTTATAGACAAAATGCAGATTATCGAAAGTTCTGTAACAAACTCTAACAGTTTAGTGCACACTCTTGGTGAAAGCAGCGAAAAAATCGGTGATATAATTAGTGTTATAAATGATATCGCGGATCAAACCAATCTGCTCGCATTGAATGCCGCGATTGAGGCTGCCCGTGCCGGTGAACACGGAAGAGGTTTTGCCATAGTTGCTGACGAAGTTCGTAAGCTTAGTGAAAAAACTACCATCGCGACCAATGATATTTCAAAAATGATCAAACAAATCCAAAAGGACACTTCCACGGTTATCAACTCAATTGAAGAGGAAAAAGAAGAGGTTGAAAGTGGTATAAAACTGGTCAGTAAAGCGGGCGAAGTACTCACTCGTATAAATGAAAATTCAGGCGAGCTAAACAGCGTGATAGTTCAGGTAGCGACCGCAAGCGAAGAGCAGGCCGCGGCCAGCACACAAATAGTGATGAGTGTTGAAAGTATAAATAATATAAATAAAGAATTCGAGCAGGCAGTAAGACAAATTCTTGATTCAGTTGAAGATTTGACCCGGAAAACCAGTCAGCTTGAAAACAAGGCAGGTTATTTCAATACAAAACGCTTGAGCGGACAGAATGGTGATCTGTATCTGAATTGATATATTGCAAGGAATAGGGTCTGCGGGTACTTCTACCCGCAGCCTTAAATAATCCCCGTAGGCCGCGTCAGGATTATTTTATAGTATAAAATATTTCTAATGAATAACACCCTCGCCAGTAAACCGGTTCCGTGTCTTTTTGACAAACTCAATTGATCTACCATCCCAGTATAAATGGCGGTATGAGAAGCAAAAAGCCAAGAAGCATAAATATGATCTGTAGAGGAAACATCCATCTAGCCCATTTTTCCCATGGTATTCCCGCTAGCGAAAGCACTCCCATCGTGATAGCTGAAGTTGGAATTATCAGATTTGAAAAACCATCACCAAACTGATATGCCAATACTGCTGTCTGTCTGGATACTCCAACAAGGTCGCTCAAAGGAGCCATAATCGGCATTGTAAGAGCCGCCTGCCCACTCCCCGAGGGAACAAAAAAGTTGAGGAATGATTGCACAAGAAACATTGCGTGTGATGATATAACAGGATGAAATTCTTCAATTACTCCGGAAAGAGCGAACAAAATAGTGTCAACTATTTTTCCATCATCCGCGACAATAAAAATGCCTCTTGCCAAAGCTATTATTAAAGCAGTGCCAATAAGCTGCCTGGCACCATCAATAAATGATTCTGTGATCTCATCAATAGAGAGCCTGCCCACAATTCCAACAACCATCCCCGTCACGAGAAATACCGCGCATATCTCTTTGATGAACCACTGGTATTGCAGCACGCCGAAAACCAGTACCGCTAACCCTGCCAGAAAAATCCACAATACATGTTTATGGTGTCGATCCAGACCGGTAAACTGATCAATTTTGCTGGTATTGTATTCATCCCGCTTTTTCTTATCAATTTCATAAACAATGCTTTTTTGAGGATCTTTTTTAATTTTCGCCGCATATATCGAAACAAATATAATTGCTGTGGAGGTTGTAAAAATCCACACGATAATTCTATACTCCATACCGGAAAGAGGTGGAAGTTCAGCAATCCCCTGTGCTATGCCAAGAGTAAAAGGATTGATAAACGCTCCGGCAAATCCGGCACCCGCGCCAACGAAAGGAATCGCAACACCGGTAATTGAATCGTAACCTAACATAATCGCCAGTGGTACAAAAAATAAAATGAAAGGAATAACTTCCTCACTCATGCCAAAAATGGCACCCCCGAGTGAAAAGATTATCATAAAAAGCGGAATTATCGATTTTCTCACAAATGCTGATCTTTTGTATGCCTTGGCTATTGACATAATCCCGGCTTCAACAGCCTCAGTTTTTTGAAATACACCGAAAGCTCCCCCTACCAGTAAAACAAACGCAATTATAGCGGCGGCATCAATAAACCCGTTGATTGGGGCAGTAAGAATTGCCTCTATACCTTGCGGATTTTTTTCAACTTCATGATAAGTACCGTTAATTACTACAGTTTTACCGTTTGTTTCTTTTTTCTCAAACTCACCTGCGGGTATAACCCATGTCAGGATAGCTACAAGAACAATTATGGATGAAATGATGAGATATGTATTCGGAGCTTTTAAAGCGGAAAATTTCATTAAGATAAACCTGAATTATTTGCTACTAACTAATTTTCGAATTATTTCTACTACATTTTCAAAATCTTCAATCTCAATAAATTCATCAAACGAATGCGGATTCTGCGCACCGATCCCGAAATTAACAGCTGGCAAACCTCTCTCATTAAACGAATTGGCGTCGCTGCCTCCAATTGAGACCAGTTCTTCGTATTCTAGTCCGGAAGTTTCTATCGCCTCCTTTGCCAATTGCAATATGGATGAATTGTTTTCGAGAGAATATGGCTTAAAATCCCAATTGATCTTGAGCGTAAAATCACAACCTGTTAAGGAACAAACTTGTTTAGTCAATGCCTTAAGATTTTCGAGATGTTCCTCTATCCTTCCCCTGGCTGAAGAACGGATATCCCCTTCCAGTAAAACTTCTTTGGTATCAGTTTTATTCTCTTTTATATCGATAGTAAAGGTTGTCTCTGATTCCACTCTCCCTTGCGGCAGTTTACTCAAAATATTTTTTGCTGCTTGCAAAACCTTATTACCTTCGTTTTCCACTCCTGTAAGTATAATATTAAATCCTAAAGCGCCAAACGAAGATGTGATAATTTTACCCGGTCGTAAATATGAATCAAAAACAAACGCGTGCTCAACCTCGGCAGGAAAATCGAGATTTAACGAGCCCGCCAGATTTGTTTCCTCACAAACTGTGAATGCAGCATAGAATCCTTCTTTATCCCCGGGAATTGAGAGATACTCATCAATGTAAAAAAGGATAGCCGCGATGCCGGCTCTGTTATCCGCGCCAAGAACTGAACGACCATCCGATTTGAGAGTTTTACCATCAAATTGAACCCGTAATTTATTGGTCGGACGAACAGTATCCATGTGTGAAACAAACAACTTATGGCCCCCGCCATTTACAGTAAATATTATATTTCCCGTTTCTTCGGGACACTTTTCAGGAATAGGCTCAAATATATAAGGGAGTTTTCTCTTTTCAGCAAAATTGATCAGGAAATCAATCACCGGTTTTTCTTCACCTGAAAGAGCATTAATGGAGGCGAGTTCAACGAATAAGTTTACAAGATTACTTCTACACGACATGAATTTAATTTACAATAAATGATAAAATATTCAAACAAGAATCGCAACGAATGTTCAGCAGGAAAATGGGAAATTGAATAATTCCTGCAATAGTTTGCGGAGAATTTAAGCGATAATATTTGTTGTTCACAGTTGAGCACAAACACCTCAAAAAAACCACTTGATATTTAAAACCAAACCCCCGAAACCGGAGGCTTGACAAATGACCATCGACTAACGACTATAGACTATTTAATCAGCATCATTTTGCGCGTGGCGTTAAACTCTGAACCGTCCAATCCGTGGGCTTTCAGTGAATAAAAATAGATGCCTGAAGATAAACCGGATGCTCTAAACTCAACTTCTTGTGATCCGGCAGCTATTTCATTGTTCACATATTCAAATACTTTCTCACCAAGCGTGTTGTAAACTTCGAGGCTCACTCTACTTTGAACAGGTACAGTAAACGCTACTTTTGTAGATGGATTAAACGGATTCGGATAATTCTGGTCCAGGGAAAAAGATTGCGGTGCTGCATTGAAAGAAACCGCCAGAATCCTTTCAGATTGTATAACAATTCCTTCATCCGAAATGCGATTGCCATTAATTGAAATACCGGAAATTTCTGATGATATACTCAAAGGATAGGTAGCATTTTCAACAAGGATATTTTTAAACTCATCAGCATTGATCGCCATCGTATTATCATCAAAACGTACATCGAATATTTTCCCGGGCGCTTTTGGAGGCATTTCGTAATATGACACATTATTATCGTCGATCATGTATAAACTTCTGCTCTTTCCCGAAGCATCAGTTATAGTCAACGAGCCTTTCAACTCGTTACTATTAGCATTTCCTTTTTTAGCTACGGGTACATCGACTATCAGCATTCCCTCGGCGTTCGTTTTAACCCAGTATCCTTTGCCCTGTTTCAAGGTATCAGCGGCAAAATAACCACCATCAAAAAAGTAGAATTGAGTGGTGATAATATTTTCGGGCTCTGTATATATTTCTTCAACAGCCATATCCCGGTTGAACGGACCGATCATATTCCAGTCTAAACCTAAGGCTATATGACCATTCGGACGTATTCCTGTAACCGGAATATTTTCTGGCGTGTCATATTTAACCCAATATGCTCTTCCCGGTTCAACTTCTTCAACCATTGTGTATGTTAAATCATATCCGAAAATTGCAGAGGCAGCGTTGCCAAATACAACATTTGCGTTCATATTTTCCAGGACAACAGGTACAGAAGCGAGATTCCATCCTGTATTCATTTCAATGTTAGAGCTAAATTGTTCTTCGCCAATGGAGAATTTATAAACACCTCTCGGAGCAACCGGTGGTTTTCTCATTTTACTGCCGCTGTTGCTTTCAGCTTCTATATAATAAAAAACGTCAGTACCATAATCCTGTGGTGGAATTGAAGCATAAAAAGTATCGACTGCCATCGTCATACTAACTTCATTATATCCCGTGAGAGTATCGGTTGACCAGAATAATTTTACATCTGATACCCCGGAAGGAGTATTTACGAATGTTTTTATTTCGGTTGCCGAATTGTAGGCTCCTTCCCGCACTTTTGCATGTGAGATAAATACCGGGTCATCCGAACCCAATTCCTTTGTAATACAATGAATTGTACCGAGAGAAGGAATTATACTATTACTATTTATACCAACAATTTTATATCCGGGCATAGCCTCGCGGTAAATTCTGAAAGCAGTTGTATCATACTGTTCTTCATAAGTGGGTATGATTACTGTCCCATTTACAATTAGTGAATTTGTGTAGGTTCTGTAATCCCCTCCCTGATTTGGGTATCTTCCCTGAGCGTCGGGTGGCATTGGAATTCTTACAACTTTAAAGTCGCGATCAAAACATGTTTTGAAGTTTGAAAGAACATACTCAAGATTTGCTTCTATTTGTGGCCCATCTGCCACACCCGGAGGATACTGCCCCACAAGAAGTGTCTCCTCGTCGAGTAATTTCATGTGCATATCGATGTGATGAATACCATCATAAGGCAGAGTATTCATCTTGATATACTTTTCGATTCCCATGAACTCATCCACAATATTATCAATTTGAGTTTCAGAAAGCGCGGAGTTTTCGTTCAAAACCAATTTTGATGCAAAACCGGTACCATGCCCATCTGTCATGAAATTTCCACCGGTGTTTACCAGTCGGTAAGGACTCACTGAAGTGGAATAATAATCCAGACCAAGATAATCTGCGAGTTTTTCAGGAATCAGATCATCAGAAGGGCGGGGACGATTATAGACCCAATCCACATAGCTTAACTGCTCCGTATAATCCTTGTAGATAGTCCAAGGACCGTAATCTCTGCACCAGATTGAATTATACGATTCTTCAAGATACTCAATGTTATAAAGTGGAATACTCTGGCTATTCAAATAGTTCTTCACGGAATTGGAATCGGAACAGACAATATATACCATCCCTTCTTCCTGAGCGTAATCAACAATTTGCGACAAAATATTTGTGAAGGAAGTCCAGGTTATCATAATACCGTCAAGTTTTTCCCATTCAGCCATAGTTCTTGGAGAGAAGTCCGGTGGAGTGGTATAACCTGTTTCAACAGCCGGAAACTGATAGCTCTCCATCATCTTTTTCTCTTTTTCAGTCATGTACCTCGGAAGGTCTTGTGAAAAAAGTGAAACGAAAAAACCGGCAAAAATCAAAATTAGTAGTGAATTACGGAACATTTTTACTCTCAAATATATTTTATAGTTATATTCTATTGTTTGAAGAATTGATTTAAAAAATAGCGATTGAATAATTGAACTCAAATAAATAAGTTTGAATTTGGAATAAAGTTAGGAAAATAAACCGAAAAAGAATAAATCTTACACAAAAATTGCGGAGAAATCATGATTTCAGAAAAAATGACCAAACAGTTGAACAAGCAAATAAACGAAGAGCTATTTTCATCATATCTATATCTTTCAATGTCAGCATATTTCGCTGATGAAAGCCTTGACGGTTTTGCGCACTGGATGATGAAACAATCACAGGAAGAGTACGAACACGGAATGAAAATCTTCGGTTATCTAACTGATATTGGTGCCAAAGTTGAATTGGATAAAATTGATAAGCCTGAACTAAAGTGGAAATCTGCTGAAGACGCATTCAAAGCAGCTCTTAAGCATGAAATCCACATTACAGATTGTATCAACAAATTAACCGATCTTGCTTACGAAGAGAAAGATCACGCTACAAGAGGTTTCCTTGCATGGTTCGTTCAGGAACAGGTTGAAGAAGTTTCTTCAGCTACTGCCATCGTTGATAAATTCAAAATGGTTGGCGAAAATAAAACAGCTCTTTATATGCTTGACAGAGAACTTGGTTCAAGAGCATAAAACGAACCGACAGAATTCAACAAAATGCCTCGAATGTTTCGGGGCATTTTTGTTTTAAAACCCATTGGGGTGGAATTCTGCGACAACTCCCCTGTTTTATGTTGTTTTTTACTTGTCATTATCGTTTTTCGCGATGCTACCATCCGAACCCTCCCTTTGTCAAATGGAGGGGAGAAAAAATATTGTAGTTAACTTTTTAAAAGTCCTTCCCTTTACTAAAGGGAAGGATGCTCCTGAGGCGCACAGGTTTAGGATGGGTTCTTGGTGTCTGATTCTCAAAACCGGATGCCCTCCGCCAATGGCGGATTCAAGGGCATGACAAAGCTTATAACCAGTGTCATTTCCGCGTTTAGCCGTCTCAGATGGGCGCAGTAATCCATAATTTCTTATCCTTTCACCGTAAAGACGCCATTAGGTTGGTGAGGCTCTCGAACCATATGGCGTCTCTAAAACTCATTCAAGCTTCTTTTCCACCTCACCCTTAACGGAATTATCCTTTTTTGTCATTCCTGCGAAGTTTACCCGCCTTAGGAGGGGCTGGAATCCAGTCTTTACCATAAAATCGAATCAATTCTAATTTGAGATAAATAAATTCTCGCCAACAAAAAAGCCCCGCAATAATGCGAGGCTTAAAAATGATAATTACCTTAATAAATATCAGGCAGGAACTTCAGCAAGTTCTTCCGCAAGCTGTTTATTGATAGATTCAGCTGCTTTTCTTCCCTCACCCATAGCAAGGATCACAGTTGCTGCGCCTAATACAATATCACCACCTGCATATATTTTATTTACAGAAGTTTTCTGTGTATCGTCAACAATAATGTTACCCCACTTGTTAACTTCAATATCAGGGGTCGTCTGACTTATCAATGGATTACTACCGTTACCGATAGCGACAATTACGGTATCGACGTCAAGAATAAACTCACTACCTTTAATTTCAACCGGTCTGCGTCTTCCGGATGCATCAGGTTCGCCAAGTTCATATTTCAGGCATTCCATTGCTTTTACTCTGCCATCCTCGGTACCGATGATACGTTTTGCGTTCTGAAGTAACCTGAAATCAATACCTTCTTCCTTGGCGTGATGAACTTCTTCAACACGGGCAGGCATCTCTTTTTCAGTTCTTCTGTAAACAATATATACTTTCTCTGCACCAAGACGTACAGCCATTCTTGCCGCGTCCATCGCAACGTTACCGCCGCCTAAAACCGCAACACGTTTTGACTCGAAAATAGGAGTATCAGCTTTTCCTTTTTCAAAAGCGCGCATCAGGTTGGCTCTGGTTAGATATTCGTTTGCGGAGAATACACCAACAAGGTTTTCACCTTCAATACCCATAAAATATGGTAATCCGGCACCCGTACCAACAAAGATAGCATCGTAACCATCCTTTTCAATAAGGTCCATCAGCTTGCGTGTTCTGCCAACCACAAAATTAGTCTTAAACTCAACACCCATTTTTGCGAGAGTATTTATTTCCTGATCTATAATTTCATTTGGGAGTCTGAATTCAGGGATACCATATCTCATCACACCACCAAGTTTGTGGAATGCCTCGAATATAGTTACCTGATGCCCTTCCCTTCTAACATCAGCGGCAACGACTAATCCGGCCGGACCTGATCCGACAACTGCAACCTTCTTACCTGTTTCAGGTTTAACGTCAGGGATCTGAACCTTACCGCTGGCGCGTTCCCAGTCGGCTATAAATCTTTCAAGTCTGCCTATCGCAACACCTTTATCAACATCCTTCAATGCTTTACCAACGGTACAATTTTGCTGACATTGTGTTTCCTGAGGGCAAACTCTACCACAAATAGCAGGAAGCAGACTTGTAGTTTTAATTTGTTTTATCGCGCCTTCAAAATTTCCTTCTGCGACCATCTTGATGAAACCGGGAATTTCAATAAAAACCGGACAGTCACTAACACAAGTTTTTTTATTGCACTGCAAACAACGAAGAGCTTCAAGACGGGCTTGTTCCTCTGTATAGCCTGTAGCGACTTCTTCCAGATTATTTCTTCTAACATCAGGATCCTGAGCGGGCATCATCTGTGGTGGTATTTTCATCCTGTCGCGAGTTTTTAATTCATTTTCACGACCTTCGTATTCGGCAAGGATTTTTTTAGCGTCTTCTGCAAGTTTTTCTTTTGGAATAAAACTCATAATGCAGCCTCCTCTTTTTCCTTGATTTGTTGATCGAGTCTGCAATTGTGAGCATCACTTTCAAACTTTTTATACGAATTCAGACGGGAGATCATGTTATCAAAATCAACTTTGTGCCCATCAAATTCAGGACCGTCCACACAGACAAATTTAGCTTTGCCGTCAACGTTGACCCTGCAGCCGCCGCACATACCGGTGCCATCAACCATAATGGTATTCAACGACACTTCTGTATAAACCTCATAAGGTCGGGTTGTTTCGGCACAGAATTTCATCATTACCGGTGGTCCGATAGCTATTGCCATATCGGGTTTTGGATCCATTTCACAGAACTCTTTCAAAGGTTCGGTAACGAGAGCTTTTCTACCATATGAACCATCATCTGTACAGACAACAAATTCATCGGCTATTGCTTTCATTTCATCTTCAAGGATCAGCAATTCTTTGTTACGTGCACCAATAATTGTAATAACTTTATTACCCGCTGCCTTTAATGCTTGCGCGATTGGATGGAGAGGCGCGACTCCTATACCACCGCCCACACAAACAACTGTTCCGTAGTTTTTAATGTGAGTTGGTGTACCGAGTGGACCAACAATTGTTTCAATAAAATCGCCTTCAGCCTTCTCGGCCAGATCGGTTGTAGATTTACCAACAACCTGAAATATTATTGTAATTGAACCTTCCGTTTTATCAGCGTCAGCAATAGTAAGCGGGATTCTTTCACCATATTCATTATCCAGTTGCAGAATAACAAATTGACCGGCTTTTCTTTCTTCAGCAATTAAAGGAGCTTCAACACGCATTAAAAATACTGTTTCGGAGAGCTGCTTTTTGTAGAGAATTTTGTTCATAACTTCATCCTTTAATTCGGTGTAAATTATGGAGTTAACCGCAGACGAAACATAGATGACAAGATGTTAACATCTTAAAAATATATAATAAATTTTTTCTAACCAACCACATCTTGAAGATATTTTACTTTGTAAAAAATAATTTGCAGAAAAAATACACTTTTATCATTTTTGGTCTTTTTTTTAGAAATTTTACTTTCCTCCAAACAGAAAAATTAATAGAACTCATATGTAACTTTTGACAGGTTGTTTGCGTCCTAATTAGCAAACAGTATAAAAAATAATTGCGAAAAAAGTCATGAAAAAGAGTTTATATCTTAAAGTTGCCATTGTTGTTATTATTGTTGCTTTTGGTGCTAGTGGTATGATGCTGCTAAGTTCCGGGAATAAAGAAAGCAATAAAAAAGAACTCGAACCCGAAGTAAGAACTGTCAAAGTTGAAAATGTACATTTTAGTGAAGTTAATCTGCTCGTCTCGGGAAATGGAGTTATCGAGTCACAAAGGTCACTCAGTGTAGTTGCTGAGGTAAGTGGCAAGGTTGATTATTCCAAAAACGGATTAAAAACGGGCACATTCGTATCGAAGGATGAGGTTGTTATTGAAATTGACAAACGCGAGGCTGAAAACTCGCTATTTTCAATGCGTTCTGATTTTATAAATAATGTTGCCTCAATACTTCCCGACCTCAAGGTTGAGGATGCCGAGGTTTATGAAAAATGGCATACCTATTTTACATCACTCGATATCAACAATACCGTGCCAGAACTACCTGAAATCTCTACCTCACAGGAAAAAATTAAAATCAGTTCGAAAAATATTTACACTAAATTTTACTCTGTGAAAAATCAGGAAATTCTTGTCTCAAAACATACTGTAAAGGCTCCTTTCAGCGGATACATTAAATCCGAAGGTATATTTGCAGATGGTTATATAAACCGGGGTCAACAGCTTTTTGAACTTGAGGATGTAAACCACCTCGAGATTGCAGTTCCACTTTTGGTACAAGACTATAACCTCGTTGATTTTAACGGATCCAGCAGTGTGAGCATTTATTCGGAAGATAATGAAAATGTTAAGCTTTCAGGCAGATTGGTTAGAAGAGACACAAAACTTGAAAGAAACTCGCAATCTCTCAACGTTTATGTTCAGTTTACAAATAACCATCTGCTAAGTACTTTCTACCCCGGCAACTATGTTCACGTTGATATCACGGGCAGAAAACTTGAGGAAGTAGCTGAAATACCACGTCATGTGATTGGTAATGATAATGAGATTTATACTAATGAAGATGGAAAACTTGGTCGCGAAATAGTCGATATTCTGGCTTTCCAGGGACAAAACGCTATTGTCGCGAAAACATTTCCTGAAAACACACAATTAGTTACAACCATCCTGCAGAAACCCCTTGTTGGCATGAATATTCAGACAACTGAAGATCTTGCCAAATCAAAAATGCAGGATAAAGTTGAAAAAGAAATGGAAGAAGGAAGTTTAGCTGTAGCCAAATAGCCAATAACTGCGGATGGATCTCGGGGGGATGATCCTCCGCAGTCCCGCCTATTTGTTAATATAAGGACAATCAAGATGTTAAAGAATTTTGTAAACTACTTCATTAAACATTCTGTAGTTACCAACTGGATTATGCTCGTTATTATGGTTGCCGGTGCTTTCGCGCTCCTGAATCTTAATAAACGACTCGATCCCAAGTTCGAGATTGAAGAGATCTCAATCGATATACCTTATCCGGGTGCATCAGCTATTGAAGTAGAAGATGGTATTATTATCAAGATTGAGGAAAACCTTCGAGGTATGGAAGGTATTCTTGAGATCACATCAGGTTCGCAGGATAATTACGGCTGGATAAATGTTGAAATCAATCCCGATTACGACATGAACAAAGCATTGCAGAATATTAAAAATTCTGTCAACTCTGTAAGCAATTATCCAACAAATGCTGAAAAACCGGTTGTTTACCAGAACACAATGTGGAACAGGGCTATCATGCTTAGTATATATGGACCTGAAGACCTGTTCACCCTTAAAAAAATTGTAGAGGAATTCCGGGAAGATTTAATCAGAACGGGTAAAATATCCAATATCAGAATGTGGGGTTTACCTGCACGAGAAATAGTTGCTGAAATCCGCCCTGAAGACCTCATCCGATATAAACTCACAATTGGCGAGATCTCAAACGCTATCAGAAACGCTAACCTGAATATTTCATCGGGTTCTGTTGTTACCGACCAGCAGGAAATTCTAATCCGCTCATATAATAAAAAATATCAGGCAGCCGACCTTGAGAATATTGAAATTGTATCAGGAATTAACGGACAAAAAATAAAACTTCGCGATATTTGTACAGTAACAGAACAGTGGCCTGAAAACCGTTTTTACAGCGAATATAATGGTCGTAAATCGGTTGGTTTTAACGTAATGTACAACAATAATGAAGATGTTGTTGAAATAGACCGAATCACAGAAGAAATGGCTCGTCAGTATGAAGAGAAATATAACGGTTTGGTAAAATTCAGCACCATGATCAAGGAAGTTGATCAGCTTCAGGAACGTATCGACCTGTTATCACAGAATGGTATTATCGGCCTGGTTCTGGTACTCGTAGTACTGGGTATTTTCCTTAATGTAAGATTGTCATTCTGGGTTGCGCTTGGTATTCCAATATCGTTGCTCGGTATGTTCTTCGTTCTTTGGACGCTGAACATCAGTATAAACCAGTTTTCGCTTTTCGGAATGATCATGGTAATAGGTATTCTGGTCGATGATGGGATTATCATCGGTGAGAGCATCTACTATCAGTATCAGAAGTATGGAAAGGGACCAATTGACGCAGCAATTGATGGAACGCTCGATGTTATAAAACCGGTCACTATTTCCATCATCACGACCATTGTAGCGTTTACACCCTATTTTTACTTTTACGGAATGTTAGGAAAATATGTATGGCAGATTGCCGCGGTAGTGATTATAGCGCTTCTATTTTCACTCGTTGAAGCATTGATCATACTTCCGGCTCACCTTGCGCATTCAAAAGCTATGACAGACGCCGGGCAGGAAACCGGATTTTTCAGGCGACTTCGTATTCGTCTGGATAAAGCATTCAAATGGTTGATTGATAAATTTTACGGACCTTTACTGAAAATCAGTCTCGAGCACCGATGGGCGGTTTCCGCTGTCGTTCTTGCAGGAATACTTGTTGTAGCTGGATTGTTCCAGGGTTCACATGTTCGCGCTCAGTTTTTCCCCGAACTCGAACCGCCATACGCGAGAATACAGGTTGAACTTCCCGCCGGAACATCCGCTGAGGTTGCTGACGAGATAAGAAATGATCTTATAGATAAATCGCTTTCGTTTGGGAAAGTATGGGCAGATTCTGTTGAGAATAACCTCAATCCGATATTACACTTTACTTCGTGGATGAATTCGGGAACAATAAATATTTTCTTCGTACTCCCCTCCTCCGCAGACAGAGAATACACAATCGGTGAATTTTCACACGCTTTGGGTGATTATATCGGAACCTACCCGGAAGCGGAAAATATCACTGTCGGTGGCTGGCAGTTCGGCGGTTCTCCTATCTCCGTAAAATTTATGAGTCCTGATTATGCCGAACTAATGAAAGCTAAAGATCTGCTGAAAGAAGAACTTAAAAAGATTGATGGTGTGAAAGATATTCGTGATGATACCCCCTTAGGTAATAATGAATTTGTTGTTGACTTGAAACCGAAAGGTAAAGCGCTCGGATTTACATTACGCGACCTCACAACTCAGCTCAGACAAGGTTTTTACGGTCAGGAAGTTATGAGACTACAGCGCGGGCGCGACGAAGTTAAAATCTGGGTACGTTTTCCGAAAGACGACAGGGTTTCAATCAGTCAGGTAGAAAATCTTAAAGTGAGAACTCCGCAAGGCGAATATGTACCATTTAAGGAAGTTGCAGAATATAAAATTCAGAGAAGTATAAGAAGAATTCGTCATGAAAACGGACAACGATCGATTACGGTTTACGCCGATCTCGATTATTCAAAAAATGATCAGTCGATTGTTCTGCAGGAATTGAACGCGTCTATAGTACCTTCAGTTCTCAGCAAGGTTGACAACGTTTCGAGAGCGTTTGGTGGTCAGTCAGAGGAAGTTGACAAAATGACCGGTTCGATGGTTTCTTCCATGACAATCGCTGTTCTTATTATGTTTACAATCCTTATGTTTTTATTGAAATCATACTGGCAGACTGCATTGATCATGTCCCTGATACCGTTGGGCGTAATTGGCGCTGTTTTCGGACACTATATTGTCGGAATACCGGTGTCTATACTTTCATTCCTTGGGATAGTGGCACTCGCTGGTATTATCATTAACGATTCGGTTGTTCTGGTAGATAAATATAACAATCTGATCAAAGATGGGTTGGGTGTGAGAGATGCTCTTTACGAGGCGGGGATCACACGTTTCCGTCCGATATTGTTGACAACCATCACAACTGCCGCAGGACTGGCACCAATCATTATGCTTACGAGCGAACAGGGACAATTCCTTGTACCGATGGCGGTTTCGGTAGCATTCGGATTAATATTTGGTACATTCCTCACACTTTTGATGTTACCTTCAGCACTTTTTGTTATTAGTGATATTCGTAAGTTGTTTAACAGGAAAAAGCAACGAATTGAATTGGAACCGGCTTATGTAAAGCGCGAAAACTAACATTAGCCGGCTACTTGGGCAGGGGCGGGTGATCGCCCCTTTTTTATTTTAAAGAAGCTTACTCGCGATTTTATAAACATCATCAGAATGGGTATCTACATCCACATCACGGATTATTTCAGCAATTTTGCCTGATTTGTCTATTATAAATGTTATTCTGCTTGCCAAACCAATATTATTCAGAACTCCATATTCTTCCGCAACTTTTTTGTCAGCGTCGGAAAGTAGCGGAAAATTAAGGGTATATTCTTCTCTGAACTCTGCCAAATCTTCTTTATCGTCAACACTAACTCCAAATACTTTTATCCCCTTCTCATCAAATTTGGCGAAATCGTCCCTGATTCCACATGCCTGTTTGGTACATCCGGGTGTAGAAGCTTTGGGATAAAAATATATCACTACCGGGTTTTCACCCTCATAATCTGACAGCTTGTAATTGTTTCCATCGATATCCTGTAAAGTAAAATCAGGTGCCTCCTGATTCACAGTGATATTATCCGCGTTACCTCCACAAGCAACCAATAACACGGTTAATAAAAAAAGTACTCCAAATCTATACATAATTCCTCCGTTTTTTTCTGTAAAACATGTAGTAATAATTTTAAGTTCTAAATCCATGCTCTTTTGAGAGACAATGCAAATAATTTTCCGCGTAAAATTTTGTCCCTTTCCATATAATTAATATATATTTAATTTCTCTTTGTAAAGAAATTTATTCCGGAGTAGTCATCAGATTTTTCTACAGCTTAATATTTCTGATTATAATATCTGCGTTGAGTTTTTCTGATACAGAGGCTCAATCCATGGGCACATTCAGAGGAATTGTGGTAGATTCGCTTAATGATGAGGCACTTTCATACGCCAATATTTTTATTGAAGAACTGGGGCGCGGTAGTTCAACCAATGCCAGTGGTATTTTTCACATTACTTCAATTCCACCCGATAAATTTTACACCGTCAAAGTTTCATACGTTGGATATGTAACGAAAAACCTGAAAGTTTATATCGGTAGAGGTCAAATTACCGAAGAAAAAATCCAGCTTACCACCACAAGCTTCATGATGGAAACCATCGAAAAGCTCGGCAGACTTGAGCGCGCACCGAACGAAGCTGTCGTGAGTCTGGAAAATATATCAGTTAAATCACTCGAAACCCTGCCCAAGGGCGTAGAAGCCGATATCTTCCGGTCACTGCAGTTCCTTCCCGGAGTGCAGTCAACCGGGGATGTATCGGCGCGATATAATGTACGTGGCGGCAGTAGTAACCAGAACCTTGTGCTTCTGAATGGCGCGACGGTTTACTCTCCATTTCATGCTCTCGGTCTTTTCAGTGTTATCGACCCGGAAATTATCAACAGTGTAGAATTCTACAAAGGTGGCTTTCCTACAGAATACAGCGGCAGACTTTCTTCGGTTATGAGTATAGTCACCAAGGAAGGTAACAAGAACAGATATTCGGGAAGAGCTTCTTCAAGTTATTTATCCGGCAAGGCACTGGTTGAAGGTCCATATCCTTATGGCTCGTTTTTTATTTCCGGAAGAAAAAGTTTTTCAACTGATATACTCCAGAAGTTTTTGAATAACCAGAACGCACCACTCGAATTTTATGATGCCGCATTTTCAGCGAGCTATTCAAATCCGAAAATTATATCAGGACGAAAATTTACAGTCAACGGTTTTGTGAGTGGCGACATTATAGATCACAATGATCCGTCAAAGGAAAATTACAAGTGGTTTAACAGCATTTACGGACTCAAATGGTTTCAGGTGCTCGAAAACAGTCCCCTCTTTTATCAGTTTAACATCAACGTGAGTAATTTCAGGGGGGAGCAGAACCCTAACAATTCAGGCTCGCGTTACATGAAAAATGAGATCGCCGATCTCTCAATGCGGACTTCAATAAATTATCTTTTTCCAAGCAACGATGAAGTTATGGCGGGCATTCAAATCAAGGAGATCGATTCCCGACTTGAACTTGAGAATATCCGTGGCGGAATTTCGGCTATTGATACTTACGGCGCAAACATTAGTTTCTTCGCCAAATATAAATTGATGCGTCATAAAAACTTCGGACTTGAGTTTGGAACACGATTTAACATCACACGAATTGCCGCCGGAACCGCAGGCGAAAATTTCATGGAACCTCGTATCAGCGGTTTATATCGACTTACAGATAATTTATCTGTCAAAGGTGGCTGGGGCAGGTACTTCCAGGAGTTCACCACAGTTTCGGATGAAAACGCTCTCCTCACAATATTTGAACCCTGGATTGTATCACCCAAATACCTTAAACCGGCAAGTTCGGATCATTTCATTCTGGGTTTTGAATTCGAACCAATCCCGGTAATCTCTCTGGAATTGGAGACTTATTATAAATTACTCTCCAACGTACCCACCCTGAACGAGCAAAAATACTATCTTGAAGATCCTGACTTGCTGCCCGCAGCGGGTACCGCATATGGTATAGAACTCGCGTTCGATTATTATTTCGATATATTCAAGCTCTCCGGCGGCTACACATGGAGTAGAGCGGAGAAAGAGTTAAACGGATTCAAGTATGCGCCACGATACGATGTCCGTAACGCGGCGAATTTTATTCTTCAGGCTGATTTAGGAAACGAATTTATCGCAAGCGCAACATTCAGTTATCACTCGGGTATGCCATATACTCAAATTATCGGGTATTATGACAAAGCATATTTTACCGATCTCGCTAACCGTTATTTACGCTATTCACCATACTTAATGCTTGGTTCTAAAAATGTTGGACGACTGCCTGATTACCACCGCCTCGATTTCAGTCTGTCAAAAGTCACTGAATTTTACGGATTAAAATTATATCTCGATGTGAGTGTACTGAATGTTTACGATAGAGGTAACATATTTTATTTCGAAAGAGATACCGGGAAGCGTGTTAATATGCTTCCATTTTTACCGACAGCAACAGTTAAACTTGAAATATGAAAAAAATTCTCTCTACCATATCGATTCTTGGTTTGCTATTCCTGATTGGATGCGACGATTCTTTTGATCCCAAAGCGGATTTTGAGCAGGAATATATTGTAAACGGTATTATAAGATGTGACACAACATATCAGGTAGTTTACATACAAACTAATTACAATCCTGATGCTTTTAACCCATTCGAATACAATGTAAATACTTTCATATCAGGCGCGTCTGTCACGATTACTTATGACGATTCGGTCTATACTCTTCAAGAATCAACTTTCGAGATTGAAAATAATGAGCGGCTATCAGGTACGGCTCCCTGTTACGTAATAGACAACCTTTCTCCCGATGTCGGAAAGCTACTGTACCTTAACATAGTTTTACCCGATGGAACTACTCTTAACGCTGAGACACTGACTCCCAAATATACCCGTCTTCGCTTCGATAAAAACAGCGATGCCCTTATTCCGGCAAGTGATGGATTTCTCGATATCGAGTGGGAAATAACTGATGGTGATAAATACAGACAGGTTTATCTTCCCGAAGTTAAGATCGCCTATTACAAAATTGAAGGCAACGATAAAATCTATAATGAAAAGACTATTCCACTAAACTACATCGACAGGCGCGGTGAGCTTGTGCCCAATTATCCTTTGCCCAACAATAGAAGTCATCTTAGCTTCGAGATGGGCGCAATTGATAAAACAATGGAGCTTATCTCTGAAGGTGATCCTGAAAAGCAAAATTATGTGGTTCTCGGAGCGGTTTTCCAGATATTGCTTCTCGATAATAATCTTGTGCCTTATTACATGTCCACCGAAACTTTTCTTGGTGGATATTCCATTATACTCGATCAGCTCGATTATTCCAACATCAACGGCGGAAGCGGCATCTTTGCAAGTTACTTCACAGACCGTACATTCTTCATCAGAATGGATAACCTTTACATCAAACAATTTGGCTATAGTGTAAATTAGTTATAGCGTCTTGATAAATTTCGCGACAAGCGAAGCGGAATTGTGACCATCAATCGCGGCCGAAAGAATACCACCGGCATAGCCAGCGCCCTCTCCTGCCGGAAATAATCCTTCTACCTCAACATGCTGATAAGAATCTTTATCTCGAGGGATTCTAATCGGAGAACTTGTCCTCGTCTCGGAGCCAAGCAGAATAGCTTCGTCAGTGTAGTAGCCATTAACTCTTTTACTGAAATATTTCAATCCGCCTGTGAGTCTGGCACTTATGTTTTCCGGTAAAATTTCATGCAGATCAGCGGAAAAAATACCGGGTATATAAGATGTATCAGGTAGCGAACCTGAAACTTTGTGTCTGACAAAATCGGTAACCCGTTGCGCCGGGGCTTTTTGAGAACCGTCACCCGCGTCAAATGTGGCTTTTTCAACCGCCTTCTGTAACTCTATTCCGGCAAAAACACCAAACTCTTTATATTTTGCCAGATCATTTTCCGTTATTTCCACTACCATTCCAGAATTGGCAAACGGGGAATCCCTGCGAGATACTGACATTCCATTCAGCACAATCTCTCCCGGCGCTGTTGCAGCCGGAATTACAATTCCACCCGGACACATACAGAATGAATAGACGCCTCTCCCGTTTATCTGGCAATTAAGCGAATAACTCGCTGCAGGGAGGTTGGAATCCCGTTCAGGCATTTTGTACTGAATTTTGTCGATAAGTGCCTGCGGATGCTCAATTCTTACCCCCATCGCGAAGGGCTTTTGCTCCATAAAAATCTTTTTGCTTTGCAGTAATTCAAAGATATCTCTGGCGGAGTGCCCTGTAGCGAGAATTACCGCATCAAATATCCGCTCCTGATTGTCATTTATCACAACACCCTTAATTTTTTGATCATCCACTATTAAATCGGTGACTTTGGAGTTGAAGTGATACTCACCACCATTTTCGAGGATTGTCTTCCGGATATTTTCAACAATTTTGGGAAGTTTGTTCGAACCTACGTGAGGATGTGTGTCAACAAGAATATCTTCCACAGCCCCATGCTGAACTAACCGCGCGGTTATTTTTCTAAGATCACCCCGCTTCGTCGAACGTGTATATAACTTACCATCGCTGTATGTGCCTGCACCACCCTCCCCGAAACAATAATTAGAGTCAGGGTTAACTTTTCCTTCCTGCTGTATTGCTCGCAAATCTCTCCTGCGAAGCTGAACATCGGAGCCTCTCTCGAGAATGACAGGTTTTATTCCAAGTTCAAGGAGTCTTAACGCAGCAAACATACCTGCGGGACCACTACCTATGATACCGACAGTGAATCGGTTGTCCGGTTTCGCAAATTTCACAGTCTCATAGAGTGCGCCCATTTTCTCACCGGAGTAAACCGCTACCTTCACCCAAAAGTGTGGCGTTTTTTTTCGCGCGTCGATCGAGCGTTTCAGAATTCGAATGGCGTTAACTTTTTCTACTGGAATATTTGCTTTACGGGCAGCAATTTTTCTTATTGCTTCATTACTGCCAATCAAGGCGGGTTTAAGGAGTAAATCTACTTCCTTTATCATCATGTCCCCTGTCTATGGAGAAAAATTATATTTTAGTATGTTGATTTAATTACACCACCATCTACCTGAATAGTGGTTCCATTGACATAGCCGCCTTGCTCGGACGCGAGGAAAACAATCATCGAAGCGATTTCTTCGGGTGCACCTATACGTTTAAGCGGAATACCTGACGCCATTTCGCTGAAGATTTCATCTTTTGATTTCCCTGAGGATTCTGCTCGAATTTCGGCTAATTCATCAAGTCTTTCTGTGTGCGTATATCCCGGTGCCACATTGTTAAGCGTGATATTGTACTTTGAAATATCGTTGCTCAATGATTTCGTGAATGCTGTAAGAGCACTTCTGAAAGTGTTGGAAAGGAGCAGATTATCCACCGGTTGCTTTACAGAAAGAGATGTTACATTGATAATGCGTCCATTATTTTTTTTCTTCATTCCCGGCAGAACTTCACGCGTAAACCTCACAGCGCTCATTAAAACCTGATAATAGCCATTCAGCCAGTCGTCCTCATTAAGCTGGTCAAAATATCCCGGTTTCGGACCACCGCAATTATTCACCAATACATCTGTTGAGCCAAATTTATCTTCGGCAGACTTTACAGCTTTCTTAATGTCATCATAGTTGTTTATATCACAGATAATGGTATGTACCCTATCCTGATAATTTGAGAGTTTATTAACAGCTATATCAAGGTTTTTCCGGTTTGAGGAGAGCATTGTTACATTTGCGCCTTCTTCGAGGAACAGTTTTACTGCCGAAAAACCGATACCTTTGCTCGAAGCGGATACGATAACATTTTTATTTTTCAGATTAAAATTCATAATATTTATTTTTTTATCATAAAATGGAACTTAAAAGTACAAAATATAATTAAAAGGATATAACGCTTTTATTTGAATATTTTCGTATGAATTCCAATTTAATAATTAAATATGACTAAAAGATGTTTTTTATTTGTTTTTTTTCGGCTACTATCTTGACAAAAAGTTCCTATTTACTTAATTTCATATTAAGATATTAAACTCCCCAAAATATGATTTTATAATTTATTATATACTAATTTGATGAGGATAACAGAATGATTTATACCAAAACCGGCGAATATGCGATAAGGGCCATTTTATTTTTGGCGCGTCAATCAAAAGATACCTTAATCATGTCCTCTGAAATCGCGAAAAGTGAAGATATCCCGGCACATTATCTTGCTAAAATTTTGCAGAGAATGGCAAAATACGGCTACGTTGATTCGTATAAAGGTAGAGGCGGCGGATTCAAAATCACTGAACTTGCCAAAAAAAGCTCGATACTTGAAATTGTTGAACGAGTTGAAGGTCCTGTAATAAACTTGAAGTGTGTTACCGGTTTGAAAGAATGTTCAGACGAAAATCCGTGTCCGCTTCATGAAGAATGGGCTGAACTTCGCGACAGAATTTATAACCTGATCTCGAGTAAATCTGTACAGGAAGTTGCGCAAAAATATTCTGAAACATTAAGAAGAAATAAAGGTTAAAAAAGGGGCTTTCGCCCCTTTTTTTATGCGTACTTTCTATCGTCGAGCAGTAATTTCACTTTAGCGAAATCTTCACAGAGATCGTTGAGGTTATCTAGTGCTTTTTGGGTACTTCCGAAATATTTTTTCTCAAACAGATTTTTATAATAATCTGTTGTACCCGATAATATATCTTCCAGATAAACCTTTAATTTTGTAAGATTTTCTGAATATTCCTTCTTGATCCGTGAGAAATATTCATCTTCGGCTTCTTTTGCGCCATTCCTGATTATTCGTAAAATCCCCGTATTATACTTCGCGGCAAAACTTAACTCAAATAATATTTTTTCCTTTTTCGTCTCGAAAATAATTTCCAGTAACCTTTTCACATCATCTTTATGAATTAACTCACCAAAGGCGATGTTCTCAACCTCTAATATGAAAGTATCTACTTTTTCTTTTATCGCACTCATAAGTTTATGCCAGTTTGATTCCTAATCCTATTCCATCCCCAATGGGAAGAATTTCTGATTTTAATTTTTCAGTAGTTAAAAACAAATTGTTAAATTCTCTTATTGCCTCTGTAGAAATCATTTTTTCTTCCGGTACCTCCCCTGCTGCAGTAAATCCGTGCCATAATAAATTATCAACGATAAAAACACCGCCTGTATTAAGCTTTTCAATTACAAGCCTGAATATTTCCGGATAAACTTCCTTATCACAATCCAAAAATATCATATCGTAAGTTTTGTTTGTACGCGATAAATATTTAATCGCGTCATCAAATATAACATTTATTTTCGAATTTCTTTTCGCCATGGTTATAAACCGGTTTGCGGTTTCATACATCCTCTCATCAACTTCTACTGTATCGATATAGGCTTTCTGATCCATGTGTGCCGCAAGCTTGATAGATGTATAGCCGATAGCTGTACCAATCTCAAGAATACTTTCAGGTTTAGAGACCAAAATCATCTGCTCAAGAAATTTGGACGATATCTTGTCCAGAATTGGCACATTGTTTTCACGTGCGTACTCTTCCATTTCGAGAATCAGCGCATCATCCTTACCTGAATTTGCAAGGATGTAGTTGATATCGTTGATGTCAGGTACTCTTCCCATACTACTTGAGCAATACCATATTTTTAGCTTCTATTTTATCACCCGCCTTAAGCACGTAATAGTAAACACCACTAGAGACAATTCCGTTATACTCGTTGCGTCCGTTCCAGTTAAAAGTATTATATCCCTGATTGGAAGTTCCGGAATATATTGTTTTCACCTTTTGACCAAGTATATCATAAACCGATAACTCAACCGGCGTCACTCTTTCTGTATAAAACTCAATTTTTGTCGAGATGTTAAATGGATTAGGATAATTATTATACAGGTAAAAATCGTCAGGAGCAGGTTCACGTATTTCAAGTCCGGTAACCAGGGAAATCTGGTCACTTCCAGCAATAAATTTGTATTCACCGGAAGCGGGAACTCTAACATCACCTCCACTCGATTTTGTATAAGTGAAGTGAAATCTGACAGTATCCTCCGCGCCCGGAGTACCAAGATTATATGAGTAAATCAAATTATCCGAAGTGGAAAGATTTGCAGTAGTAAAATTACTACCGTCATAACTTAATGATATCTGTGGAACTACCGCGCTTGAAAGCAGAGAATCGGCAAACAATTTATTGATGTGAATTTCATTATTTTCGGTTTTTATATTTGGGAAACTGATAGCTCTTAAAGCTGATACAAGTCCGTAACCATAATCATTATCAGGAGAATCAACATTATCTCCCGCTTCTATCATAATTTTTCTTACTTGTCTGTTGGTCAGATGGGGATAAACATCAAGCAGCAGACCGGTAATTCCGGCGATAATTGGTGCCGCAGATGAAGTACCCGAACTAAACTGGTAATCATTTACGGTTGCCCGTGCCCCGAATACGCTTACACCCATAGCGGTAACTTCCGGCTTGATACGACCGTCGGGAGTCGGTCCCCTGGAACTGAAGCCGGCTATACTATTTGACGAAGATACAGCACCGACAGTCAATATATTCTGCTCATCACCCGGTGAAGTTATATAATACCAGCTTCCACTACCTTCATTTCCGGCAGAAGTTACTGTAACCACACCCTTTGAAAATGCCAGTTTGGCAGCCTGCGCGACAATAGTTGTATTCCCGTCCATATCCTGATAGGTGTAACTCTGCTCGCCGTCGTCAAATTCGCTATATCCTAATGAAGAAGTAGTTATATCAACACCCTGATTCTCCATCCATTCCATCGCCGCTGCGTAGTCATCCTCTTCAGCGTGTGTTTCACTCGCTACATTTTCAGTTTTGGCTAAAAGGAAAGACGCATCGTATGCAGGACCAACAATCGCTCCTTCAAGATATCCTGCAAGAATAGAAAACACATATGTGCCATGATTATGTTGTGAAGGTGAATCATTCGATTCATTTTTTGTGACATTATCACCAAAGACAAAATCATACTCATTCACGACGTTTCTGGTTTTGAGCGCGTCATGTGCAGCCCAGTCGAAACCTGTATCAAGAACCCCAATCAGCACCCCACTGCCGTCAAAACCAAGTTCATGTACCTGAGGGATGAACGACATTTCATTTTGTGTGAGTGAAAATCCATAATCGAGCGAATAGTTTGCGGAACTGATCTTGTTTAACGGCTTTTCTTCAGCAGGAAGAAATTTCTTGTCAACTCTGAGTTTTTTAACCTTCTCAATTTTGCTAATAAAAGGCAGAGATTTGATATCTTTCACCTGATCAGAATTCAGGTATCCACTAATAGCGTTAAACCATCTCAGAACCCTTACAGGCTCTATACCAAGTGAGTTAAGTGAATTTATATATTGTGAATAGACGGGAAGGTCTTCGTAGGTTATTATTTCATCAGCGGGAAGATTTTTAGCTCTACGCTCAAGCGCTTTTTCGGAAATATAATCTGATGTAAGTGCCCTGAACAAAGCCGGGTTCTCTCCCGATTTCGCGATTTCCGGGCCTTTGTCAACAAAATAGATCAAATATTTTTCCTGTGCGAACAAAGACACAGATAATAACAGAAATAAAATCGGGAGAAAGAATCTCATAAATATCTCAACTTTCTTTGATTAAGAAATAGTTATGAACCAAACTTAAATATTCTAAAGAACAAAATAAATGCTAAACTCAGTGTACCAGTTTCGCGATTCTTTCCAATCTTACAGTACTGAGAAGCTTGAATATATTTGAAATTGATACATTCGGGTTCCATGACCAATATATCATCAAGGCTTCACCCATAATATTTCTCCGCGGAACAAATCCCCAGTAACGACTGTCAAGACTGTCATCCCGGTTATCACCGAGCATAAAGTAATAATCATCCTTTAACACGTAAAAATCAACAATTTCGCCATCAATTTTAATTTTGTCTCCGGCGATCGTTACAACACGTTTTCCATATTCGCGGTCAATAATGGTGCGCCACTGAGCTATATTTTGCGGACTAACATAAATTGTGTCTCCCTTTTTGGGGATGTAGAGAGATCCGAAATTATCTTCATTCCACTGCGCCCCTTTGGGGAAAATTCTTCCGTTCGGGAACCCGGCAGGATAAGATTTCTGCCGTTTATACTGCATAGCAGGTGGACGATAAGCTTCTTCGCCATTTACATAAACTACTCTGTCCACAATCTTGACGGTATCTCCCGGCAACCCGATACAGCGTTTGACATAATTATCCACTGCTTCCGGGAGAAGCTCATCCTTGGAGCCGGGATATTCGAAAACTACTATATCATAGCGATCAGGTTCGCTGAAAGAGGGAAACTGATAATATGGAAGTCGCACGTTGGTAAATGGAATGTTTCTCGGAGTGGAAATTCCGTAAATAATTTTATTCACAAAGAGGAAATCACCGACCAAAATAGTCTCTTCCATTGACGGGGTTGGTACTCGGGACGTCTCTATAAAGAATATTTTAATCGTCATCGCCGCGAGGAAAGCAAAAAATAAATTTTTAAGGAATATCAGGAATTTCTTAGCATTATCTTTAATTATATCTTCATTTGTTTGCTTCTTGACTATTTTCTTTGCCAACGTTTTTTTCCTTGATTATGAAATACGAGAATTATACAACTATTTAAGTTAAAAGTTCTGATTAATCTTCCAACTGAAGAACCGCGAGAAAAGCTTCCTGAGGAATTTCAATATTCCCTACCTGTTTCATACGCTTTTTACCCTCTTTCTGCTTCTCGAGCAGTTTTCTCTTACGGGTAATATCGCCACCGTAACATTTGGCGGTAACATTTTTTCTCAACGCTTTCACATTGGTTCTCGCGATCACTTTTGTTCCAATCGCAGCCTGGATCGCAACTTCGTACATTTGACGAGGAATTAAAACTTTTAACTTGGAACAAACTTTCCTTCCATACTCGTACGCTTTGGTTTTATGTACGATCACGGATAAGGCATCCACATTATCATTATTCAGAAGTATATCAAGTTTAGCCAGATCAGAATCGCGGTAACCGGTATATTCATAATCAAATGAAGCATATCCTCGTGATATTGATTTCAGTTTATCATAAAAATCAAAAATGATCTCACTTAACGGGAAATCAAATTGTAAATCCGCACGTGTGGGATCAAGATAGTCTGTATTTTTATATTCACCACGTTTATCCATTGCCAGTTTCATTATTGCGCCTACATATTCGCTCGGACAAACAATTTGCGCCTTAACATAAGGTTCGGTGATATAATCAATATCTCCGGGGTTAGGCATATCGGATGGTTTATCAATTATAACCTCGGTCCCGTCCTTCTTGTAGCATACGTACTCAACGTTAGGTAGCGTAGTTACAATGGATTGATCATACTCACGTTCAAGTCTCTCCTGTACGATTTCCATATGGAGCATGCCGAGAAATCCGCAGCGGAAACCAAAACCCAGCGCGGCAGATGTTTCGGGAACATACACGAGTGCTGAATCATTCAGCCTTAGTTTATCGAGAGCATCACGCAAATCTTCAAAATCGTCGGAATCAGTCGGGAACAAGCCGGAATACACCATCGGTTTAATATCCTGGTAACCCGGCAAAGGTTTTGTCGCTCCATTTTTCAGATGGGTAACTGTATCACCAACTTTTGTATCGTGCACATCTTTAATACCGGAAATTAGATATCCAACATTTCCGGCTGAAAGTGATTTTGTTCTCACTTTTCTCAGACCCAATATTCCAACTTCTTCCGCTAGATAATTGTCATTATCGTTCGCGAAAAATTTGAGCTGCTCTTTTTCTTTCAACGTACCGTTTTTGATACGAATATATGCAATCGCGCCACGATAAGGATCGAACACGCTATCAAAAATTAGTGCCTGTAACGGAGCTTCCGGATCACCTTCCGGTTCCGGGATTCTATGCACAACGGCTTCGAGAATATCTTCAATACCTATTCTTGTTTTAGCGCTGGCGAGAATTATTTCCTCATCCTCGCAGCCAAGCAGATCAATAATCTGCGACTTTACAGTATCTACAATAGCACCCGGAAGATCAATTTTATTTATTACCGGAATAATTTCCAGCCCAGCTTCAATGGCGAGGTACAAGTTACTGATAGTCTGCGCTTCAACACCCTGAGCAGCGTCAACTATGAGGATAGCACCTTCACAAGCGGCAAGTGAACGGGATACTTCGTAGGTAAAGTCAACGTGTCCGGGGGTATCAATTAAATTAAATGTATAATCAACTTTATCATTGGCGAGGTACTTCATCTGAATCGCGTGCGATTTTATAGTAATACCACGCTCTCTTTCAAGCTCCATATCGTCAAGGAGTTGTTCTTTCGCTTCCCTCTCGCTCACAGTTCTTGTAGCCTCCAGCAGCGCGTCTGCAATCGTGGACTTACCATGATCGATATGGGCGATAATGCAAAAATTCCTGATATTTTTCATATAATCCTAAAAATTTGAATCTGGTAATATAAATATTGACTAGCCTAAATTCAATTTGACATTTTTTTATCTCAACAAGATTGTAAACAGCAATTCTGAAACATTCATTCAATTTTTCGTATTTTAGGAGTGAATATTTGGCTAATTATTTCCGGATCGACATGAAAAAAATTATAGTACTCCTCCTTTTTATCGCAGGTATCAGCTACTCACAAGACTTTAAATTTGCATGGCTGACAGATATTCACATTGGCTATACCGATGCCGATACTGAACTCGATTCCGTTGTTAAAATAATCAACAATGACCCATCATTTAGTTTCACGGTCGTTACGGGCGATATTGCTGAAAAAGGTAAAAATGATGAACTTCAGACCGCCTTCAATATTCTTGAAAAACTGAAAAAGCCATACTACATCATTCCCGGAAACCACGACACAAAATGGAGTGAAAGCGGATTGACAAAATTCACGGAACTCTGGGAAGATGACAAATTTGAATTTGATTACAACGGGTACAAATTTGTCGGGCTTAATAGCGGAATTCCGTGGCGGGGCGGTGGCGGACATATAGCGCCACAAGATTTGATCTGGCTGGAAAATACCCTTCTGCAAAGCGAAAACTTCAAGAAAACATTCTTCTTTGTTCACCACCCTCTTGATGAATCGATTGATAATTGGTACAAAGTAACAAATATTCTCATGAAATATAACGTTGGCGCGGTTCTCTGCGGACATACACACACGAGCAAAGTGCTCGATTTTAACGGTATTCCGGCTGCAATGAGCAGGGCTGTAATCAGTAAAGGAAAAGAGAGCGAGGGGTTTTCCTCCGTAACCTGTTTGAACGATACACTATATTTTAGTGAGATTGATACTACTCTTCTCCCTCAAGATTGGGGAGCTATCTCTCTTACAGATACACTCACTATCCCGCAGATAGATTCCGCTTCAACCATAACTTATGATGCCGAGATTCTGTGGGAATATGATGCCAGATTTACACTGTCCCCTTCACCTTATATATACGACTCGCACATCTATATGGCGGATTACAGCGGACTTGTATATTGTCTCGATACCCTCGGTAATCTTGTTTGGGATTACGATGCGTTTGGAAATGTTATGAGCAGACCCGCTGCGGCGGATGATATTCTCATAGCCGCGACGGTGCAGGGGGACTTATCAACCATAAACGCCAAAACCGGCGAGGCGATGCAAACTATCGGATTTGATACTCCCGTGACTTCCCAGTTGGTTACTTATGAGTATAAGGGGAATAAATCGTTTATGCTCCCTAAACCTCGAAACCTTAAATCTACGGTCATTTTTGGTACATCTGCCGGGAAACTCTATTGCTATGATCTTGAAACACTTGAGATGGTCTGGGAAAATGACGCCGCGAAAGGGATGATCGAGACCAAACCACTTATCTATGATGACAAGGTATATTACGGCGCGTGGGATGGTAACTTCTACTGCGTTGATGCCAAAACAGGTCTGCTAATATGGAAGTGGCGTGATGGCGGAAACTTCTACTACTCCCCTGCCGCGGTCGTTCCTGTATCAGATGGAGAGAACATTTATATAACCACACCCGAGAAAAAAGTGTATGCCATTGATATGCTCCTTGGCACAACTCAATGGAAAAGCTCGCAATATAAAGCCTGGGAATCAATCGGTATCGCGAATAAGGGAAACCGGCTATTTATTAAAAGTATGGATGATAGATTTCACATAATCTCCGCTAAAACAGGTAATCCCGTAAAAAACTACAACCTTAAGTTCGGAATTGATACCATGCCTGTCGAAATGGTTGAAACGGGTGATGAGGTTTATTTCGGTACAAAAAACGGTGATATCTACGCGATAAATAATAACAAATTCACTTCCCGGAAAATTTTGTTTATGGGAAGCGCAAGAATTCATTCAATCATCCCGTATGACGCGCATACTTTTGTTGCTTCAAATATGGATGGAAAAATAATAATGTTCAGGACAAAATAATGTTGGAAATTACAGGTATTATATTCGATATTGATGGTACTCTTACCTCAACAAATCAATTGATATTCGACTCATTTAATTTTGTTGCCAAAAAATATACCGGCAATTCTTTATCTGAAAAACAGATCATCGCCCTTTTCGGTCCGCCGGAAGACGTAGTGCTGAAAAAGCTTACCAATGAAGAAGAGTTTGAATCGGTTAAATACGACTATTACAACTTCTATCAGAATAATCACAAAAAAATGGCGGCACTATATCCGGGAATTCGCGAATGTCTGCAAATAATAAAGGAAGCAGATATTCCACTCGGAATTTTTACCGGAAAAGGAAGAGTAGCGACCGAAATTACCCTTTCGGAATTATCTTTGCGAGACTTTTTCTATCCAATCGTCACCGGTGATGATGTAAAACGTCACAAACCAGGGGGTGAAGGTATAGAGTTATTTCTCCACACACATAACCTGAAACCTGAAAATGTGCTTATGATTGGCGATTCTGTGCATGACGCGGCAGCAAGTAAAGAAACGGGCGTACATTTTGCCGCGGCTCTATGGGATAGCTATGGTAAGGCAGATGTTGAAAAACTGAACCCGGAATTTAAATTTAATGATGTATTCGGATTGTATAATTATTTGGCAAAACAATTTGTAAAACATTAAATTAAAGTTACCTGTTAAAAAGAGTGGCAAAACCTATGATTCGGGTAATCTTTATTTATTTTATTTTTTTAAGTACGCTCCTCAATGCGCATACTTTTTACGTGAGTAAAAACGGGTCTTCAATCCCTCCTTACTCATCATGGGCGTCCGCCGCGGACAGTATTTACAAAGCAATTGAAATAGCACAGGATGGCGATACCATTATGATTGCAAATGGAAGGTATCGTGAAAACTTTGAGGTAGAAAATGAATTATGTTTTTTGGGAATGTCTAGAGATTCAACAATAATTGATGGTAAAGGGTTAAACTCTAGTACAATAATTATTAGGGAAATCTGCACATTTGCGAATTTAAGGTTTATTGGTAAAGAGATTCTATTTGGTGAGCTTAATATCATATTGGAATCAACCGCAGATAGTTTAACCATTCTCAATTGCAGATTTGATAGTTCAAATGCTGCGATAGGCACTATTGGCTCAATTTTTTGCGATAACCTCATTTTTACTCATTGTGCTGTGGGAGTAGATTTAGCCGATCTAAGTATGGCAAGTAGAGCTGTAATAAAAAACTCCGATTTTTTAATTTCAGAACTTGGTTTCGGGATTAGTTTGTCTCACTATGGCCACCTTATTGTCGAAAATTGTTTAATGGTACCTATATCTTTCGATGGATTAAGTGAGGGTATTAGCGCAGTTTTTAGTATGAAAAGTTTACTCATTAAAAATAATATCATAAACAGTGCTCAAAACAGAGCAATATCTACTGAAGAGGTTCAGGATTTTATTATCATAGAAAATAATACCTTCTGTAATCAATGGGCTGATCAATTAAATTCTCTTGCAGCTATTTATACATATAAATCAAATCAACCTGTAATAACCAATAATATATTCTATAATTGCCACACCGGAATCTTTCTTCAGGGAACAACAATATATCCTCAAAACATCGACTATAACTGTTTCTGGGATAACGACTACAATGTTATTGGTGGACACTCCGGAGAAAACGATATAATAGAATACCCTATGTTTTATAAAGACCCGGTTCAAGGATATAAGGATGATTTTGACGTTCACTTGCAAAAATACTCTCCATTGATAGACATGGGTGATTCTACCCTTTTTGATGTTGATGGCTCAAGAAGTGATATTGGTGCCTATGGCGGAGCAGGTGGAAAGAGTTATATTTATCAGGACCTCGCACCGTTACCTCCTCAGGGATTTAGTATTAGTGCACCCGACAGTATAAACGGTTTTTTGTTTAATTGGGATGATAATTATGAAAAGGACTTCATGGGTTACTATTTGTACCGGTCATTCCTCTGGAACTTTCAACCATCACCTGAATACTTACTGGACACAGTTTATGAAAATAGTTTTGTAGATACTTTTGTTACGCCCACGCTTAACTACTATTATGTTTTAACGGCAATAGATTCAGCAGGTAATGAGAGTGGACCTACAGAAAGACTTCATGGAAGAATTGTATCAGTTGAAGATGAGGCGGAGCTGGAGCCTACATATCAACTAAATCAGAATTATCCCAATCCTTTTAATCCCAAAACAATAATTGAGTATCAACTTGAAAAAGAGTCACGAGTATTTCTTGAAGTCCTGAACGTACAGGGGGAACGAGTTGAAGTACTGGCTAACGGCATACAAAGTGAGGGAAATCATTCAGTAGTTTTTGATGGTAGTAATCTGGCGAGTGGAGTCTATATTTACCGCATTCAAGTGCACGATGAAAAAGGCAAAATTGTTTACTCCCACAGCAACAAAATGCTTTTGCTTAAGTAAACTCAGACCATCAGTCATTCATTAACCCGCAACTTCAGTTGTGGGCTGATCAAGAGCCGCCAGCTCTTCAGGAACGGTTTCAACCGTTTTTCTTTTGGAAACCGTTGAAACGGTTAAAGTGCTATTCTCTTTATTCTTCCACCCACGGTTGAAACCGTGGGTTAATTGCCTAAGTGCAATGGTCTCGGAATACATCTCAAAAAAATAGATACCCGTCTTCACGGGTATAACAAATATTTCTTATTGTCATTCTAACGAGGCCGCCGGGAATGAGGGAATCAAGACTCTTTATTAATGTAGTACTAAGATTAAAAATTGATATCGAAAACTGGATGCCCGATGGAGCTCGAGCATGACAACAGAATTTAACTTTTCGTTAGTAGGAATCCCGGCTTTAATGTTCAAAAAAAAGAGCCGCCTAAATCACGACTCTCTAATAATATTATGTATTCTTCTACATATTAAACGGATAAACGAACGATACTCGTGGTTCAATTTTCTTCTGCGGAATATACCCGAGAATATTATCATCTGCATCACGTTCAGGGGTGAATGTCCAGTGATAAACCATTGACACAAGTACATAAGGTATCGGTTTGTATCCCAGTTCCGCGTAAAGATAAGATCTGTCATCGAGAGTAAAAAGATCCTTCTCATCCTGAATCCTCACTTTGTCGTATCCCGCTCTCGCGACAAAGGATGCCTCTTCAGGCGCAATATTGGTAGAAAGATGCAGAATACCACTTTTCGGATCATCATCAAGTCTCTGGTAACTTCCGATAATATTAAAAGTATTTATAATAGAAACGGTCAGCTCACCAAAATACCCGTTTCCCGGTGAAACTGATGAATACAAATCAAACGCTTTGCTTCTGATTATACCTGTGGTAGTATCCACTATACTAAATCTGTCGATTTCATACAGACTGTTAAAATATGCCGGCTGATACTGGTCACCGTTGATCCTGCGCTCAAATTTTGTGTAGATATCCACGAGTCCGAGTCCCTTAAACGCAATTTGCAAACCAATTGCGCTACCATTGCCGTAATCAACGATATTGATAAAATCGTAGTAGAGATCCATATTCACAATTTTACTTCTTACGATAGGCAAACCGAGATCAAATCCCCAGATGGTCATATTGCCATAATCGGTATCATTAGAAGCGTAAATACCGTTATCAGCCCCAACGTAGGTATTGTCGGGTGCAATATCGGCGTATTCGTGGGTATCCATGGCGATAGTCGCGCCTGTTTCAAGATTACCAAGAATCGGTACATCTTTCAGCGAAGTTAATTGCAATGGTCTAAGATATCCGCGCATACCGATTACTCCTGCCTCACCGAATGCGGAATAAACCGATTCAAACCCGAAAATCCCGAAATCAATATCGAGTTCAAGTCCGACACGTCTTTTATCGTAACTTACACTATTATTATATCTGTTGATAATCGTTCCATGACCAAGTGTCGCGTGGTCAAGAGCGCCAAGCCGGGCATAGACAGGATCATTTTTTTTTCCATACCGGAAATATCTTATTATGCTCAGATAATCTGAAAACTCGTTGAAATTTTCTGTTCTGAGATTTCCATCTGACGTAAATTCGAGATTTAAATCCAATCCGACACCAATATTGGCAAACGCAATTTCAGGAAACAACCTTATTGTATAATGTGGCGCTCCATCAATCCAGGTAACGCCCGCACCACCACCAAAAAACCCCTGATCGGGAAGCGGATTTGTGAACTGCGCGTTTATAGTAATCGCCAAAAACAGCGATAAAGCTAAAATCAATTTCTTCATAAATAGCCCCAATCTAAAACTTATTATAATGCGTCAAGTATATTAGTTTTATACTCATCGCGGAATATTCCTGCTGATTCATCGGCATTGGCGTAAGTATAAACAGTTAAACCCGCGTTTTGCAATCGTGCGTCGGTACTCGATATCCTTTCAACCGGGTCAGGATGAGTAGAAAGGAATTTCTCAATTCCGCCACCTGAGCTTATAAGTCCGTCATCACGTAATTTCTCGAAGAAAAACTTGACACCCCCCGGATAATATCTTGTATCCTGAAGATATTCAAATGAGCGTTCGTCACTTTGGTCTTCGTCGCTTCTGCTGTTGGCAAGGAACGCGATACCTGTGAAAAGGTTTGCGGCGATCTGCGCGAGTTCGGAAGGGTTTTCACCGAGAACCATTCCAATCACAATTGATACACCGTAATGTTCGGTCATTCTTTCCGCGGCGTGACTTTCCTCCGCGTGGGCGATTTCATGACCCAGTACACCGGCCAGAGCTGCTTCAGAATCAAGATATTTCAATAAGCCGGTATATACGTAACACGGTCCGCCTGGCAGCGCGAATGCATTTAGAACATCGTCATCATCAATTATCTCAAGTGTATAATTAAATACATTCTTTTTGGCAATTTTCGATGATGACAAAATTTCATTAAAAATTCTTGATTTGAGATAACTTTTTACGGCAGGATTTTTCGTGTATATCGGATACTCTGCGGGATTTGATCTAATCTCAGTCACAACATCAGCCCCGAGTTGAACCTCATCACTATCTGTAAACAAATTAATATCGCCTATTACATCTGTTACAGTATCACAGGAGGTCATGAATCCGACCGATATAAAAAGTAACATTACAAAGACAAATCTTTTCTCTCTCAGCATAAAGCCTCACAAAATAGATTATGGTTAATTTTTCTTATCCAAAATAAAAAATAAGAATACAAAATGATAAATAATAATCATAAAAAAAGCCGGAGTGTTAGTCCGGCTAAGTTTATTGTAAAACCTGATTGTTTTTTTTCAAGTCCCCCTTCCGAAGGGGGAAATCACTCCGCCATTGGCGGATTTTGTGATGGGGGATGACCAAAAGTCATGAAAAAGTAAAAAAAATCATCCTCCGTCTTACGTCGGAATCCACCTCCTTCTAAGGAGGACTTTATAACGAAACGATTTTGTTAACAGTCTGAGCCGGATTATTAGTCCGGCTAAGTTTGTTGTAAAACCATATCAATAATAAGTGCTGTCATGCCCTTCGCCATAGCTAATTGATTGGGGCTCACCTGACAACACCTATTTAAGAATCTATGTAATACGATTATTTATCTTCATCAACAACTTCGTAAGAGGCATCCTCAACGTCGTCAGCTTTATCTTTCTTTGCCTGACCATCGTTTGCGGCTTGCTGCTGTTGCTGACCGGCACCTGCATTAGGATCCTGCGGACCACCCTGCTGCGGATCTGCCTGCTGATAAAGATTCTGAGCTATGTCGTTCCAAACCTTGTTAAGGCTGTCTGTTGCTGATTTAATAGTATCAGTATCATTTGAAGCAAGCGCTTCTTCAACTTTCTTGATTTCGGCTTCAAGTTTAGCTTTTGCGTCAGCCGGCATTTTATCACCCATTTCGGTGATCTGCTTTTTAGTCTGGAAAACAAGATTATCAGCCTGATTTTTCACTTCCACAGCTTCTTTTTTCTTCTTGTCTTCAGCGGCGTTAGCTTTTGCAGCTTCCTTCATTTTTTCGATTTCATCTTCAGATAAACCGCTTGAAGAAGTAATTCTGATGCTCTGCTCCTTGCTTGTAGCTTTATCTTTCGCGGAAACATGCAGAATACCGTTTGCGTCAATATCGAAAGTTACTTCAATCTGAGGTACACCGCGTGGCGCAGGTGGAATTCCATCAAGGTGGAAACGACCAAGAGTTCTGTTATCGTTCGCCATCGACCTTTCACCCTGAAGAATATGAATTTCAACAGAAGGCTGATTGTCGGCTGCGGTTGAAAAGACTTCAGATTTTTTTGTCGGGATTGTTGTGTTCGCTTCAATAAGTTTGGTCATCACACCACCGTAAGTCTCAATACCAAGTGAAAGCGGAGTAACATCAAGAAGTAGAACATCTTTTACATCACCTGCAAGCACACCACCCTGAATTGCCGCGCCAATAGCGACAACTTCATCAGGATTCACACCTTTGTGAGGTTCTTTACCAAATACTTTTTTAACAACTTCCTGAACTTTAGGAATACGTGTTGAACCACCAACAAGAATAACTTCATCAACCTGTGAAGCTGTCAAACCGGCATCCTTCAATGCGTTTTCACAAGGCGCGACAGTTTTTTCAATCAGGTCGTCTACCAGCTGCTCAAATTTTGAACGGGAAATTGAAATATTCAAGTGTTTCGGACCATCTGCCGTAGCAGTTATAAAAGGAAGATTTACATCAGTCTGCATCGATGAAGAAAGCTCAATTTTTGCTTTTTCTGCAGCTTCTTTTAATCTCTGTAACGCCATCGGGTCTTTGCGAAGGTCAACACCTTCCTGCTTGTTAAATTCGTCAGCAAGAAAATCGATAAGTCTCTGGTCGAAGTCGTCACCACCAAGGTGAGTATCACCATTAGTTGACATTACTTCAAAAACACCTTCACCAAGCTGCATAACTGAAATATCAAAAGTACCACCACCGAGGTCATATACCGCAACTTTCTGTTCTTTGTTTTTCTTGTCCAAACCGTATGATAAAGCGGCAGCAGTAGGTTCGTTGATTATTCTGCGAACTGAAAGTCCTGCAATCTCACCTGCGTCTTTTGTAGCCTGACGCTGCGCGTCATTGAAATAAGCCGGAACAGTAATAACCGCTTCGGTTACTTCCTGACCAAGATAATCTTCAGCTGTTTTTTTCATTTTCTGAAGCACCATTGCGCTTATTTCGGGTGGCGAATATAATCTGCCGTTGATGTCAACACGCGCTGAATTATTGTCACCGCCAACTACTTTGTAAGGTACTTCGTGAATTTCTCCCTGAACTTCATCAATTCTGTTTCCCATAAATCTTTTTATGGAAAATATTGTATTTGCGGGATTGGTAACTGCTTGTCTTTTAGCAGGCTGACCAATTAGTCTTTCATCATTTTTTGCGAACGCTACTACAGAAGGAGTAGTTCTTGCACCCTCAGCGTTAGGTATAACAACTGGTTCATTTCCTTCCATCACTGCCACACACGAGTTGGTGGTCCCGAGGTCAATTCCTATAATCTTACCCATAATATCTCCGTATTTTAATCAATAATATCTTTGCTCAACTTCAAGCATTTTTCATGCCAATATTTCACAACCACTCTATGTTATTTTATAATAACAACTTAAAGGCTTTGTCGTGTTTCGTTTAAAGAGCTGTATTGATACGAATGCGCCATATTATCACACAACTGCCATAATGTCACACCATTAGTTTATCCTCTGTATCTAATATTCGTTTAATCTCCTTTAATTAGTGTCAAATAATTTATATTTTTGCTTGATTTGAAAATTAAAAGCGGATATTAAACCAAATGAAAACAATCGATAAAAAAAGTTTCAATCATGAAGATTTTTATTTGAAGCTCGATACCGATGTTATTGGAAGAAATTTTGTAGAAGTTGATGAAATTGATTCAACTAACGCCTTTCTACTAAAAACAAACGATTACAATCAAAACGGTACTGTCATTTTGGCAGACTATCAGACAGCCGGCAGAGGCAGACGTGAAAGAGAATGGATATCAGCAAAAGAACTCAATCTTACATTTTCTGTTCTGCTTAATAATAACCTTGATAAAGTTAATGTTAACCTGTTGATTCTTGGTTCTGCGCTTGCGGTCGCGCAGGCACTTGAGAATCTTTACCAGTTAAACGTTGAACTGAAATGGCCCAACGATGTGCTGGTTAAAAGAAAAAAAATCTGCGGCATCCTTCTTGAATCATCCGCCAAAGGAAGCAAACTTGACAAACTCGTAATTGGTTTTGGAATAAATGTCAACCAGGTTAATTTTCCCGGTAAATACAACATTACACCTACTTCAGTTAAATCGGAATTTAAATCCACAGTTGAACGAGAACGCCTCCTTGCAGAGATTCTCAACAATCTCGAAGCCATTTTTATTGAACTGGTCAAAACACCGGAAAAAGTTCTCGATGCATGGCGCGACCGATGCAAGATGCTTGGCGAAAAAATCAAGATCGAGGATGACGGGAAAGCTCGTTTTGGTATTTTTGATAACATCGATCAAAATGGTTTTATTCTTCTTAAAACTCCCGAAGGTAGAGAAAAAGTACATATTGGCGACGTGAGTATCAGGTAGAATGTTTCTTGCAATCGATGTAGGCAATACTGTAACAAAAGCAGCATTGTTCGATAAATATGAGATCAGCGAAACAATCCGTTTCCCCGGAAATGAAATTCCTGACACATTGCTGACAAACAAAATTACCGAGTGCGCAATATCCGGAGTTGTCCCTGAAGTATCAAACTCCCTTATTGAGAAGATTAAATCGGAGGTTGGAATAACTCCCTTTTTAATTTCGCGCGCTTCAAAACTTAATATCGAACTCGATTACGATACACCCGAAACTCTCGGCATCGACAGAATTTGCGGTGCTTGCGGAGCGGTTGCGCTATTTGATAAAGTTTACAGCGGAACATCATCCAGACCGAAAGTTATTGTTACCATTGATTTTGGCACCGCGACAACGTTGAACGTTATTAAGTCGCCAAATATATTTGCAGGTGGAATGATAGCTCCCGGTCTCAACACAATGTTCAATTCCCTTACGGAAAAAACAGCGGCACTCCCCACTGTTCAGTTAGAAGATTATGACGATATCATCGGTAAAAGTACTGTAAAATCTATCGCGAGTGGTGTACTAAACTCAACGCTAGGAATGATTGACAAGATTATCACAAATCTTGAATCGGAAAACAGGGATTGCAATATCTACACTTTCATTACGGGCGGCAACGCGGAAGCAATCAGGCGTTTTATATCTATGAATTATTACCATGCGCCCGACCTCGTTATGCGTGGAATCAAAACGATTTATGAGCTAAATCATGCGTAAAAGAATTTATCTCGATAACGCCGCCACCACTCCACTTGATGAAAGAGTATTTCAAAAAATGCTCCCTTATATCAGGGATAATTTCGGCAATCCCTCCTCAATCCATTCATACGGCAGAGAGGTGAGAATAGCGATCGAGGAAGCACGAGAAACTATCGCTGACATCATAAATGCTGATCCATCGGAAATATACTTCTTCAGCAGCGGTACCGAAGCCAACAATTTTGCTCTTTTCGGAATCGCAAAAACAGAATTCCAGGATTCCGGCAAAAATAAAATTATCAGTTCGAAAGCAGAGCATAAGTGTGTACTCGAACCAATAGAACAACTTGCTGAAAACGGATTTAACACAAATATTTTAGAAGTTCTTCCGGATAGCACAGTTTCACCCGATACACTCTCGGCAAATATTGACAGTAACGCCTCGACCGTTTCTTTAATGCATATCAATAATGAAACAGGTGGCATAAATCAAATTAAAGAATTGGCAAAAATCGCGCACGATGCCGGTGCATGGTTTCATACAGACGCTGTACAGAGTTTCGGTAAAACCGGGATAGATGTAAAAGATTTGGGAGTCGATTCCATCAGCGTATCAGCGCATAAAATATTTGGTCCTAAAGGCTCCGCTTTTACTTTTGCGAAATCAGGTACTCCCCTCTCCCCCATGATTTTCGGTGGTTCACAGGAACGCAATCGCCGTGGCGGGACTGAAAACTCGGCAGCAATAATAGGTATGGCAGAAGCCGCGAAAATCGCTGTAAATGAAATGGAACAGAATTACGAATTCGTAAAGAACCTGAAATCATTATTCTGCGAAAGAATTCTTAATTCCGGTATTGAGGGAGTTTCTTTAAACTCTGAAGAATATTTCTCACCTTATATAATCAGTTTGACTCTAACAGCAGATGTATACAACACAGATGCCGAAGCACTTTTAATGTATCTTGATATCAATGGAATTGCCGCATCTAACGGAGCCGCATGTACTTCCGGCACATTAAAGCCTTCTCACGTTATTTTGGCATCGGGAAAATCTGTGGGGGAAGCGAATGGTACTATACGTTTTTCACTCTCTCCACGGAATACAGATGAGGAGATTAAGGAAGCGACAGAAATAATCATAAAGATGTGCAGAAATTTTCGCCTATAATGCGATAAGGAAATTATCTATCAGTCTCGCTTTACCAAATCTGCAGGCTACCAGAATAAAATATTCCGAACCTTCGACCAATTCATCAACTTCAAGAAATAATTCCGACTCAACAACAGCAACGTAATCTAAACTGGCTGAATTAACAGCATTGATCATATCCATCATATGCTTTTTGATTTCGGCTGTGTTTCTCTCCCCCTGATCAATTAAAAACTTAGCATGACGCAAAGCTCGGAACAATATTGTAGCATCACTCCGTTCTTCTTCGCTGAGATAGATATTGCGGGAAGACATTGCCAACCCCGAATCTTCCCTGATTATTGGCGCAATAATTATATCGATATCAAACTTCAGATCTTTAACCATCTTTTTGATTATGGCAGCCTGTTGCGCGTCCTTCTGTCCAAACACCGCAACATTCGGGCTAACAGCGTTGAACAATATTGAAACTACCGTTGTTACACCCCGAAAATGTGTTGGTCGGGTTGAACCTTCAAAGCGTTTATTCAATTCCTCAACATCAACAAATGTGGAATAATTTCCGGGATAAATCTCTTCAGGTTGCGGGTAAAACACAGCATTTACTCCCTCTTTCTCGAGGAGTTTTATATCACGGTCGAGATCTCGCGGATATGAATCAAGGTCTTCATTTGGCGAAAATTGAGTAGGATTAACAAATATTGAAACAACTACCAGATCGCAATGTTTTTTAACTTCCCTGACCAGAGACAAGTGCCCCTCGTGCAGATAACCCATTGTTGGAACAAGACCAATTTTTTTACCAAGAGAACGAGCCTGGCGGGAATAATTGTGTACTTCATGTACACTATTTAACATTACGAATCTCACTTTTTCAGGTACTCCAATGTTTGGCTTAATTTTTCTTTCATGTTTTTACGGTTAACAATATAATCAACAAAACCGTGTTCCAGTAAAAACTCGCTGCTCTGGAATCCTTCCGGCAGGTCCTTACCGATAGTTTGTTTGATAACCCTTGGCCCTGCAAACCCGATAAGCGCTTTCGGTTCGGCGATGATGATATCACCAAGCATGGCATAACTGGCAGTTGTACCACCAGTAGTAGGGTCAGTAAGAATAGAAATAAATGGTAAACCGGCGTCATCAAGTCTTGCCAGACGCGCGCTGGTTTTCGCCATTTGCATAAGCGACAGTGCCCCTTCCATCATACGGGCGCCGCCACTTTGCGAAATAATGATCATTGGAATTTTTTCGTTGTAAGCGCGATCAATCGCCCTCGCGATTTTTTCACCAACCACAGAGCCCATAGAACCGCCAATGAAACGAAAATCCATACACGCGAATGATACTTTTTTATTGCCGATCATACCCAGACCGGTTTTAACCGCGTCATTCAATCCAGATTTTTTAATAGTCGATTTTATTCTGTCGCTATATTTTTTAGTATCGGTAAATTCAAGAGGGTCACCCGATTTCATTTTAGGATCACATTCTTTGAAGCTGTTTTTTTCAAACAGAATAGAAATATATTCACCACTTCCTATCCTGAAATGATAATCGCAGCTTGGACAAACCCATGCGTTCAGCTCGAGCTGCTTCCTGTGAATAATCTCGGAACAGGAATTACACTTGATCCATTGTCCATCCGGAATATCAAACTTCTGGCTTTCAGGTGAAATATTCTCTTTACTTCTTTTAAACCATCCCATCAGGAATCCTTTTTCGCGATATTGATATATAATGTAATGGGCTGAACAGGCTGTACCGGATCATTACTGTACAAGGTAACAGTTCTTGTAAGTTTTCCGCTTCGATCAGCCGAATCAAATTCAATTATCAAACTACCTTGCTCACCAGGATTTAATTTATTCTTTTTCAACAGAGTCGCCGCACATCCACAACTTGACTTTACATCAGTAATCGCAAGGATTGCTGTACCGATATTCGAAAAATCGATCTTTGCTTTAACTTTTTCACCTTCAGTTACTTTGCCGAAATTGTACTGGTTTGTAGATAATCTAAGTTTTGGCGCGGGTTTTTTAATTTTTTCTGTTGTTTCCCGTTTCAGAATATTGGCAGAGAACGAAATTCTGTAGTTTTCCTGTTCTTTATCGTTGGTTTTTATATAAACATATTTCTTTTGCAGCCCTGATCTTCTTGAGGTATTAAATACAACTTCAAGGCTGGTGGATTCGCCTGGCTTAAGTGAATCGACCGCCGGTTTAGCGGCTGTACACCCGCAACTCGCGGTCACTCTTTCGATAACGAGTACATCATCTCCACTGTTCAGAAGGGTAAAATCATGTTTAACTTTTTCACCTTCGTTTACATCCCCAAAGTCAAAATCATCATTAGGTACAGATAGCTTCGGACCCAATACTTGTGCATTCAAACTGGTTGCAACCAAAAAGATTACAATAAAAAGTACTAATTTTTTCATTTTTTACTCTCCTTTGCTACAAAGTCTTTTAAGTAGAGTGGTTCTAAATAGTCAAAGTTATAAGTTAATAAATCTTTTCCAAAAAAATAAGCATATCGACAGACAAATTCAGATGCGGGCTCGCTTATTTTTTTTATTTCATTTCCGGCAAAATTACCAAAAACAATATCATTTTCATTTTTATAAGAGTCAAACTCTTTTTTGAGTAGGAGTGTAAGAGAATCTAATTCTGTGAAGTATTCATTTTCCCTTTTGTATCTGGCAACATAAAGCTCAGTGATATTAACACTGTTAGCGATTACGAAATCACTTTCTAAAGGTAGATAAGAGGCCATTTGCAATGCCATCGCGCTGAATGTCGGAACCGGAATTATGGGTAGTTCAGCTCCCATCGCCAATCCTTTCGCCGCGGATAGCCCTATTCTTAACCCCGTGAATGAGCCCGGTCCAACGGATACAGCAATCGAACCGACCTCTCTAATATTTAGTGCGGCAGATTTTAAAGTCTGGTCAACAAGTTCGAGCAATTTTTCGGAATGTATATTCTTTTTTCTTATTTCCGCGGAGTATATCTCCCCGGGTGACTTGAATAATGAAACCCCGCACAACTCACCCGAAGTTTCGATGCCGAGAACAGGTAACTCAGTTATTAAATCCTTCAATCAGAATCTCCCTTTTATCAGCACCTAACATAGTAATTTTAACCTTATAATCAACCATTTCAAAAACATTCGGGAATAGCTCTGCCCATTCAACCAGCTTGATCGAATCGGGGTCTGAAAGATATTCCTCAATACCTATATCATACAACTCAACTTCTTTTTTGATTCTGTAAAAATCGAAATGATAAAAGTTTACCTTCCCGTAATACTCATTCACTATTGAAAATGATGGACTTGAAGCGTCTTTAACACCAAATATTTCAACAAGTTTTTTAATAAAGAATGTTTTACCGACTCCCAGATCACCTTCGAAAAGCACAATATTTCCCGGTTTTACGATTCCGGCAAAGGCTTTCGCTGCGTTAGCGGTATCCTCTTCACTGGTGCTGACAAATTTTAGCGGGAATGCCATACTACGCTTTATTGGTCATTTTAATTACAGGCAAAATCATCTCTTCCATCGAAATACCACCATGCTGGAACGTATCTTTGTAATGGCTCAGATATTTGTGATAGTCTGTCGGATAAACAAAATAATAATCCTCTTTTGAGATAATGTAGCTGACCGTTAAACCTCGTTTTGGAAGTTTATATTCCGCGGGATTTTTTATAAACAGGGCATGCTTGTCATCCACCTTGAGGTTGCGCCCGAACTTGAATCGCAGATTGGTAGAGGCTTCTTTATCCCCCAATACTTTTGCTCCACGAAGAGTGCGGATACTGCCATGATCTGTAGTTACAATTATCGTTGCGTTTTTCATCGAGGCAATCTGTTTGAATGTACCAAGCAACGATGAATGCCTGAACCAACTTGCGGTAAGTGATCTGTATGCGGGTTCATCAGGGGCGATTTCCTTGAGAATATCGGAATCTGATCTGCCATGCGCGATCATATCAAGGAAATTCACAACAACCGCCATGAAGTGTGTCTTTTTGTGAGAAAGAATGTTTTGTTCAAAATTTCGCCCGACATCAGGATCGATAATCTTCATATACTTTAAATCATTACGCAATTTAACACGTTCTCTAACGATCAATCTTTGCAATAGCTGTTTTTCGTGCTTGTTCTGACTCTTCTCGTCATCCTTGTTATTGCTCCATAGATCAGGGAAATATTTTTCAATTTCGCTGGGATATGCTCCCGCAAACAATGAATTTCTCGCGTAAGGTGTTGCGGTTGGCAGAATGGAATAGTAATACTTCTTCTCAATATCAAAAATTTCGAGTAAAGTTTTTTCCATTATGAGCCATTGATCGAGTCTTAAACAATCAAGGACAAATAAAAACACGGGTCCAGGTGCTTTTTCCAGTTCAGGGAAAACATGATTTTTTACAATTGCGGGTGTAAGCTCCGGAGAATAGGGATCGTCTTCACTATCAAGCCAATTTTTATAATTTTTTTCAACAAACTTGCTGAACTCCTGATTACATTCCTTCTTCTGGTCTATTATGGTCTGCCTTAAATCAACTTCCGGATGAGTATCAAGCTCCAACTCGGAATTTACAAGCTTGAGATATATCTCAATCCACTCCTCAAAGTCGGGACCCATCATAAGTTTCCGGCTAATATCATTAAACGTCTGCAGATAATCCTTGGCGACATATTCTCCGGTAATTTTTTGTTTATCAATGTTCTTTTTACAGGTAAGTAAAATTTGAGAAGGAACGACCGGTTTGATAAGATAGTCATCAATTTTACTCCCGATCGCGTCATTCATAAGTGATTCTTCCTCACTTTTTGTTACCATCACAACCGGAATGTTTGGTTTCAACTCCTTGATACGCGCCAGAGTTTCAAGTCCGCCCATACCTGCCATCATTTCATCGAGGAAAATCAGGTCATAATTTTTTTCAGTTACCATGTTGATCGCGTCCTCACCGTTGGTAACGGTATCAACATCGTAATCTTTTTCGGTTAAAAATATAATATGCGAACGCAAAAGGTCGATTTCATCATCGACCCATAAAATTTGAGGTTTTCTCATATAAAATCTCTATTGAATTGAAATATGTACGTCCAGACCCGCTTCGTTTGTGGAGGTTGGAGGAATTCGCGCGGCACCTTCAGGCTCAACCGTTGTCATTTTGTAGAAGAGTGATAAAGTTACTCTCTGGCTCATCACATATTTCACACGAGGCTCAATGGTCGTTCTTATCGTACCATCCTGCGGTTTTCCTTCCTCCTTGAAGTTATCCATTTCAAAAATCAGTACCGAGTTATTACCACTCGTGTAAGAGAATGAAAATTCAAGGTCGTTCTGCAATGAGATACCGAATAGCGGAATATTAAAGCCACGTTTCGAGTAACTTGCCGTGATATTTATATCTTTTGAGAATGACTCGGTAATGTTTCTGGTTGATATCTGCAAATCGTATGACGTTTTTGTATTAAACTTCACACCGGCGGTAAGGTCTCCGCCCCAGAGCGATTCAAAGGTAACATCGAGCCCGAGTAATGGTGAAAAGCCATAATTGATTTTTTGTGTCTGAATAACTTCGTTACCATCAGGGTCAATTTTCCACCCTTCTGTAAAGCTGGATGAATATCCGTGGTTGATTGACACACGTTTCGCGAAACTTTTGAAGAAGGAGAACTTCTCTAATCCCGACCATCTGAAACGCCAGTTAGGACGAGGCATAAATCTCGCGAAATCAGCGAGGAACGGTATTTTCGAGAAGATCGGTAAACTTTCAAATCCCTGCACAAACGCGTCTGAGAGATTCCTGGCGGGGTCTTCCGCTTCAGGATCGTAAAGTTCATTCACTCTCACTATTCCACTGTTGAAAACAGAAAGGAAGAATGACGGCGGGAATGAAAGAAATGTTCTGTCAATATTTCCCGTTGAGTTTACACCGGTGATCAGAGCGTTACCAAGTGAATCTGTCTGGATTTTTGTTGTTTTATTAATACCCCACGCCACACGCCAGTTCAAGTCGATATTCGCGCCTTCCCAGAGAGGTCGTGAAGTTTTGAAATCGAGTGTATTTTTCTGACTAAAATTATTCGATAAATTACCACCTGCAGCACGTGGACCGAGCTCATTATCAAAACCGAGCATAAACGCGCGGGAAGGACCATTTTGATCTTTCTGCGTGAATCCCCAGAAATTATTAAAACCTGTTCCTTCCGCCGCAATACCTGAACCGGATAGAGAATTTGTCTGCGTAAAGTTAGCGGATATCTGGTCGTAGTTGAACAAGAAATAGTGTGCGCCGGCCGTCAGCGCATTCAATGCGCGCATCAATGCCGAAGGTTTCCCGCTTGTTGTATCTGCTACTTCGCGGTTAATATCATCTTCTTCATTTGTTTCATCCTGCGTACCTGTTCTTCCTCTACCTCTTCCCCTTTGATTTTTTGGCGGATTGATGGTAGGGTTTTTGGTAGAAGGACCAGACTCAAACAGAGGTTCAAACAATGATTTTAGTCGTAGTGTCAATCCCGCGTTAATTCGGTTGGAATACCCCGCGGAACGCCCCAGCTCCTCCTGCTGGAAATTGAACTGCCAGTTGTAATTGGCGGAATATCCCATTGTAATCTGGAAAAATTTATTCAAATCCCACAAAGTTGGTAGTTTTGGATTGGCTTTCAAGTTAAACGCCTGGCGGAAATTGTAATCCTTACCAAAGTAGGCGCCACCAAATATATCTGCCCAGATTTCACTTTCGGTTCTCGGAATAAGATTATCCTCACTAAGTTCACGTGTGAGTAAGTATGCAAGTGACGATTGAAAATCGGCATTGTAATCTAATCCGAGATTTAAAAATCCGCCTTCTGTGAATATCCAGTTAAAACTGAAATTACGTGTAGATGTAAAATCTCGCTGAATACTTGGCGCTGATTGTGTGCTTCTTGTCTGAGTAAATGAATAGTTCCTTTTTGCTGACAAACCACTACTGAAGTTTGCGGGAGTATAATAAACTTTTACGTTGCGGTAATCTTCAAATATACCAAACACGTATCCCAAAATTGGAATGTTCGCGGGATAGAAGAAATAATCCTTGCTCAGGTTTATCGCGTATTTTGCGCTCGCGTTCCAAACCCAGCTGTTACTGTTTAATGTGTTAGGGTTACGGCTGTAAGTTTTATTGAAGTTAAAATTAAAACTCAGACTGTTAAATGTATCGCGGATATACCAGGCGTTTGAAGGTATCTTAAATTTGATATTTGAAAGCGACCATGAATCTGAAACATTTATCGTGTAAGTCCTGTCACGCACCTCATTCGCCAGACGTTGAGCTTCCTCCTGTTCAACACCCTGATTTACGAGCTTGATCTGCTCCTGTTCCACAGCGGAATTAACCTCGATATCTGTTCCGGGAAGGAACTGCGGTTTGGAAACAGATTCTGTTCTCGAATAATTTACACGAAGGTTACTTCCCTGTAAATTACCGGGAATTAGCTTGAGCACATCCATATCAAAACCGCCACCCCACGAACGTCTATCGATTCTTGAACCGAATCTTTCACTCAAGCGATGGAAATATGGGTCTGTCTGACTCATATTAAAATTAAAGGTAATAAAATCAGCCATCTGGAAAGAAGTAGATGCGCTATATGCCCAACCGGGAGTATTTTCAGCGTCGAGAACACGAAGTTCATTTATCCACAACTCACCTGAAACCTGTCGCCCGGCTTCACCTTTATTTTTCGGGTTGATAATCCCCACGGTGAAGAAAGTAACTTTCGTCAAACTCGGATTACCTTTAATACCATAACTGTGCCCCGGTTCACCCGGCACTTCCTGAGTATAAATTGAATCAACCCTTGTTCTCGCCTGCTTGATAGCGGTCAACTCTTTAAATACCATCCGGATTTCATTCCAGTCAGGTTTTACCGGCTGCCTGTATTCATAGAAGTTCAAACTATCGGAACCAAACCTGAAATAAACTTCACTTCCATAATCATCATCATTCATGAAGTAGGAAACATCACCGGGAATAGCCGCCTCATCACCATGTATGAAAAGCTTCATCTCTTTGTAGTTAAAAACGTCAAGAGGTCTGTAGAGATATTTCACAACCTCACGATAGTCACCATCTTCGAGATCATTAATAATTAACTGTAAAGATTGTTCATTTTTATAAACTTCTTCATCAGGTTTTGAGCGATCTCGTTCTCGGTTTACTCCGGGAGGACTAACATAAGTCGGATTATCCTCAACGTTTATTGTACCAAGTGTGAGAACTTCATCATCTTCTGTAACAGTTGTGGTTAGCTGCTTCTGCCACTGGTTACCGACAAGGTTAAACTCTGCAAACCGCAGGTGAACCGAACTATTTACTTCACTAAACCAAACTCTGATAAATTCTACAACAGAAAACGAAGGATCACCGATTTTTTCCTTCCAGTCTTTCAGAGGAATTCTGAACTGATACCAGCCATTTTCGCCTTCCCCGGAAATAAACGGATTCGAAAGACTGTTTGTATCGAGTTCAAGTTCATAGCGAAAGTAACTATTCACTATGTTAAGTGTAAAGTTACGATTAAGATCCTCACTATCCGGTAGTTTAATACCCGCGTTTCTGTATTCGGCGTTATTTTCCGTGCCATTTACATTTCTATAGTCAACTGCCTGAATATTAACTGAAAAGTCATCACCAGCAGGATCAGGATTGTTTACAGGATCATAACCTTCTTCCTGTTCGTTGAAGAGACCGTCAATACCGGTATCTTCACCTTCTTCTTCAAGGTCATTCTGGTTTTTATCCTCCGTATCGAGCTGATTGTTAGGGATTACGTCTTCACTTATCTGTCCCAAATCAATATTAAGTTTAGCGCCTTCGGGAGCGTTGGATATGTTGAGCCAAAATTCAATAAATTCAACATTTTCTTCAACAAGGTTATTAGCGGTTGAAGAAAGTATTTTCATCATACCACCCCAGTTCTGCATCGGGTTCTCAATTTCAGGATTGAGGTTGTAAGTACCACGCTCAGTTGGTTCAAAAACATAATCAAGTACGGTAACCTGTTCATCCTCGCGAGAAACCTGCTTTCTGTCACCCCAGATATCCTGAATTCGCGTTTCTGAGGGGATGATATTAAACCAGTAACTTTTGGCTTTGTAGCGCATGATATCCGCTGGTCCGTCACCTGCCGGAACAAGTGATAACGGCGGCGACAAGTCTTTCCATCCGCGATCGGCAATTCCAATAGGAATAATTCTCTTGGATCCTTCAAAATCATCGATATACGCTATTGATTTCCCTCCGTCACTCTCGATGGTACTCGACTTGGTGTTGGGTTCGGGATCCATGTAAGCATATTCACCTTTCAGAGTCATGCGTGACATTGTCTTGGTTGAGATCACATTATCAAGAGCTTTTGTAACGAATGGTAATTCCACCGCGGTGGCGAAGTCCAACCCGAATATGGAGTTATTCAAAGGTTCTTCACCAATTCTTACTTTGTCGGAAAGTGTCTGCTGATTCAGGTTAAGATAAGAGAAACCTAATCTGGTATCTTTATTAAACTCATACAGCCCACGGAAACCGATAAGGGTTTTCGAAGCTAAAGCGAAAAGATCATTTTTCTCGTAGGTGATTTTCAAATCAGCACCTGGAACGAGAGCCGCGTCATTACGGATTGTAATCTGACCAATGTTATAGTCAACGGAGTAGTCACTTCCTTCACGGAGTTCGTTACCGTTTAGATAAACTTTGGCGGAGTTTTCAACCACGTTAAACCCGATGTTGTAAACCGATGTTACCGACGCGGAATATTCACCGGTAATTATAAACTTGTCTTTTGCCCTATCCTGCTTGGCAAAAGTAACAGTAGTATCATAAACCGCGTTGTATCGCAGTGAATCACTCAGGTTTTCAGGGAAATTATCACCAAATGGCTGGAGCACGGGGAAAATAATCTCACCGGTTGAAGGTATAATAGTCCTTCCTGGAATAAAATCGAACGCACCATCGGGACCGCCCTGCTGACTCGCGTCTGTGTTATCAAGTCCGAAAGCCTGAATAAGCTTTTGCCCGCCAAGCTCAGTAACCGGATCCTGCCCTTCGATGATGTAGTTAACATCAAGTACAAAACCTTCTTCTTTTACATCACGTCCTTTGATCGGGTATATATTTTTAAGCTGTAGTTGCCATGCGTCCCTGAACTGCGGCTGCAGGTTCGGTGGTTTGACCAGTTTCATGACGAGAGTTTTAGTGGAGTCTTCAAGTCCTATTTCACGAACAAATTCACCATAATAAACGTCATCGTCTGCTGTTGCAGCGCTCGGACCTTCCTGACGATACGAAACAGCTATCGCGTCTTCCGCCTGGAGACTTGTTTTAAAACTGATTACACCTACATATTCATTTATTTCGTAATCCACACCTTCGGTAAGCTGAATAAAACGACCTTTCGCGACTGTACGTCCATTTTCATCTTCAGAAGTATTTCTTAAATCATCATAAAGAAAATTTTCACCTTGCGCCCTTTCTGGAAGGTCAATCATTGCCGTAATTTCGCGTTCCTTGTCAGATTGCACAATACCGGACGCGGTTTTCCAAACTTCGATATCCTTAATCTGGAATTCTGACTCAATATCGGGAACCGCGTTTCCATAATATCGAAAGAATAAATCGCGATTAGGGTCGGCGTAAATCTGATCAATAAAAAAGTGGTTTTGCGAATATTCGTAGGCGTGTATTTCAAATTCCTGTGTTTCACTACCGCCTGTAACACTTACTTCCTCCACTTCACCTTTTTTCTGAGAAGCAAGGGCAGTGAGCGAAAATGGTCCGAGCTGGAATTTTGCTTTAACACCAAACAGCGCTTCACTACCACCTACCAGAGAGGATGTCTGCAGGGATACGTTTCCTGCTTCAACACTCTGGACTATTTCATCTTCGTAGCCTGTATATTTAATTTTCAACTGGTTTTCATACTCAAAGGTACGTTCAGTATTCCAGTCGGCATTAATAGTAAGTTTGTCACCGATAGTACCGTTTACATTAATCTGTACCTGCTGCTTGAAATCGGGTTCGTTACGGGTATTTCCCAAACGGGAAGACGCAATACCCTCAGTGGTTTCACTTCGCCACGCGCCATGAATATCAACAGCTCCACTGATACGAAGGTTAATTTCGGGCGGACCAAATATACTCAGGAATGAAGTACTTGGTAATGGTATCTGAATATTCGTAATATCTGTTAATAACTGACTAAGGTCTTTCGTGCTGGCTTTAAGTTCATATTTATAACCCAGATCTTCCCAATTTTTTCGGTTAATTGCCTCCATATTTTGCGCGATGTACTCGTCAAGAGGCAATATGATTGGAGTTTTAAATTCCTTGCCGTTTATCTCTTCCTGAATAATTACATTCGTTCCGGTAGAATCGAGTTCAACTTTTCTCTTAACATACTGGTTAGAAGGATAAACGTAAAATGAAGATTTTTTCTTCTCTCTGAAAGGAACAGCTCTGGATGGCTTTCTTTGATGTTTGAAAAACTTGATTCGTGCGGTAGAATCGAGTGACATTGAATCTAACGCAAGAGAATCAATCGCCAAAGAATCGATAGCGAGTGAATCACTCATCAGGCTATCAGCCTGTGAAAGTGAATCTCCCGGTGAATTTTCAGTACTATCAGCGAACGGACTCCATCTGGCCGGTAAGTATGCTCTTTCCGGTGCTCCACCCTCTGACAAAGCTGAGTTATCTAAATTTTGGGAATTTTTCTGAATGGCATCTTGTTTTCTGTTATTAAAACCGGAGTTAGTGTCGATATCACTAACAAGTGTAAATCCGGTAAGTAAAAACAGAGCAATGCCCGGCAACAATAATTGTAATTTTCTCAACTTGGGTCGCAATTTTTTTTTGTTTAACTCAGTAATAGGAAACCTGTAAAATTAAAATGCAAATTATAGTAAAATTTCCCCTATAAATCCTCTCAGTTGATTAAAAATTACTGATAAAAACTTATTTATTTCTTTTCTGAAATTCAAACTATTTTTGTATGGAACTGAATAATTGCCTAATAATCAGATAATATCATTAAGATGAGTACTTTCAGAGATTGTTTCAATAAGTTCCCCATCGTTTACCACTACACAACTTAATTTGTTCCCCACACAAGCGCCTGTATCTATATAGAGAACGTTTGAGTTGGCATCAAAAGTAACCTCTTCCTGTTTAGTGTGCCCTACTATTTGTAATTTACCCAGATTTAGCAATTTATCACGAGTCCAAAGTACACCCCTGTCAGTCATGTAATCTTCTTCAACCAGTACTTCTATCCGATCCAATATATATTCAAATTCGTCGGAGACCATTTTCGCGTATTTTTCGCTTATACCCGCATGACTAATAAAAGCATCCGGTGTATCAATAAATAAAGCTGCCTCATTGATCAATTCAAGATGCTCCCTGATATCCGATTCACGCCCCTCATAAGATTTCAATGTGGTCTCATTTCCGTTTAGTGACCAGGAACGTGCAAACAAGGTGTGCGGATTTGTAAAAAAATGGCTGAACATCAGGTCATGATTTCCAGCCGTAAATTTGATTCGTTCGTCTATTATGAAGTCGATTACATCAGCACTGTGATTTCCCCTGTCAACAAGATCGCCAACCGCGTATATCTCTATTTCATCATATTTTTTGACGATCTTGTTGTATAACTCGATCAGAGTATAATAACACCCGTGTATATCACCAATAACACCAATCATAAATTATATATGCAATACTTCACGTGCATATTCATTTAACTCATCCCTGAATTTGGGATGTGCGACACCGATAAGCGCTTTAGCTCTTTCCTGAACCGTTTTACCGTAAAGTTCGGCAACACCGTATTCTGTTACTACGTAGTGCACGTCACCCCGCGATGTCACAACACCGGCGCCCGGCTTGAGAGTTGGTACAATACGGGATATTTTTCCATCTTTGGTTGCGGCAGGAAGAGCGATAATTGGTTTACCACCTTCAGAATGAGCGGCACCACGAATAAAATCTACCTGTCCACCTATGCCGCTGTAAAACCTGGTACCAATAGAATCGGAACATACCTGACCGGTGAGATCAATTTCTATCGCGGAATTGATCGCTACCATTTTGTTATTTTTCGAGATAATAAAAGGATCATTCACATATTCCTGAGGATGGAATTCTATCACCGGGTTATTATCAATAAAATCGTAAGATTTTTTTGTACCGAGACAGAAACCGGCAATAATTTTTCCGGGATGTAAAGTTTTTTTCTCGCCGTTAATGATGCCTTCTTCCACAAGCTCAACGATACCATCGCTGAACATCTCCGTATGGATACCCAGATCCTTGTGATTGTGAAGATATTTCAGAACAGAATCGGGAATCGCGCCGATACCCATCTGCAAAGTTGAACCATCTTCAATCATTTCGGCAATATACTGACCTATTTTATCGTAAATTTTTAGCATTTCAGGCGTGCTGTCAGGATCAACCTGAGGCAGCTCAAGCAGCGGAGCTTCATGTTCAACAATATAATCGAGTTTGTTGACATGTATAAAACTGTTACCTAAACCACGGGGCATCTCGGGGTTTACCTGCGCAATCACAACTTTGGCTTTTTCCGCCGGAGTTTTAATATTACCTACATCAATACCGTAACTGCAGAAGCCATGCTCATCGGGAGGTGATACCTGAATTAAAGCGATATCAGGCACAATGATATTCTTTTTAAATAACATCGTAACCTCCGAAAGGAAAATCGGGATAAACTCCGAACGTCCTTCATTAACAGCTTTTCTGGCGTTTCCACCAATAAAAAAGGCTTTATGTTTGAAATGTTTTTCCATTCCCGGCTGCAAATATGGAAGATCGCCCACAACCAGAATATGATAAACAATAACATCCTGCAACTCATCTTTTTTCGCAACCATCGCTTTAATCAGCTCGAAAGGAGCCGCACACCCTGGCTGAATAATCACTTTATCACCCGATTTCAATACTTCAAGGGCTTTTTCCGCGGAAACAGTTTTAGAATTGTACTTCTGAATCCAACCCGCGTTTAATGGTTTTCTTATTTTTTTATCGTCCACCGTCATCATTCTCTTTTAACTCAATTTGTTGAAAAAATGTGTAAGCGTCTGTACTCCACATTAAAAGTTTCAGCTATGGTCTCATTTGAGCAGAATCCGTTATGAGTACAAACACCTTTTGCAAGACCGCCATCTGACATAAGAGCACTCTTCAAACCCGAATCAGCAATATTCTGAATATATTCAATAGCGGCATTTGTTAAACCATAACTTGCTGTTCGCGAAACATAAGCAGGTATATTTGGTACACAAAAATGGATAACATCATGCATTGTAAAGACAGGGTCACTAATTGTTGTTGGACGGCTGGTTTCAATACATCCGCCTTCATCAATCGAAATATCAACAACTACAGCGCCCGGTTTCATCGATTTTATCATATCCTCGGTCACGATATGTCGTGCTTTTTCACCACGCACATGAACCGCGCCAATGAACAGATCGGCAAATCTTACACCACGTTCTATGGTATAAGGATTAGCGACAACCGTCGTTACATTTTTATGAAGAATATCTTCTACTCTTCTCAGACGGTCGAGATCACGATCAAGCATAATTACCTGAGCGCCTCTGCCTAAAGCAGCGCGCGCGGCGTTCATTCCAACCACACCCGCTCCCAGTATCACAACTGCCGCGGGAGCTACACCGGTTATACCGCCCATAAGGATTCCACGACTCTGAGGATAATCACTACCCATAAATCGTTCGCCCATCTGCACTGCAAGTTGTCCCGCGATTTCACTCATCGATTGTAAAACGGGTAATCTGTCATTTTTTTCAATCAGTTCGTAGCTGACTGCGGTAATTTTCTTTTGCAGAAGATGTTCAAGAATATTTTTTTTGCTGAGAGCCAAATGCAAAAATGAGAACAATATCTGTTCATCCTGAAGCATTTTAGCTTCATTTTCTGTCAAAGGAGCAATTTTGGCAACAAGTTCAGCACGCTGGTAAACTTCCTCGGCCGAGTAAACAACGTGAGCACCCACATGTCTGTAATCCTCATCACTGAAATGACTCTCCGCGCCGGCATTGGTTTCTATATAAACGGTATGACCAGCCTGAACCAAAGCATCCACCCCGGCAGGTGCAATTGCAACTCTTTTTTCTTCAAGATTTGTTTCTTTTGGTATTCCTATTCTCATTCTATTTTCTATCTGTTAATAATGTTAGGAAAAAATAGTTATTAAAGTTTTGAGATTCAATATTTCCGGCGCTTAATAGCGTTACTTGATTGTCTCTTTTTTTGGAATAATTCCGATTCTATGGGTTTATATCTTCATATCGTTGAAAAAGTACATAAAACAAATATCATACCGATAAGGATTATTCTGCTCTGCGATTGATTAAGTAAAAATAAATGCCAAATAGAGAATAATTTTCAAATTTGCATACAACTTTAATTCTTTAATATTCTCAATTTTAATAATAGGAAGATATAGGTCGGAATTAAGAAGAGGTAATATCGTAATTTTGTAAAGATTATTTACAATTTTAATTTTCCGGGTCAAAGGGGTTTGATCATTTTCGCCGGTACACCTCTGAAGATTCCAGGTTTTATAACCGATCTCTGTAGTGAACTTCCGGCCGCGAGAATTGTACCTGAAACAATTGTCAACTCCTGAATAACACTTGCGCCCGTCCCGATCAGAACATCATCACCGGCAATTACACTCCCCGAAAAGGTTACGCCGGGAGCTATGTGTGTGAATGATCCGATTTCGCAATCGTGGTCAACCGATGCGTTTGTGTTAAATATAGAAAACTCACCTATGGTAGTGCCGCTATTGATCACAACACCATCCATCACAACTGTTCCCCTGCCAATGGAAACTTCTTCATTTATTATTGCGCCGGGAGCGATTATCTCCGGTAATTCAAATCCGATATCATCTGCCATTTGCACAAGTTTGCGCCTGATTCGGGAAGATTTGATCTGTCCAAGACCGATAACCGCGTGCCTCACTCCGCAGGCAAATAGTTCCGGTAATTTATCATCGGTACCAAGATACGGGATTCCCAACAGTTGCGGTTTTTCTTCCGGATCGGTAAACCCGACTGGCTCAAAAATCCCGGCTCGCTTAATCATGGAAGTAATTACTTTCGCGTGTCCGCCACCACCAATAACAACAATTTTTTCTTTCATCAATCTTCCCTGTTAAACCGGAGTTAATGGTGATTTACCTGAAAGAACAGCGATAATATTATCCGCGCATAGTTCAGCCATATTACTTCTTGCCTCAGTAGTGGCACTTCCTATATGCGGAAGCATTACCACATTAGGAGCGGTAAATAATTCTGGTCTGATATCAGGTTCATTTTCGAATACATCAAGTCCGGCAGCGGATATCTCGCCGGAATTCAGTTTTTCAATCAGAGCAATTTCGTCAATTACCTCACCACGCGCAGTATTTACAATTATCGCACCTTGTTTAACTTTTGCCAGTATTTCTCTGTTCAGAAGGTGGAAAGTAGAATCATTCAGTGGCACATGTAGCGAAATAATATCAGATTTTGCCACAAGGTCTTCCAGACTCACTTTTGTCGCGCTTAACTTTTTTTCAAAGTATGACTTTGGATTTCTGCTAAAATATAGAATTTCAGTTCCGAAAGCTTTTAATATTCTGGCGGTATGAAATCCAATTCTACCGGCACCAACAATTCCAACCGTTTTACCGAAAAGCTCCATTCCGAGAAATAGCTCCGGTTTCCATCCGTCAAATTTTCCTTCACGTGTATATCGCTCAGCCGGAATCACTTTTCTCGCGCACGCCAGCACAAGGGAAACAGCTAATTCAGCAGTTGCGTAAGTGAGGATGTCAGGTGTGTTAGTGACAACAACATTTTTGTGTTTCGCATGAGCTACATCAATGTTATTAAACCCGACCGCATAATTAGAGATTATTTTCAGATTCGGGAGTGAGTCAATTATTTCAGGAGTGATTTTATCCGTAAGTAAAGTGAGGAGAGCATCAGCTGAAGCTCCCCTGCTTAAAATTTCATCGTTTGTAATAGACCTGTCTTCTTCAAAAACATCAACAGTGTAACCGGCATTTTTTAACTTTTTAATGCCGGCATTTGGTATTTTTCTCGTGATGAATATTTTCATAATTATCCGAACAACAGATTAACAATAAATACCGCACCAAGTATTCCGGCGATATCAGCCAACAGACCCGCAGGTAGTGCATGACGTGTATTCCTGATATTTACTGAACCAAAATATACCGCGAGCACATAAAATGTGGTTTCTGTACTACCAAAAAATGTAGATACAAGAATTCCGATAAACGAGTCCGCGCCGTGAGTATTAATAATTTCCGCCATGATCCCTAGTGATCCTGAGCCTGATAGTGGTCTCATTATAGCCATTGGAAGCGCTTCGGCAGGCATACCGATAAAATCTGTTACAGGTGTCATTATTGCAATCAACACCTCCATAGCGCCACCGGCACGAAATATTCCGATAGCAACAAGCATTGCCACCAGATAAGGAATGATCCTTACCGCAACATCAAAGCCTTCTTTCGCGCCTTCGACAAATGTTTCATAAACCTTGACTTTCTTGAGAGCGCCATAGCCAATAAATATAAAGATCAACGCCGGGATTGCGAGAATTGAGATTATCTGAATTATACTTTTAAATAGTTCCGGGTTGATAAAGTTGAGCGCTGAAAATATCGCGGTCAATACTCCGGTCACACCAAGTATAACACCCACTACTATTAGCGCGCTGAAAATACCCAAACCTTTTGTATTACTTTTAACCCATCCAGAAACATCACCTTTTTTCAACGGGAATTTTTCCATTACCTTGGTTGCGGTAATACCAACTGTGGTAGCACAAATTGCACCGAAAATTGCTGTTCCAATAATTATAGCGGGGTCACTGCTTCCCGCGGCAGCTCTTATCGCGATCGCTGTTGCAGGTATAAGTGTAAGTCCGGCGGTATTAACTGCAAGAAACGTAATCATAGCGTTGGTTGCGGTACCCTTTTCAGGATTAAGCTTGTCGAGTTCCTCCATTGCTTTCAACCCGAAAGGTGTCGCCGCGTTACCGAGACCAAGCATGTTAGCCGATATATTCATGATCATCGAACCCATCGCAGGATGATCGGAAGGTACATCGGGGAATAAAAATCTGGTAATCGGACGAACAGCGCGCGCGATAATTTTTATAAGTCCCGCTTCCTCTGCAACTTTCATAACTCCAAGCCATAATGCCATGATACCAATCAATCCGAGGGCAATATTTACTGCTGTTCCTGCTGAATCAAGAGCCGAGTTTGTAACATCCTTCATTTTGGCGAATGAAATCTCTTCGAGGGTTATCTTCGCGTTTATCATTCCCGGACCACTCATTCCTCCAAGTTTGACTTCTCCAACCAGATCATCATCTTTGCCGGAAATGGATGCCATCTCCTTCCAGAATTTCGGGGTGTTTTCGTTAACTTTGAAAAAGAGCAAGACTCTCTCTTTTTCAGGATTAACAGTTACTCTTACTTCCTGCGAAAAATCTTCTGTTTCACCAACTGAATAAAATGATGAAAACTTTTGCCCGTTTACTTTCATTTCAGCTTGATAAGAACCCTGCTTTTTAAGATCAGGCTTTTCTTCCATGACCAGAACAACACCCAGTGGATCGTCATTCCGGTATTTGTTGTCACTTTTTTCGTAAATGTCTGTTACAATAGCGGCACCTATACCCAGTGCGAGAAGTGCCATCCACACATAATTTAACATTAACTATTACTCCTGTTTTTGGTCGGTCTGTATATACTCTAAGTGAACTTAAATATCTTATTAATTCTGTGTTAATATCAAAGTTAAAAATTATTATGGATAAATGTTATCTTCTTTTTTAATTTGGTATCGATTTTAGAATTGATGTGAAAAGAAGATGAAAATATCTATAGTACAATACGACCCTGTATGGGAAAATCCAGCCGAAAATATACAGAAAATCGACTCTATACTGAAAAACCTGCCCGAAACCGATGCGATAGTCTTACCGGAACTCACACTTACCGGTTTCACCATGGCATCTGATAAGTACGGTGAAGAAGAAGATGGTGTCTCTACAAAATATTTTATCTCTCTTGCCGCCAGATTGAGAAAACACCTCTTTGCCGGATTGATTGAACGGGATGGCGACCGGTTTTATAATAATCTTGTTCATTTTGATAAAAACGGACTAATAACAGCACGTTACAGAAAAATCCATCCGTTTTCATTCGCTGATGAAGACAAGTTTTACTCTGCGGGGAAAGACCTTGTTGTCACAAAAATTGATAATATCAGGATAGGTCTGACCGTATGTTACGATTTACGTTTCCCCGAACTCTACCGTAAATACGCGAAAGAAGGAATTGATATTCTAATAAATATAGCAAACTGGCCGACTAAAAGAGTAATCCATTGGAGTACACTACTAAAGGCAAGAGCAATTGAGAACCAATGCTACATGGTTGGTGTAAACAGATGTGGTAAAGACCCTTTTAACGATTACAGCGGACATAGCGGGGTTTACGATCCACTCGGTGAAGAGCTCGTCTCGATTGTGGACGAAGAGGCTGTTAAGACCGTGGAGATTAATATCGACAAGGTAAAAGAAATTCGCGAAAAACTCCCCTTCCTCGCCGATATGAAATTGATTTAAAGTGAGAAATACTTATGAGCTCAACCGCACTCATAAAAACATACGATATGTTTAGTGAATGACAAATTATTAAACCCATCTTATCACCTTCCCTTTAATACAGGGAAGGACTAACAATAATTTTCCAATCGTTTTGTTAAAATTCTTCTAATCTTGTTCTTCAATCATTAACCCACGACTTTAGTCGTGTGGAATTACCGCTGGCGCCAGGAAGTATTATGGGGCTGACCAAAAAGTCTAAAACCCAATGAATCATCCTCCGTCTTTCGACTATCGTCGAAATCCACCTTCGAAGGAGGACTTTTAAAACTAGCAGATTTGCCAAAGGTCAAAAGTCCTTCCCTTTAATAAAGGGAAGTCCGCCCCAGGCGGATAGGATGGGTTCGTTTAATATCATGCTTTTTCCGGGGGTTCCCCGCCTTGCGGGACAAGCGAGAGACGTTGTCCTGAGCTCGTCGAAGGGCTCACCCGCCTATTATGGTCGTTAATCTATGATTGTAAATTTTAAGTTAAAAACGAAAAACAAAAACTGTTTGCAAGGGACTGCTCTCTTTTTAGTCAGCCTCTAAAAGGTCAGAACGAGTAAACCATATCGGATTCATTTCGGATTTTTAAATTGAGAATAACAAGCGGTGTTCATCAATATTACATCAAGCAGAATTAATAATTATGGTCTGAATTCTGATAACTCAAGATTACTAATTACCTTGTAGTGTTTTGTATTTCCTGTTAACAAACTCAATCCTTTTGTCACAGCAGTCGCTGCAATTAATGCATCTGCCATTTCTACTGAACTACTCAAGTAATGCTGTTCTACCATAAACATAGCTTTTGCGGAGATATCCTCATTGATAAAGATACTCTCCACACCCCATTGTCGTAACGCGCTTCGCAGTGTGGTTAACTCTTTTTTATTCCGCATACCCTGAACCAACTCCATGTAGGTTACCGCAGAAATATAAAAACCGTTTATGCTCTCAATTTTATTTTTAGCATTTTCATTTCCATACATATACCAGATAAGAACATCAGTATCAACCAGTGTCATGAGAATCTTCCCTTTCGAATCCTGCGGATATAATTTTCCACGTCACTTACTTCTTCTTTATCAGCCCATATACCGAATAAATCTGAAGATTCATTCTCAACCTTGACGTTTTCGTCTACGGGAACCAACTTCGCAGCAGGTTTACCACGATAAGTAATTATAACTTCTTCACCCCTTTTGACTGAATCAAGTAGCGCTTTTGTGTGAAATCGTAACTCTTTTGCCGTTGAATACATGTTTGCTCCTTCATATAATATACACTTCGTAATATAAACTTCATGGAGCTAACTTTCAATATAAATCTGACTGTGACCATAAATACCTAACTGGACTTGTCCAACGCAGGGAAGATTAAAACGACTGCCTGGAGAAGGCTAAAATGTTGATAACTACGGCGCACTCGCAGGGCGAGTTCAAGTTGACGTGGTTGTTATACCGCTAACTTTTTACAAACTTATACATTTCCAATGAAGACCGATGGAGAAACAGAAAACCTTTTACTTAGCGCAACTACTTGCCTTAAGTTGAGTTGCCTTTTTCTGTTTAAGATTTCTGACACAACTCCTTGACTACCAATCTCCTTCAAATCATTTTGTGTTAATCCGTGTTCTTCTAATAAATATTTTAATACACCAATTGGATCACCTTTCGGTTCCTCAATATTTCTATCTTCGTAATCTTTAATTAAAGTACCAAGTGTATCAATTAATGACTCTTTAACCGGATCACTTTTTTCATTGACATCATCTATTAATTGATCAAGCATTTTCACTGCCCTTTTATATTGTCGTTCTGAATGAATTGTAGATACGACCTTTGAAACTGTGGGCCAAACTTTTACAGCTCTTTTTATTTCATTTTTTTCTTTAATCATTTTATTCCTTCCATTTTCCTTTATCATATTCCGGATGAGTCAAAATATGACGAATATAAATTCGTTTCACCGGATAAACTATAAATGCAATCAATCGATATTTATTACCTCCAATATCAAACACAGTAAATCGCCCTACTTGATCAGCCTTGGGAAATGTTTTCCTTAACTCAGCGAATGAATTAAAATTACTTTGTTTTACAATGCGATACCATCTATCTAATGGTTCAACAGAATCTGGATGGTTTTTACTGAATTCCAGTAATCTTTTTCGAGTAATAATATGCATGAATAAATATATCTCATAATGAGATGCTTGTCAAGGAATTAGTGATTATTTATTTCTATTTGTTGTGCGGTATAACACCTGCTTTAACCTCAAATTCAATCATGTTAGACTCTTTACAGTCGCTTTTCGTTATTAGGTCTTCCTTCGGAAGGAGGTGGATTTCGAAGCCAGTCGAGAGACGGAGGATGATTTTGTATTATTTCGTTACTTGTGCTTATCTGCCACCATAAAGAGGACAATTAAATACTAATTGTTTGCAAAAAGTGTCACCCTGGTTCTGAATCTATTCCGTCTTGATGGTTTGTTCTACTTCCTCAAGCCGTCATTCTTCCAGATAAGTCTGATACCATTTCTAAACGACAAGTAATAATATATCCACTCAATCATAACTTTGTAGCGTTTCCTGAAGTTGATAAGCAAAGCGATATGTACGAGTGACCATGCCAGCCACGCGAACAAACCGGATGCCTTGAAATTACCAACCTGCATGATTGCCTTGGCTCGCCCGATGGTTGCCATGCTACCTTTATCGAAATAGGAAAATTTATTCCTTTGCTCTGCGGGTATTCCTTTTTTTATGATATTCGCTACATAACGTCCCTGCTGCTCAGCTACGGGCGCCACACCGGGCATAGGATTTCCATTATCATCAATAAATAACGCCGCGTCCCCAATGACAAATATATCCGGGTCTTCCTTAACGGAACAGTCGCTCTTTACTTTTACTCTGCCTGCCCTGTCAGTTTCTGTATTCAGAGTTTTTGTTATTTTCGACGCGTGGTTTCCCGCTGCCCAGATGATATTTTCAGTTTTGATCAGCTCATCGCCAATGTAGGCACCATCTTCAGTTATATTTTTGACGAAAGAATTTAACCTGAGATCGACCCCCATCCTCCTGATAGTAGCTTCCGCCTTATCACTGAGAGATTTGTCGTAGGGAGTTAATATTCTTTCTTGTCCCTCAACGAGAATAATTTTTGCTTCTTCGGGGTGTATTCTTCTGAAATCTTTTAATAATGTTTTTTTGGCAATTTCCGCAATGGCACCCGCCATTTCAACGCCTGTGGGACCGCCCCCGACAATCACAAATGTAAGATATTTTTCACGCTCGGAAGATTCATAATATCTCTCTGCTTTTTCGAATGATAAAAGGATTTTTTCCCTGATCGAAAGCGCGTCGCCAATAGTTTTTAACCCCGGTGCGAATTTCTCCCACTCATCATTGCCGAAATAGGAGTGTCGCGCACCAATCGCGAGTATGAGATAATCAAACTCAAACTGCTGATCAGTGAGGTAAACGATTTTGTTTTCGCGATCAATTTTTATTACTTCACCCATTATTACGGTGCAGTTTTGCTGATCCTTTAACTCGGCGCGGATAGGCACGGCAATATCTCCCGGAGATAGCGCTGCGGTTGCTACCTGATACAATAAAGGCTGGAAAAGATGGTGGTTGGTTTTGTCTATGAGTAAAATTTCTACATCGGCATTTTTAAGGGATTTAGCTGCTCTAAGACCGCCAAATCCCCCGCCAACAATAATAACTTTCTTTTTATTCATTTTAGGACGGACTCTCTTATTTCACATTCATAAACAAAACGGAATCTGAAAGTTCAGAGTTCACTATTCGAGAAATTATTCTCCTTTAACAGAAATAACCAGAGTATCTGTCAATGTCCCGGAGCTTGCCGGCAATTCGTAAATTCCTTCTTCATAAATGACGAGTCCCTTTTCCGTTTCCTGAATTTCATCACTCACATGGAAATCTACTACAAAAGATGTATCCAATAATTCAAAACCCCACATGTCATAAAACACAAAATCAGGGTTAAAGAACTCACCCTTTTTAACATGTAATGTATCCTGTGTGAATTTAATTTCCTTCAGATAATTTTTCTGCGCGTCATTCGCCGCTACATATAAAAAATTGTGCACAGGTCTTTCACCAGTCGCATCAGAAGGGTGATTGACAATCTCATCTCTCACTGTCATTGTAGTTGATCCGCCACCATCGAGGTTCACAGCTTCATAGCATCCCAGACCTTTCATAAAAGCCGCTAAATCAAGAAGCGGAATTCCCGCACTTATATTTACATTTCGACCATCTACAGCTACTATATAAACTTTATTTCTCTCTTTATTAAAACCTACGGCAGTTCTGGGATTTACATCAACAAACCGCTCGCTGCTTAAACCTTCAAGTCCGATATATGTTTTTGGAATCTCACCATTTCTTATCAGGTATGGCAATCCTCCTATAAGGGTTTGGATATTTGTCAAGTTATCATTAAACCGGTGTTCCAGAGTTACTTTATCCCACGATTCAAACGGGATTGCTGTCCCTTCCGGTACTCGTAAAAGGTATCTGTCTTCTGTAAGGAGAATTTCTTGTCCGGCCGGGAGTTCATTCCCGACAACTAACCGGTTTTCCGTTTTTTTGTTCAGCACATAACCTGTATAACCGCTGTCAACTTTTGTAACTGGTGTGCAGAGATAGTAAAAAAGTCCCACACCTGCTTCCTTGTTATAATTAAATGAATTAAGAAATAACGTATCACTACCTTCAAACAAAAATCCGCTATACTTCAAAACCCCCGAAAAAGGTTGACCATTCTCATCGATACCAAAAAGAGAACGATTTCTGTGGGATATCCCTTTAAAAATCTCACCATCAGATGCACTTGAGTTTTCGGCTTGCCAAGGGTCACCACCGAAAAAATCGCCGTTTACCGCTCCAAGGATATACTCCCCTGATTCAAGTCTTCTTTTTGAGAATTGTGAAGTACCTTCACCTCCAAATCCAATTCTATCATTTGCCAGACCCACACCTATTTTTACTTTGGGGTTGTTCAAATCAGCTTCGATTACGCAATAGTAAAGGGGCTTTTCGCTATCAATGTATATCCGGTAGTTTACACCTGGACCAATTTCCTTCTCCTTAACCAAGTTCTGAGCAAAATTTAATGAACATGACAAGAGCAAAAACAACAACAATTTTTTCATGCTTCAATCTCCTTGATAAACTCTCTAAATAATTCACTCCATTTGTGATACGCAGCTGCTGACAAGTGCAAACCATCTTCGGTAAATTCCTCTTTAAGCATTCCTGCACCATCATTAAAGTGAGGGAATAGATTAAAATAGAAGTAACCACCGATACGAGTAACTCCTTTAATAAGTTTGTTACACTTTTTAATATCCTGCATCAGACGGTCGGGATTATTCCTTACGGGAAATATGGAAGTAAGCACAATTGTAGAAGTTGGTGAATGCTCAAGAAATTTCTCACAGATATTTTCGATAATACCCAAAATTTGTTCTGGTGATCTCTTTCTTGCAAGATCGTTTGTTCCGATACATAAAAATATGTAATCTGGCGCAGGATCAAACCATTCAGGATCAATTCGCGCAAGCAGTTCAACCGAGCTATCTCCCGCCACTCCCCTGTTCTTTATTTTAAATTCAGAGAGCAATCCTTTAGTGTCAAACCACTCTGTTATTGAATCTCCCGTGAATAAATAATTCTTTTGAACATTCATTTCGCACTCCAGCATTTTGTCGGTTGACCAAAAATAACAAAAATTAAAATGGCTCGCCCTTTAACCTTCGGTTATTTTTTTTCAAAACATGAAACCGGAAGCACTTTAATTCTTTATAAGGATTGTAATACTAATTCTTTATATTTATATGCCTGATTCTTACAAATAATTACCCGTTGATGCGAAATTTATTACTGTTAATATTATTTTTCCTCTGTACGAGCACCATTGGCGCACAGAATGCTGATTCTTCCGCGTTTCTTGCGACTGATTCTCTCGTTAGCGATACCACAAATCTTATCCCGGATTCTGCTACTGTAGCTGATACCGTGGAAGAAGGAAGTGATATTGACGCGATTGTGTTCGCAAGCGGCTCTGATTCCCTCATTTTTGATGTGCGGAACAAAAAAATGTTCATCTACGGAACAGGTGAAGTAAAGTATAAAGAGTCGGAACTTAAAGCCGGACAAATAGTATCCAATTTTTCTTCAAATGAGATGGAAGCTCAGGGAGTAATCGATACCGCTGACAGCACAGGTAAAAACCTGGTCCAAACCCCCGTGCTCTCTGAGGCAGGTGAAGTTTACGAAGGGACCTCTTTAAGATACAATTTCAAAACTCAACGCGGTTTTATCTCCCTGGCGAAAAATGAAGAAGAAGGCGCGACCTATACCGGCTCCAAAGTTAAAAAGGTTGATAAAAATACTTATTTCATAGAGGATGGTATTTACACCACTTGCGATGCCGATACCCCACATACCCACTTCAGTGCCTCTGAAATGAAGGTTATCCAGAAGGATAAAATAGTCGCTAAATGGATATTCATGCACATAGCGGGAGTTCCATTGCCTATTCCACTCCCCTTCGCTGTCTTCCCGAATGAGACAGGGAGGCGTTCCGGAATTATTATTCCCTCATATGGTCAGGATGCGGCACGTGGATTTTATTTCAGGAATTTCGGATACTTTTTTGCCCTAAGCGATTATTACGACTATACATTAACAGGTGATTATTATTTCAAAGGCGGGTATGGAATCAACAATCGTGTGCGATATAAAAAGCGTTACGAATTTGATGGCGAGTTGACCGCAAACTACGCAAATCAGACTACAGGCGAGGTAGGTGACCCGGGTCGAGCTGAGCAGGAAAATTATCGTGTTTATTTTCGCCATAACCAGAGATTTAATCCCACCACATCGTTAAACGCCAATCTGCAATTTCAATCGAGTAACTACTATAAAAATACCTCGGTAAATTATGATGAATTACTTCAACAGGATATCATTTCAAACGCTACATTTAACAAACGATTTGAAAATATAGGTGGTAACCTGAACATCAGTTACAGCCGTACTCAATCGCTAACTGACGGTGATATCAGAGAAACTCTCCCAAGCGCGTCATTTTCACTATCACAGTTTTATCCGTTCAAGCATAAAAACTCAACTCCCACCAATCAGGCATGGTATGAGTATATCGGAATGAACTACAATACCCAGTTCAAAAATCAGCGAAACAAAATAGATGGCAATCTGAAAATAAATGGCGGGTTTAATCATAACCTTGCGGTGAGCGCTCAGCCCAAACTGGGATATTTCACTATATCACCAAGTGTCAGCTATAACGAAAAGTGGTATAACAAATATGAAACGCGCTACCTTGAGTATATTACCGAGCAGGTGGCAGTCGTAGAAAATGGCGATACCACTTACCAAAATGTTACAACCGAAAACCTGGTAACAGATGAGCAGCATAAACTCGGTTTTGTGAGAACTTTCAGTTTTAGTCTGCGCGCTTCTACAAAATTATATGGTATTGCACAGCCCCAGTTCGCCGGAATTGACGCAGTTCGTCATACAATTTCGCCAAGCATATCGTACAATTATCGTCCCGATTTTTCTAAAGATCAATGGGGTTACTTCGATACATACACCGATTCAAGCGGAAATGAAATACGTTACGACAAGTACTCCGGACAAGTATTTGGTGGAGCGTCCTCGGGTGAGAGTCAGAGTATCAATCTTAGTATCGGTAACCTTTTTGAAATGAAAACGATGAAAGACCCTACTGATACATCGAGTACTCAGGATAAAATCAAACTGATGAACGTCTCTTTATCAACAGGATACAATTTTGCCGCTGATTCACTACAACTTTCAGACCTGCGTGTAAGCTATAATACAAGCATAGGGCAATGGATATCACTCAACGGCTCTTCCAATTATACTTTTTATGATTTTCAGGGTGGTCGAAAAATCAATGAATACCTTGCCTCCAAAGGTGGCGGGTTATTCCGGTTGACCTCATTTAATTTATCGGTCTCTACTCAATTAAGTGGTGATAAAATTTCCGGGGAAGACCGTACGGGAGAGGATGAAATTGAAGAAGAGGATCGATCCTACAACTATGTGGTAGGCAATGAGGAGATTAAACCGAATTTTTCTATTCCCTGGAACCTGAGTCTTTACTATAGCTACAACTTCAGCAAACCTACTCCCGACAGCCACACAGAAAATCAGGGACTTGGAGCAACCCTCGGTCTTAATCTTACCGAAAACTGGAAAATTACCGCACGAGCCAATTATGATTTCGATCGAAAACAAATAACTTCCCCCTCAATCAGTATTTATCGTGACCTTCACTGCTGGGAAATGAATTTCAGGTGGCAGCCACTTGGTACCTATCGGGGTTTCAATTTTGAAATCAGACTTAAAGCGCCTCAGCTTCAGGATATTAAAGTAGAAAGAAAATCGGGTCAATACTCGGGGTTATAGTCATGATCAAAACTTATATCATCGATGGAAATAACCTGATGGGAAAAATTCCCGAACTTTTCAAGTTAATGAAAACCGATGGGAATGGATCACGCGTGAAACTGGCAAGGATGCTCGACGATTATTTTCGCGGCAAGAAGCAGAAAATTTCACTCCATTTTGATGGTTTTCCTGCCGAAGGTGGAGTTCGCGCATCCAAATGTAAGATACAATATTCCGAAAACCGCACCGCTGATGATAACATCAAGGATGAGATTTCACACGCTAAAAACCCCAAAGTTTTATGTGTTATCAGCTCAGATTTTTCTGTAAAACAATTCGCGCAAAAAAACGCATGTTTTGTGAAAACAAGTGAAGAGTTTTTTGCTGAAATGGAAGCAGCTAATCGGGTTAACGAAGAGACCGAGAAGATAAAAAATATCGACAATGATGAGATAAAAAAGCTGTTCGGGTTATAATATCCTGCCTATTTTACCATCCTACTTTTATCTGGACATGAGAATCAGTAAAATAAAAATACATCTGCACCTTTGGTTAATATTTCGAAACTGGATAGGGGATGACCAAAAAGTCTAAATACCCAATGAATCATCCTCCGTCTTTCGACCATCGTCGAAATCCACCTCCTTCAAAAGGAGGACTTGAAAACTATTAACTTGTCATTCCCTCGCATCCGCCTCAGGCGGAGGGAATCCAGAATTATAGTATTGTCGAGATACTGCAATAATTACAAATCGGAAAGTCGCGCTTACACTACCCTCTCAAAAAGACGAGTGAAGAGGCGCCTTTTATTCCCGCTTCATTTTTAAGACGTGCCGCTTTAACTTTTATTCGCGGAGCAATCGGTTTAAGCACTCTTTCTTTAATTTTATCTTTTACAGCATCAAAAAGTCTGTCCCCAAAACCTGCAACACCACCTCCGATAATAACCGTGCTGACATCAAGCAGATTTATAATTGACGCAAGACCGGAGCCCAGATTACACGCGAATTCAGTAATAACTTCACACGCAAATTTGTCATCCTGCTGTGCAGCTTCGTGTATAAGTTTAGGATCGAGTACTTTTTCTTCGTCATTTATCCATTTATATAAAAGCGAATCGGTTCTCTCCGGGAGCTGTTCATTAACTATATTTACAAGATGATTATTTCCGGCATATGCCTCAATACAGCCTGGCATACCACAATTACAAAGCCTGCCTTCCCTGTTTATCGAAACATGTCCGATCTCACCGGCAGCACCGGTTTCACCACGATAAACCTTTTTATTAAGTATTAAACCGCCGCCAACACCGGTACCGAGAGTAACCATAATAAAGTTATCGTGTTTTTTCCCGGCGCCAAAAATCATTTCACCAACAGCAGCAGCGTTTGCGTCATTTTCGACAAATACGGGATAATTAAACTCCTTCTCGAGTCTTTTACCAAGCTGAACACGTCCCCATCCCGGTAAATTTGGCGGGTTTTCCACAGTCCCTTTTTTTAGTATTACAAGTCCGGGAGCTCCAACACCAATACCTTCTATCTTACGTTTATTGTTACCGAGAAGCTCTTTTATTCCCTTTTTGATCTGCTTAACAACCTTTTCAGGACCATCCAAAGCGCATGTATCAAGGGCTATTTTTTGTACAATCTTTCCTTTGTCACTTACAATACCGAGCTTTACGGTAGTACCACCTAAATCAACACCAATCGCGTACTTAGTCTGGCTCATCGTTTCTCCGAAAATCAATCAATTTTGTTTTCCAACTTTATCTCTTCCGGGAATTCATATTCACCCCACGGAACATTCAAAATCGGACGGGAAGTAATTTTAGCGCTTATATCGGCAAAATCACCCGCCCTGATTGCCAACACAGTTTCAATAAGTTTTTCGTATCCAAGTTCCCTGAACATGTTCACCATATCGAAATCGGCATTTATCTCAAATGTAGAACTGCTCCCCGGCGCAGGGAAGTTTACCGGATTATTGATATTACCCGTAACAACTTGCTTATCATACAGATAAAGAGTGTAAGGGAATGATTTAATTCCAACATCAGCAAATGAAAACGCATCCGGTTTATCTGAATTATTAACAGCTTTCACCTCGAAAGTAACTTTACCGGGGAATTTTCCCTGAATAACAGAAGCTGAAATTTTGGCTATTTCTCCAAGGGAAAAGTCTTTAAGCTTCTTTTTATCCTTAAAATCAACATCGCAGAATTTGATAGATTTAACTTCAACGAGGTTGAACTTTACCTTTTTGATCGAATCAGTCAGATTAAAACTGCTGCACCCGGTAATAAAAAATATTAGAAAGATCACTGCTAATTTTTTCATTATACTCCTTTTGATGATTCTTCAATTTTTTTGATGATAATTTCAGCGATCTTTAAAGCTCTTAAACCATCTTCACCCGTTACAACAGGTTCTGTTCCATTTTTAACCGCATCGACAAAAAGCTGCAATTCATGCTGGAGCGCGTTGACCTGTTTAAGTTCAGGCTGCTCATAAACGACCAATTTCTTTCTGTCGCCAACACCAATTTCACCAAAACTCATCATTGCTTCGCCCATATTTTCAGGTGCTTCAAGACGGAATACTTCACTGACGCCGGTGCCAAAATCGACTGAAATATATGTATCCCGCTGGAACATTCTCATTTTGCGCATTTTCTTTTGTGAAATCCTGCTTGCGGTAACATTCGCGACCGAACCGTTTTCAAATTCAAGGCGGGCGTTTGCTATATCAATAGTATCAGAAACTACCGGAACACCACTCGCGCTGATATGTTTTACTTTGCTTTTAATAAGTGAAAGAATGATATCGATATCATGGATCATCAAATCGAGCACAACAGCTACATCTGTTCCACGAGGGTTAAACTGAGCGAGTCTGTCTGTCTGAATAAATTTGGGGTCGAGTTTATATTTTTCGAGCGATAGCAGCGCGGGGTTAAATCTTTCAATATGTCCAACCTGGACGAGCAAGTTATTTTCACGGGCAAATTTTACAATTTCCTCACCCTGTTCAATAGTAGCGGTGATCGGTTTTTCGAGGAAAATATGTTTACCTTTTTCAAGGGCTCTTTTTGCTAGTTCATAATGGGCGCTTGTTGACGCAACAATGGAAACCGCGTCGGATGCGTCAAAGAGCAAATCAAGATTTTCAAAATATTTCACATCATGATCAGCCGCTACCTGTTTTGCTTTTTCAATATCTACATCGTAAATACCGGAAATAGAACAGTTTGAAACTTGTTTAAACAATTTTGTGTGGAGATTTCCGAGATGCCCCGTACCAATCACACCAATTTTTACATCATTCATATTAGTTATTCGTTTTTCTTTCAAATCCAATTATTTTGTCGTAACCACCCAACTCCGTAGTCCGATAATACAAAAATACGGAATATTCATTATTAGTTTCCCAAAAATTTCCCTCGATGGCAACTCTGTCTGGATTAATAATCTCATCATCGCGCAAGTATCCTGTCACATACTGATAATCATAAACTCCTCTCTTAAGAGGAATTTCGATGGAATAGAAATCATCCTTCTTCTCCATTTTGTAAATCGGCCACAACTCCCAGAAATTAAATGAGCCTGTTAAAAAAATATCTTCATCTATCGGTTTGGGAAGTTGCAATTCGAACTTCACATTTAAGTAATCACCCTCAGCGTTTTTTGGTGAAATGAGTGTAAATCCTCCGTTATTGTCGCGTTTTGCACGGGAATAAAACCGGGATTGGTCAAATCCGCCAAAATGAGCTTTTGCATCCGGCGCTGGATATTTGGACGCTTTACGTATATCAATTTGTCTGTACTCATTCCCCGGAATTACATCTTTTGCGATAAACTTCATCCTGTTTGCGCCATCCCACTCAAAGTATCGGTTCCGGCCATAATCATCTCTTCGGATAACGTAGGGTTCTTCCAACACTTTGTTCTGATATATCCTTACTTCTTCTATCTGATTGTTAAAATATCCATCGGGCAGACTGAAAGCTGTAGTGATTTTATGAACTTCATCAAGTTTGAATGGGAAAGAATTCCGATCGTCAAATCTTTCGTCCATAATTTCAACACTTAGTTCAACAATCTGGTCAACTACAAAAAATTTGCCATATTCATAAACTTCGTTATGATTGTATGTATTTACAATCTCAAAAATGTAATGCCCTGAAAATGGAAAGGTCACTTCGCTTGAAGGGTAATATCCGTTAAAATAGTAATCCGCGCCGGCTACTCCTGCCGGAAGACTTTCAAATGCAAGATTGCGGTCGATATTATTTAATCTGTTCTGAAACTCGAGTGCGGAATACGGCTTCCAGTTTTTATCGCAGAAACGAAATATTATATCCATATTCGGGATTTGTTCACTTTCCACATCAAAGCTGATATTAATCCTTCCCGAATATCCGTCTGAAACTCTGGTCAATACAGGTATGCCTGAACCACCATTTATTTGCAGACTCCTGACAGTTGGCTGCGCCGATATACCAGAAATCAGAATAAGTAAAAACATGACTGCCTTGTAAGTCAATTTCCCTCCTGAAGTGTAGTTTTAGTGTGCAAAAATAAAATTAATTATTTTTACTCTTTATTCAAAATATGGGGAAATAATTGACCGGAATTAAATGGGAGGAATAAATACCGACCCTGGTTTTACCCAAGAGCCGGCTTAGAGGGATTGCTATCTAAAAAGAATCTAATGTTACATCACCACCGGAAGTTCTGGCTTTGATCAGCGCTCCGCCTCCGTTTAGTTCAGCTTCAAGTGATGTTTTTTTATCTCTGTAAATTTTAGTTGTGTTGAGATTATTTCTTACCCTACCACCCGATGTAGTACAATCAATCTCTGCCTTAATATTTGAAGGTAATCTCATTCTGATGTCACCACCGCTGGTGCTTAGTGCAATACCTTCATTCTCGCCGCTATAAACCAGTCTTACGTCACCACCGGAAGTACTTCCGCGAACTCTCCCCGATTTCACGTTCATTTCAATGTCGCCACCGGAAGTTTTGGCTTCGATATCACCATCCTGTCCTTTAACATCAATGTCGCCGCCACTTGTTCCAAGGTATGCCTTGCCTTCATGCCCTTCAAGCTCTATCTTGCCCCCCGATGTTTTAGCTTCCAGAGCGCCTTTCAGGTTGAAGAGAGTCAAATCACCACCTGAAGTTTTTAATTCATTTTCTCCTTCGAGATCAGCAACGAAGATATCACCGCCGGCGGTTTTAATTTCGGTATCAAATCGTGATGGTACCCTGATTTCAAAATTCAACTTAATCCCGCTTCCCCAGTTGAACCAATTGGATCCCCTTTTTTCAGCTTTTATTTTTACACCTCGACTCGTTTCATCAAAACTGAATTCAACTTTCTCTTCAGCTCTGCTGTTCCCGAATACCTTTACATATACTTCATCATTCTCCCATGTGGTAATTTTAACATTACCCGTAGAAGCGAATAACTCCAGCAATTCACCTTTTTCCACGCTGAAAGTCTTTTCATGCAGAACTTTTATGCCGCCCGCATAAACCGAGAAAGTAAATCCTAAAATCAGCAGCACCGAAATTGTTAATATTTTTTTGTTCATATAGCTCCCCTCGTTAAATATTTATAAAAGTTTTCTCTATTTTATACTTTAGACTTACAAAAGTTAAAATAGTTGTATTAACATAAAAATTTATTCTGATGCTTAATTTTATCTGGGTTTTTATCGGAGCCGGTTTCGGCGGTGGAGCAAGGTGGTGGATATCTACCGAAATCTCCAAACATCTTCCTGCTTATTTTCCTTTCGGTACATTGGCTGTTAATATATTGGGAAGTTTTATTCTTGGTATGCTCTTTTTTACTTACGAAGATAAAGCCGGACTCTCACAAAACACCAAACTTCTTATTGGTACCGGGTTTTGCGGTGGTTTCACAACTTTTTCAACTTTTTCACTCGAAACGGTCAACCTTTTCCGTTCCGGTGAAATGCTGCTCGGTTCTGGCAACATTATTTTTAACATTTTATTTACTATTGCGGGTGTTTATATTGCCTATCTATTAACGAGGTAAATATGAAAATTGAAGGTGATGCAAAACTATTAAGAATTTTCCTCGGCGAGAGTGATAAATCAGGTGCGATAAATGTACATGAACGAATTGTACTGGAAGCAAGAAAGGCAGGGCTTGCCGGCGCTACCGCATACAAAGGTATGATGGGCTTCGGGAAAACAAGCGTGATCAGAACTTCCAAACTTTTTGCCCTTTCTACCGATTTACCTGTCGTAATCGAAATTGTTGACAGCGTTCAGAAAATTGATGATTTTATCCCGCTCGTTAAAACCATTTTCGAAGAAGCTGATTGCGGTGGTTTAATAACAATCGAGAAGGCTGAAATAATCCACTATACTTCACGGAAAGATAATTCATGACAAAAATATATTTCCTTGCGATATTCCTTATTGCCTCATTTTTAATATCAGCTCAGAATGATTACAGTTTTAAACAGTACGGCGATGAAACAAGCGATTTTTTTTCTCTACCGCTTGAGTGGAATGCGACTGATTATGGGCTTCTCGCAGGATTTTCTGCCGCGACCTATCTTATAATGCAATATGACCGGGATGTGAAAACCATAGCCCTCATGAACCGTGGATACGGGGAATCAGCTCCAATGAAATTCGGCACACTCTATGGCGAGCCATATACTTCTATGATAATAGGAAGCGCATTCCTGATTGCGGGTAATACAGGAAACAACGAACATAACAAACGCATCGGTTTTGAGTTACTTCAGTCGTTTTCATATACTTTATTCACAACAGGTATTGTAAAAGTAGCTTTTGGAAGGGCGCGTCCTTATATGGATGAAGGACAATTTGAATTTCAACCGTTTAGTTTCGGGTATCCCGACAGGTTTTCATTTTTTTCGGGACATACTTCACTCGCTTTTTCAATGTCAACTATTCTCGCCGCCAATCAGGAAAAGACCATCTACAAGGTACTTTTATACATTCCGGCGGTAATTACAGGGATTTCAAGGATCTATCATAATAAACACTGGACAAGCGATGTGTTTCTGGGGGGTGTAACCGGTTATTTTATAGCAAGATGGGTGCATGAAACGCATGACAAAAAAGAAATGGGCATCGCGACACACAACCCGATTCTTAATATCTCTATCGGATTTTAATCCTCATCAGGGTGCCACAAATACTCTTTCATGATAACATTATTGTCGGAATCAAATTCAACACCTTCCGATTTCAGTAAATCGCGCATTAACTCCGGAGCTCCAAAATGTTGTTTGCCGGTTAAGGCGCCAAATCTGTTCACCACCCTGTGACAAGGCAATCCTGTTTCTTTCGCGCCATTTAGTGCCCAGCCCACAGTTCGGGCGGCAGATTTAACACCACAAAACTCCGCAATAGCTCCGTAAGTGGTCACCCGTCCATATGGAATACGGGCAACCACTTCGTAAACTTTATCGAAAAAATCACTCCTCTCAGAGTTATTTTTCTTCTTCATCAAACTCCTGAAGATCCTTCTCTCTTGTCTTTGACGTTAGTTTCCAATAATTATCTGTAAGATTCGCCAATCTTTCCGCCATGGTTTTCATAATACTTTTAGCGATTCCGGGAAATTTTTCAATAAGTAGATCGAGACTGATTTTCAGATTAACTACCTCCGAATCCTCAAGAGCGACTATCGTAGCGGTTCTTTCGGTTTCAAGAATCAGACTCATTTCGCCTATGATTGTTCCTGTTTCATTAAACTCGGCGATTTTAACATCACCCTTGTAAATTGCAACAGCGCCTCGCATAAGAATAAAAAGTTCTTTCTCCTTGCGGCCATCTTCGGCGATAATCTCACCTTTTTTGTAAAATTTCATATCAATTCCCTAGTTATTGGAAAACTTGAGCAAAAAGGCTTTAATAAAATTGTTCAGTTTACCATCCATTACGCCCTGAGTATCAGATGTTTCAACATCGGTTCGGTGATCCTTAACCATATTGTAAGGGTGGAAAACATATGAGCGGATCTGACTCCCCCACTCTATTTTCATTTTATTTTTTTCAACTTCATCCTGCTCGGCTTCCTGCTTCTCAATTTCGAGTTGATATAGCTTCGATTTAAGCAGTTTCATCGCGTTGTTTTTATTTTGAAGCTGAGAACGTTCAGTCTGGCACGCAACCGCGATACCCGTCGGTATATGCGTAATTCTTACTGCTGTTTCGACCTTATTTACATTCTGACCACCTTTTCCACCTGATCTGAACGTATCGGTACGTAAATCCGCGGGATTAATATCTATCTCAATAGAATCATCAATCTCGGGAATTACAAACACCGAGGCGAAAGAAGTGTGTCGCCTTTTATTCGAATCGAATGGGGAGATACGTACAAGTCGGTGCACACCATTTTCAGCTTTAAGATAACCGTAAGCAAAATCGCCCGATACCTCTACCGTAGCCGATTTTATGCCGGCGCCGTCACCTTCCAGCATATCCATCATAGTCATCTTGTAATCGTTTTGTTCACCCCATCGCAGATACATTCTCAAGATCATATCCGCCCAATCCTGCGCTTCAGTTCCACCGGCACCGGAGTGAATAGTAAGGATACAATTCCTGTTATCATCCCTTCCGCTGAGCATACTTCTTAACTCTAGGTCTCCAATATTACCTTCAAGTTTCTCGAGCATCTCATCAATAACGGAACCTTGGGAATCATCTTCCTCAAGTTCTGCCAATTGAATATGTTCGTCGATCTCATCCCTGAAATCTTTTACATCCTGCCATGCGTTTACCCAATCCTCAAGCCCTTTAATTTCCTGCAGAATTTTCTGAGCGTTCTGCTGATCATCCCAGAATTTCGGGTCTTCTGTCTTTTTCTTTAAATCATAAATCTTCGCTTCTTTTTCATCTACCTTAAAGATAACCTCGTAATTTGTCGAGATTAAGGGTATAATCTTTAAGCTTTTTCAATTGATCATCGAACATAAAATCCTCCGTAAAAACAGTATATATTATTCTTCAGTATTTAATTCCATTCTGAGAAGCGCCGCGGCTAATGTTTTACCCTGTGCGTCATGTTTCAGGGATACTGTACCACCCCCGCCGAGAGTATTGTGAAGGAGAAAATTCAACGCCCTGATATTCGGGAGTTCGTATCTTTCCACATCACCTTTACAGATACCTTCAAAGTGTTTCTTTACTCTTTCAGTAGTTACATATTTGCTGATTATCTCAAAACTTTTATCGTCGTAAGCTATCAAGCCGATATTCGCGGCATCACCTTTATCACCGCTTCTGCCGTGCGCTATATCTTTAAGTAAAATTTTCATCTGCTAAAGCTCCAATATTTTCAGTTCAGGTTCAACTAATTTTTTAGGTATCAGTGCCGGCCAATATGCGACGACATCACTCGGACGCGGTCTTCCACCCGCAAAGCCGGTAACACTTGGCGGACCTGTAAGTATAAGCGGAGCTAACTCTTTTCCAAATCTGTCGATGTCTTTATAGTTCTGACCCCGAACAGCAATTCTCAGCATTACCTCATTTAGATCATCTTCCGGAATTTGTTTGGAAAGCGGACCGTGGCATGAATTATAACCAACATATTCCGTATTTATCTCATCAAACCGCAGCCCGAGGTTTTCCATTCTTTTCCGCAAAATTTTATCAGCAGCTTTTGCTTTTTTAAGCGCGTCCGGCCAGGAATATGTAAGTGAACCAACTGCCGAATAACCATCCTCAAATGAACACGAAACCTTGTAGAATTCTGTCTTTTCAAATCCTGTAATACCGTGAACCTTCACACGATTATTTCCCTCATCTTCAAGCTGGATTGATGTAAAATCCGCGATACAATCGGGAGTTATGTAATCTTTGGGGTTACCAATTTCATACACAAGCTGTTCCGCGACAGTTTCGTAACTCACTTTTCCTCCGAGCTTCTCATGTTTAGTAACAACAAAAGTACCGTCGGGGGAAGCCTCAACGATCGGGAATCCTATTTCAGCGAGATTATCAACATCTTCCCAGTTAGCGAGCAGGTTGCCACCCGATGCCTGTCCGCCGCATTCGAGTATATGTCCTGCAACAGTTCCCGCCGACGTGAGGTCATTATCTTCCATACTCCATCCAAACTCATGGATCATCGGAGCGAGGGTTAACCCGGTATCAGTAGTTCTACCCGTGATGACAATATCAGCGCCGGCAGCAAGTGCGTCAACAATTGGTTTTGCACCAAAATAAACATTCGCGCTTAAAACTTTATCCTTGAGCGGCTGAAGTGGCTCACCTGTTTCCATATTGTTAAGATCACAACCTGAATCAAATATTTCATCGAGTCGGGTAAGGATATTATCCCCCGAAACGACCGCGATTTTCAGGTCTTCCAAATTGAGGTCTCTCGCAATTTCCATAACTGCCTCAGCGCATGCTAACGGACTTACACCACCACCATTAGTAATTACTTTGATATTTTTCTCTTTACAGACGGGTAGAATTCTGTGCATCAGCGGTGGTATATCTTTTGCGTAGCCGAGGTTGGAATTTTTGTTTTTTTGTTTCTGCAAAATGGACATCGTTACTTCAGCCAAATAATCCATAACGAGATAATCTATATTACCCGCTGTTACCTGCTGGTATGGGGCATCAATCAGGTCACCCCAGAACCCTTGTCCTGACGCGATCCTTATTTTTTCTCTCATTTATCACCTGTTTTCAATTTGGAATAGTGATTATAATATATCGAATGGAGCGGTTAACTACAAACTATTAAGGATATCGAGTTTTATTTCACCCGCTATTTTTTTTACATCTTCCGCGGAATTGATGTTTTTCCATTGCAGATTTTCATAACGCTTGAACCATGTGATCTGCCTCTTCGCGTAACGGCGGGTATTTCTTTTGATTAGCTCAATGGCTCGTTCGAGTGATATTTCATTATTGAGGTACATAATAATTTCTTTATATCCAACGGTATTGAGAGAATTTAACCCGGAACTGTACCCCTTATCCAACACCGATTTCACCTCTTCTACAAGTCCGTCATTGATCATTTGATCAACCCGAGTCTCAATAATTTTGTAAAGTTTACTCCGCTCCCATTGTGGGGCGTACATAAAAAACCGGTATCTCTTCTCCGCGATCTCCTTTTCGTGATGTTTCCAGATTGGTTCTCCGGTTACGTAGAAGACTTCAAGGGCACGCATGACACGTTTCCAGTTTTGAGGCAGCATTTTAGCCGCACTCACCGGATCAGATTTTGCAAGCATATTATAAACATATTCATTCCCGTACAACTCCCGATACGATTTGATAAGTTCTCTGTATTCTTCATCTTCGCCCGGTGCGTCAATTAGTCCTCGCATCAGCGCTTCAATATAGAGACCTGTACCACCAACAACCACGGGGATTTTACCTGCTCTGTGCAGGGAGTCGATTATCCTTTCGGCATCCTTCTCAAACTTACTCGCGGAATAATCTTCTTCCGGCATCAGATTATTAATCAGGTGGTGTTTTACCTCTTCCAGCTCACCTTTATCGGGCTTTGCGGTTCCGATATCAAGATGTTTGTATAACTGGCGACTATCCGCGGAAATGATCTCTGTTTCCAGCTTTTTCGCAAGATTTAGTGAAATGGCGGTTTTTCCGCTTGCTGTTGGACCACAAATAATAATTACTTTTCTTTCCACGCCTCTTTTCCGATAAGTGGTACAAAAACAAAACCGGGTAATTCTTTCACTTCAAATCTGGTATCACTAACCTTCGTGAACTGAACGAGCGCCTGTCGATCCAGAGTGCCCACGGGCGCAACAATTTTCCCATTATTTTTCAGCTGCTTCTTCAGCGTTTCGGGTATAGATGGAGTTCCTGCTGTTACGATAATTCTGTCAAACGGCGCTTCCTCCGGTAAACCGAGTGAACCATCCCCCATAAATTGTCTTATCTCCAAATTCAAAAGATTGAAAACCTCTCCAGCCTTATCGCGTAAACTTTTTATTCTCTCAATGGAAAAAACGTCACAACCCAATCGCGCGAGAATAGCAGCCTGATACCCTGAACCTGTTCCTATCTCGAGGACTTTATCCCCCGTGGAAACTTCAAGCAACTCAGTCATCACGGCGACAGTATATGGCTGTGAAATCGTTTGTCCTTCACCTATAGAAAGCGCCTGATCGACATAGGCATCCTCTCTGTTATACTCAGGAACGAAAAGATGTCGATCCAAATTTCTGAATACATCAATGAGTCTTTCATTTTTTATACCTTTAAGTGCGAGCTCATTGGCGAGATTATTCTTTTTTTGATTGTACATCATTTCCTGATAATTTTACCTTCCAATTATAAGATTTATTTTATTAATTTTTGGTATGATAAACAAATTATTAAGGTAAAATGATCGACGTTATATTGGGTGCCCTTGTAATAATGGGAATGCGAATCGCAGACGTTTCTTTGGGCACATTCCGCACAATCCTCGTAGTTCAGGGTAAAAAATATCCTGCGGCAACAGTTGGATTTTTTGAAGTACTTATCTGGATCTTCGCGATGCGATATATTGTCCAGAATATGGACGATACGCTAAATCTTCTTGGATACGCTGCAGGATTTGGTATAGGTAATCTGCTCGGTATCACACTCGAAGAGAAAGTTGCTCTCGGTTATGTGCAGCTGAACGTAATTTCAAAAAAGCTGTCGGTTCAAATAGCTGAAACTTTACGGGAATCGAAATACGGAGTAACTATGCTTCCTGCCGAGGGTAAATTTGGCGGTGTAAATATTATTCTTATGATCTTGAGAAGACGCGACGCAAAAAACGTAATTAAGCTGATCAATTCAATCGATCAGGATGCATTTATTACGGTGCAGCATTCACGTCCTTACAGAGGATTTATTCATGGAGCCCGAAAATAATCGGGTTCCTTTTTATACATCAAAATAATCAATTCTAATAAATTTTCAGTTAATCTTCCTCATCCGGGAATTCTTCTTCGTCAAACTCGTCCCATTCATCTTCAAGCTCATCATCATCATATTGATCGAATATCTTTTCGACCTGTTCCTCAAAATCATCATTCAGGTCATCATACTCGTTGTCAAATCCTTCGGGAATCATCTTCTCCTCTTATAAAATAAATTCTCAATGAAATATTATAACTTTTAGGAATTTACGCAACATAAAAGGTTATACTCCCCAAACTTAATTTTCAGTTAACAAGCACGTCTGAATTTATTTGGAATTTAATTTATTATATTATTTTTATGTTAGTGCCTAACTGATAAATCTGAAGACAATATCAGCAGTGATTTGAAGGAAGCTTTTGGTAAGTAAATGCACCATCCTTTTACTCACGCGCATGAAGGATACACAAGAAAATTCACGGGTAACGGTCTCGGGCTCGCGCTTGTGGAAAATACGCCGCAATTATAGGTGCTGAAATTTTATTCGAATCTGAAAAAAATGAAGGCACGCAGTTCAAGGTGCTTTTCACAAAGGTACTGGAAATTACATGTTTCAGTTATTTTCACTTATAAAATCCGATTCAATATATTGAACCACATCCTTGACCAAATTATGGCAAACTTTAGCGCTTAGATTTTCATCTTTCGCTTTTTGTGCCGCATCTTTGTCCGAAAAATCGTAACCCAGGAGACTTCTGCAATCTGTCTTACCCCATTTCGTTTCCATCGTGGACAAAAATAAATTCACTTTGTCATAGGCGAGTGTTTTTCCATCTGCGTCAGAACCCTCTTCACTACCATATCGCATATTTAAAGCCGCCACACCACCACTCAACGCGCCACAAACCAGTTGTTTCCTTCCAAATCCCCCGCCAAACGCAGTCATTATTTTATGAGCGTCAGTTTTTTTCAGACCCAACTCATCCGCAAATACAGTAAGTACTGCCTGCGAACAGCTTGAACCTTCTTTCATCAGTGATACAGCCATTTCAGATTTACTCAAATTTTACCTCCTGAAGTCTGAATACAAACTTATACATATTGCACTTCAAATAGCACTCTTTAAAATAAAAATGCCCCGCAAAAGCGAGGCATCTGAAAAAAGAGTGATAAAATTGATTATTTCAGTAATACCATTTTGCGTGACATTACGAAATCGTTTGCCTGAATTCTTACAATGTAAACACCACTGGCAATTGAACTGCCGAAGTTATCAGTTCCATTCCAGTTCAGATTGTAAGTACCGGCGTTTTTAACTTCATTAACAAGTGTTTTAACTTCCTGACCAAGCATGTTGTAAACCTTAACGCTTACCATACCTTCAACCGGAAGCGCGTATTTAATATTTGTGCTCGGGTTGAACGGGTTAGGATAGTTCTGGGATAAAGAATATTCATCAGGGATTACAGTAACTTCAGGTTTAACATCGGTTACGCTGGCGATTCTGAAATTACCCTTACCGGAGTAATATGAATAATTACCATCAGAATCTTTTGACCTGACTTTCCAGAAATACTGGCTACCTTTGTTAAGATCAGGTATTGAAGCACGCTTTGATGTCAGGTTTTCAATAACAGTCGCGTTTGTGAACGTCGGGTCTTCTGACAGAACCAACTCGTAAGTAATTCCACTTGTCTGTCCGGCAACTACCCATGAAATCATAGGTGAGTTTGTACCAATCAGAACATTATTTGTCGGGCCACCAACGATAGGTTGATTTGGACCCGCACCCGGCATGATCATAAATGATTCAGGATTTGACCATCCTGTATAAGTTGATCCGCCGTACCATGCTCTTACTCTCCAGAAGTAAATTGCGCCCGGAACAAGATCAGTTAGCGCAAGCGACTGAGTAGTTTGTCCTGAAGGACCAACGGTCACAGTAACAGGATTAGCAAATACATCGGACTGGCTGTACACAACCTGATAACCTTGAATACCCGTAGAACTGGCATTCATGTACCATAATAATGTTACGTCTTCTGACCAGACGCTTTCTCCGCCGATTGGATAACTGGATACAGGCGCTCCGGCGCTGGCACCGCCAACGATCGTGAAAGTATCCGCTGACCATGGACCGTAACTGCTTCCATCATATGCCGCGACAGCCCAATGATAGGTTTTCCCATACTGCAGAGCGGAAGCCATGGTGTAATATGTTGTATCTGTGTTCACATCCATTTCACCGGAATAATCGATATTCCAGTTTGCAGAAGGATTATCGACTTTCCATCTTACAGTAAAATATGATAAACCGGTTGTTGAACCGTCCATGTACCAGTTGAGCGTAGGTTGACTGGTGTATAAAGTTGGATTTCCAACAGGCCATGAAGCAACTGGATCTCCGGGTTGTAAACCGGCATCAACTACAAAATAAGCTGTATCAGACCATGCGCTTGTACTAATTCCATTATCTGAACGGACTCTCCAGTAGTAAATTTGTCCGGCGTTAAGTCCGCTTATTGTGTGATAAAGTGAATCTGCATCATCAACTTCAAGCGCCCCACCAAGACCGGCAAGTGATGTTGCGTAGTCTATGTCGTAAACCAGACCATCACCCCAATCATTGAGGTACCAGTAAAGAGTTGGTGAACTTGTATAGACAATCACACTGTCAGCCGGATATGAAGGTACAGGCACAACGAGCGTTCCCGAACCACGAGTTCTGAAATTAGCCTTGGCACTCCAGTCAGAAGAATCCTCATCCGCTGTTCCAAGTAAGTAATAAGATTTCACCTGCCAGTAATAAACTGTTCCGGCGGCTAAATCTGAAGGTACTTCCCAGTACATTGCGGTTACTGTATCACTTTCTGTGTATGTCGCAAAAGTACTGTCAGTTGAGTATCTCATTTTATAAGATAAATCTGTTCCCGGTGAATTAAGATACCAGTAAAAAGTAGGTTGATTGGTATAAACATCATATCCGCCGGAAGGCCATGACGGATTAGGCACTATCGCACCACCGTCTGTCTGGAAATACCAGGCATCGGAATAATCAATAACCAGATCATCTTGATTAAGAACCACAACTCTCCACCAGTAACTGTCACCACCGATTAAATCAAAATTAGTGTTGGTGTTAGTTGTTGTATCCACAAATTCAGCTGTAACCCACTCAACCGGAGTTGGTTCACCGGATTGGGCTTTTACCTGCACAACAAACTGCATTGTTCCCACAGGTTGATTAATTGACCAGAATAGAGATGTAGTATCTGTATAAACGGTTGCGCTGTCGGCAGGCCAGCTTAATGTTGTTGGCACATCATCAACCGTAGTGAAGTGATAAATTTCGGAATAATGATCATCAACACCATCATTTGCAATTACCTGCCAATAGAATAATGTATCATTGACCAGCGGTATATTATTACTGGAATGAGTTTCGATAAACTTGAATGATGTATCATCCTGAGCGGTTGTTTGTGTAGCATAAACATTAGCGTCAAATGCCGCTTGATTTGCTCCATCTCTTGAAATCTTGACAGTATATCCACCCGCGTCATAATTTGCGTTTTCCCATTTAAGGATAGGTTCAACTGATACACCGGTAAGCCCATTATATGGTGTGATCAAACCTAGTGGAGTTTTAAAGGCATCGGGTGAAGCGTCTTTCGCTGTATTCGAACCCGAAGTAACAGAAGCAGTTACATACCAGGTATACTCCGTACTCGATTCAAGATTTGAATTGTAAGAAGTAGAGCTTAACCCACTGGCAAGTGAGGTATAATTCGAACCACCATCCGAAGAGACAAAAACTTCATATTCAACATTTGAGGTGTTACCTACCATTGACCAATCTAATAGAGGAGATGTAGTTGCAGTTTCAACTCCGCCGATCGGACTTACAAGTGTTGGTGTTGCCAACAACGTCACAAAAGCCTCTGAACCAGAGTTTCCACTCTGGGTTGATTGATCCGTAACAGAAATTCTAACATAATAAATTGTGTTGTTTGCCAGAACCGCCGCAGGTACATTATAAGAGGTGCCTGCCTGAGCACCAGATGAATGCACAAGTGAAGTGAGTCCGGCGTTGGAATAAATGTTTGCGGTATAGCTGTAAGGAGCAATACCGTCGGAAGCGGCATTCCAGGTAATTGTTGGTGTCAAGCTATGATTATAAGGGGTTCCCGTTGGAGTTGTAATAGCACCCGGAACCAACTGAGTAACAACTGTGAATGAAAATGTATGCCACGGACCTTGAGCACCCGAACCATTGGTATCGGCATCCGCAACTCTCCAGTGATAAGTTTGACCATATGTCAAAGCGGGAAGCGCAAGAGAGAGTAATGCTGTACCGCTGGCAGACGCGTCAACCGAACCGAAACCGGCATCATCGTCGAATTCAACGTTATACGGACCATCTCCGTTCCCATCGTCAAATGCTGTCCAGCTTATACTGGCTGTGGTTTGCAAGACGTTCGCCGCCCCATTTGAGGGGGTTGGTGTCTGACCTGACAAAAATCCCGCAGATATCAGCAAAGTTAAAATAAACAGTTTAATTTTCTTCATAGCAGACCTTCTATGTTTTATGATTTTCTTCTTAAGCCCTGAAACATCTTTCTACATTAATACAAATTGTCCTTTTTTCAAGGACATTTCATCCCATAATGCACCTGCGATAATATAACATAGCATTTTACTAAAATCAATCTATTTTAATTTTCTTTTAATAATTCAACATTAAATTTTTTAGATGATATGTTTAACACTTGTATAGCCAATATTCTTCTGAAGGTCAGTGCCCCCAAAATGAGGGGGCTTTTGACTGACTAATGACTGAAGACTATTTAAGCAGCATCATCTTTTTAACCGACACAAAGTTGCCCGCTTCCAGTTTGTAGAAATATACACCTGAAGAGAGCTGTGTTGCATCGAATTCAGCTTCATAGGTTCCAGCACTTAAACTTTGATTGATCAAAGTAGCTACTTTTTCACCCGATACTGAATAAACATTTAACAAAACGCTACCCGCTTCCTGAAGACTAAATGATATTTTTGTAACAGGATTAAATGGATTGGGATAATTTTGTTTTAGCTCAAAATTGGAAGGAATCTCTTCATTGGCAATTTCTTTAACAGAGGTTAGCTGGCTTTGAGGTCTGAACCATGAAGCATCCGTCCGTGTGGCGGCAAGAAGATATTTCCCGCTCGCAAGCAAACCTGTCGCGTTCCTCTGACCATATCCTTCATAATAATGGTTCCAGGTTTCGCCGTCATTGAAAGAATTATAGATTCCATTTCTTGAAGCCGCAAGTAATACTCCATCAACATAAAGGAACTGTTCAACCTGTCCAACAGCCTCAGCTTCCTGAGCTTCTATCCAGTTAGCACCCATATCATCGGTGTAATACATTTTAGCTTCGTTAAAATCACCCGCCCAGACAACGGCTCTGTCGCCGATCGGAACTATGTTAAAAAAGTTCGAATTTGCAGGCAATCCATTATTCTGATAAGCTGTCCAGGAATCACCCTCATCTTTTGATTCAAAAACTTCGCTACCTGCGGCAATCAATAACTTATCGGTGGTTCCGCTCAACAAAGCAATATATCCTGTTTCTGAATTTTTGACTGTCCAGGTTTCTCCCTGATCTTCTGAAACAAGTAGTTGATGACCTGAAGCATTTGTTCCGGATAAATATAATTTTGTACCGGAAGTTAAAATATTACCGATGGAAAATCCTGTGGGTAAACCTGTAACAAGATCTTGCCAGTTTTCTCCAAGATCGTCTGATTTGTAAAGTGTTGAAAAATCGAACGAAAACAAAGTGTTGCCCAGGGAGTGGAGTTGTGAAATATTTCTTGTAGGATCCGGTCTGTTCATCTCCTCCCATTCCGATGGATAGGTGGTTGATTTATATAAACCGGTATTGGTGCTTATGACCCAGTTACCCTGTACAAATGCCTGTGCAAGAATACTACCGTTATACCTTAAACCTTCACTCGCGTCTTCCCATGTAGTTCCGTTATCTGTAGTGCTGAATAAACCGGAGTATGTAGCGACCAATATTTCTGAAGAATTCGCGGCAATCGCTTCTTCATTCTCAAGTATTGGGAACGGCAGATCACTTCCAATTTGTGACCAGTTGTTTCCGTCATCAGTTGAATGATAAATCCTCGGCAGATCAAGAGAAGCATCGGTTGCCGCAATCGCGTAAAATTCACCGTTAAAATGACTTGCTCCTTTTAGCACCCAATTTTCTTCGATACCACTCATCTGCACTTCCGTCCAGTTTTCACCTTCATCAGTAGATTCGAGTAATTTACTTTCCGAGAATGAAAAATAGAATGCTCTCAGGGTGCCTGAACTTTCAAACATATAATCAAGAGTTTCAAACTGTGGTAAACCATTTCCGGTAGCTTTTGTGAAATTCACACCTGAATCGGTTGAAATATATACTCCGTCTGAAGTGGATACAAATATTTTACCGTTAAACTCTGTCATAGCACCTGTCTGACTTGCTGCATCCAGACCGACGCACGCATCGAAATTCGCACCCTGATTTGTAGAATAGAAAAGCGGTGGCCCGCTAAAATCAATTCCTCCGGCAAACCATACATCCGAAACTACATTTATCCTGTAAAAATTAATATCGGGCAAGCCGGGAACTTCTATCCAGGAATTTCCACCATCTCTGCTCCTGAATACACCTTTCTCTGCACCTCCAGATTGCCCGGCCGCAACTATGACAGCCTCCTCGGCTTCAATTCCTTCTATGATCACACCATCAGGGATGCCGGTATATGTGTAACTCCAAATATCATCCGCTGCTGCTTTTTTAGCGATTCGTGCCGAATCGGTTAAAACATAAGCTACATCATCATCCATATACATGATTTTTGCTGTACCTCTCGGACCGTACATTTGCTCCCACTGACCAAACATCGAACCTGAAAAAAGAATTAAAAATAAAATATAGTATGTTAGTTTTCGCATGACCCATCCTTAATTATTATTAGACAAAAAAGTAGTCCACATATCTGTTTTAATTTTAATGTTACATTACCGAACAAAAGCCCTATTTGCTATTAGGCATTTGCCCTATTTTAGTTTTATTTTTGTATTCACCATAACTATTTGAGGCTTCGTAAGTCTAAATATTAATTACGCCATGCAAGGGATGACTATGAGAATATTACTATCATTTTTACTTTTAGTTCTTTTTTCAACTCTGATCGTACCACAAAATTACTCCAAAAAAATATCACTCAGAAAAATTGATAATCATGTAATAATAGATGGTGAGATAGATAATGTATGGGCTCTGGCTGATTCGGTCACCGATTTTACACAACACCAGCCTTACTGGTCAGAAAAACCAAGCTTAAAAACTGTCGCGAAGGTTTTAACGTCGGATGAATCGTTATACTGCCTGATCAAATGTTATGACGACCGTGGAGTTACAGAATACCAGACCGGTATTCTTGATGATTTCGGGGGTGATATTGTTTCTTTTATGATAGATACCTTCAATGATAAACGAACAGCCTATAAGTTCGCGGTTGCTTCATCGGGATTCAGGAGTGATGCCCGACTACTTGATGACGCAAGGAATCGCGATTATTCATGGGACGGTATCTGGTTCGCCGAGACCAAACGTTACAATTGGGGATTTGCAGTTGAAATTGAAATTCCCTACAAATCGATTCAATACAATGAATCTGCTGAACATTGGGGTATCGACTTTGACAGATGGATACCAAATCTCACAGAAGACATATACTGGTGTGCTTACGAGGAAAATGAAGGACAAAGAATATCCAAATTCGGGCAAATGGTTTTTGAGAACTTTTATCCTGTCGAGTCCGGGCTGAACCTGGAAATATTTCCGGTCGCAATCGGCAAAATGTCCTATCTTGGTGATAACAAATACAAAGTTGAGCCTGACGCGGGAATCGACTTCTTTTATAATCCTTCACCCCGACTTACACTTCAGGCAACAGCGAATCCGGATTTTGCGCAGATCGAAGCAGACCCATACGATTTTAACATTAGCAGGTATGAAAGCTATTTTTCAGAAAGAAGACCATTCTTTACACAAGGAAATGAAATTTTTATGCCTGCGGGAAGGCAGCGTAACACCGGATTCTACAGACCGCTCGAATTATTTTATTCCAGAAGAATTGGTAAAAAACTACCGGATGGTTCCGAAGTACCACTTGTTTTTGGCGCGAAAGCGTTCGGCAGGTTCGGGGATACCGAATATGGCAGTTTTATAGCCGGTACCGGTTCACAGGATTTTAAGGATGGCGACGCTCAACTCACTGAAGAATCTGCTTACTTTGCTTCCGCCAGAGTAAAAAAACAGATATTTGACAATTCGTCCGTTGGTGTTCTTTATGTTGGAAAGTTTGATCAAAACAATGACTACGGTGTACTGGATATTGATGGTGCTTTCCGGGGTAGCAACTGGCAGCTCGCGTATCAATTAGCCCGTTCATTTAAAAATAATGAAGGTGATTACGCATTTTCAGCGGGACTTACATCTGTTTCCGACGGGTGGATCACTTACGTAAAAACCAGACTTATAGGCGCGGATTTTGATATCGATCAGATTGGTTTTGTGCCCTGGCGCGGTAATTCTCAAGTTGTTACACTTTCCGGTCCGAGATGGTATTTCGATACCGGATACATACGCCAAATACTAATGTATGCCGGTGGAATTGTGAACTACGAGGATGCCGATTTATATACCGATCTTGGTGGATTGTTCGGGTTTAATATGCAGTTCAGAGATAATTGGGGATTTGAAATCAACCTTGATCTCTCGGACGCGAAAGATTCTGATATAAACTACTCATCATTTTCCGCTAATTTCAGCTCCTGGTTTAATCCATCCGCAAAATTTAGCGGTAATTTATGGGGCGGCTACCAAAAGACTTACAATTTTTCCAGGGATTATCTTTCATTTTATTCCTGGGCAGGTACCTCAGTCTCTTCTCCCATCAGCACATATCTTGAAATTGGTACTTCTGTGGATGTTTACATTGAAGGCGATCCCGATTACAATGTTGAAGAAGTTATCTATAACGCGCGTCCATATTTTTCATTAACTCCGGTTAATAACCTGAACATAAAAATGTATGTCGATAATGTTTATGTCAGTTCATCCGATAAACTTGAGCGGCTGATAGTGGGCTTCTTTTTTGCGTATAACTTCTCACCCAAGAGCTGGATTTATCTTGCTTTTAATGAATTCCGCGACAGAAGTGAGGAATACGATGCAAATAACAACATATTACCTGCAAAACTTCATGTAACGGATCGCGCTGCTGTTCTTAAAGTAAAGTACCTCTACTACTTTTAAAAAAGAAAAGCCGGCATTGGCAGTACCGGCTTTTAGAGGGGTTTACGGGTTGTTCGGCATTTGTTAAAGGGGGAGGGCAATTTTTTCTTTATCAGATAATCTCCGCGTTTCAGTACTCCCATTTCCGTTGTGGAATTGGCTGACCATTTGCTGGAGATTGTTTGTCAAATTGTTCAGGTTTTCAGACGCGCGGGCGATTTGCTGAATTCCTGCTGATGATTCATGCGTTACCTGAGTAATTCCATCAATATTAAGAGAAATTTGTTCAGCAGCTTTTGATTGTTGCTCACTCGCGCTAGCAACTTGTATAATAGCGTCAACCACATCTTTGGAATGTACAATAATCTCTTCGAGGGAGTTACCGGCTCTCTGCGCCAACTCACGTCCCTTGCTCATTTCAGAGTTGCCCTTTTCAATTGATGCAACTGTAATGTGGGCTTCACCCTGAATATTTTTAATCATTGTCGCAATCTCTTTAGTAGCTTTCCCGGTACGTTCGGCGAGTTTTCTTACCTCATCAGCTACCACCGCAAAACCTCTTCCCTGCTCACCGGCTCTGGCAGCTTCAATCGCGGCATTTAACGCAAGCAGATTTGTCTGATCGGCGATCTCTTCAATTACTTCTACAATTTCGCCAATCTCATTACTTCGTTGACCGAGGGTTTTTACTGTTTCTGAAGTTTCCGAGATAACTTTTGCAATGCTATCAATGCCTGAGACAGTTTCACGAACTACAATACCGCCTTCTTCTGCAATTTTACCGGCTACTTCTGCCATTTCTCTGGCTTTCGTGGCGCTTTGGGAAGTTTCGATAATTGATTTGGTCATTTCGTCAACTGCTTTGGCGACTTCCTGAGCCTGCATATTTTGCTCCTGAGCTCCGGCTGCCATTTCTTCGGTACTTGATGAAATCTGGTTTGAGGAAACCGCTGTATCATTTATAACAATTTTTAGTTGTTCGATCATTGCCCGTATATTAGAGACGGAGTTATTAAATCCCTCAAAAAGTGCCGATACATCATCACCGGTTTTTTCAGATTTTGCAAATACAGAAAGATCCCCCTCCGAAAATTTACTCATCTCTTTCAAAATGTTTTTGGTTGATCTGTTCAGATAATTTTCGATGTTTTTAATTTTGGAAATATCAGCGACAAATTCCAAAGCACCGGTAATGTTACCGTGACGGTCTTTAATTGGTATAGCGCTGTACTGGATGCTGATATCATCGCCGGTAGCTCGTGATACTGTTTCTTCAGTAAAATTATCGTTAAACTTCATACTTTTAAAGCAGGCACAATTCTCGGTCTGACAATGTTCTGTTTTGAAGCTGTCATAACATTTCGAACCAAATAATTTTTCATTGGTTGTGCTAAGGAGTTTTGCGCCCGCCTTGTTCATGTATTGTATATTATAATCGGTATCAATAAACATCACCGGAGCAGGAAGTTCATCGAGATAACCTAACTGCTGATTTATCTTTTCAGCCATATTGTTAAGAGAGTCTGCCAGATAGATAAATTCTTCATTTTCATCAACATCAAGAAATTGATTTGTTATACCTTTCTGCCTTTCCTCAACAAATTTTACAATTTTACCTAACGGTAACAAAAATACTTTACGAAATTGGCTGTAGAAAAAGAGAGCGATTACCGCTGCGATTCCCAAAACAAGCAGTGAGCTATTAATAGTAGATGACGTAACAGCTGCTCTGGCTTCTGTAATATCTTTAAAGAGTTTAATTTCACCTACAGTATTCCCGCTATAATCTTTCAGCGGGAATATTCCTGCGGAATAACTTTTATCATTGTATTCGAATTCAACAACATCATCATCAAATTCAGCCGCGCTCATTAAATCTTTAACATCAGGTTTTGAAAACTTGTAAAATACGAGGTCTCCGAGAACTACATCATTTGTTTCATCTGTAAATCTTCTCGCTTTTTCGAACACATCTTTTTTTATACCTATTGCAAAATCACTATTTATTGCATCCGCAATTTGCAAAAGACTATTGATGCTCCCCCCGAATTCAACTGATCCGAGATGAACACCTTCGAAGGTTACCGGATATACTATGCGTAAACCCGGACCACCACGGCCTACCTCAATTCCGGCAACCGGTTGATGGTTCTTGTTAACCTGCAAGACGGTCGACCGGAAAGAGGATAAATCATCATCAAATTTTGAGGGCTTATGAAGTCTTAAAAACGAAGTAGCCGGAGGTGTATGAAATTGAAATTGCGCAACATCAAATTCTTTTTTCAATTTGTGTTCAAATATCGGAAGCAGCAGAGATGTTAATCCTTCTCTATCTTGATCCCTGAACATTTCTACAACTCTTTTATCGTTTAACAGCAATTCCATAGACATACTCAGGTTTTGCTTGTTTATCTCCAGCTGTTCGTCGAATAGATGAGCAAATCTGCTATAATTACCCTCAACTTCGCTTCTCATTTTATCCATCTGTACGGAATAAAAAATCACAAGAAGTATAACCGAAATCACCAGCATCCCGGCAATCGATAATAACGGCAATCTGAATTTAAGAGATTTCCATCTTTCTTTCATAGTAGCCTCGCTTCAATTTATTTATTGTAAAGCATACTGGAACTGAAGTGTGAAAAGATTTCCCGTATTAACATTATAATCATCACTTATCAGTTCATAGTTTGCGCTGATTCGTTGTTTTTTTGCCAGATAATACGCTACACCAAGTGTAGTTCTGTTCTTTTTAAGATCGGTATTAGTGTCGTTCGAGTAGCTGTCATAACGAACAACCGCCTCAAGTGTTGCGGGTATCAGGCAATATAAAGCATGTGCGTAAAAACCACCCGGCTTTACTTCACCACCAACAACTTCGTAAGTAGCGGTAATATACTCACCCTGAACTTTTAGTCTTCTGTTAGCTATTTTACTGTTAAATATCACATCAACACCGAAGGCGTTCTCATTAACCTGTGTTGTTGTATTGGGTACATCGGTAGTTCCTGTGAAATAAGAGGCACCGATTTGAAGCATTTTGTCAAAGTTAAATTTCACCCTGCCAACAATATCTTTTTGCTTGTTATTATCTTTAGTATTTATACCGTTACCGTTCATAAGCATGGCGTAGTAAGTAAGACCCGCTTTTTCACCCAAACTGAATTTACCCGATGCCTGAAGACCTATATCTCTTAACTTCCCGCCTTCAGAACCAAGTTTGTATGTAATACCCGAGGATACATAACTGGGGTTGATTAAATCCCAGACTGTTGCAGATGTGTAGTTTTCTATACCGAACGGGTATTTGAACATACCGATACGGATGTTAACTTCCGGTCTGATTACATAATCCAGCCATCCCTGCAGCAAGAAAGGATTGTTAGCCATTTCAAACAAGAACGCGAATTTCAAATTTTTAAGCATATCACCCTTGGCGCCGATACGAAATCGTTTCATCTGAAATGTCTGCACATCGCCTGTTGTTTCACTATTTACATACTGAACCTGACCCCAAAACTGATGTTTTACATTAGAAATCAATTCATTGGATTGACCCAAAAGGGAAACAGAAAAAAAGATTACAAAAAGTATTGATAATTTCTTCATAGCTTATCCTTGCTAATTTTTAAATAAAGGTTGAAAGTGTCGCCTTTAAAATATAAAAAATTACTTTAACCTCTAAAATAAATAAAAGACCGGGACCCCTCCCGGTCTTTACCTAAGCTGCCTTAACATAGAAGAGCAATCTATCCAAGTCGAGGAGTATGACCATTTTATCATCAAGTTTTGCAATTTGCTTGATATATTCTTTGCTGCCGTCAACAGTTGATGCCGGAGGGTCTTCAAGGAGCATCTCATCAAGCCTTAAAACCTCTGATACCTCATCAACAATAAAGCCGTTACTTTTACCGTGGTCTTCGAGAACAATTATCCTTGTTTTGAGTGTTAGTTCGGTATTCTTCACACCGAGAAGTTTTCTCAAATCAATGACCGGGATAACTGATTCCCTTAAATTTATTATTCCTTCAACATAATCCGGTACATTGGGTAAAGATGTTATATTTACCATTTTAATAATCTCTTTTACATTAAGAATATTAAGACCATAACACTCTTTACCAATCATAAAACTGACAATCTGCAAATCCGTCATTGCTTTATCACCTGTCTTCATATCAACTCCTATGCTCCTAATAAATGACCATTTTCGCGAACTTCGTATCCTGAAAGTGAACCTTTCTGCTTTTTACCATTGGAGACTTTGAATCTGCTAATAATTTCCTGCAGATTTACTGTAAGATTATTAAGGTCTTCAGCAGCGCGAGCTATTTGCTGCGTAGTTGAAGCATTCTGATGTGTGACACTGCTTATACCTTCTATACTCTTACTTATCTGCTCTGCGGTAGAAGATTGCTCTTCACTGGCTGTTGCTACCTGGGTTATATCATCAACCACTTTTTCGGAAGCTGTAATAATCTCTTCAAGAGATGAACCGGCTTCCTGCGCCAGCGATCTTCCTTTGTCAACTTCTTCATTACCCACTTTGATTGAAGTTACCGCTCCGGTTGTATCTGTCTGAATTTGTTTGATCATTGACGCGATTTCTTTCGTTGCCTTGGTAGTTCTTTCGGCAAGTTTTCTTACTTCATCCGCAACAACTGCAAAACCGCGTCCATGCTCACCAGCTCTTGCAGCCTCAATCGCCGCGTTAAGAGCTAACAGATTTGTCTGGTCAGCAATTTCATCAATAACCTGAATTATCTCACCTATCTGATCGCTGTTTTTACCAAGTTTTTCAACTATTTCAGCAGCGCTATTAACTACTTCAGCAATTCTGATCATTCCATGAATGGTTTTTTCTACAACCTGACCACCTGATTTTGCAATGCCTCCCGCGTTTTTAGCGTTATCCGCAGCTCCACCGGCGTTTTTGGTAGTCTGCAGGATTGTAGTAGTCATCTGTTCAACAGCACTAGCAACTTCATTACTCTGTACAGACTGTTCCTGAGCACCTGCCGCCATTTCTTCAGAACTGGAAGATATTTGCGCGCTGGCGCTCGCTGTAGCCTCAACAGCATCAGTAAGCTGAACTACAAGATTTTCAAGAGAGTCACCAAGTTGATTGATACTATTTTTGATTTTTGCATGCTGCCCCTTATAATCTGCGGTAACCCGTACACTCAAATCACCAGTCGCCATAGTCTCCAAAGCTTTTGCACCATCTTGCACGGGGAGAATTACCGCATCTAACACATCGTTAAAACCTTTAATTATATCTTTATAGGAACCAAGGAATTTTGAATCATTACCTCTGTTGTCAAGTTTTCCTTCTTTTGCGTCATTTATAAGTTTATCAGCTTCTTTGCTCAATTCACCAATTCTGGCTCTTACTTCTTCGTAAGCGTCAATACCACCCTGAGCTTTTGTGATCATATTATCCACAGTTTGGGCCATATCGCCTATTTCATCCTTCATCTCGAAGTTCAGGTGTTTCGTGGCTTTTTCAACTTTCGCATTTAAATCACCTCTTGACATCGCCAATAAACCATTACCGAGATTGGTGATACACACCCTTTCAAGCTGCGCGACCCTGTCACCAACAATTTCGATAGGCTGAGTAATACCTTTCGTAATAAACCATCCAAACATGCTCACAAACAAGAAAACAAAAATACCGAGGAGCCACAGGTTTGTCTGTGCGCTGCTGTAAGTTTCATCCGCATGTTCCGCAGCGGCATTTACAAGTTCGTTCTGGTAATCAATTAATGCTGTTATCGCCCCAAAATATTTGTTTTGAGCTTCGCGCATTTCTCCAAATAATATCGTTGTTGCTTCATCAATGTTGCCCGAATCTATATATTGATACATTCTTGTCCGAACGGGATAGTAAACTTCCTTTCTTACTCTTACGAGCTCGTTTATCAGCTTAATCCCTCTCTCACTTTTAATAGTTCTTTCCAAATTTGCAAAATTCTCTTCGAACAGAACTGTAGCAGAAGCCAATCTGTCGCGCTGCTGTTGAATTACGGAAGCATCTTTCGCCAACATAATATTTCGTGTCGCTCTCGAAGCATCATATATCGCGTCAATAATATTGTTCGCCCAAACAGTTTTCGGAAATTTATCGTGTGCAAGGTCCTCAACATCCTGGTTGAGTGAACCAAGACTATTTATTCCCAGAAAGACAGACACCAATAATCCCACCAATGCTACAGCAAATCCAATTCCTAATCTTACACCTATTTTTTGATTTTTTAACCAATTCATAACAACTTCACCATTTTTTAATTGACGCTTAATGTCAATGAGATAGAAATTTTCTCATTATCAGAAACAATTTTTGACTTTATACCACATAATTCACAAACTTTTCCTGCAATACTTAATCCAACTCCATTCCCTATTTGCTGGTTAATATCGCGATCAAATTGTTTGAATGCAGGGATCGATTCAATCGACCGGAAAGGAATTTTGAAAGTTGAACAGTTTGAAATAGTTACTGTTATTTCTTCGTTTGAATGCTTGCTTGATATAGTAACAGGCTCATCACAATCAGGTGATGAAAATTTGAACGCGTTTTCGATCAATTCTACAAACAAATATTCGAGTAAATATTCCTCTCCCTTAACCTCCCTTGCTTCCAAATTACAGATATAATTCACATCCGGATATTTGTGAAAATATTTTTCCGCAAGTCTATCTATAAGTTTTTTTATATCTACTATTTGATTCTTCGGTCTTTCTATTTCTGAATTTATCTCAAACGACTGCAGATCAGCATAAGTAATGAACTTCTGAATTCTGTCTAATAATCTATCCCCGGAATTTTTGATCTGGGAGATCATTGTGAGAATCTCTCCCTTGCTGAAAGAGTCGTAATCACTTAATATACAGTCCGTATAACCCAGAATTGATACCAGTGGGGTACGCAATTCGTGAGGAACATACTTGGCTAAAGAAACAGTAAGCTCGTCAAGCTTTTCCTTCTGTTTTATTTTTTTGTCGAGACGTATATTTATCGCCTGGAGTAAGTCTTTTACTTTGAAGGGTTTCGTGAGATAATCATCAGCTCCAATGTTCATCCCGTGACGTATATCTTTAAAGTCGGCTTTTGCGGAAAGAAAAATGAAAGGTATATCGCTCCCCTGATCCATTTCTCTTATGTGCTTGTAGAGTGAATACCCATCCATCTCCGGCATCATAATATCAGAAATTATCAAATCAGGATACTCATCGGATAGCTGCCGAAGCGCGATCGCGCCGTTGCATGCGCTTAATACTTCATAGTCCGCGGTCTCCAGTATATCGACCAGACTGCCGCGTACCATTTCATCATCCTCAACAACCATAATTTTCATAAATTTACCCCGAAAAAGAAACATTAGTTTCGACAGTAAATTATCGCTGTTAAGGGGAATAAGTGAATCTAAATGTAATAAACGTTACAGATTTGCAGTAAGCGCGGAAATTTTGCAGTAAAAACTAAACTACAGTTTGAATTTATTCTTTAAAACTGCCTTATATCGCTGACTTACTGTAATTACCTTGTCAACACCCTCAAGTTTTAAGAACAAATTTTTCTTAAAACCTTTGTCTATACTGGTAACTTTTTCCAGATTAATTATGGCGGAGCGATGTACCCTCACGAATATATCATTCGGTAAAATATCATCCCATTCTTTGAGAAGGCGTCTTACCAGCACCGGTTTTTTATTTAAAACAAATACGTATGAATACTCACTTTCAGCTTCAACACATAAAATATCTTTTATATTAATCAGTTCCTTCTTTCCTTTATATTCCAGTATTATTCTGTCATTAACCGTCAGACTTGATTCAACTTCTACCGATTTTTCAGCCGCCTCACTCCTGAATTTTTTGATTCTTTCAAGTCTTAATTCCACTATACCAAGCAATTCTTTTGCTCTGAACGGCTTGAATATATATTCATCCGCACCGAGACTCATACCTTTCCTCAGATCATTTATATTTGTTCTGGCGGTAAGGAAAATAAAAGGTATTGCCAAATCGCATTTTGCGATATTGAGTTCTTCGGCTACATCAAATCCTGTCTTGCCCGGCATATTTACATCACAAATTATCAGATCAGGAATAATTTCAAGCGCCAGGTTAATACCGCTTTGCCCATCTTCGGCAGTAAAAACTTTGTAACCGCTCATTTCAAAAATATCCTTGATACTACTTCTTACAGGATCTTCATCTTCAATTATCAATATTTTTTCCGGCTTATTTTTCTCCAAGAATTTCCCTCACTGTTGTTAATAATTCTTTAGACTTATAAGGTTTTTTGATGTATGCCTGAGCACCGTAATTTAGCCCCTTCCTGATATCTTCTTCTTCAACTCTTGCCGAAATAAATATCAGGGGTATATCTTTGTAAAACTTGTGCTGCTTTAGAAATTGAATTATCTGATAACCGCTCATGGAAGGCATTACCACATCACAAATAATTAAATCGGGTACTTCTTCTTCAAGAGTGGAAGCTATCTTATCTGAATTCAGGAGTAATCGGGTATTATATCCATTGATCTCCATCAATTCACGCAGTAATTCGCCAACATCAACCGAATCTTCTATTATAAGAATATTACTCATAACTTTTCAACAAATAAACTATAAATTCCGAGCCTGCACCCAATTCACTGTGAAACTTGATAAATCCATTGTGCTGTTTAACTGATTCAGAGACAATACTCAAACCCAGGCCTGTACCGACTATTTCCTGAACATCAGTTCCCCTGAAAAACGGATCAAAAATATGCTTTTGCTCTTCAAAAGGAATACCAAGTCCCTCATCTTTGACCTTAAATATAAGGTTTTCATCACTTTCGGATAGTTCAATAAACACATTTGTATTCCTTTCTGAATACTTAAACGCGTTCGTAAGGAGGTTGGTCATAATTTGGGTGAGTAACCTGGAATCAAATTTATGATATTTAGTCTCCAGATCAAACTTTGTAGAAATATTGTGATCACACAAATCGCTCAACCTGGCAGTTTCAATAACATCTTCTGTAAACTTGATAATATCAGCTTCAGATGGATTAAACATAGTTTTTCCACTTTCGTACCTGCTGAGTGTCAATACTTCATCTAATAAAACTGTCATTTCTTCTACGGCGTTTTGAATTTTAGCAGTGTGTTCAGCAAATTTATTTTCATCCCATGATCTGCCAAACATCTCCAGTAAATCGGCAGATGCAAGAATTGCCGTAAGAGGTGTTCTAAATTCATGCGATGCCATTGAAATAAAATTGGATTTGAGTTTATTCAACTCTTTCTCTGCTGAAAGTGCTTTTCGCATTTTTTCTTCAACTTTCATTCTTTCAGTGATATCATGAGCAAACGCTATCACATTTTCAACATTTTTTTCATCATCAAGTTCGGGTATAAAAGTCCATTCAAACCAATAATCAGCAGGGAAATTCATTTCTTTTACTAATTGAGTTTTAATATCAGCAACATCTGATATTGCAGTATCAAATTCCTTTTGCAGCTTCTCAGAAAGAGTTAAATCTCTGATGTGGTTTATCACAATCGTCTCAGATTCAGCAATAAAACCCGAAAGTGCCGGATTATAGTAGATAATGTCACCGGTTAACGTAAATCTTAAAATTATATCTTTGGAATACTCCGCTAATTTTCTGAATCGCTCTTCTGTAAGTCTTAAAAGTGAAGTTCTCTCCGCGACAAGGTCTTCAAGATGATTTCTGTAATTGGCAAGTTCTTCCTGAACTTTTTTGAATTGTGTAATATCTTCTTTAACTGCCAAATAATGGGTTATTTCACCAGTCTTGTTTTTGATTGGTGATATAACAGCCCTCTCCCAGAACATTTCCCCATTTTTACGTTTGTTGTGGAACTCTCCGTTCCATTCTTCACCATTTGAGATTTTAGCCCAAAGCCTGGCATAATTTTCACTACTCATTTCACCAGATTTTAAAACATTCGGATTTTTAGATAATACCTCCTGCTTTGAATATCCGGTTACCTCAACAAACTTATTATTAACATACTCAATTTTACCATCCAGATCAGTAATAACTATTGAGGTAGCGCTTTGTTCCACAGCCGCGGAAAGTTGGTTTAACTTTTCTTCAGCTTTCCTTCTCTCGGTAACATCGAGGGCAATACCAATTGCACCGATTATAGTTCCCTGTTCATCTTTTAGCGGATCAGCAACTATATCAAATACACGTCCCTGAATACTTTCTTCTCTGGAATAGGTTTTGCCCGAGGCTAATGTTTCAGCATACTTCGAGTATTGATCTTCCCCCACATAATTTTCTATTGCTTGACTGAACTCATTTTGCAGAATAGAGTGAGTATCTATTTCATTCTTGTTAAGAGCTGAGCCTGCGACCGAAGTAAGAATTCCCCTGGAATCTGTCGTCCAGACTATTGCCGGAATCTGCTCAAACAATTTCCTCAATCTGGCTTCATTTTCTTTTAATTCAATTTCGTATTTTTTTCTTTTGGTGATATCTCTTACGATTATCACCGCGTCATCAATTCCGGAATGCCCTTTAGTAATTGGGGCCATCGAAAAACTGACCGGTACAATATCCCCTGTTTTGGTCAGGATGGAGCCTTCGCCATTAAAAGAACTGCCGGCAAAAACTATGTTTAAAATTCTCAAGTTCGCTTCACGTTCTTCTTCAGGAATTAAATCAAGTATATTTTTACCCAATATCTCATCTACTCTGTAGCCGGAAATATCGGCATTTGATTTATTAGTAAATGTAAAAATTCCCTTACGGTTAACTTTTGCAATCCCGTCATATGAAGTTTCGGTCAAAAGACGATAATTTTCTTCACTCTCTTTCAGTTTGCGCTCATTTTCAATTTTTTTGGTTACATCCTGGATAAAGACCAAAAATGCCGGTCGTTTTTCGTATTCAATAATTCTTCCGAAAATTTCACCAAAAAACCAACCACCCTCTTTTTTTAGCAATCTTACAACATAAGGGTTTACCGTAATTTTATTCCCTTGACGATCAGCAATATTTTTCAAGACTATATCATGGTCATCGGGATGAACAAAATCAAGAATATTAGAGTTAATTATTTCATCGAATTCGAAACCGGTATGCAGAAGCGCCGCTCTGTTTACAAATTTGACCACTCCGTTTATATGAACCAGGATTATCTCGGAAGCGTTTTCAACAACTGTGGAATACTTGTTTTCACTCGCGACAAGAGCAAGTTCCGCGCTTTTAATTCTTGTAATATCCTTAAATGTAATCCATAATTGATAAAGTTTATCTTCCCTGGAAAAACAATCAAAATTAACAATAGTGTGTATTTCATCAGATTCATCTGTCTGAAAGCTATATTCATAGTCGGTTAGTTTATAATTTCTGTAAATAAACTCCCTGAAGAGAATATCACAGTGAGAACTTGTCGCCGGAAAAACATCCTTTACATCTTTTCCTAAAACTGAATCCCTGCTTCGGAACTGAAAAATATTTAGAAACGCCTCATTAACATCAACAAGCTTTCCGGAACACAATTTAGAAAGTTGTTCATTAACATCTCTCGATTTAGAAACCTCCGGGTTAAATTCAATACAAACTATTGCGTCTGTGGTTTGACGTATAAAGTTTTTGTATTTCTCCTCACTCCTGGTAAGTTTTTCCTCAGCAACAACCTTGCTAATAGCACCTGTAATAACTAAAGCAAAGTTTTCCAGGCGAGTTCTATTCGCCATTTCATATTTTTTGAGCGATTTAAAACCCAGATTTATCGCGCCGTAAGCTACACCATCTTTTACGAGTGGGAAAACAGCTACTCCAATAATTTTTTCTGACTCATATACTTCCGGCGGAACATCAAAGGCTTTAAACACCACATCGCCTTTATTCACCAACTGAGCTTGAGTCTCATTCGCGGCATAGAATTTCACATTCTCAATAAACTTTTCATTTAATCCCGCATGATATTTAAGACTCAAACTGTTATCTTCGTTTCGCAGATATATTCCGCCCGAGACAGTATCTGCAAGCTTGAGGATAGAATGCAGAGATTGCTTTAATAGATTATCGAGAGAGACTGACTGGTTAATGAATAGCGCGAAATCTCGCTCAATTTCAAGATATTTGCCTTCAAGTTTTTTACTGTCAATATCTACCTGTGTACCAATCACACGGGTAGCTCTGTTCAGGTGATCGCTTTCCATCACACTACCCGTTAGCATCGCCCACTTATAGTTCCGGGAACCGGCCTGATAAACCCTGAGGTCTATCTCGAAAACGTCCTTTTTACCACTACGAAATTCTTTAAAGAGTCCAATAACATTGCGGATATCATCCGCATGGATAAGGGATTTGATATCAGCGAGAGAAAATTCAGGATTCGAGATCGGAAGTTCAAGGAGTCGCAGAAAAGTTTCATCGAGATATAATTTTTTCTCAATGAAATCTATTTCCCAAACACCCTGCCCACTACCGCTGAGCGCGTGTTTTAACCGTCTTTCATTTTCGAGTTTTTCAAAAGTATATTTTACTCTTTCGGTTACATCCTCACCGATACAAACAATACCTTCCAGCTCATCCTTATGATTGTATCGAGGCGTTATGACCCATGAAACTATTTTGGATTCATTCTCATTTTTGATCAATTCAAATATATTATCAGAATATTTGCTTCCATCCTTAACACAAGAATAGAAGTACTTACGAGCTAATTTTCTGTCGTTTTCGCGCAGGAAAGTTTCGAAGAAGTCAAGACCCTCAATTGGTATTTCCAAATCTTTAAAATATTTATGAAAATAGCTGTTTATTTCCAGTATCTTTCCATCCGGGGCTAATACCAGACCGAACATTGGAAGATTATTGAGTACCCCTCTGAAACTGAGTTCTACTCTGTCAAACTTATCACTGATTTCATACTTGGGGGTTACATCCTGAACATAACCAATACCTCCCGATATATTGGAATCTTCATCATAAATAGCTTTTAATTCTAAAATGACAGGTGTAGTCTTATTTCCGGTAACGGATGTGTAATTTTTTTCAACTCTGGCTGATCCTGTTTTAAGTGATTCTTCCACGGAGGATATAACATCTTGATCTTTAATGTCTTTCAGTGTATTTAGACCAATTATCTTTGATTTATCTGAACCGGTAATTTCGCAGAACTTTGCGTTACAGTTCTGAATTATTCCTTCATGATCAAATAGAAATATTCCTATTGGTGAGTCTTCAAACAAAATGTGAGGGAAGTTTGTATTAAAAATCGCGGGATTAAACAGATCTTTCAAAACCACTCCGATTACTGATCATCTTCTAAATCATGCAAAACATAAAGTATAATCGAAAAATATCCGATAATTTCAAGTAGCATATTTACAATAAGAACTATTTAAATTTACAGGGGGAATACTAAAGTAAATGTGGAACCTTTTCCCTTTTCACTGTTCACCGAAATGGTGCCACCATTTTTTTCGACAAATTCTTTGCATAGTATTAAACCAAGTCCGGTACCTTCTTCGTTTGAAGTACCCAGTGAAGTATGGCTCACATCCACGCGGAATAATTCGGAAACAGTTTTTTCATCCATACCAACCCCGGTATCATTGATCCTGATCCTGGTATTTTGTTCATCTTGTTCTGCTGAAAGTGTTATTGTGCCGCCCGGCTCGGTAAATTTAATGGCGTTGCTGATCAGGTTCCTGATGACTGTTTCCAGCATAAATCGATCGATTTCCAAATATATATGTTCATCCAGAGGAATAATTAGCCCGATTTTTTTCTTTTCAGCAGTATTTATAAGCGGCGAAATTGCTTCTTCGGAGAGTTTTTTAAGGTTTTGGCGTTCTTTGTTAATTTTTAGTACACCGCGTTGAGATCTTGACCATGTTAGCAAATTATCGAGCAATGATAATGTTCTCTGCGAGGTTTTATGAAGGATGTTCAGATATTCCTTTTTCTCATCTTCTGAAAATTGATCATAATCTTCCGAGAGCATTTTAAGGAAACTGTCGAGTGTAATAAAAGGATTACGCAAATCGTGAGAAATGATTGAGAAAAACCTGTCCTTTGCATCATTTGCTTCTCGTAATTTCTTCTCGGAAGCAATTAATTTTCTTCTCGAGATTATTCTTTCAAGAGCAAGCCCTATCTGATCAGATACATACTCTACCATCACCTGCTCTTCAATTCCGATAGCATTTCTGTTGTTATAATCCTGAGTTACAACAACTCCAAAAACTTCGTCATTAAGAGTAATAGGTACTCCCAGCCATATCTTCGAGGGTTTACCCACAATTCTGGTTTTTCCCTCAATCACCATCTGCATCGACTCTTCATCATCCACAAGAAGTGATTCTCTGGTTTTGATAACGTACCCTGTAAAAGTGCCTTCTATGGGTAAATCTTTTTCCTTCCCTTCCTCGTCAATGCTGTAAGGAATATCAATTGTATTATTTTCCTTGTTATACAGAGCGATAAAGAAGGATTCAGCCTTTACTATCCTACCAATGGTTTTATGAATTTTTTCAAGAAGTTTTTCGAAATCCGATATCTCGTAGATCGCGTTATTTATTTCAAAAATTACATTTTGAATAATCTCCGATTTTTTCGCTTCGGTAACGTCCCTGAAAACCGAGAGCAACGCTTTTCTGTTATCATTCAATTCTATATGACTGGAAAAGATAGAGAACCAGAAACGCGATTTATCCCATAATTGAATCTCTTTTTCAAGTCTGGGTACAATTCTGTTAAGTTTAAATTTCTGAATATATTTTTCAACAGCCTCCTCGTCTTCATTAGAAAACACCACATTAAACTTTTGACCTGTCAGTTCCTCGGGTGTTTTCCTTACCATTCTGCAGTAGGCGTCATTTACCATCAGAATAATGCCATTCTCATCAGTAATTCGCATACCTTCGTTTGCGTGTTCCCAAACAGAGCGAAATTGTTTTTCAGATTGGGAAAGCTTTTTTTCCGCTTCTTTCAGATCTGTAATGTCAATGAATGTTTCCACCCCGGATTTAGCATTACCATCTTTGTCTTTTATCAACTCGATATTTTTGAGTATGGTTTTTTCTTTGCCTGATTTGCTGATTATGGTACACTCTTTTGTTGAAGTGGAATCAACAATTTTGCCATCAAACAATCCGCATGTTGAAATACACGGTTCATTCGCGAAAAAACTGCATGGTTTTCCCAGTATTTCTTCTCTTTTATATCCTGTGATCTCTTCAGCTTTGTCATTCCAGGAAGTGATCTTTTTGCTTTTGTCAACAGTGAAGATTGCGCTTGGAACAATTCTAAGCAGTAGTTCATTATAATCTCTGGTCTGCTTGTAATTTTCCTCAATCTGCTTCTGTTTTGTAATATCCCGCGTAATCCCGAAGGTACCGGTAATTTCACCATTTTCATTGTAAAGTGGTAATTTGGTTGTAGAAACCCAGGTTATTGAACCATCTTTCCAATCCTCTTTTTCTACTTTCGCGATTATTGGCTTTCCTGTTCGAATAATATTTTGCTCATCCCCGTATGCCGCGCCGCCATGGGCTTCCCCGAAGAGGTCGAGATCGGATTTACCCAAAAGTTCGGATTCGTTATCAAAGCCAAACTTTTTAAGCGTAGAATTATTAACCTTGATGAATTTGCTTCTGATATCTTTAAAGTAGATTGAATCAGGTATATTATCCATCAGATTTTTAAGTAGTTTCTCTTCAGAAATGAAGTTCACTTTCTGTTTAAAGTTCTTTTCAATTCTCTTACGTTCCAATGAGAACAGGATTGTCTCTTTTAAACGAATCCAATCGAAATCTCCTTTATGAAGAAAATCCTGCGCACCAAGTCTTAGCGCGTTTATAGCTGTGCTTTCATTTTTATCGGCAGTTAATATAACTACCGGTATTGACGGGAATTTCTCGAGGATAAGCTCAAGCCCCGCAAACTCTTTATAATCGGGAAGATTGAGATCCAACAAAATGAGATGAAATTGATCCGCTCCCGATTTCAGGAGTTCCCCTATTGAGAAGAAATGAGTTACATAAAAATTTTCTTCAGCTTTTGATAAAAAATTTTTTATCAATAAAGCATCTGAATGATCATCTTCGAGGAGCAGAATTTGGTATTTCTGATTTGTGGCTGCCATTGGTATGCACCGTTGCTAAGAGATTTATTTGAAATATAGTAAAACCTGAATAAACTTCAATACAAAGAGGTAAATATATCAGTTTTTTGGAAGCTTTATAGAAAAGGTAGTACCGTTACCAATTTCACTAATAACGTTTATGATTCCATTCTGTTTTTCAATGAAATCTTTACATATTTTCAATCCGAGTCCGGTAGATTGCGAGTTTTTTTCGTCCTTGATTCCGGAGAAGATACGACTCAATTTTTCTTTTGATATTCCTTCCCCGGTATCTGATACATTTATAATTGAGTAAAATTCATCCTCAAAAGCTTCAATATAAATCTTTCCGCCCGATTTTGTGTATTTAATCGAGTTATGAATGAGATTTCTGATTACAGTATGAAACATAAATTTGTCGGTGTAAATAGAAACAGGTGTATCAACATTGTTAAAGATAATACCCTTCTGATCAAGCCAGGTTTTAAGTGGTTGTGCGGCGAACTCAATTTCCGATCTGATTTCAATTTTTTCTTTGTTGATATTTATCAAACCCTGCTGCGATTTAGACCATGTCAGGATTGTGTTAAGAAGTTCCGAGAGTTTCTGCGCGCTTCTTGCGATACTTTCTATAATCTCATCGATTTCTGATTCGCTTAATGTATCCTTCTGTTTTAACAGTTCTGAATAATTAAGTATTACTCCAAGCGGATTTTTAATATCATGTGCCAGAACAGAAAACAATTTATCTTTTGTAGAAATATTAATATCCAGTTCGTTTTTATGATTATTCAGCTTGATAAACGCGTCTTCAAGCCGGGCTTTCTGAGAGTTTATTTCCTCATTCTGCTTTCTGACAGTAACATTTGTGTCGGATAATTGTTTATTGGTTTTATTCTTGAGATAATTAATGCGGTATAATATTATCAGTAAAACCACGAGGATAACTATAGCAGCAAATGCAGAGATTAGAAAAATCCGGTTTCTTTCCAGTTCAAATTCTTTATCCTTCAATGCTATGTTTGCCTGCTGAGTTTCGAACTTGGATTGATATTCAACAATCTTTCTCTGTACCTCAATATTTTTAACGCTGTCTTTCAGTTCGTAATATGATTTGTAATCTTGAAGCGAATTTTTGTACTCGCCCAATTTTTCGAGAAGTTTTGCGCGTTCGTAGAAGATATCTGTCGAGAGATCATCCTTACCGATACGCGAACTTATATCAAGTGCCTCGTCAAAAGCGGAAATCGCTTTGTTATAATTTTGCACTAAAGAATAAGATTTCCCCATTTCCATCAGAGCCATTGAGATACGTTTCTGGTTGTTGGTTTCTTTCCCAATCCTCAAGCCATTCTCGAGATAAACCATTGCTGAATCAGGTTTACCGAGTAAATTAAATATTTCACCAATTTGTATGGAAGTGAGCAAGTCACCGCTGTAAATATTGTCAAGTTTATAATGTTTTCTGGAACTTTTATAGATTTCCAAAGCTTTGGTGTACTCATTATTTCTTATGTATATTGCTCCCATGTTGTAGTAGGAGTATCCCGTCAGTTCATCGCTTGGTATTTCTCTCGAAAGCTCTAGTGCCTGATTAAAATAATTCATGGCTTTTTCGTTATCATCAATCTGAAGGTATGTCAGACCAATATTATTCAGTAATCTGCCAACTCCGATGCTATCCTTTAACGCGTATCGTATATCAAGTGATTTGAGATAGTTCTCAATAGCCTTGTCGTAAAGTGTCCACTGCCAGTAGATTACGCCAATATTATTTAGCAATCTGCCAAGATAGGATGAGTCATTCAGAGCATGCGCTACTTCCAGCGCACTATTGTAGTAAGTTAGGGCACTATCGTAATAACTCATTCTCCAGTACAGAAGTCCAAGATTGTTATTCGGACTCGCATGGAAAGAATTTACCGGAAACTTGTTCAGCAATTCGATTGATTTTTTATAATACAATTTCGCGTTGTTATTATCTTTGTTCTCATAATACGCAACAGCAATTCTTTCATTAATTTTAGAGAGATTTTCGTAATCGTTGGATGAGTAAAATTGTTTCGCCCTGAAATAATATTCGAGTGCCTTATCATTATCTTCATTAAGTATGTGATAACTGCCAATATTTTTTAGCGCGTCGGCTTTCCCCTTGTTATATCTCAATGTAGCGGCAAGTTCTTCCGCGCTTTCAGCAAAATTCAGCTTTTCCCTGTTTTGACCGGAGATATTAGACGCAATTTCATTATACAGGTCAACCAGCTCTTCACCGGTTGTTGTTGGAATGAGGTTCTTTAAGCTATCCAGATTAACGGCAAATAGAGTTTGAAAACTGAAAACAACAGATATTATTACAAATATTATTCGAGTTTTTAACATTTCAGGGATTGATTTTGGATTACTTATCAATACTATCGAAATAAAATAGTTTTAATTTAGAGTCTAATTACCTTTTTAATAAGGATATTCCCGTTCCTTTATAGTTTAAATATCGTAAACTTTGATGAGATTGTAAATAGTGAAGATTAATCATTTTAATATTTTCCCAGGGTGACCAATAATCACCCTGAGAAAATGGATTGTCAAGTTTTAGTGTTAAAATACTTTATTAAAAAATTCTTTCATATCTGCCCATGATTTTTCATCCGCCTCTTTGTTGTATGCAATGGGCATGGAGAACTTTTCGGCATACTTATCCGCGTCAGGACTTGTAAAGCTGTGTTTCGCACCTTCGTAGTTAACAAATTTGTAATCGACTTCGTTTTCTTCCATCTCTTTTTTAAAGGTCTCAATTTGTTCCGCGGGGACAAAACCATCATCAGCGCCATTACAAACCAGTATTTTACCTTTGATATCAGTATCGGAAACCGCAGAATTCAGGCTGCCGTGAAAACTTACAACGCCATCGAGCTCAGCCCCGGTTCTTGCCATATTGAGAACAATTCCTCCGCCAAAACAATAGCCTATCGCGCCAATTTTTTCATCATCGGTAAATTTAAAATCTTTCAACACATCCATTCCCGCGTTAAAACGTTCTTTAGCGGAACTGAAATTTTTCATCACTTCACCGGCAAATTTTCCGGCATCTTCCGGATGTTCAGCTTTTTTACCATCGCCGTACATATCGACGGCGAATGCAACATAACCAAGTTCCGCGAGCATTTTGGCTCTTTTCCTTGCATAATCATTATGACCCCACCACTCGTGTACGACCAATATCCCGGGTCGTTTTTCAATACTGGACGCATCATAAGCCAGAAATCCTTTCATGGTGGTCTCACCATTTCTATATTCTATCTCTTCCGTTGTAATTTGAGCATGGGTAGTGAACAAAAATCCGCTGATCAGGATAAACAGAATTATTAATGTTTTTTTCATATTGGGCACCTGTTAATTTAGATATGATATATTATTATATGGTATATTTTTTAAATTAAATCAGAATCATTTAAGTTTTTAGTTGATTGTTTGATGAATATAAAACAAATTGTTATTTCACTAATAAAAGGGATGTAAAATGAGAAACGTTTTAACCGCTGTTTTAGTTCTTTTTCTATCAGTTTCGCTCTTTGCGCAGAGTGACCTTGAAAAATTTGTTCAAAAAACCCAGGATACTTTTAAAAAAGCGATGGAGACCAATCAGGGCGAATTGGTTCTTGAGCTTTATGCTAATGATGCCATTTCCATGCCTTCATATGAGCCGATGATAAAAGGTATGGATGCGTTAAAAAAGAAAGTTGAAATGGATAAACAGATGCCCATGAAAATACTTTCATTTGAAATGAAAGTAATAGAAATTGCCGAGTCGGGTGAATACGGCTATGAAATAGGAACTTACACAATGAGTATGGAAATGCCAGGAATGGACAAGCCGTGGGATGATAAAGGAAAATATATCACCATCTACAAAAAATATGACGGGAAATGGAAAATTCAATATGATACCTGGAACACCGATGTAAATCCGTGGATGCAGATGGACCAGGCCGGTGAAGAAAAAGATAAAAAAGATTCCGGTAAAATGTAGTAACGTATTCCAGGGTTCCATAGGTTGCTCGCCTGTCCCGTGAAGCGGGAAAGGGCCGGGAGTATACAGGTTTCAGGCATTGACGGTACTTCCCCGCAAACGGGACAGGCGATTAAACTCACCAGCCTTACCGCTTACCCAACTTCAATAACAATTATTTACCGTCAGCCTTTTAAACGGTTGGCGGTTTTTATTATCAATTATTCTCCCAGATAACATTTTTTACCCGTCAAATTTTGACTTTTTTTCTTAATTTAAAAGTTCGACCTTACATCAAGCAATTCAGGAGCATTTTATGTTATTCAGGGTACTACTCTCTATTCTCACAATATCAATAATTCTTTCCGCTCAGGAAAATCAGGAATTCAGGGCTACATGGGTTGTTACCTGGGACCATATCAATTCCGGTTTATCTTCGACCCAAAACAAAGCCAACGTCAGAGCCATACTCGACAAACACAAGCAAGCAAATATGAATGCCGTATTATGGCACGCCCGTCAAAGCGGTACTGTGTATTACGATTCTGATATCGAACCATGGGGAACCTATGCCGGAGGAGCTTATCCGGGTTATGATCCCCTGGCCTACGCTATTGAGGAAGCACACAAGCGCGGCATGGAACTTCATGCCTGGTTTAATGTATTTCATGTTGCTTCATCGGCATCGGGCACGATTGTGGCAGAGCATCCGGAATGGATATGTACCAACGAGGATGGCGTAGCAATGACGCAATATCGGTGCGCTTCTCCCGGTCTGCAGGAAGTACGCGATTATACAGTTTCAGTTGCTATGGAACTCGTAAATAAATATGATATTGATGGTATTCACCTCGATTTCATTCGCTGGAATGAATATGACGAAGATGACATGTCACCGCGCGTTCCTGAAGAGGAACAGATCAGCATTATGGATGGTGAAATAATTAACAAAAAAATTAAAAACAGTGAATCGCCAAACGGCTTCAAAAGATATATTTATGATGCGCAACATCCTGCAAGCGGTGGTGTTCCCGCCGGTTTTAACACATGGGACGATTGGCGCAGATGGAGTGTTAGCGAGTTCGTGCAAACACTACACGATTCAATTCAGGCATCCAAACCCTGGGTCAGGCTATCCGCGGCCGCACTCGGTAAATATCGTTCCGGTGGCGTGAATGGATGGAACGGATATTACGTTGTCTTTCAGGATGCGGCGAAGTGGTTTAGAGAAGGAAACCTTGATCAGCTTACCCCGATGCATTATCACTGGTTGACCGGTTCCGGATTTACTAATAACCTGCTAAGCGATTGGGCTCCTTATATTCAGGATGGTATCGACGCGGGGTATATGTATACTGTAGGTCCCGGTTCCTACATCCTTAATGATAATAACGCGTGGGATAATCACCCTGAAATTGTAAATTCAGTTCGTACAGTTGACTGGACTGACGGATTCCAGTTTTACAGTTACAGTTCGTGGAATACAAATAATTACTGGCAGGAAGCCGGACAAACATTTCTTTCCGGAAAAACCAAAATCAGACCTATTTATGATGTACCCGTAATTGGTTCGCCTGAGATCGATATGGTAAAAATTGATTCACTAAATTACGAATTTACCGTAACTCTCCCCGACTCGATTGATCAAAACTATTGGGTCGCGATTTATCGTTCGGAAGATGATAACCCCGATCCGCAATCTGACAAAATCGCGCACCTCGCGTTTGATGATTCTACAGCGTTTTTCGCTGAAGATTTTAATGATGCGGTAAACTTTGAGGGTCAGTACACCTATTATGCTACATTCTTCAACAGATTCTGGAATGAATCAGGAGTTTCAAATACGGTTCAGACCGATCAAGTATCATTTATGGAACCCCTTCCCGCTGCCCCTGATTTCGCGGGTGCAATTAATGTAAGCGATACATCTATTGTTGTAAAATGCGCCGAAACTCAATACGCACAGGGTTACGCAGCGGTTTTAAGTACAGATGGAGTAAACTTTGCTGACACTGTCATGTCTGAAACAACAGCCATTGAAATAAATGGCTTACAAGCTGGAGAGTATTACTATTTCAAGATCATGGCATATAACCTTCGCGGATTTTCTGACGCGCCGGAACAACTTTTCGCCGCGGCTCCCATGTCGTCCGAATCAAAAATTCTTGTTGTAAACGGATTTGATCGCGGCACAAACACAAGAAATGATTATATTCGGGAATATACCAACCCGATTACCGAGGCAGGTCACGGATTCTCATACGCACTAAATGAATCTGTAATTTCAGGTGATGTTAACCTCACAGATTTTGATATAGTTGTATGGATATTGGGTGACGAATCTACCGCTGATCACACCTTCGACCCTACCGAACAAGATAAAGTTGAGTTGTTCCTCGAAAATGGTGGTGCTTTATTTGTATCAGGTGCTGAAATTGGCTGGGATCTTGAAGGTAAAACAGGGCACCCCACTTCTGCGGATATCGCGTTTTACCATAACTACCTCAAGGCGCAATATGTTGCCGACGCACCCGGAAACCAGAGTGCGACCTACTATACATTCGATGGTATTGGCGAAACATTGTTCGACGGGATTTCGGAATACAAATTTGATAATGGCGCGCACGGTACATATGATGTTGACTGGCCCGATGTCATAACACCATTAGGGGGAGCTGAAAATTGCGTCAGCTTTACAGGCGCTCCCGCTAACCAGAATATCGGTGGTGTGGTTTACAAAGGTAATTTCGGTACATCTTCTACGCCTGGTAAAATGGTGTATCTTACCGTTCCGTTTGAAACTATATACACTGATTCCGAAAGAATTACTTTGATGGAAAAAATCCTCGATTACTTCACCGAAGATATTGTTAGTGTGGACAATGGTGATAATTCTATTCCGAATGATTATTCGCTTTCACAAAATTACCCCAATCCGTTTAATCCGGCGACGAAGATAAAATTCTCTATTCCGGAAGCTGGCATTGTGAAACTTTCTATTTACAATATCCTTGGTGAAAAAGTAATCGATTTGGTTAACCGCGAGTACGCCCCAGGTAATTACACCGTGAATTTTAACGCGAACGGATTATCGTCAGGAGTATATATCTACCGACTCGAAGCTAAAAATAAAGTTATCTCCAACAAAATGATTTTATTGAAATAAGATAGTGCCGAGTGATTAGTACTTAGTACAAAGTAGAGCCGCACCATGCCTTCCCCGTAAAGCGGTGGTGCGGCTCTAAAAACATATAAACTCTGAGTTATTAAAATTTGATGGATGGTCACCGACCTTCCTTTTTATTTTTATCTTTGTATTCAAAAACTGGATACACGGGTATGCAAATACTATTTTAGGGTCATTCCCGCGAAGTTTACCCGCCTAAGGAGGGGCAGGAATCCAGATTATTAGAATGTCGAGATACTTTTAACAGAGAATAAACTAATAATCCGTGCAACCTAATTCAGCACGTGACAAACCCACCCCCTCCGAGCGTCGAACCCTCCCACACCCAGGTGCGTAAACTTTGGTAAATGGAGGGGAGAATAAAATATTATCGTCAACTTTTTAAAAGTCCTTCCCTTTGGTAAAGGGAAGGATTTAGGATGGATTCGTATCGACATCAAAAGTTCCCGGGTGCTTCGACGCTGCTCAGCAACCCTCAAACAAAAGATACCTGAAGGCCTCGCCTGTCCCGTCTGCGTGGAAGAACCGGGTTACGTAGAGAATGTCAATCAATAGAAATTTCGGTTTACTGGTAATGACAAATACTATTTTGGGGTCATTCCTGCGCAGGCAGGAATCCAGATTATTAGAATGTCAAGATACTTTTAACAGAGAATAAACTAATAATCCGTGCAACCTAATTCAGCACGTGACAAACCCACCCCCTCCGAGCGTCGGACCCTCCCACACCCGGGTGCGTAAACTTTGGTAAATGGAGGGGAGAATAAAATATTGTCGTCAACTTTTACGATGGGTTCCCGGGTGCTTCGACGCAGCTCAGCAACCCTCAAACAATAGATACCTGAAGGCCTCGCCTGTCCCGCTTGCGTGGAAGAACCGGGTTACGTAGAGAATGTCAATCAATAGAAATTTCGGTTTACTGGTAATGGCAAATACTTTTTTTGGGTCATTCCTGCGCAGGCAGGAATCCAGATTATTAGAATGTCGAGATACTTTTAACAGAGGATAAACCAATAATCCGATTTAATTTCTGCAATACCCTCTCAACTCGTATTGAATCTTGTATGATATCTATATTATCCCCAAGCTTCTCTATTTTACAAATTCACGGTTTTATTTGCCCTTATCATTTCGTAAATTTGTTGTTTACTGTAAAATCAAAAAGTTGAGAGTTTCATGCGAATTAGTAAATCTTTTATTCCAACACTTAAAGAAGTTCCTACAGATGCTGTAATCCCGAGTCATGTTCTAATGCTGCGTGCCGGTTTGGTGAGAATGTTATCCGCGGGTATCTATTCGTTCCTTCCAGTCGGCTACAAAATGGTTAAGAAAGTATCAGATATAATCCGTGAGGAAATGGACGCTATTGGCGGACAGGAATTTCATCTTCCCGCGTTAAATCCGAAAGAAATTTGGGAAGAGACAGGAAGAGTTGAGGCATTTGGAGATACCATGTTTCATCTTAAAAACCGTGATTATGTACTCGCTCCAACCCATGAAGAGATTATGACTTACCATTCAAAAGGTGTTTTGAAATCATACAAAGATTTACCACAGATTTGGTATCAGATTCAGACAAAATTTCGTAATGAAGCGCGTCCACGCTCCGGTGTGATTCGCGGAAGACAGTTCCTTATGAAAGACTCTTACAGTTTTGATAAGTCGTTTGAAGCCCTTGACGAATCATATGATCTGCATGATAAGGCATATCGAAAAATTTTCGAGCGTTGTGGAATCGACTTTTTTGTTGTTGGAGCTTCATCCGGCGCGATGGGCGGCAGCAAATCGGAAGAGTTTATGGTGCAATCAGATGCCGGTGAAGATACAGTGGCTCATTGTAAAACATGTGGATACGCAGCCAATGTTGAGGTTGCAAAGTCTGTACCTGCTGAAGTTAAATCAACCGGTGACAAAAAAGAAGTTTATGAAATTCATACGCCAAATGTTAAAAGTATCGATGAACTTTGTGAATTTCTTTCGATTCATGAACAGGAAACAGCAAAATCCAGGGTTTATATCGTGGATGATAAACCGGTATTGATTCTTATGCTCGGCAATGACGAAGTAAATGAAACGAAACTCGAATCAGTGCTTGGTGCCTCGGTTCGTCCGGGACATCCAGAAGAATTAAAAAAGATCACCGGTGCTGACGCCGGCTCTATTGGTCCGGTCGGATTTACACACCGTATCATAGCCGACGAGCGTTTGAAAGGACTATACAATCTTTTCAGCGGCGCAAACAAAAATGATTATCACATTGGTGGTATTGATCTGGAGAGAGACGTTACGGATATCGAGTTTGCCGACCTTCGTACAGCGGAAACAGGCGAAAAATGTGTACGATGCGGAAAGGAGATAGATGTCTTCAAAGCAATTGAACTTGGGCATATATTCAAGCTCGGAACCAAATATTCCGAAGGTCTGGGTGCGAATTTCCTTGATGAATCGGGCATTGCGAAACCTCTTGTTATGGGAAGCTACGGTATCGGAGTTGAACGTGTACTCGCTTGCTACATAGAGCAGAACTATGACGAAAAGGGTATCGTCTGGAAGAAAGAATTCACTCCGTTCGATATCCAGTTGCTTGCTCTCAACATTAAAAAAGACGCGGTGCGCGAAGTCGCCGATAAACTTTACGATGATCTTGGCGACAAAGGCTATGAAGTGCTTTATGATGATCGTGTTGACGCGCAGGCGGGTTTCAAGTTTAATGATGCCGACCTTATGGGTGTGCCAATCCAGATAGTTGTTGGCGAGAGAAATCTAAAAGAAAACAAGGTTGAGTATAAAGTAAGAAAAACGGGTGAACGCGACCTTGTGGCAATCGATGAGCTCTACTCAAAAATTGAAGAGCTAACAAGTAATTTATAAAGTATAAGTCTAGCCGAAACTCCCCGGTTTTGTTATAAACCGGGGAGTTTTATTTTAAAGGGATGTTATGCAAACCAAGCTATACCTCGTCTCGACCCCGATCGGCAACTACGAGGATATTACACTCCGGGCGTTACGAATCCTGAAGGAAGCTGATATTATTCTCTGTGAGGAATATAAACCCGCAAGTAAATTGCTGCGCCAGTACGAAATCAAAAATGAATTACTGGCAGTAAATGAGCACAATGAAAAAGATTCGGCTATGGAGCTTGTTAACAAAATAAGGGAGTATGAGAATGTCGCGATGATTTCTGATGCCGGTACTCCCCTTTTTTCAGATCCGGGAAATCACCTTGTTCCTCTGGCGATTTCTTTTGGAATTGAGATAATTCCGGTACCGGGTGCCAACTCCCTTCTTCCGGCTCTTACAGGTTCCGGATTCGAAATGAATAATTTCTATTATTACGGCTGGCTTTCTCCCAAAAAAGATGAAAGAAGAAAACAGCTTTTCCATCTGAAACATCTTCGCGAACTTATTGTTGTTATGGAGACCCCCTACAGAATAAAAACATTACTTGCTGATGTGGTAAAAACTATGGGATATAAAACCGAAATTGCTGTCGGTTACAAACTCACGATGCCGGAGGAACGGTTTTTGAGAGGTTTTGCAGGTGAAGTATTAAAAAAAGTTGAAACTTTAAAATTAAAAGGCGAATTTGTATTGATTGTCAATAACCGTTAATGAAATGCTGTTGAACCTTACACTATTCAATACGGTTATTAAAATAAAGTTCAGGAGTTTAACATGTTAATAGTACAGGATGTTGATTTAACACCGAATCCACAAGCATTGAAGTTTATTGTATCGGAAACTTTGCTGAAGAGAGAAACACGTAATTTCGCGGATAAAGCGAGTGCGGAAAATGATCCTTTGGCGAAAGGTATATTCGAAATAAATGGTATTGTTTCTGTTTTTTATATGCAGAAATTTATAACTATTGAAAAAGATCCAACGATCAGCTGGGGTGTAATTCAAAAAGAACTCATCTCATTTTTGAGAAAGTTTGATCAATCGACTATACCGGCTGAAGAAGAAATTCAGCTATCTTCCGAAGAAGAGACAATTCTTCTAAAGAAAATCAACCAGATACTAGACCAGCGTGTTCGTCCGGCGCTTGCGGGCGACGGTGGTGGGCTGGAAGTTATGGCACTGGAAGGTAATTTACTCAAGATTAAATATCAGGGAGCCTGTGGATCATGCCCTTCGGCTATCAGAGGAACCCTCGTTGCGATTGAGAACCTTCTACGGAGGGAAGTCGATCCCAACATTGATGTAATTTCCGCCTGATTTTCTCAATATTAAAAATTGAAAGCCCGTTGAAAGCGGGCTTTTTATTTGAATACCTCTCAATAGAGTCGATAAACCAAATCATTATTTCTCGCAAGTTTATTTGCTCCTGCCTTTAAGGACTGGTATATTAGTTGTTTGAATTTGATTGAATGAATTATTTTAGAAATGTAAAATAAACAAGGATTATGATGGAATTAAAACTGAAAAAATCAGAAAAGTTTACCGGAAGACAAGGTCCATTACTTTTAGTAATTATGGATGGGGTCGGTATCGGTAAACATGATGATAGCGATGGTGTATTTTTAGCGAAAACACCCACAATTGATAAATTGATGAAAAGTGAACTCACAACTACACTTAAAGCCCACGGACCCGCGGTTGGTCTTCCAAGCGAGGATGATATGGGAAATAGCGAAGTTGGTCATAACGCGATCGGCGCGGGAAGAGTTTTCGCTCAGGGTGCTAAACTGGTGAACGAGTCAATAAATTCAGGCAATATTTTTAAAGGTCAGGCCTGGAGAAATACTATGATAAGAGGAACCAACAACGGTACTGTGCATTTCATAGGTTTGCTTTCCGATGGTAACGTACATTCGCACATCAATCAGCTTAACGCCATGATCGACAGATGTGTTGAAGAAGGTGTTAAAAGTGTAAGACTTCATGTTTTACTTGATGGAAGAGATGTTGGAGAAAAATCCGCGCTTGAGTATGTTGAACCGACTGAAGCTAAACTCGCGGAAATTTCAACTAAAGAAGGATTCGATTATAAAATCGCTTCCGGTGGTGGAAGAATGATCACAACAATGGATCGCTACAACGCTGACTGGTCTGTTGTTGAAAGAGGTTGGAAAGCACATGTACTCGGTGAAGCAAGAAAATTCAAATCTGCATCGGAAGCGGTAAAAACTTATTACGCGGAAGACGACCAGATGACAGACCAGTATCTTGAATCTTTTGTTGTCGTAGATGATAATAATGAACCTAATGGCAGAATTTTTGATGGTGACGCTGTGATTTTCTTCAATTTCCGGGGTGACCGCGCAATTGAAATTTCCAAAGCATTCGAAGACGAAAACTTTGTAGAATTTAACAGAGTAAGAAAACCAAACGTAATTTTTGCGGGTATGATGGAATATGACGGTGATCTTCATATTCCTTCCAATTTCCTTGTGGAACCACCGTCAATAGACCGACCAATAAGCCAGTACCTTTGTGCTGAAGGGGTAACTTCATTCGCGATATCCGAAACACAGAAATTCGGTCACGTTACTTATTTTTGGAACGGTAATAAATCGGGTTACATCAATAAGGATCTCGAAAAATACGTTGAGATACCTTCTGATAAAATTCAGTTTGATAAAGCACCTAAAATGAAAGCCGCTGAAATCACCGAAGAGACCATCAAATTGCTACAGGAAGGTAAATATCAATTTGGCAGAATTAATTACCCTAACGGTGATATGGTAGGACACACAGGTAAGAAGGAAGCAATAATTACCGCTGTTGAATCTGTTGATACAGGTGTTGCCGAATTATTGGAAGTGATCAAAAAATTGAATGGTATTGCTATTGTTACTGCTGATCATGGTAACGCTGACGAGATGTTCGTTGAGAAAAAAGGTAAAAAAGATGTAAAAACATCTCACTCTCTTAATCGTGTTCCCTTTATCATATATGATCCTCAGTATAACGGTGAATATAAAATGGCGAAAGTAGAAAATGCCGGACTTACAAATATTGCCGGTACTATACTTAATTTGCTCGGTTATGAAAATGTGGAAGACTACGATCAGTCACTTATAGAGTTCTAAAGAAACTAAATATTGTTCCTTTAGGGGGGTTAACTGTTTTTATACGGTTAATCCCTTTTTCTTTAGGAAGTAGAAACGAAGATAACCATAGAGGTTAATCTCAATTTAATTAGATATTAATTACTATTTATTTTTTTGAGGTTTGAAATGGGTAAGAAATTACTTAAAAAATATCCTGTTGTTGATTACTTTTTTATAACAATCGGCTCAGCTCTTATGGCACTGGGCATTGGTGTTTTTCTTGTGGACGCGCGTGTGGTTCCCGGTGGCGCGAGTGGTTTGGCTATGGCGATTCATTACCTTTCCGGCGGCTCGCTTCAGGTGGGTATGGTTATATGGTTGATCAACGTACCGCTTTATATCTGGGGATTGAAAGAACTTGGAAAAAGTTTTGGTGTTCGTACATTCGTGGGATTTACACTCAGCTCATTTTTTATTGACTTTTTCCGCGGTGACATTCCCGGCTTCGCATCAATCAATCTTGCGGAGACCGCGGCTGTAAAAGATCTGCTTCAAAATGATTTCCTCTTCCTGATTTTAATAGGGGCGGTGCTTCTTGGAGTTGGAATTGGTATAATCTTTAAATTTAATGGAACAACGGCAGGCTCGGATATAGTTGCGGCCATTATGCAGAAACGTTTTGGTTTTAAACCTGGTCAGGCAATAATGCTCATCGACTTTTTTGTCATAGCGCTTGCCGGTTTCATAATTGATATCAAGGATCTCTCTCCTGACCGACCTGCGCTAACTCTCACCTTCTATGCCGTATTTTTGTTGTTTGTTTCGAGCAGACTTATAGATATGGTAATCGACGGGTTTGATTATGCGAGGATGGCGTTTATTATATCGGATAAAAATAAGGAAATCGCGGAAACGTTGACCAAAAATATGACGCGGGGAGCCACAGCTCTCAAATCCCGCGGATTGTATAAAAATATTGAGCGTGATGTAATTTTTACGGTCGTAACCCTGAAGGAGGTTGGAAAACTGACTTCAATGGTCAAGGAAATTGATCCCGATGCTTTTGTCATTATAAATAATGTCCATGAAGTTTTGGGAAAAGGTTTTCGAAGACGTATATGACCAACTTTTTTTTGAATACATCGAATCCCGGATATCGTTCCGGGATTTTTTTTAGGTGCATAAATAATATAGTTATAATAAATTTTTACTACTTCCGCCAAAAGCGGAAAATACTTCATGCTCTCCATAACAATGGATTAAGTATGAAATATTGAAAATTCAAAACTTTTTGTTATATTAAGTCATAGTATCGAATAATTTGCTCTGAATCACCTTTTATTAAACGGGTGGATTTATTGTGATGAAGAGTAAATATGTTTAATTCCATTAAAGTTAAATTTCAGGCGGTTTATGACTCAGGAAAGTTTCGAAAGTAATCTCTACGGAGACCATGGAATGGTAAGAGAGTACGATACTCACCGCATTCCCGAGGACGCGCTTGTTGATTGGGAAAACGAATATTTAACTTACTGCAGCGGTTGCAGAAAGGATTTAATTATTTCTAAAGATATGCCTAAAATGGTCTATTACTGCCGATCCTGCCGGGAAGAAATATTGGTAGAGACCGGTCAGGTTCACGCTTCTTCCAATAGAAACAAGTCCTCCGAATTCATTTCATCTAGGATGCTGAATATTAAAAGTTCTGTCAAAAACTTCAATCGGGCAATTATTGCTATCTTATTCGCCCTATTGGCGCTGGTGATAATGGCTGCCCTTGAGATTACACGAGTTAATCAGTTCAGTACCACGCTTTGGATTATTTTCTCCATTTTTATTGTCATTGCCCTCGTTCATCTTACTCTTGCCATTCTTCAAAAAATTGCTGAGAAGAAAAGAAAAAAATTAACTCGTGAAGAAATGGGCTACGAAAAATTAAATGGAAGTTAACCAGGTCACCTTCCCTCTCCGAAAATTTTTTATTCTCCTCCCTATTATTTATTTTAACTCCTTGAATTTTAATTATTGGAGATTATTTGACTTTTGACGCTATTCTTTTAGAAAAAATAAAAAACCTTAAATTAGTGGTAACAGATGTTGATGGTGTATTGACAGATGGTAGTTTATACTACACCGAAAATGGACTTGTAATGAAAAAGTTCAACGTCAAGGATGGAATGGGTGTAAAACTACTGCGGGAAGCCGGACTTAAAACCGGGATGATATCAACAGATACTTCAAAATTTATGCGCCTCAGAGCAGAACGATTAAGAATGGATTACATTTACCTCGGGGTGTGGGAGAAACAGGTCACCCTCCGGGAGATTTGCGACGATATGAATATCACTATGGCTGAAGCTGCTTTTATTGGTGATGATGTAAATGATCTTGGTGTAATGAAAGAAGCAGGTTTTACTGCTTGTCCGGCAGATGCCGTTGATGAAATTATTGAAATATCGAACTACAAATGCAAAAATAACGGCGGACGGGGCGCTTATCGGGAACTTGTTAACCTGATACTTAGCATTAAAAAAGAATATTAGCTTAAATCTGAGGCTGAAGAAATTCAGCCTTTTTTTTATCATAGACCTCCCTCGATTTCTCAATTTCGGGTCGATATTTTTTTGCCCATGAAACCAGTCCAGAAATTTCGGAATGAAATATTTTCCCCAGATCTGTTAATGCGTAATCTACCCGGGGAGGAACCGTTGCATAGACTGTACGGGTTAAAAGTCCGTCCCTTTCCAGATTTTTTAATGTTAGTGTGAGCATCCTCTGAGAAATATCGCTAATCTCACGCTTTAACTCCGAGAAACGTAATGTACGCTCATTTAGTGTTACAATTATCAAGACACTCCATTTATCCCCCAGGCGATCAAGAATATCCCTCACCGGGCATTCTGTCTGTATAATATTTTTTTTCATTTATTTCTTCACTTCACTCTTTTTTTTGACAAAAGTTACATTGATGTAACCTGGTAACAACTTTGTACCGTCTTGCTTGGCAAAAATCTCTAATTTATATTTGGTTTATAAAAGTAACTAAATATAAAATAATTATCAATGGAGAAAATATGATACTCGTAACAGGCGCAACAGGCAACCTGGGTAAAGCAATCTTAAACGAACTTCAAAAACAAAATCCTGATACAAAAATAACCGCAATGATAAGGGACAAGAAGAAGGCAGAAGACCTGGCTTCATTGAACCTGGAAATTGTCGAAGCAAGTTATGATGACAAAAATTCTCTTCTGCAAGCATTTAACGGAGTTGATAAATTAGTATTCATCTCGGGAAACGCGGATACCGAAACAAGAATAAAACAACACCAAAATGTTGTTGAGGCTGCTGCTGAAAGTGGAGTAAAACAAGTTTACTATACAAGCTTTTCCAATCCGGTACCGGAGACTAAATTTTCTTTTACCTTCGCTCATACCGCAACCGAAAAATTGATCAGGGAGAGTGGATTAAATTATACTTTTCTAAGAAACGCGCTTTATGCTGATCTTCTTATCGGTTCAGCTCAAGAAGCTGCCAAAACAGGAAAAATAACAACAGCCTCCGCAAACGGGAAAGTTGGATATATTCCCCGTTTTGAAATAGCCGCTGCAATCGCTGCTGTGGTATTAAGTGATAAATATGTTAATCAATCTTTGGAACTGGCAAATAACAAATTATACTCCTATCTGGATATTGCCGAGATCTTGTCAAAAATATTGGGAAGAACCGTAACACTAAATCTTGTCTCAACCAAAGCGATTGAAAAAGTTTATTCCGGTATGGGCTTCCCTCAATTTCTCGCGGAAGGATTGGCCTCATCTTTTGATGCGATAGAAGATAATGAATATGATTTTTCAACCGATGACTTCAAGAAAATTACAGGAAGAAACCCCATTGATTTGGCGGGATTTTTAGAATCCGCAAAAAGCTATTTCTTAAATTGATATAAAAATATTTTTAACACTCTCGAATCACGTAACGGATTCGAGAGTGTTAACTTATTTATTTTCAACAAGTTAGACCGGTTTGAGTTTTTTTATAAATATTAAATTTATTATGGATTATTGGGAACCGAAATAAAAAGACCCGTGTTCCGATTATTGAACCTTAAATTATAAAGGAGCACGGGATGAGTAACAAACTGATTTTTTCAATTCTTTTTTTCGTATCTGTAACTCTTTTCGCCCAGGAACGAAAAGAGTTTTTACCTTTAGATCTGCCAAGGGAAGTAGAAGATAAACCTAAAGCAGCCGAATTAACACGCGAAGAAACTCCTGACTGGAGTCTTCTGTTCGACCTTCCTTTCGGAGATTCTACTTTTTACGGCGGGTATTACGGTGCGACATACGTTGAGCCTTCATCAACTTTCTGGGTTTCCGTTGGTCACACTAATGAAATTTATGAAATTTCCCCTGACGGAACTTTAATCAGCACATTTTCAATAGATGGTGTCCAGTATATAACCAGTATGACCAGTGATGGTGAACATGTTTACGCCGTTACTTACAACCAGTATATTCTTGAAATTGATCCTGTATCTAAAACTTTGGTGAACACAATTGTTCCGGAAATGCTTTACACAGCGGTTTCTGTCACCTTTGATCCTGGTGCGGACAATGGTAACGGAGGTTTCTGGTTAAATATTTGGCATCAGGATTTGGTGCTTGTTAATCGACAAGGTGAAATCCTTGATACTATACCCTGGTCAAATTTGTCACCATTTAGCATTTATGGAATCGCCTTTGACAACTATTCTGAAGGTGGACCATATTTGTGGGTTATGGATATCGGGCATTCATACAATACTCCTCAAAATGTCAGACAGATTGACATTAATACAAAAATGCCAACCGGTGTAGCTTATACTATCACAGAAGATATTGCGATAAACGAATATTATACCATAGGCGAAGACCTCTTCATAACCACTGATTTATATGATGGAACTATTGTTTTGGGTGGTACCGTTACAGGTTTTCCTCTAAATCATCTTTTTGGTTATGATATTGGTTCTTCTTCCCCACAGAATGGTCCGGGAAACGCAACTTTTCCGCAACCAACAGCTTATGAGGCTGACATACCGATAGATAACCAGCCTACTATCTCCTGGACAAATCCATCAACTGCCGAATATAACAAAGTTTATTTCAGTAAAAACCTGAACGAAGTTGCCAGCTACAGCCCCAATGCTCTGGTGGCAGATGGAACACCCTCAATGCTGTATTCCAGCTATGATGACCATGGAACTTTGGAATACTCTACCAATTACTACTGGCGAGTTGTGGAATATGAAGGTTCTGACAGCTCCAGAGGCAGAGTATGGAGATTTACTACCAGAACCGAGCCCGCGCCCCTGACTGCTCAAAACATCATGGCAGAGTGGGATGAACAGAATGATATCGTGTCAGTTAACTGGGATAATCCAACTTTAAATATTTATGACGAACCAATAGAGGTTGATTCCGCATATATATACGCTGACGGTGATTTGGCAGGTAAAACATTTGGTGCCGAATCGATGTTTGTCTGGAATAATCCGCCTTCCGGCATTTTTGAAATAACAATAATTGTGTATGATAACGATTTCGCTTCAGAAACAGCCGTTGGACCAATGGTGGGAGTTGATGTTTATTATAACTCTTTCTCACTCAATAACTTAAATTTAATTATTCCGGATGATCACGGTGTTACTCCCCTGATCTCGACGTTAAATATACCAGAATCTCAGGCAATAGTTGAGAAAGTAATAGTCTCTGTGGATACAGTTTTCCATACCTGGGTTGGTGATCTGCATATTACTCTCCGTTCACCCAATGGTACTGAGGTACTGCTCTCTGCAGGGAATGGTGGCTCAGGCGATGATATTTTCAACGCTGTCTTTGACGATGACGCTGAATTACCGATTCACGGCGCACACGCTCCAATGACCGGTCAATGGTATCCTCAACAACCATTACCATCATTTAACAATCAGTCGGCTTCCGGTGATTGGGAACTCATTTTCCTCGATGATTTCGGAATGGATCAGGGTACTCTTCAGGCATGGACACTTACTCTTATTACTAACTTCCCTCTTCCGGGGAACGAACAGCTCGACTGGGAATTACCCATCAGTGTGAACAATAATCTTGATGGTAACAGAACTATAAGTATTGGGGAATCTGTTGGTGCAACTGATTCAATTGATTTATATCTTGGTGAGAGAATTTTGCCACCATTGCCTCCTTTCGATCTGTTTGACGTAAGATTACAACTTCCAACTGATCCGGCAGAGTTTTCGTGGAAAGACTACAGATCATCTGATATTACAGACAATCTCTGGGTGATTAAGCTTCAGTCTCCTGCTGAAACTTTCCCTGTAACAATCAGCTGGGATACTTTAAGTATTCCTGAAGATATTGAATTATATCTTACTGATGGCTTCACCGGAGATATTTTCAGTTTTGAAATGCGTGAAACCAACAGTATTACAATTGACAATCCCGCAATAACAGAACTTCATATTCAAAAATCAACCATTTCCACTATGTCAATGCCGGTCTATGGCGGATGGAATCTTGTGGCAATGCCTATGATGCTGGATAACATGGCTCCTCTTTCAGTATTCCAGAACGCAACCTCGCAGATGTTCGGATTTGATGACGGATATTATGCAGCCGATATGCTTGATGTTGGAAACGGGTATTGGGTTCAGTTCGAAATCTATCACACAGTCGGGATGACCGGTAACCTGATAACCGATAACCACATCGAAGTTAACGAAGGTTGGAATCTGGTTGGAGTTCATCATTACAATGTAAATGTTGAAGATATCACATCAGAACCGGAAGGAATTATCGCGACTCAATTTTTCGGATATGATAATGGTTATTACACTGCTGAACAGCTGGGAGCCGCAAAAGGATACTGGGTAAAGACCACTTCTCCGGGTATAGTGCATCTTCCACCTGCAAGCGTCGCAAAGAAAGAAGAGACAAGAAAAGAACTTCTATCTGAAAAACTGGTTTTAACCGACGCACTTGGTAAAAATTACACATTATACTTATCATCGGAAGGTTACGCCGGAAGCAGAGAATTACCACCTCTTCCACCTGCGGGTGCTGGTGATGTAAGGTTTAGCGATGATACATTTATCTCCGACTCTGAAAATAATATGATCAGCATCAAGGATTTAACGTACCCGATAACAATAAGTTTATCAGGAAATGATATCACCTTAAAAGATGCTGTCACCGGTGGATTATTTTATTCAACAATTAGAGATGGTGAATCTGTAACACTTTCTGATTCGCGAATAAACTCATTGCAGGTCAGTAGTGTGGAAATTCCGGCAAGTTACTCTCTTGAGCAGAATTACCCGAATCCATTTAATCCTGCTACAACTATAAAATTCAGTCTGCCTGCGAAGGAAAATGTAAATATCAGTATCTACAATACTCTGGGCGAATTGGTTGACGAGATTGTTAACGCGGAATTTGATGCAGGGTACCATACCCTTAATTTTAATGCGTCGAACTTGTCATCAGGAGTTTATATTTACAGAATATCAGCAGGTAATTTCAACGATGTAAAGAAAATGATGCTGCTGAAATAATTTAGTGCTGAGTACTAAGTAAACAGTATTGGATACTTGACTGTGGAGACGCCATTAGGCTGGTGAGGCTCTCGAACCATATGGCGTCTTTACTCGAAAGAAACAAAATTCAATGTAGGGGATGGTCACTGACCATCCCTCTTTAATTTAAAGGGATTGATAAAATCAGGTTCCAGTGGTTCGCGTGCCCCGCGAAACGGTGAAGAGCCGGGCAATGTTGAAAAAGTTAACTATAACAGGGATTGTAATCCTTGTATAGTCTTTAGTCAAAAGCCACCGATCTCAGTGGCTTTTCTTTTTAACAGATTCTCCTTAATAGTTCCAATTCCTAAACCTTTCTCTCTGTTAAAATTTTGGGATGGATTATCCATTTTAGAGACGTTACTTTTGTTCCGTATTGATTATTTAAGTATAAATAGCCAGGAGATTTTAATGCATAAACAAAAAATACTTTTATTGGTATTTCTCTTAACCTCATTTTTGAGCGCACAGAACAAGGTCATTTTTAATTCAATAACGCAACCCCATGAACGAGATGAGAAACGACCTGAATTATTTTCTCCTATTGAAAATAATGACGACTGGAGTTTGATATTCGACTATCCGTTCGGACCCGTTAATTCTATCGGTGGCTATCAGGGAGGAACTTTTGTGGAAGCAACCGGCACCATGTGGGCTTCCGATGCGGGAAACGGATACATTTATGAATTTTCAGCTGATGGAGTTGTTCTCGATTCATTTACTGTGAGTGGTGTCAATTATATTACCGGTATGACCAGCGACCTTGACTATGTTTATGCAGTTGTTTGTAATTATTATATCTATAAAATTGACCCTCATACCCGTACTCTTGCAGGTACAATAAATCCTGCTGTAAACTTTGCGCTGGCATCGCTGGCATTTGACCCTGACGCGGATAATGGCTCGGGAGGTTTCTGGGTTACCATGTGGGATCATGATATTGTACAGATCGACAGACAAGGTTATGTTCTTGACGAAATTGACTATAATGATATATACCCCTTGAATATTTACGGGCTCGCTTATGACAACGTTACAGATGGTGGTCCGTTTTTATGGGTTATGGATTTTAACAACTCCTGGAATACTCCGCAATATATCAGACAAATTAACCTTAACACACAAAGTTTAACTTCTTTTTCACATACCATTACTGACGATATCGGTGTTGGCGAAAGCTACAGAATAGGTCAGGATCTATTCCTTACCACTTCGGCAATTGATGGACTGGTACTTCTCGGCGGAACAATGGCAGGATCTCCCCAAGACCATTTATTTGGGTACGACATTGGCTCAACTGCACCTCAAGCCGGACCGGGAATCGCTACCTCCCCGATGCCCGAACCATATGCGCAAAATATTAGTATTGAAAACAATCCGACAATTATGTGGGAAAATCCCGCGGGTGCTGTATATAACAAAGTTTATTTCGGTACCAGCTTAAATGAAGTAGCAGGATTCAGCCCGAATGCGCTTGTAGCGGATGGTTCAAGTGGTATGATGCTTTATTCAGATTATCATGCCGATGATATTGACTACTCATCTACATATTACTGGCGAATTGTTGAGTTCGACGCTACCGACAGTACAAGAGGACCTCTGTGGAGATTCTCCACCAGAATTGAACCTGCCCCTCTTGCGCCGGAAAATATCATGGCAGTATGGAATGAATCTGCCGATCTGGTTAGTGTCTCATGGGAAAATCCAACATTAAATATTTACGATGAACCAATTGAAGTTGACTCTGCCTATATCTATGCGGATGGAGAAATGGTTGGCGCCTCTTTCGGAAACAGCAACAGTTTTATCTGGCATAACCCGCCTTCCGGGATATTTGAAATGACAGTCGCGGTTTTTGATGATGATTTTATGTCGGAATATGGTGTTTCAGTTCAGGTTGGTGTAGATGTTTATGTTACTACCTTTCAGTTCAACAACCTGAATCTTGAGATACCGGATAATAATATGACTCCTCTTGTTGTGCCGGTAACAATTCCGGAAACCAACGCTCAGATTGAGAAAATTATTGTTAGTATTGATACCCTCACACATACATTCGTTTCTGACCTTGATATCTTTCTGCAATCCCCCGATGAAGTTATGGTAGAACTTTCTACAGACAACGGGGGCTCCGGTAACGATGTAATCAACATGATCCTTGACGATGACGCGACAATGCCGATTCAGGGAGCTCAAGCACCGTTCACAGGTACCTGGTACCCTGAAGAAGAGCTTGTTAATTTCATGAATAAACCAGCCAATGGCGAGTGGAATCTTTACATTTTTGATGATTATAGTGCTGATGAGGGTATTCTTCACGCATGGTCAATCACGTTTATCACAAACGAACCGATATCAGGTAATGGTCAATTATCCTGGGATCTGCCTTTTAACGTATATAATACCACCGATAATGAACAGATGTTAAATATAGGGGAAGCACCTTCAGCAACAGATTCTATTGATGTGGCATTAGGCGAAAACACACTTCCTCCCATGCCTCCTCTTGGAATATTCGATGCCAGAATGGTACTTCCGGTTAATCCCGTAGAATATTCATGGAAAGATTACAGAAGTTCTTCCAATCCTGAAAATGGATGGAAATTGAACATACAGGCTGAAACCAACAGCTATCCTGTAACAGTTGAGTGGGATACGTCAGCTATTCCCGATGGTATTGGTTTACAGTTAATGGATGCTTTCACCGGTACTATGATCAATGTGGATATGACTGAAACCAATATGGTGGTAATTGATAATCCCGCAATAAGTCAGCTGCAGATACAGAAATCTCTGATTGCTACAATGGCAATGCCCGTAGCGAGCGGCTGGAATATTGTTTCAGTTCCGATGGTTCTCGAAGATATGAGCGGCAATTCTGTTTTCCAGCATGCCGTAACCGAATTCTTTGGCTACGACGATGGCTACTTTATGGCTGATGAACTCGGTATGGGTGAAGGTTACTGGGTTAAGTTCGACCAGTCATATTATGTTGAAATGACGGGCAGCCTGATGATGGAAGATTACGTTATGCTAGAGGAAGGCTGGAATCTGATAGGCGTTCACCATTACGATGTAGCAGCAGAAATGATGTACACCGAACCAGCCGGAATTATCCAATCTGCCTTTTTCGGTTTTAATGAAACCTACTTCCCCGCTGAGGAACTGCATGCTTGTATCGGGTATTGGGTAAAATCATCGGAAGCCGGAAAATTGTATATGCCTGAATATATGCCTGCAAAACGTGAATATAAAACTCGGGAACTTCCTCAAAACAGATTAGTCGTAAACGACGCTTCGGGCAAAATATTTACACTTTATCTTGCCGATGGGATCTATAGCGAAAACAAACAGCTGCCACCTGCTCCTCCTGTTGGTATCGCGGATGTGAGATTTGAAGATGATACTTTTATTTCAGATCAAATCAGTAATTCAATAAAACTTTCATCTGTTGAGTTCCCAATCAGGGTTTCAGCAGCAGGGAGCGATGTTAAATTATCTGACCCGTTCGGTGGAAGGTTTGTTAATAGTCTGGTAAGAGATGGTGAAAGTGTAACAATAGATAATGAGAACATTAGCTCGCTTGTTGTCAGCTCAGTTGAAATACCGGCAAATTTTGCCCTTGAACAGAACTACCCGAATCCGTTTAATCCTGCTACCACAATAAAATTCAGTCTGCCTGAAAAACAAAATGTTACAATTACAATTTACAATGCGTTGGGTGAGCAGGTAAGAAATATTATAAGTGGTGAATTTGACGCCGGTTACCACACCGTGAATTTTAACGCTGCGGATTTATCTTCAGGTGTTTATATTTATCGTATCAATGCCGGAAATTTCAGTGATGTAAAAAAGATGATGCTCCTGAAATAGTGTTGATAATCATAAGTCAACAGTCCTTAGTCTTTAGTCAAAAGCCCTCGGTGTTCGAGGGCTTTTTAATTTCTTATAGTTTGATCAAAAAGAGATATTAATTCCAGTCGCCGAGTCGTTTTCTTATATCCACCGCCTGTGCGGCATGATAAGCATTATGATCGGCAACGAGTAAAATCTCCCGCAAATAGCTTCGTCCTTCTCCATGCGGTATAAGAGTAGTTAAATCAAAATCAGCACTATTGATAAACTTGATCAGGTACTCAAGATCACCCCTAAATGAATTGAGAGAAGTATTCCACTGGGCATCAGTGCATTCTTTGCTCTGAGGCCAATAACCATCAGGAAAAACGGCTGACTCCCATCCCTCATCCAACGTATAGCGAATAATATCTTCCTGGGCTATCCTCATGTGTTCGAGCAGCTGCCACAACGTCTTACCATCTTTCGTACCTTCAGCAACCCGATTCCTGATTTCAGGTTTAACATTTTCAAAAACCTTCAGGATCGATACATGAGCGGATCCACCCTTCAATAGTTCGATTAATTCTGCTTTCATATTAATTCTTTTGAAATCCGAGATTCACTTCATCAATAGAATTTTTAAGAACTTCTATCTCACCGGTAATTTCCAGCAAAGTTTTTTCATCGGTAGTACCTGAAATTTTTCGCGATAACTCGAGAATTTTTTCTGCTTTATCGACTAATTCTTCGGTAACCGATCTGGTTTTCTTCATCTCTTTTTTATACTGTTTTTTTAGCTGTTCGATATATCCGTCAGCTTCTTCAGCGATTTCTTTCCGGAGTAACTCTCCTTTCATTGGCGCAAGCATAAGCGCTGCCAAACTTCCAATCGCACCACCCAGTAATAGTCCGGCGAAAGTCAATAATGCTTTATCAGTATTGCTGCTCATCATCTCTCCGTAATTGTTGTAAAATCACACTAAAATATATAAAATTATTACACACTTAACTGTTGCGGGGCGCAATATTATTCCTTTTGAGGAACTTTATTATATTATTATAAACAATTTCTACGCTAAGAAGATTCATACATTCAAAAGCGGGGCAGCCAATTCTTCCCCCATATGTATAACAAAACTTCTCAATTGGCTTTGAGGAACACTTTAATATTTTCTGAATATATTCATGTTCCTCTCCCAGCGGTTTTGTATAATCAGGGTTGGTTGGGCCATAAATCGCAAATGTTGGACTTCCGAGTAAGTTGGCAACGTATAACGGACCGGTATCATTACTTATAAACGCGCCGCAATTATCAGTAATTTCGAAAAGATGATCCATTGAAGCGCTTTCAACATATTTGATTTCCTCAACATCGAGCTGCTTTAAGATATCATCCTTTATAAGTCCCTTCTGAAATACAAATGTAACATCGTAGTCCGTTTGGAGTTTTTTATATAGTTCAATGAACTTAACGAAGTTCCATTCTTTCGCCTTCCAGCCACCGAAAGGATTAATTAAAACGGAGTTATTACGATTTTCCCGAACCGGGAAATATTTCAAGTTTTTATCTTTTTCCGGATCAGCGCCAACAGTAACAAGATATGGATCAATGAGCGTATTGTAATCTTGCTGATAGATTCTCTCGTCAAAAAAACCCGCAAGCATCGGGTCAGTTATCGCGCTGATATGTTTTACCGGAAGTGTAAAAATTAAACTAAACGATTTTAATGACCCAAGCAGATCAAAAACTTTACCCGGCTTGAGAGATTGGACATGTTTTCTGTACTCGGCAGGTGCCCATCTCTCCCCTCGTGAAAATAATTTTGGATCGAGTTCAACAATTTCAACATCTTCACCGAACGCGTATTCGTAAACTCTCACATTATTGGGGTAACAAAAAACTGTTATTTTCGATTCAGGATATCGCTGACGCAAAAACCGAATTGCCGGCACAGTAAAAACACTATCCCCAATTTTATGCATGGCAAGAACAACAATATCTTTCGAGGTTGGAGCAAATATCTTCAAAATGAAACGCCATAACCAAAGCAGAGGATTAGTTACTCGTCCGATTTTTCTGTGAAAATTAAACCTTGCTAATTCTTGATTTAACATAATCTGTAAGGTAGATAAATTCTTTTATTTTTAATTCGTAGCAAAAATATGCATACACAAGAGCAAAAAATATAATTTTTATAAAACTGATGTAAAATCCATCAAGTTTAATAAAATAGAAAAATATATCGACAAAGAGCCAGGCACCAACAGCGACCAACCCGATCAAGACACCTTTTTTTACAATCGTCGCGGTTGATTTCAAATTCAATTTTAAGTTGACCAGAATAAATCCCGCTATACCTATACCCGCGTAAGCAATCGATGATGAAAGAGCCAATCCATTCTGCTGCATCGACTCGGCAAAGAGAAAATTCATAGTGATTTTCGAGCCGATTACAATTATTGAGATATAAAAGAGATATTTATACAATCCGGTAGAAAAAATCAGTTTGTTAACAATTGCGTAAACCGCGTAAATTACCATCGAGAAAGCGTAAATTTTTAGTACATCGGCGGTGAGGAGCACATCACCGGCAGAAAACACGCCACGCTTATAAATTATATCAATGATTCCATCACCCCAAAAAATATAGACTGTAGAAAGAGGAATAAACAGAAATATGATCATACCCGCAGCAGTGAGAAATTGCTCCTTAAGCGCTTCGGTTTTGTTGATAGAAAAGTTTTCAGATAACGCCGGAAAGAGTGCCGTTGAGAGAGCTCCGGATACAATTGTAATAGGAGTTACATATAATATCGAGGCATAGTTGAGCGTTGATATTCCACCTTCGCTAATGAAGTTGATGAAATATCTGTCCACAAGCAGATGAAACTGATTGACGACTTCAATGAACAAAATTACCAGCAAAGAGCCCGTGATACCTTTTGCAAATTTTGCGGATTTGTCCCACCTGAACGGATTGAAATCAAATTTTTTCAGCAGAATGAATAATAAAAAAAGAAGTTGTAAAACGTATCCGCCAAGAAAACCGAGGGCTATTGAATATACTCCATAAACACCCGAAAATATCAGTACAGCAGTGATCACAACTACATTTAGAAAAAGTTGGGATATCGCGGGATATACATATTTGAATTCCGCAAAGAGGAAAGAATTTATGAGTGAAATGGTGAAGTTTACCGGAATACTCAGTATAAATATTGAAAGCACATTTTCGGCTACCTGTTTAACTTCAGCACTGCTGTTCCAGAGATATTGACCGATAATCATTCCCTTGAACGTGTACATCAACAGAGCGATCAAAATTCCCGCGCCCGCAAAATAAACAAATGACCGGTTAAAGAAATTTGTCTTTAACTCATCTCCTTGTGCTGCTGTTTTGTGATAATGAGGAATGAAGAAATTCTGGGCGAAATATAACAGACTGGTATTAAGTATAAGTGGAATAATTGCTCCCGCGAGATAGATATCAAAATCTTGCGACAAACCAAATTCCTTCGCGAATATTACTTCCCGCAAGAAGCCCATTCCTCTGCCCAGCAGATTTGCGGCTGTTAAAAACAAAGCGGCAACGCCTACACTTAATCTGCCGTTTTTACTCATGGGTTATCTGTCAAGAATACTCTTGAAATAGTCGATTGTTATCTTCAAGCCTTCACTTCTTTCAACTTTCGGCTCCCATCCAAGTAATTCTTTTGCTTTTGAAATATCGGGCTGACGAATTTTCGGATCGTCTTCAGGTAATTCAGTATTGATAATTTTACTTGAGGAACCGGTTATTTTAATCACTTCTTCCGCAAACTCACGAATTGTGATTTCAGCCGGATTACCGATGTTCACGGGAGTTGTTGTATCTGAAAGAAGGAGTCGGTAGATTCCATCTATTTCATCTTCCACAAAGCAGAAGCTTCTGGTTTGAGAACCATCACCAAAAACAGTAATATCCTCTCCTTTAAGTGCCTGAGAAACAAATGCAGGAAGTGCTCTTCCGTCATCGAGGCGCATTCTTGGTCCGTATGTATTGAATATCCTCACTATGCGTGTTTCAAGACCATGAAAACGATGATATGCCATTGTGATCGATTCACCAAAACGTTTCGCTTCATCATAAACACCACGGGGACCAACAGGATTAACATTTCCCCAATACTCCTCTGTTTGAGGATGAATCGCGGGATCACCATATACTTCCGAAGTTGACGCAAGCAGAAAACGGGCATCCTTTTCTTTGGCGAGACCTAATGCTTTATGAGTGCCGAGTGAACCAACTTTTAACGTCTGTATTGGTAATTTTAAGTAATCTATAGGACTGGCAGGTGAAGCAAAATGGAGTATATAATCAACCTCACCGGCAACATGAATAAAATTTGTCACATCGTGGTGAAGAAATGTAAAATCCTTATTACCGAAAAGGTGAGAAATATTTCGAAGATCTCCTGTCAAAAGGTTATCGATACAAATAATCTTCATTCCTTCGTTTATAAGTCTGTCACAAAGGTGGGAGCCTAAAAAACCTGCACCGCCTGTTACAACCGCTGTTTTTTTATGAATGATCACTTTTCTCCTTTTCTCAGTTTTTCGGCGTTTAACTCTTTAAAAGTAAATAATGCCGAAATTAAAGCAAAAGCCAATAAACCACTTACGAATGTATGAAATACCAACCTCGGACTCTTTGGTTTAATAGAAGGAATCGCCTCATCAAGTACTTCAATTGTCGGAACATTTTTATTTTCCTGAATACTCTCGGCAAAAAATTGTTTCTGGAGCAGCAAATAAACTTCGTTGTAAATCTTCACTTCGCGTGTGAGGTCGGCAAACTCAAGCTGAATATCCGGTACTTCGTCAAAAGCAGGCAGATAATCTCTATTCCCTTCACTCGGCGCCTTGAGCGAATCATATTGGGCTTTAAGTACATCAATTCTTTTTTTCATTGCCTGATAATCCATGGAATTTTTCTGTGCGTTAAACTCATAAGTTTTAAGCTGAATTTCCGATGACATAATTTGCGCTTTTATTTCAGCAGCGTTACCAATAGCAGCAGTGAGCTGTTCCGCAAGGGCAATCGTTTTATATTTTTCCTGAAAATCTCTTAATCTCCTCTGAGAATCCATCAGTTTTTGATAGGTATCTTCAAGCTGCCCTTCAATGTAGGATCGGGAGTTGCGAGCCTTGATATTTAACTTGGCTCTGTTGATACTGTCGAGAGCGGTAATATAAAGGTTCGATATTTTTGCCGACAGATTATTGATGCTATCCGGCTGATTTGTAAATCTCGCAAAAAATTCAGTGTAAGCACTAAAACTCAATTCAATCAGACCTTCTTTCGTAACTTCAACGAACAAATCTTCCTGCATAGCCTGAACCGCCCGGCGCGAGTCTTCCTCATCATAATATTCCTGCAGCTCAGAGTGCCGCAATACATACTCGGCCGCCGACCTGCTTTTAGCGATCCGTGCATAAAGTTGAGATATTTCTTCTGCCGGTGAAACCCCGCCAATCAGTGCGGAAACATCCGATGAACCAAGAAATGAAGCCAATCCGCTGTTTTTCATATCCTCGGGTGGTAACACTCTTACTGTAGTAGTGTAACCAATTGGAACAATAAGAAAAAGTACCAGCAACACAATAACCATCACGGAAATAGTGAATATGGCAATGCTTTTTATGTTATATATAAGAATATTCAGTAACTTATTTATACTCACTTGTCACCTCGTCGCTACGGCAATTGCTACAACTGAAGTTACTACGGCTGCTATTTGTCCTAATACCATCATTGTATCTCTAAAGACATCCCAGAATTTTGCAGGTGGTGGATCTTCCGGAACCCAAATGATATCGCCCGGTTCAAGTTTTGTCAGATCATCCAGTTCAACCCACTCACCGGAATATGATTTAATTACTCTTATATCATCATCAATCGCCCGCCAAGAAAATCCGCCTGCGATTTCTATATATTGCTCAACAGAGAGATTTTCGTCATAAACTATGTTTCCCGGTTTTACAACCTGCCCTACAATAGAGATAAAATCTATTTTTTCCGGAATAACAATTACATCCTCTCGTTTAAGGATGAGATCTTCATTCAAGTTTTTTCCTGCGAACAACCCGATAAAGTCAACTACCATGCGTCCTTTTCTTTCACGTGAACGGGCTTTAAGATAATCGTATTCGTCCTCAGTCAGGTCAACTCGGGGAATACTTTTTAAACGTTCCAGTTCAGGATCCGGTTTATCGGTACCAATCCTTCTTTCAACGTAGGCATCTTTTAGTGAAGCGTCCTTTGTAAATCCTCCGGCATAAACAGAAATCACTTCATAAAGTGTTGTACTGTTTTTCCTGATTTTGTACATACCGGGGTACTGAACTTCTCCGGTTATTTCTACCATGCGGTTGATTTGAAAATCGGGTATTTTCCTGATAATTACTTTATCACCCGGTTGTAATTTATCACCCGAATTTTTTAATTCATCGTAGTTGTAAAAAATACTCAACAGTTTTTCATTATTTTCATCAAAGCGGACTACCTCAATGGTGTCGGTTCGGGCGTTGCTGGCAAATCCCCCTCCCAGTTTGATAAGATTAGTAATCTCTTCATCTTCCCTGAAAGGAAATCGATCAGGTTGTACAACACTACCATAAATAGTGACAAATTGATCAGTTCTGTTTAGTATAACGGTTTTAATATTTGAGAGATAGGGATTTTGATCTTCCTGCCGCAGTAATTTATACGCGATTACATCGTAACTGGTTTCTGCACCATCAGTAGAAATAGTAAGAATGTTTCTTAAATCGCACGCCTCATCAAGTTCACCCTGCTTTTGCACCAGTTCAAAAAGTCTTGTATTAGCGGGAAGAGTGAAGGTCGCAAACTTATTGACAAATCCCAGTACATCGATCTTTATAAATCTTACATTGATGAGAGTTACATCAATCTCAACATCTTTATAAAACTTACGGATTGTTTCCGAAACTTTTTCCTTGGCATCCGCGAGTATCAGCTTGTTAACATCAATAAGTCCTATTTTTGGCATGAAAATAAAACCTTCCGGATTGATTGCGGTAGTAAAATTGTTCTCAATTACTCCGCGAACAGAGATAAGAAATTCATCTCCGGGTCCAACAATATAGGCAGCGGGATTGATGTCAAACACCGGTGTTAACTCTTCTCCCTGATCACCTGAAGCGGACAATTCAGAATCAACAGGTACTTTCTGAGCAAACAAAACAATAGACAATAATAAAAACAGAGCCCCGCTTAAACGCATTATATTCATCAAATTTATTCTATCCGAAAAATTATTGTTTTTACAATCTTATAAGATACTTATATCAGATTCGTAATTCAAACTGTTTATGATTGTTGTCACTTGAGGTTTATTTTATAGTTAATCCCTCTTGCAGCGAGTATACTTCCCCCGGTACCGTAAAAAACTCCGGCAATCAAAACCACAATGATGAGTAAATAGAGTGATTGCTTTTCTATTTGTATAGTGAGCGCCAATCCCTGTAAAACAGTGTATCCAAGTATAATAGTCGCGCCGATAATAGCAGAGGCAAGAATTCCGAGCATAAATCCTCTCAGATACAGTGGGTATTTAATTGTAGAAATATCTGCCCCTACCAGTTTCATTGTGTTAAACTGACCAGCTTTAGTTTCATTTATCAGACGGTTTGTGAGATATGTAAAATAAACGGCAAAAAAGACTAAAAAGAGTGATATCGCAATTACGATAGTTCGAGCTGAATGAAGATAATGTATCAGCCTCATGCTCATCCTGTAGTCGAAATCAACACTTTCAATCCCTTCAATCTCTTTGTAATAATTTACTATTCTGTCAAAATCACCGGTTTGAACCGCGTCACCCTTCAGTTTTACAACGATTGTAGCCGGCAGAGGATTTTCACCAAGAATTTCAACAAAATTGTTTCCCGTTTCATCAATGAGCTTACGGGCAGCTTCTTCTTTTGATATCAAATTAACTCGTGAACTGTATCCCAAATTTTCCACAGCTGATTTTATCTCTTCGGTACGTGCTTCCGATACAGATTTTTCGATAAAAAGACGAATGCTTACATTTTCTTTAATCCTGTTTTCTATTTTCGCGGAATAGAAAAACAACCCGGTGGTTACCGCAGTGAACAACACAGCAGCAGAGAGTATCAGCAGCGTAATAAATGAGGACAATTTTGCCCTGAAGATACCGTTAAACGCTTCCTTGAAATAATAAAAAAACATAGCACCCGTTAAAAGTTAGATTCATCAACCCACCTGACAATTTGCCATTTACCTTCGTTGTTTTTGAGGTCCAGATTTACTCTCCCGTCAACAAACACGATATCAGTAGGGTTAAAAGTTATTGTTAAATTAAATGAACGAACAATATTTGTTGAATCGGAAGTTATGGATAATATTTTATTCCACACAAGATCGAGCCGCTGAGTATTTTCAAATAATCCGTGCGAAACCTTCATTTCCTCCGATCGCCCCCATGAAACATCCACACCTTTGTCGTAATCGCGATAAATGAAGGTAAAATCAGGGGCAAGCAGCTGACCGTAAATAAGAGTATCGCTAAAAGTGTATGCGTACGCAAAATTTTTAAACACCCCGTCAATGTCACTTTGATCACTGATAAGGTTTTCTGTGCTGCCGGCGGTTTCATCCAGTTTTGGAGCAAAAGGATTAGTACAGCTCCAGACCAGAATTGAAAACAACACCCCGGCTTTAATAATATTTGCCTTTGAGCTCACTCCAGCTGGGACTTTCATCTTTTTTTATGTCTGTCCATTCAGTAATAACCCAGAAGTTTCTGTTATCACGTTTAATTTTATATTCTGATAAACCGTTATAATCTTCGTTCAAACTTTCGTCGTTGCTGTTAATTGTGATGGTATAACTATAGCGATAGATTGCGCTGTCACCAATTTGGGTAACTTCTTCATCGAAAAAATTGAGTAAAACAGGTGATTCTGTATCAATAGTACCGAGTAGCTGGCGGAAATACTGTTTCTCGGCATCCAGATCCCAATCCGCTAATACGGGATAACGCGAAATCGCTCCTGCAGATGGTACAAAAATAAAATTGTCATCAATAAAAAGTGAATCGGCAAAACATGAATAATAATTTTCTTCCAGTCTGTCTTTAAATGAATTCGACAAGTTTTCAAAAAGGATAGAAGGCGTAGTAGCAGAATTAAATCCTGCCCTGCCGGTATCAGGTTCTTCGGGGTCACGTGTATCAAGTAGATCGCACCCGGCGACAAAAAGAAGTAATATTAATAAAATTATCCTCATAAGGAGAATAATATAATCAATCTTTGTGAAGAATTCCTGTCAAAAGGCTCCCCCTCATAGCCTCCCCAAACTTCTCTAACATTATATCCAAGGTCTTTTATTTTGGTCAGCATAAAATCTTTATCGTACAACTTTACAGATTCCAGGAAATTAACACTTCCCTCTTTACCTGCTATAGTTATTTCTTTTTCAACCCTGCCGTTTCGTATAAACCGGTTTTCTGTAATAGATTTGTCACCAATCTTTTTTTGAGAATGCGGCACAAGATTTTTCCTCACGAGATGTTCATTAAGATAATCGAGCACAAAAATTGAGTGAGATCCCATCAGGTTCCTTGCAGAATCAATAAACCGGAAATTCTCATCCTCATCGTCGAAATAACCGAAACTTGTAAACATGTTGAGTATCAGATCGAATTTGCCTTTCAGGGGTACGTTTCGTATATCACTTCTGAATAGTTTAGGCTGAATGCCTAGGTTTGTCAGCTTTTCTCCGGTGATCTTCAAAAGCGGCATCGCAAGATCAAAACCGGTCACATCAAATCCCTTTTCGGCAAGAAAAACAGAATATCTGCCGGGACCACATGCCGCGTCAAGAATTTTTATCTCTTTTTGAGGGTTAAATTTTTTGGTGAATGTGTTCCAGAACTGAACTACATCTTTCGAATCGCGGTGTTTATAGACAGTGTGGTATTCTCCCGATGAGAACCAGTCTTTGAACCAGTCGCTCATTCTACTTTAATTCTGCCTATAAATGCTCTGCCAATTGTAGCCTGGTCGGCAAACTCAAGATCACCCCCAACCGGAAGCCCGCGAGCAATACGAGAAATATTCAGATTGGAATTTTTAAATAAGCGGGCAAGATAGAGTGCAGTAGTTTCACCTTCCGTATCAGGGTTTAGCGCGAGTATCAATTCTCTTATATCACTATGTTCAACTCTTTTAACAAGAGAATCTATATTAAGGTCATCAGTCCCTTTACCCGAAAGTGGTGATAATACACCTCCGAGAACATGATACACCCCGTTAAACTCGTTACTTTTTTCGATCGCTATAACATCGCTCGGTTCTTCAACCACGCAAAGCACCGATTTATCACGGCGGGTCGATTTACAAATTTCACATTCCTCATCAATACTGATGTTATGGCAGGTATTGCAGAAACGTAAATCGGTTTTCAGCGCGAGGAGAGCGTTTGTAAGGGTTGTTACATTCTCTTCTTTGCTTTTAAGAATATAAAGCGCAAGCCTGAGGGCGGTTTTCCGCCCTATAGTAGGCAGCTTGTTAAGCTCGTCAATAGCACGTTGTAATGGTTCGGCGATTTGCATTAAAATCCGGGAATATTCATTCCGGGCGGGATCATACCTTTTGTCACACCGGCCATATCATCTTCAGCCATTTTACCGGCTGATTCGAGTGCTTTGTTAACAGCGGCAACTACAAGATCTTCCAACATTTCCTTGTCACCTGCTTTTGCTATTTCTTCATCAATTTCAACAGAAATAATCTCTTTTTTACCGTTTGCTGTTGCTTTTACAATTCCGCCGCCAGCTTCTTCGGTTACAGTTTTATTACCAAGCTCGTTCTGAACTTTTTCCATTTCCTGCTGCATCTTCTGAATCTGACGCATCATGTTATTCATATTGGGTTTCATTTTTCCTCCGGAAGACAAATATTATTTATCTTTATATTTCTTATATTTCCTGTTCGTATTTTTATTTACAAGTAATCGGAACTATATTTAGTTCAACAAATTTAAGAAAAATTAGTTTTATTAAAAAAGAAGTAGTTATTATATAATCAATTCAAGATTAATATGCTTACCAAATACGGTTATTTTACAATAGGTGTTGTAACGGTAATAGTATTTCTATTAGTCGTTGCAGGTATATATATAAACAATAATATCGCCAAATACGCGCTTTTTGTTCTTGGTGGTTTGTTAATGATTTTCACACTCAACTTTTTCCGCGATCCTGATCGTACACCGCCGGAAGGGGATAATATTATTGTTTCACCCGCAGACGGAAAGGTTCTGATAATAAAGGATATCACTGATCATCCATACGTGGAAGGTGAATGCACTCAGGTTTCTGTTTTTATGTCGCCATTAAATGTTCATGTTAACAGAATACCTATTGACGGAGTAGTTGAAAAGGTTGATTACATTAAGGGTGAGTATCTCGTAGCTTATCATGATAAAGCAGATAAATTAAATGAACGTTCCGAAATCGGCATCAAAAGTAAGCATGGCAACGTTTTTTTCACTCAGGTTGCGGGCGCCGTAGCAAGAAGAATTGTGTATGAACTTGAACCGGGTCAAAAGGTTTACAAAGGTGAACGTTTCGGAATGATAAAATTTGGCAGCCGTGTTGATGTGATTGTCTCAAAAGACTGGAAACTGAATGTCAAGGAAGGCGATATCGTAGCAGCCGGCGAAACAATCTTGTTCGAGAATGTAAAATGAGAAATGTTCAGCTTTCAAAAGCTATTATTCCCAACAGTTTTACCGCGTTAAATATTTTTTGCGGATTTTTATCTATTGTATTTGCCAGCAGAGGTCAGTACGATTTTGCTGTTTACGCAATTATCGCCGCGGCATTTTTTGATTTGTTCGATGGAATGCTCGCGCGTATGGTAAAAACCTCCAGCAGTTTCGGGGTAGAACTCGATTCCCTCTCTGATATTGTAAGTTTTGGAGCTGCACCTTCGTTTTTGATTTTGCAGGTTGAGTTATCAAGATATGATTATTATGGTATTATTCTAAGCTCATTCCCGCTTGTTTTCGGAGCGTTTCGTCTTGCGCGTTTTAACTCTCAAATCGGGGATGTTAATGTAAAAGCTGATTTCAAAGGACTCCCAATTCCGGTTGCCGCCCTCACAATCGCTACCTACGTTTACAATTATGGCAAATCCGGTGATATGGTTCCTCATAACGCCTATGTTCTTATCGCTATTGTCCTGTTGGTTTCTTACCTTATGGTCAGTGAAGTAAAATATAACGCGTTCCCAAAAATATTCAGTTACTCGTTACCTGTGAAAATATTGCTCCTTTTTATAATCGCTGCCGCGATAGTGGCATTATATCTTACAAACGGCGACTTACTTTTCTTTTTCTTTATTTCATTGGTATTATTTGGTATTTTTAGAGGAATCTATTTCAAGCTGTTCGATTCAAAAAATGAAGATGTAAAAATTAGTGAAGAAATAAACTGAGAGATAAAATTGTATAAAGCAACTGTGATAATTAAAAGACGTCCATCTATCCTCGACCCTCAGGGGAAAGCGGTAGAAAAAGGGGCTCAATTATTGGGTTTTAACAACGTTTCTGGTACAAGAATAGGGAAATATATAGAATTTTTCGTCAATACCGACGATGAAAATTCAGCAACCGAGGAAGTTAAAAAGTATAGCGAAAAACTCCTCGCAAACCCGATTATGGAAGATTTTGAATATTCATTGGAAAAAGTATCATGAAGCCCAAATTTGGTGTAGTTGTTTTTCCCGGCTCAAATTGTGATCACGACGCTTATTACGCTACCAAAAAGGTACTGGGTTACGAAGCTGAATTCCTTTGGCATAAAGAACCCGATCTTAAAGGAAGCGACGTAATAGTTCTTCCCGGTGGATTTTCATACGGTGATTATCTTCGTTCCGGCGCGATTGCCCGTTTCTCCCCGGTTATTGAGGAAGTTGTAAACTTCGCCAACAAGGGTGGTATTGTGATTGGTATCTGTAACGGTTTTCAGATTCTACTCGAAGCGGGTTTACTTCCCGGTGCCATGCGTCATAATGAATCACTAAAATTTATTTGCAAAGACAGTTTTCTCAAAGTGGAAAATAAAAATACCCGGTTCAGCTCGGAGATCACAAAGGATGTGATCAGAGTACCCGTCGCGCATGGTGAAGGCAATTATTTCACAGATGAAAATACATTAAAAGACCTTGAAGCTAATTCTCAGGTGGTTTTCAGATATACTTCACCAGATGGTGATACTTCGCTGGAACATAATATAAATGGTTCTGTAAACAATATTGCGGGTATCACCAACAAGCAGGGAAATGTACTTGGAATGATGCCTCATCCGGAAAGATGCGTTGACCCTGTGTTACGTAACGATGATGGTGCCGGTGTATTTAAGTCGATTGTTAAAAGTTTGGTTAATTAAGGAGTTATTAAATAAATGTTTGGAAATATGGGATTTTGGGAAATATTCGCTATAGTTTTTGCGGTTCTTCTCCTTTTTGGTGCTAAAAAGATTCCTGAACTTGCTCAGGGTATCGGAAAAGGTATGAAAGAATTCAAAAAAGCTGTTAAAGATGTTGAGGAAGATATCAAAATTGATGATAATTCCTCGAATGATAATAAAAAGTCTTAATACTTCAGTTTCAGGGATTTACTTTGGTTTCCTACTCCAACTTCTCGGAAAAACTCGCATTAATTAAATCCGGTCGGCTGACACTTTCTGAAAATGTAGATTTTTTTCTTCAGAAAATCAGGGATAACAGCGACCTGAACGCCTATAACTTTGTCTTCGAAGACGCTGCGAAAAAACGCGCTTTGGAAGTTGAGGCAAAAATAAAATCGGGTAATTTCGGCAAGCTTGCCGGACTTGTAGTAGCCATAAAGGATGTTCTCTCCCTGAAAGATAATCCCCTCACCTGTTCATCCAAAATCCTGAAAGATTTTGAAGCTGTCTATACTGCAACCGCTGTACAGAAACTTCTCGATGAGGATGCGATAATTATCGGTAAAACCAATTGCGATGAATTCGCGATGGGTTCTTCGAATGAAAACTCCGCGTTCGGACCAGCGCTGAATCCCGTAGATAAAGATTATGTGCCTGGTGGTTCAAGTGGTGGCTCCGCTGTTGCTGTTGCCGCGGGATTATGTGATGTCTCACTAGGAACAGATACAGGCGGCTCTATACGTCAACCGGCTTCTTACTGCGGTATTGTTGGGATGAAACCTACTTACGGACTCGTATCACGCTTTGGTTTGACTGCTTTTGCTTCTTCATTTGATACAATTGGTCCGTTTGCCAATAATGTTGAGGACGCAGAGCTTCTACTTTCGGTAATCGCGGGTTTTGATGAGAATGATTCAACTTCTGTGGAACATCAATATACTCCTGATGAAAAAAATCTTGACGAAATTGTAATAGGATTGCCAAAAGAGTATTTCGGCGAAGGTACCGACGAAGAAGTGAACAAATCCCTTCAAGAGGCGATCTCTACCCTGAAGAATAATGGTGTGAAATTTAAGGAAATTTCCCTTCCGCACACCGAATACACAATAGCGACTTACTACATACTCACTACCGCGGAGGCATCTTCAAACCTGTCACGTTATGATGGCGCACGTTACGGTTACCGAAGCGAAAATGTCGCTGATCTTGCCGAAATGTATGAAAATTCACGCTCTGAGGGCTTTGGTGATGAAGTAAAACGTCGTATCATGCTTGGAACGTATGTTCTATCTGCGGGATATTACGATGCCTATTATCTTAAAGCACAGAAAGTACGCCGACTTATTCGCGAGGATTTCGATAAAGCTTTTGAGGAAGTGGATTTTATTCTCACACCAACCACACCCGGTACTGCTTTCAAGTTAGGCGAAAATATTGACGACCCGCTCAAAATGTATATGCTGGATATCTTTACAACATCCGCTAACCTCGCCGGAATTCCAGGAATCAGTCTGCCGGTAAAAAATGTAACTGGAAAAATGCCCGTCGGACTTCAACTGTTCGGCAATCGTTTATCAGACGCGGGTTTGTTCGCGGCCGCGAAACAGATATTTTCACTACTCTGAAAAGATAATATCCACATCCCCAACGGGCCAGCGTGGTCGTAAATTCAATGTATCCCTGAAATAAGCGAACTTTTCGGCATATTCGAATGGCTCAATCGAACCGTTATCGTATGTCTGATTACCATTTTTATCTCCAAAAGCCCACACGAGATATTTACCCGGTTTTACCTGCTTGAATTTATACAGCCCTTCTTCACTTACAGGAACTGATACTATTTCCCCTTTCGGTCTGGCTTCCTCAGCGATAACAAACAGTTTACCTTCAGGAATAACACCGGTTATTTTTCCTGATATTCCGCTGAAATCAAGTTCACTTGAGGTAGTTAGCTCAAATGTATGAACCGAATCTCTCACATTTCCTGCAGCGTCAACTATTTTATTCATATCCAGAACAAGAGAGTATTTTTTACGGGGTTCCAGCTTTTCGGAAATATCAATCTTTAGCGAGGCGTCATCCGGACGGGAAGTTGAAAACCGGTAAAATTTATCATGTTCATCCTTAAAACGCACAGAACCAACAGCCCGACTGGAATCAATACCATCATTAAAATTCAACAATACAGAACCACCATTGAAGTCGATTGTATTATTCGCGAAGTCGGTGGTTACTTTAGGTATATCCGGCTTGACAGAATCGGGTCTGTCAGATGCTATAAATGGCACAGATGTGATTTCATTCCGGTTATTACTGTAATCGAAAATGTTGACTGCATTAAGTGTAAATTCCTCATCGACCGTCAGACTATCATTAAACGAAATATAATATTGCCTTGCCGAGGCATTACCTCTATAAAAATGAATCGGGTTAAATTTCATTCCGGAAGTTGAATCTATTATCTCAAAATTCATTGCGGAGATTTTCGAACTGTCAATAAATTCGGTGAACTCAAGCAGTAGGTGATATTTATCCGTCATAGTCGCTGAAGTTAACTCCGGCAAAGTGCTATCCTCACGAGCCATCTTGAAATTGAGTCCGACATACATCGAATCTTCCTCGCTAAGTACGATATCATGTGTTGGCGAGCCGTATTCATCCTGTTCAACCTTGTAAAGAAAGTCCTTAAAATCATCACGGAGCGCGAAAACTCTGTATGTATTCGGAGACAATCCTAACAATGTAAAATCCCCTTTATCACCAGCCTGCGAAATATACTCCGGTTTATCGATCTTCGGGTTAGGGATAGAATCATTTATTCTGTAGGCTGCCACAATGATACCGAGCGGTTTATTATCGTAAACCCTTCCCGCAATTTTGCCTTTATCTATTTTGTCACCTGTTGAAAACGCAAAAACAAAAGGTTCTGCCATATTGTTTCTGTTGTTTTCATCCTGGAAATCGGTTCCCGCGGTCACAGTATATGTAGTATTTTCCGTTAGATCGTCTTCAAACTCAATTTCGAGTGTCGTGCCGCTCCATGAGTATTCTATTTCCCCCTCAATTGTTGGTGAAATAAAAACAGCCTCGCGCGCGTTATTCCGCTTGATGTATTCGGAAAACTCTATTTCTATAGTTTTTTCTCTGAAGTTTGTCGTACCGTTTGGAGGATAAACAGCCATCACTTCGGGCGGTATTGTATCGGGGTCACCACCGGGGGGAGGTAACTGGTTTGCACACCCTGATATAAATAAAATAAAAAGTGTTGCAATCGAAATTATCTTTGAGTTCTGCGCCATTCTCTGTATGCCTGAACGTTTCTGTTATGTTCACTGATAGTTTTTGCGAATCTGTGCGAACCTGTACCATCCGCCACAAAAAAGTAATAATCGTGCTGCTGCGGATATAGTGCTGCAATCACAGCCTGCTTCCCCGGATTATTTATCGGTGTTGGGGGTAATCCGCCATATTTATATGTATTGTAAGGAGAATCAATCTCAAGATCCTTGTACAATATACGGTTATATTTTTTTCTGTGCCTCTTAAGATATTGGACTGTTGGATCAGCCTGAAGAGCAATTCCCTTTTTCAATCTGTTATGATAAACACCTGATATCTTGGCAAACTCTGAGGTGATGTTAGATTCAGCCTCAATAATGGATGCCATCGTTAATATTTGATGTTTGGTCATTTTCAGTTCTTTCAATCTTGCGAGATGCTCATCGGTAAATATTTTATTCATCTCCCTGACCAATTTTTTAAGAACTGTTCTTTCGGAAGAATTGGGTCTGAAGTAATATGTTTCGGGAAGCAGATATCCTTCCAGGGTATCGGAATCGATTCCCGCACTCCTTAAAAAACGCTTATCGAAAGAAAGCTGCATAATCTCAAGCGAATCGAGCCCCAGTTTTTTTTGCAATAGTCCGGCAAGTTTGTGTTGCCAAATACCTTCGGGAATCGTCACAAGAGTTTGTTGGGAAGGTACACCCCTCATAAGTAGTTCGACTATCTCAAAATATGATAACCCATCAGGGATCTCATATCTCCCTGCTTTGATCTGCTCTTCGGCATTGAGAAAAAATGCGCTTACCTTGAACGGGAATTTTGAGGGAATCACATTTTTTTCATATAGTGTATCGGCTACTTCGTTTAATGTCATTCCCTTTTTTACATCAACCTCAATCCCGTTTACGTTGTAATGATAATTAGGTGTAAAAAAGAGGAATAAAAGCAAACTAAGTGTAAAGACAAAAAATGCAGTTATTATATATGATTCGTTTTTATTTAATAATCGCGTAAACGCGATTTTTTTATCATTGTCCATCTAAACTGTCGTAGTTTTCAAAGAGTGTAAATATACCAAATAAATTTTACTTTCACGATTGGATTAAGTTTCCAATTTGAGCAATTTTATCTCAGTCCTGACAGGGTGAAATGTTTGTAGAAACATCGTTCAATAATCAGCACGAACCTCCGTAGGAGTAGCATGTGATTTCTACTGTAGCTATGCACAATAAGATGCCACACATACGGGGTTTAATAAAACCATGCTAACCATATTCTACAGACATACCGAGGTTGACCAAAAAGTCTAAAACCCAATGAATCATCTTCCGTCTTTCGAAGGAGGACATTTAAAACTAGCAGATTTGCCAACGGTCAAAAGTCCTTCCCTTTAATAAAGGGAAGTCCGCCGCAGGCGGATAGGATGGGTTCGTTTAATATCGTGCTTTTTCCGGTCCTTCCCCGCATTGCGAGACAGGCGATAAACTCAGGAGCCTATTATTTGAGGGTTGCTGAGTTGCGTTGAAGCACCCGACTAAAGACTTAAGACTTTCGACTGACGACTGACGATTATTTAACTGTTTGGCACAAGTTCTCATCGAAATATTCCTCCAATTTTTCGCTTTCCTCTGTATTATTTCCGCAAGAATATATAATTTACTTTAATTGATCTTTTTAATACAATCATGGGGAATCAATGAGAAATCTAATCTTCTTTATCCTTACACTCTTAATCGGAACCACCCTTGTGGCGCAGCAAAAACACGCAATTACAATAGAAGATTTATGGAATATGAATCGGATCGACTCATATTCTGTATCTCCCGATGGCAGAACAATTGCCTTCGATGTAACAAAATATAGCATGGAAGAAAATTCCGGCAGCAAAAAAGTATATCTGATAGATTCAGATGGTTCGAACAAACGTGAATTCAGAGCAGGTGAAAAAATTTCATCTCCGGTTTTTACTCCCCTTGGCAAGGTTTCATATATAAAAGATGGAAATCTTTTTGTATCTGATCTCGATGGTGGAAATGAAAAACAGTTGACAGACCTATATACCGGTGTTTCCGGTGTGGAATGGTCAACCGACGGGAAAAAAGCAATTTTTGTTTCTTCTGTTTATCCTGACTGTTTGACTCAGGAGTGTAACAAAAAGAAAGATGATGAAGCAAAAGAATCTCTTGTGAAAGCACAGATTTTTGATGAATTGATGTACCGTCACTGGAACGACTGGCGGGGTAAAAAAAGAAGTCACTTATTCCTTCTAGAAACAGAAACAGGAAAAGTGACCGATCTTAATATTTCATCTTCATTTGATGTACCTCCGATTTCACTCGGCGGCAGTGATGATTATTCATTTTCACCCGACGGGAATAGTGTTGTTTATACACAAAACCGGGATAAATTCCTCGCGACGAGCACAGATAACAACGTTTATCAGATAGATATCACCAAACTGAAAGAAAACACAAAGCCGGAATTTACGCAGGTTTCGCCCGGCGGCGGTAATGACAATACGCCTAAATTCTCACCTGATGGTTCAAAACTCGCATTTGTCTCGATGGAACGCCCCGGTTTTGAGGCGGATAAATACAGACTCGTAATCCATGATGTTAAAACGGGTAAACAACGTTTTCTTAATGAAAAAATGGATTATTCGGTTAGCAGTTTTATCTGGTCAAATGATGGAAAGACCATCTATTTTGTTACACCGAATACCATGTTCAGCTCAATCTTCCAGATCGATGTTGAAACAGGTGAATATAAAGTTGTAGTTGAGCAGAAAGATAACAGCTCAATTTCACTTTCCGGAAATGGAAAAATATTGTATTTCCTTCAGCAGAAATCCACACAACCAAAAGAACTCTTTAGTTACAATCTTGACTCAGGTGAAATCAAGCAGATTACATTTGTTAATAACGACATTCTCGCGAACATCGAATGGAATGAAGTTGAATCATTTTGGGCTGAAGGCGCGAATGGCGCAAAAGTACAGTCAATTGTTGTGAAACCTCCGTTTTTTGAGGAAGGGAAGAAATATCCCGTGATGTTCCTGATCCATGGAGGCCCACAGGGACATTGGACTGACGATTTCCACTATCGCTGGAACCTGCAGATGTTCGCTGCTCCGGGGTATGTGGTTGTTGCTCCCAACCCGCGCGGTAGTGTTGGATACGGTCAGAAATTCACGGATGAAATCTCGCAGGATTGGGGCGGTAAGGTTTATACTGATCTTATGAACTCCCTCGATTACGCGCTTGAAAAATTACCTTACACTGATGAAAATAATGTCTTTGCGGCTGGTGCCTCTTACGGTGGTTACATGATCAACTGGATTGCAGGTCACACAGACAGATTTAATACCCTGGTATGCCATGCTGGTGTCTTCAATCTTGAAAGTATGTATGGCGCGACTGAAGAATTATGGTTTCCCGAGTGGGAATTTGGCGGCACACCCTGGGAGAACCCTGAACTTTATCAGAAATGGTCACCACACAAATTTGTTCAGAATTTCAAAACCCCTATGCTTGTGGTTCATGGCGCTTACGATTTCCGTGTGCCGGAAGGGCAGGCATTTGAGTTGTTTACAAGTCTGCAGAAAATGGGAGTAGAGAGTAAATTCCTTTATTTCCCTGATGAGTATCACTTTGTTGTAAAACCTCAAAACGCAAAATTATGGTGGAATACGGTTTACGACTGGCTCGAAGTTTATAGAAAATAATTGGTAAATAGAGACTAATGAAAAAATGTCACGGTTTTAAAGTCCTCCTTTTGAAGGAGGTGGATTCCGACTAAAGTCGGAAGACGGAGGATGAATTATTTTACTTCTACTATTTTATTTCATCCTCCGAAATAAAACCACGGATAGAGATGAAATTTTCCCCTTCAAATATATACGACTTAAAGTTGGGGGACTCAAAATTGAAATACCGGGTTTTTCTCGGTTCATTGTAAATCGGCTATTGTGTAATATTTTTGTTATATTATTTTTAATTCAAGCGTAAATCACGGAGGCGAAAATGTCGGAAGACCATAAAGATTATACTAACTACGATGTGGATGAATTAACATCTGACCTGAACGACGAAAAAAGCGTAAATGAAAAAAAGGAATATGTTGAGGAACGTCTTTGGGAGAAGGTGGAACGAGTAGGGAAAAAAATTAGTTTCGCAAAAGATATTTTTGCTCTCTTTAAGTACATGATCGATTCTAATGTGCAATGGTACAGGAAATCAATTGTAGTCGGGGCGCTGGTCTATTTTATTGCTCCTATTGATACAATTCCCGATATCGCGCCATTGATCGGATACCTCGATGATCTGGGAGTGATTACCGCAGTACTCAAATATCTCGGAAGCGAACTTATTCCATATTACGAGAATTAAATTTAAGAGAGGTTATCCTCTTTGAGTTTTTGAAAAACCTTATTGTTTATTTCCAAGTCCCCCTTACGCCTGAGGCGCACAAGTCCGAAGGGGGAAATCCCGATGACAATCGGAATGGGGATGACAAATAGTCATGAAAAAAGTAAAATAAATCATCCTCCGTCTTTCGACTGGTGTCGAAATCCACCTCCTTCAAAGGAGGACCAAGAAACGAAAAGACTTTGTCTACAGAATGAGAGAGGTTATCCTCTCTTTTTTTTACCATACAGGAATTATTATGAGCTATGAAGTTGATAAAAGTGTTATTCTTTATCAGGGAAAAGTTTTTGATCTCAAAGTTGATGAAATAACATACACAAAAACAGGAAACAAAGGAATTCGTCAGGTGGCTGTTCACCCCGGTGGTGCTGTTATAGTATCGGTAACCGAAGAAGGAAAAATTGTGCTGGTGAAACAATTCCGGTATCCGCTGCAGCAGTTACTGCTCGAACTTCCCGCAGGAAAACTTGAACCAAATGAAGACCCCGCTGTTTGCGCCGAACGCGAACTAAAGGAAGAGACCGGATATTCTGTAGCAAAAATCGAACGACTTGGTGAAATTTTTACTTCACCAGGATTCTGCACAGAGAAGCTCTACATGTTTGTCGCGACCGGACTTATAAAGGGAGATTATAAACGGGAAGAAGGCGAGGAAGGAATGGAAATCCACGAATATACCATTGAGGAAATCGATAAAATGATTGCGGCAGGTGTGATTGTCGATGCCAAAACAATCGGTGGTATCTATCAATTCAAAACTAAATTTCTGAAAGGATAAATATGGGAAAAGCACTAGGTGTAGGAGGAGTATTTTTCAAATCGAAAGATCCTCAAAAATTGATAGCATGGTACAGCAAATATCTTCACATAGAAAAAACCGAATATGGAACGGTCAACTTTTTGCCTGTAAATATGCCGGAAAACTCTCTAACAGTTTTCTCCCCTTTTCCCGATGACACCAACTATTTTGAGCCTTCCGACCAAATCTTTATGTTTAATCTGGTAGTCGATGATCTTGATGAGGTGCTAAAACAGGTGCAGGATGGCGGCGCGGAACTTTCAGGAGAGGTTCAGGAATTTGAGTATGGCAGATTCGGATGGTTTATCGATCCGGATGGTAATAAGGTTGAATTGTGGGAGCCAATAAAAGGAGAAGAATAAATATTTCGATTTCTTATTAAATTAGTTTAATATATATTGTTGCCCTAACCACTAATAATAACGGGAGCAAATATGAAGAAGCTATTGATAATCTTAATTTTCTCCTCCTTCGCAATAGCACAAAATATTACCATCGGAAGCGGATATCAGTTAGGCAAAACTAACGAAAGTATTGGCGCAACAATTTCACCTGAAGTTTATACTTTTAATAATCGCAAGGTAATCTGGCGACTTTACGGCAGTTATTTCCTAGGTAATAACTGGGGTTACACCGAAAATCTTGATTCACACTCCAGATTTGAATTCGGATTTGAAAGCAAAAATAGTCCGATACTCGGACGTATGTTCTTTAATTATTTTAGTATCGGATACAATATCCAGCAAGATCACTCTATGGTTGGAGATAAACGTTTTACTTCCAACCGGAACGGGATGATTTATTCCATTGGATTTGGAGCGCGAATGCTTGAACAATTTTCAGTTATGACAAAATATGTGTGGGGAGTTGAAAAAGGTATTCGAATAGTAATGGAATATGACTTATTTTAGTGACTTAAATTATTTGTAATTAACATTGATCTTTCGAATTAGCAAAATAAAAAGGATTATATGAGCGCTGAAGCAAACAAAGTAATTTACTCCATGATAGGAGTGAGTAAATTTTACAATAAAAAGCCGATATTGAAAGATATCTATCTTTCGTATTTCTACGGCGCGAAAATTGGTGTTTTGGGGTTAAATGGTTCCGGTAAGAGTACATTACTAAAAATTCTTGCCGGAGTTGATAAAGATTTTAATGGCGAAACCGCTGTATCCCCCGGTTATACAATTGGTTACCTCGAACAGGAACCCCAACTTGACGAAACCAAAACTGTGCGCGAAATTGTAGAGGAAGCCGTTCGTGAAACCATCGATTTACTGCGGGAATATGACGAAATAAACGCGAAGTTCGCTGAGGAAATGACCGGCGACGAAATGGAAGCGCTCCTCGAACGCCAGGGTAAAGTTCAGGATAAACTTGACGCTGCCGACGCGTGGGATATCGATTCCAGATTGCAGATGGCAATGGACGCGCTCAACTGTCCTCCAGGCGATACTTCGGTGAATGTACTCTCAGGTGGCGAGAAGAGACGTGTAGCGTTGTGCCGCCTTTTGCTCGAAAAACCAGATATCCTGCTTCTTGATGAGCCTACAAACCATCTTGACGCTGAAACAGTATTATGGCTTGAAGCTGAACTTAATCGATTCCCCGGAACTATTATCGCGGTGACTCACGACCGCTACTTCCTCGATAACGTTGCCGGCTGGATTCTCGAACTCGATCGCGGTGAAGGTATTCCGTGGAAAGGTAATTACTCCTCATGGCTGGAGCAGAAACAGCAGCGACTCGCATTGGAAGAAAAACGTGAATCTGATCGCCAAAAAACATTGCAGCGTGAGCTTGAATGGATACGTATGTCACCTCGTGGCAGACACGCAAAATCCAAAAGTCGTATTAACGCCTATGAAAGTATGCTTAAAGAAGAAAACGAAAAGGTACGAAAAGATTTGGAGCTTTACATTCCCGCCGGGCCCCGTCTTGGCAACGTAGTGATCGACGCGGAGAATGTCGCGAAAGCATATGGTGAAAGACTTTTGTTTGATAACCTGAATTTCAAATTACCTCCCGGAGGCATAGTTGGTGTTATTGGTCCGAACGGCGCGGGTAAAACTACTTTGTTCAGGATGATCACCGGACAGGAACAAGCCGATAAAGGTAATTTTACCATTGGTGAAACAGTCGAGCTTGGCTATCTGGATCAAAGTCGTGAATCTTTACAGGCGGATAAATCCGTTTGGGAGCAGATAAGCGGTGGAAATGAAGTTATATCACTCGGCAAGCGTGAAGTTAACTCACGCGCGTATGTGGGTCAGTTTAACTTCAGCGGCGGCGATCAGCAGAAGAAAGTTGGTACCCTCTCCGGTGGTGAAAGGAACAGAGTGCACCTTGCGATGATGTTAAAATCGGGCGCGAATGTAATCCTGCTGGATGAGCCAACCAACGATCTTGATGTAAACACTATGCGTGCTCTCGAAGAAGGTTTACTCAACTTTGCCGGTTGCGCGATCGTGATATCGCATGACAGATGGTTCCTCGACAGGTTATGCACACACATCCTCGCGTTTGAAGGCAACAGTAATGTAGTGTGGTTCGAGGGTAACTTCTCTGATTATCAGGAAAACAGACGTGAACGACTCGGAAAAGATGCCGATATTCCTCAAAGGATCAAATACAGAAAACTTACACGATAATACAGAAGCCTCCCGAATCGGGAGGCTTTGTATATAAGGTGCTTAGATCTGCTTTTGATCAATTGAGCTGTTTATAATCCATCCCGGTTAGGATTTGATTTGATCTTCCATTTTCCAGAACAAATCTCGAAATCATCTCCTTCAGGTCATCGCCCAATAGTTTTATCTGCGTTGAAGAGTTTGCGACTTGTTCAATTCCATTCGCGCTTTCATTGATTACATTGGTTTACCCGTTTCGAGAAGAGTTTTGAGTCCTGAGAATATACGAGGCCATCCCCCGCCAACATCACTGTAAAGTTTACTCCCGGCAGTAAAACCGCTGTGGACAAGTGTTAGCTTGATTAATCCGTTATCCTCTTCAATGGTATATTCGGCTAAGGTTTCCGGTTCGTCAGAACCAAGCATTAAAAATGTATGTGAAAATTTCTCCATTGGTAAAAATTCAATCACTTTTCCATATACAGGTACGTACTTATTCCCGTCTTTATCGATCCCAACATACTCAATTTTGCTACCCGGCTTGAAATCGGATTCTATTTTTGTACCGAAATAGTATTGCTCGGTGATACTGCCATCAGTGAGAGAATTCCACACTTTTTCTTTTGTACTTTTTATATAGGTTACGTAAACCTGTTTTATATCGGAAGAACTCATGTTCTCCTCCTGTTCTAATTTGTATTTTATTGAGTTAAGTTTTGTAGCCCAATAAGCGCTGTATTTAGATATCCAGCGATCATATATCATTTGTATCGGAACCGCGTTGATAAAAAGTTTTTTATTTTTACCATCTTTCTGCGGTACTACAAGTCCGGCATCCTCTAATATTTTGATGTGTTTCATCACAGCGAATCGGGAGTAATCGAAATTATCGGCAAGCTCATTAACGTTGATCCCCGGAGTATCCTTAATTATATCAAGCATCTTTCTTCTGCCAGAATCACTTAAAGCTTTGAATGTTTTATTTTCTTTCAAAATCATGTTACCTTTTAGTCACATATTAAAATAACACTAGCAATCTCTTTTGTCAAGAAGATTTTTTAGATAGAGGGATTGAAGTAAATTACTTCAATATGGTAAGCTTTCTTGAAATGATCTTTCCTCCGGATTCAAGACGATAGAGATATATTCCACTGGATAATCCTGACGCGTCAAGTTTTACGGAGTACTCACCGGGACTCTTCACCTCATTCACGAGGGTTTTAACCTTTTCACCCAATATATTAAATAGAGCAAGAGTTACTCTCCCTTCCCTGTTAACGCTATATGGGATAAAGGTTGACGGGTTGAACGGATTGGGATAGTTTTGACCGAGACTGAAAGTATATAAAGGTACATGTGCCAAACTTGTGGTCTGATCATAATCGATAACAACACTATACTGGTCTTCCGCAGACCCATACAACTTAACGTAAACACCATAAATCCCCGATGAATCTGCATAATAACCCTGAACAGCCTGATCGAGAAGTTCTTTTGACTGGTATTTCTGCAGTTCATACCCATTTATTGTTACCCGATTTGGCTTTGGGTATGGTGAGATTCTTGTTTCAATATTTATTGTTCTGTTTTCGGGTTTTCCCGAAAATTGGATTCCGTCATTTTCTATTGTGATAAGTTGCGATTTTTTATCTGCACCAACAGCCGAAGCAGTAATATCTGTATATGAATAGTGCCCGTTTTCGTACTCCAGAGTGATTCCATCATCCTCATAAAGACGGAAGTGAGCATCTTCAGATTCATGATTCACAATCAGTAAATTTAAGATGTTGGAAGGAGTATCATCAAGATTCTGAGATTCGGGCATCATGGGTGTAATACTTCCGGCTTTATAGTAGTAGTTAATATCTGCTCCTGATCCTCCTGCTGTAAGGTATCCCCCGTTTCTTACACGAGGAATGATAATATTACCCGTACGGAAGTAGTAAAGCCATTTCCCTTCAGGCAAATATTTGGTTTCTGAATGTTCTGAAGTGTTAGGAAGCACAGCTATATTGCTCCCCAGAAAATATCCCGAATATTCATTCAATAAACTCTGATTTGCTTCATTGTACATAATGTAAGGCATAGCAAGTGGTTTACCTGATAAACTGTTTTCATGCGCGAGCGTGTAAAGATAAGGGAAAAGCTGATATCTTAGCTCGATATAGTATTTCAGGTTATTTTCAATCGCGCTTCCATATTCCCATGGTTCCTGTGGGTAGGCTTCCTGACCGTGAGTTCTCATTATCGGACTAAAAACACCAAATTGAACCCACTGTTTGTAAAGATTTGCGTCACTATTCCCACAGCAGAAACCACCAAGATCACTATGTTCATATCCCAGACCGGCGAGACCGGAGTTCAGCATAATAGGTACCTGCGCCTCAAAAGGAGTGTAGCCCATTCCAACATCTCCTGACCAGGTAAGCGCGCCATAACGCTGGATTCCCGCAAAACCCGCACGTGTCAGGTTGAAGATACGTTCGTTTGGTCTGGCTTCGGGATATTTATCGAACATCAATTTTGCCCAGAATAAATTATAGAGGTTGTGCACTTTATTGGCAGGTCCGAGATGATGCACCATTTCCCAGGGATGAGATTCCGGTTCGCCCAAATCTGTCCAGAAACCCGCCAGATTGTCCCCCATATACAAAGGATGCTTACTCCACCACCAGTCAGCGGCATCGGGATTGGTAATATCAAGTAATCCGGCATTGCATCCGCACGACCACCATCCACCGAGCGTGAAGGGATTTCCGGCTTCATTTTTGGCAAGATATCCGTTGCTTGCAGCCTGATTGTAATTTACTGAATACTCTGTAATGTATGGTTCCGATATTACTACTGTTTTGACTCCCTTCTCCCTGAATTCAGCCATCATACCTTGCGGATCAGGGAACGCGGAGGTGTTCCAACTGATGTCACCCATGTGATTGAACCAGTAAAGATCCAGGATCAATACATCGAGAGGTATCTTTTTCGCCCGGAAAGTATTAACTATTGATCTCGCCTCGGAAGCGTTACGATAACCGTATTTCGACTGTATGTATCCGAATGCCCATTTGGGGGGTAATGGTTGTCGTCCGGTAAGCCAGGTATATTTTTTCAGTTGTTCAAACATGGTGGAACCGTAGATCATAAAATAGTTTATTCGACCATGTTCAGTATCATAGGAGATCATTTCGTTTTCTTTACCAAAAGCAAGATATGCGGGATATTCATTATCGAAAAACATTGCATATCCGCCGGTGGTGGTATAGAAAGGTATATTTGCCGCCATTGTTTCAGGGGGATTGAAATAACCAAAGGCTTGTGTATTATAAAGGTTAAATCCAAACCCGTCGAGATTAAGTTCCATCCCTCTTTCCCCGGTACCGTAAAAACCAATACCATTTGGTTTTTGGAACCTGACATACTTTTTGTTATTCACTACTCCCAAACCTTGTCCTGAGTCTTCAGTTGCGCCCAGAAGCAGATTACCCTGATTATCTTCGTATCTAAAACGCATTGGATTTTTATTAAGCACAACTCTTAGCGAATCGGTTGATATGATTAATTCGTCCGCCGTATCCTCAACATTTATACTAACCGGCAGATTGCCATCAGCAATTACAGTATAACTGGGTTGAAATATATAGTTTGCTTCATCATAAAATCTCACCTGAGCAATAGATTCTGTATAGAAATATAAATCGACCTTATAATTGGAGGAGTAAATCCTGAATAGTTTATCATACTGCTCGTGGGATACATACTCACCTATACTCTGAGCAGTTAAAAGGGATAGCAAGAGCTTATTAAATATTGTAAATACAGCTAAAATTCGGAACATATATTACCGGGATTAATTACAAGGTTTTACACTCCAATATATAGCCGAAAAAAATAAATAAAAAACGTAATTTTTTTAACTATATCCTTGCTTTCAGTTTGAGAATACTTTAGATTAGAAATCTAAATTTTGCTGGTGTAGCTCAGTTGGTAGAGCAGCTGATTTGTAATCAGCCGGTCGGCGGTTCGAGTCCGTTCACCAGCTCAAGTAAAAGCCTGATTCTTTGTGAGTCAGGCTTTTTTCGTTTAAACATCGAGCAGCTGATTTGTAATCATCCCGATAGAATCGGGAGGGTTCGAGTCCGTTCACCAGCTCAATTAAAAGCCTGATTCTTTGTGAGTCGGGCTTTTTTCGTTTAAACATCGAGCAGCTGATTTGTAATCATCCCGATAGAATCGGGAGGGTTCGAGTCCGTTCACCAGCTCAAGTAAAAGCCTGATTCTTTGTGAGTCAGGCTTTTTTCGTTTAAGCACGAGCAGCTGATCTGTAATCATCCCGATAGAATCGGGAGGTTCGAGTCCGTTCACCAGCTCAAGTAAAAGCCTGATTCTTTGTGAGTCGGGCTTTTTTCGTTTAAACATCGAGCAGCTGATTTGTAATCAAATCTTCTGACCTCATCCCCAGACATTGTGTCATGCCTGCGAAGGCAGGCATCCAGTAAGTTTTTTCACTGTACCAATACTATTGGGAATTAGACGAGAATTGAAATAAAGGTGCATTGGTTTTATACGTGTGCCCACCTACTATGATCTTTATTCTATGATTGTAAAGATTCAGTAAAAAACGAAAAACAAAAACTGAATGCCTCTCGATTTTTCTGGGGGACAATGACGGAGATGTTCTTGCAAGTGACTGCTTACCTTTTTAGACAGCCCGAGGTTCGAGCCTGTCACGTTTTCGTGGTCCGTTCACCAGCTCAAAATAAAGCCTGATTCTTTGTGAGTCGGGCTTTTTTCGTTAAACGTCGAGCAGCTGATTTGTAATCATCCCGATAGAATCGGGAGGGTTCGAGCCTGCCACGTTTTCGTGGTCCGTTCACCAGCTCGAATAAAAGCCTGATTCTTTGTGAGTCGGGCTTTTTTCGTTTAAACGTCGAGCAGCTGATTTGTAATCAAATCTTCTGACCTCATCCCCAGACATTGTGTCATGCCTGCGAAGGCAGGCATCCAGTAAGTTTTTTCACTGTACCAATAAACTATTGGGAATTAGACGAGAATTGACACAAAGATGCATTGGTTTTGTACGTGTGTCCAACAAATATTATTTTATTAAGGATACCTGTTAAGGAGGTGTGGTGGCAATCAATTCCATGAATACCATATGCCGGATCATTCGCTGTGGCGAAGGGCATGAAAAAACAAATTGATGGATTATCAAGATTTGTTGATTTTATTTCAGGGCAAAAAAAGTCCTTCCCTTTGCCAAAGGGAAGGATTCAGGATGGGTTCTTTTACAATTTTTTGGGGAAAACTACATCACCAAAGCCATAACAGCTTTCTGGACGTGCAATCTGTTTTCTGCCTCGTCGAAAATAACAGAATTATCGCTATCGGCAACTTCGTTAACAACTTCATCACCACGGTGAGCCGGAAGACAATGCATGAAAATGTAATCGTCCTTGGCATTTTTAACCAATTCGGGATTAACCTGATATTTCATGAAGTAGTTTCTTCTTTCCTGAGCTTCACTCTCTTGACCCATTGACGCCCAAACGTCTGTATATATGATATCAGCGTCTTTAACCGCTTCCACAGGGTCTTCGAGAATTTCAATTTTGCTACCCATGTATTTGGCGTTTTCTTTTGCGTTATTTACAATTTCAGCGACAGGTTTATAATTTGATGGAGTCGCAAGAGTAAGATCCATACCTACTTTTGAACAACCGTGCAACAATGAGTGAGCCATGTTATTACCGTCACCGAGATAAGCCATTTTAAGTCCGCGCAAGGTACGTTTTTTCTCAAGAACTGTGAAAAGGTCTGTAAGTACCTGACATGGATGAAGCAGATCAGTCAATCCGTTGATAACCGGAATTGAACCATATTTGGCTAGGTCGATTACATCCTGATGCGAGAACGTACGAATCATGATACCGTCAAGATAACGTGAAAGCACCTTTGCTGTATCGCTTACATTTTCACTTTTACCAAGCTGCAGATCGTTCGGACCGAAATACATTCCGGTACCACCAAGATGATAAATACCAACCTGGAAAGAAATCCTTGTACGGGTAGAAGGTTTAGAGAAAATCATACCAAGTGTTTTACCTGCCAAAACCGGGTGGGGTTCGTCACTCAGTTTCTTTAATTTCAAGCTCTGACTTAAGTCAAAAATCTGATAAATTTCTTCTAATGTAAGATCGTTGATGGAGATCAGCGATTTACCTTTCATATTTACTGCCATTTAATCAACTCCTGCTTATTTATTGTTATTTAACTCTTATTCGCGTTCCGCAATTTTCAAATTTTAGTTGGTCAGAACTGGTAATGATCGCTTCGTGACCAGATTCTTCGGTGAAAGATAAAGCCGCCTGAACTTTCGGACCCATACTTCCGGCACCAAACTCACCATTTTCAAGATAGCTTTTTGCTTCTTCAGGTGTGATCGCATCGAGTGCTTTTTGTTCCGGTTTATTAAAGTTGATATACGCTTTTTCAACATCTGTAAGTATATAGAAATTGGTAGCGTCAATCTCACGGGCAAGAAGAGATGAAGCGAGATCTTTATCGATTACAGCCTCAATTGCCTCGAGATAATTATTCTCATGCCTGAATACCGGGATTCCGCCGCCACCACAAGTAATAACAATATATCCCTGTTCAGCGAGGCTTTTAACCAAATCTTTATTTTCAATTTCCATTGGTTTGGGAGAAGGTACAACTCTGCGCCATCCTCTTTTTCTGGCATCCTCCACAAACTGCCAACCATTGGCTTTCGCCAAAAGGTCAGCCTCTTCCTTCACAAAAAAACGTCCAACAGGTTTAGTCGGTTTTTCAAAAGCGGGGTCATTTCTATCGACGAGAACCTGAGTAACAAGAGCAACCACATCTTTCTTGATGCCATTGTCGTTAAGAACATTCCGTAACTGTCTGTCTATCATATACCCAATCCAGCCCTGTGAATCGGCAACTGCCACATCAATAGGTTTTTTGGGTAATTTATAAAGTTCGTAGCCGGCTTCATTTTGCAGGAGAATGGTCCCAACCTGGGGACCATTTCCATGTGTAATAATTAAACCGACATCCTTTTTAATCAACTCAAGTAAATTCTCACACGTCTCATAGACCACCTGTTCCTGCTGTTCAATGGAGCCGCCTTCATTTCCTTTCTGAAGCGCGTTACCACCAAAAGCAACTACAGCAATCTCTCTCATAATATTCCTTTTTCCTTCAATACGGTTTCCAAAGTGATATCGCCAATTTCCTGTAGTTCATACATTACCCTGGTAGAAGGTTTGTTGATTTTCAATATTCTGCCAAGGTCGATCGGGGTACCAATAACAACAGAGTCGCATTCTGTGGCATTGATGGTATCCTCGAGGTCTTTCATCTGCTGTTCGCCGTAACCCATTGCAGGAAGAAGTACACCGATGTTTGGATATTTTTCATAAGTTTCGGTGATTGATTTTACGGTGTAAGGACGAGGATCAACTAATTCAGCAGCGCCAAGTTTCTGTGCGGCGACTGTTCCCGCGCCATATTTCATCTCACCATGAGTTAGTGTAGGACCATCTTCAACAACAAGAACTTTTTTACCGCGAATAATTGATGGATCATCAACTTTAAGCGGAGACGCTCCTTCGATGATGGTAGCGTTAGGCGCAACTTTTTTGATGTTATCAAGAACTGTGAGAATATCTTTCGCGTCCGCGGAATCTATTTTATTAACAACCGCAGCGTCAGCCATACGGAGAGAAGTATTTCCGGGATAGTATGTCATTTCGTGACCCGGTCTGTGAGGATCAACCACTGTGAAAGTAACGTCAGCTTTGTAAAATGACATATCGTTGTTACCGCCATCCCAAAGGATAACATCAGCTTCTTTTTCAGCTTCACGAAGAATTGCTTCATAATCAACACCGGCGTATATAATTCCGCCAAGTGCTATATGTGGTTCGTACTCTTCGATTTCTTCGATAGTACATTCATGAGTTTTAAGGTCTTCAAGAGTAGCAAAACGTTGTACTTTCTGTTTTACCAGATCACCGTAAGGCATGGGGTGACGAATCGCAACAACCTTTTTACCGGCTTCTCTTAACAATCTTACAATTTTTCTTGATGTCTGTGATTTACCGCAGCCAGTTCTTACAGCAAGAACAGAAACTACCGGTTTGCTTGATGCTATTTGGGTTTCAGCGCCTCCCAACAGACGGAAAGAAACACCGGCGGCATTAGCGATTGAAGCTTTGGTCATAACATAATTAAAAGGTACATCAGAGTATGAAAATACAACTTCATGTACGTCAAATTCTTTAATAAGTTTTTCAACATCTTTCTCATCATAAATCTTAATTCCGTTCGGATATAATTTACCCGCCAATTCCGCAGGATAAACTCTGCCATCGATATTCGGAATCTGTGTTGCGGTGAATGCTACAACGTTGTAGTCTTCGTTGTCGCGATAGAAAACATTAAAATTATGAAAATCGCGACCTGCCGCACCCATGATAAGAACATTTTTCCTTGACATATTATAACTCCCAATTATTCAACTGTTACTGATTTCGCCAAATTACGGGGCTGATCAACATCAAGCCCTTTTTTGACTGCTATATGGTAAGCCAATAGTTGTAACGGTATTACGTTCAATATCGGCATTAACATTCTTATTGTTTCAGGAATTTTAATTGTGTAGTCAACCAATGAATCGATTTTATCATCATTTTCACTGGCTACAGCAATAATTTTTCCTTTTCGTGCTTTTACTTCCTCAATATTGCTGATTACTTTATCATATACCGAATCTTGTGGAGCAAGAAATACTACAGGCATATTTTCGTCGATGAGCGCAATTGGTCCATGTTTCATCTCCGCGGCGGGATAACCTTCCGCGTGTATGTATGAAATTTCTTTCAGTTTTAACGCTCCTTCAAGGGCAACCGGGAAGTTATATCCCCTTCCCAGATACAGGAAATTATTCGCGTTTACAAACTTTTCAGCAATTGCTTCAATATGGTCATTGAGTTTGAGTATCTGTTCAACTTTACCGGGAATCTTTTCCATCTCTTTCAATATTTTCTGACCGTCGATGATACTCATATGTTTTTTACGACCAATAAATACAGACATTAACGCAAGTACTACGAGCTGAGATGTGAATGCTTTTGTTGAGGCAACACCAATTTCGGGACCTGCATGGATATAAGAACCGGCGTGGCTTTCTCTAGCGATAGAGCTACCCACAACATTACAAACACCAAGGCAAAGGGCGCCTCTTCTTTTTGCTTCTCTCATAGCTGCAAGAGTATCCGCGGTTTCTCCCGATTGTGAGATAAAGAGCATTGAATCGGTTTGGCGTACGATCGGGTTGCGATAACGAAATTCGGAGGCATAGTCAACTTCAGTTGGAATTTCGGCAAATTGTTCAAACATATATTCACCAACCAAACCGGAGTGCCACGAAGTACCACAAGCCGTAATGATGATTCTTTCACTTTCGGCAAATTCATCTTCTATATCTACAAGACCACCCAGTTTTACAAGACCCTCTTCGTGCAGTAATCTTCCCCTGAAGGAATTCGCGATTGATTCGGGCTGCTCCATAATTTCCTTGAGCATGTAATGATCATAGCCGCCTTTAGTTATTTCTTCAGGTGACATATCAATTTCATGCACAATCTTAATTGCTTCTTCATCAGTAATAGTACGCGCCACAAATCTATCGGCATAAATTTCGGCAATTTCATCATCTTCAAGATAAACTACCTGAGATGTATGAGTAATGAGAGCGTTTACGTCGGACGCAATAAAATGCTCACCATCGCCAATACCAATAACAAGAGGCGAGCCTTTACGAGCAACTATAATTTTGTCGGGTTCTTTATTATAGAGTACAGCAATTCCGTAAGTGCCTTCAACGAGGTTAAGCGCTGAGCGAACAGATTCGAACAGAGTATGATTCAACTTTATGAAACTGTCAATCAGATTTACGATAACTTCAGAATCGGTATCACTCTTGAATACATAACCTTTTTTTATAAGTCCTTTTTTAAGTGCGGCATAGTTTTCAATTATTCCGTTATGGATAAGTGAAATACTGAAATCATCGTTGCTGTGTGGATGAGCGTTTACCTGATTCGGTTCACCGTGAGTAGCCCATCTGGTGTGCCCGATACCAATCTTGCCCTTAAGTTTTACTTCTGAAGCGGCTTTTTCTAACGTTGCTACTTTACCTTTGGTTTTAACAACATCGATATTATTTGATGTATGCACACCGAGACCGGCTGAGTCATAACCCCGGTATTCGAGTCTTTTCAGACCTTCTATAAGAATAGGAACACAATTTTTTTGACCGATATATCCAACAATACCGCACATAAATTTACTCCACTTTAATTATTAAATATTAAAGGATATTGAATTAATGTAACAAGAGGGTATAAGTTAGTGGTCGGGGCAGGGACGCAACAACAGGTGGTTAAACCTGGTATCCGGAGTGAATTTTATTTTAATACTTGCGTCCATTATAGCGTGTACCATTTTTTATTATTATACAAAGATTATCAAAAAATAGTAACGAGGCAATATTCTGCAAGAATTATTTCTCATAAAAAGAAGAAAAATAATTCAAAAACCATAAAATTATACCTAAAACGTACCGGGCGTATTCTGAATGTTATGAGAGGTCAAGACTAAAGATTATTTGCAATAGAAACAGTCCATTACCCGAATGAAAACAATCCCGTTATTTGAATAAAAAATTAACTTAAATACAAATCTCCCGAATGATAATTCAATCGGGAGTTTAAACAAATTTAAAAGGTTTTTAACCTCAGTTTGTTGACAAAGCCCTCCAGCGCCTGAGGCTTGGGAGACGTGAAAATCAACAACCGGATTTTTCAAAAATCTCAGGTTTTTAAACCTTATTTTACCTTACTCTCGCCATTTTAAAGATATCTGAAACAGTTCTGTCAGGATATTTTGCAATAAGCTTATAGAGATAAACGCCATTCGCAATATCCGAACCATCCTCATCCCTGCCATCCCAGTAAACTTTGTTAAGAAGTTTAATATCAAGGGTTTCTACCGGAACATCAATTTCTCTGATCAATCTTCCGGCAATGGTGAAAACTTTGATACGCATCTCTTCAGGTAAATCATTTCCTGTAAGAGTAAATGTAAACCAGGTATCATTAGTGAACGGATTAGGATAATTATAAATATCCTCAACATTATTCTCAGTATCGACCCTGAAAGATACACTATATCCTGTATTACTGAAAGGATTTGAGGAAGCATCGCTCGCAAATATATCGAGCCTGTGATTACCATCACCCAGTTCCGGTGTCCATGTTATGGTTGCACGGGAATTTGGATAAGGGGTATAGTCGTATCTCAACGAATCAGCTTCCTGGAATTTCAGGATTGTACTAAGATTGTTAACTGTGTGTTCGAGAGTAAAATACTCTTCAAGTAACGGTAACGGACTATTATCATCCATGGTGATGATAACGGTGGGATTTGATGATATAAGATCACCATCTATTATTTCTCGTCCGTCAAAAGTTATTTCAAATTCGGGACGAGTTGAATCTCTTGAAACAAAAAACGAATCGACCGCAAGATTGTTAAAAGTGTACATCTCGGGTGATTTCGATACCCCGCTTGCCTGAACAGAATGGAACCTGTCGCGGGTTAATATATTTGTTGCAACGGTTTTGGACAGAACTATTGAACTGTCGGGACCGAGATCAATATGGTTTGAGAAGAAAGCTGTATCAGAACTGTTGAGGAAAAAGTCAACCTTAACACTGTCTGCCCTGTCGTATCCTACATTCCTTACTTCAACATTCACATTTACATCAAATCCCTGCATTGATGTATCCGGATCAAACGTGATATAACTTTCGGAAAGTACAACTTCAGCCATCGACTCATATTTTACATGAACATCTTTCAGTTCAACTATTTCAGTATCACCATTGGAAGTATCAATAAATTCAAAATTCATTTTTACGTATGGATAATCTTCCGCGGTTAAGAAACTTAAATCAAAAGTGGAAGATGTATTAACCTGAATTGGCTCCCAACTATTTGAGTTTTTATTAAATGCCTCAAGACCGACACTATATTCAGCGAGCGAACCGTCATCATCAATTTCGTATCCGGCGCTGTTCCAGTTTGTAGAAGGACCTATGGCAGGTGTATTGAATGTACCATTTCCCTCGTTGTATGTTCCCTTCCAAATGGATGCTCTCGTTTCGAACAAACTGCCATAGACAAACCCATAGCACACATCGTTTTCCGCGTCATAAGTCATACAGTAGAAACCTTCTGACTGGAATCGGTTAAGCCCCCATTCATTAAGGTGAAGATATGTATCCATATCATACTTGCGCATATAATTACCGATGTTCTTTTCAAGGACATACAGATAATTTTCCGCAAAGAAAAAGCTTGAAAATCCTTCAAAACTTTCGCCGGAAAGCAGAGTATCCTGCCCTACCTGAACCCAGTTATTCTGTGGGTCGAAGGTTCTGAGAGTGTACCGAAATGTTTCGTTGGTGTCCTTGAAGGCGATATTATAGACATAATTACCATCTGTGTTAATGTAATATCCACCATCCTGAACCGTGGTTGTAAGGTCATTGAGCAAACCTTCTTCAATATAAATATGGGTAGTATCACCGTTATTAACATCCATACGCACAAGTTTGTGGGCGTTTCCATTCGCG